>JAXGJB010000005.1:0-102095 GCA_040770465.1 Methanothrix sp. | reverse complement strand
CTCGATCTTGCCGCCGAGGCCCCCCGCCCTCTGTCCGGGCTGCAGCCATCGGGCGACCTACTACGCCATGAGGAAGGCCTTCGGGAAGGACGCGGTCTATCCGAACGACATCGGCTGCTACACCATGGGGGTGGGGATGGGGACCGTCGACACCTGCCTCTGCATGGGGGCGAGCATCACCGTCGGGGCGGGGATCAGGTTCGGCGGCGAGGAGAGGCCGATATGCGCCGTCCTCGGCGACTCGACCTTCCTCCACTCCGGCCTCACCGGCCTTCTTAACGCCGCCTACAACGGGGCGCGGATGACGGTCGCGATCCTCGACAACTCCATCACCGCCATGACCGGCCACCAGCCCCATCCCGGGGCGGGACGGACCGCCTCTGGCGAGCCGTCGCCCCCCATCCACCTGGAGGATATCTGTCGGTCCCTGGGCGCGGGGCTCATCGAGACCGTCGACCCCTACGACCTCGATTCGACGATCGAGACCTTCAAGCGGGCGCGGGACCATCCCGGCCTCTCGGTGGTGGTGGCCAAGAGGGCCTGCGTCATCAGCGATATCAGGTCGGGGGTCCGGCGGCCGAGGCTCAAAGTCGATGAGGAGAAGTGTGGCGGGTGCAAGGTATGCGTCAAGTTCGGCTGTCCCGCCATCGAGTTCGACGGGAAGGTGGCAAAGATAAACGCCCTCTGCTCGGGGTGCGGGGTCTGCGCCGCGATATGCCCCCAGCAGGCGATCGAGGTGGTGAAATGAGAACTTCTGAGTGCGACGTCGTCGTCGTCGGGGTCGGCGGACAGGGGGTGATCCTCATATCCGAGATCATCGGCAGGGCCGCCATGCTGGCTGGGCTTTCGGTCCGGGGGGTCGAGACCCACGGGATGGCCCAGCGGGGCGGAAGCGTCCTAAACCACATCAGGGTCGGTTGCAGCTACAGCGCCATGATATCTCCTGGCAGCGCGGACGTCCTCCTCGCCATGGAGCCGGCGGAGGCTTTGAGGTACGCTCACTATCTCTCGCCGGAGGGGGTAGCTCTGGTGAACACGCGGCCTGTGATGCCCGTCACCGTCACCACGGGCCAGGCATCATACCCCTCCATCGAGGAGATCCTCGCCCCCCTTCGGGAGGTCGCCTGCGAGGTGAAGGCAATGGACGCGACGGGGCTTGCGGCGAAGGCGGGAAGCCCCCAGGCGACGAACGTCGTGATGCTGGGGGCTCTCGCCGGATACCTTCCCATCGAGGAGGCGACCCTGCTGCAAGCACTTTCGGAGACGGTTCCGGCGCGGTTTTTGGAGATCAACAGGAAGGCCTTCGAACTTGGAAAAATTGAAGTAGAATAGGCAACAATTCAGAGCCCATGGCCGAAGAGAAGAAGGAGACCGGGAAGAAAGGGAAGAAGGAGAAGAAGGAGAAGTCAGGAGCCGTCCCTCTGGGCGAGACCGAGGCGATCGACGCCCTGGCAGAGCCCCAGGTTCCGGAGAACCTGCCCGACGCCACCTGGACCGTCGAGAAGCTCGCCGAGGCCGTCGCCAAGGAGAGCAACATGATCGTTCGGGCGAACGCCGTCAACGCCCTAGCCAAGAAGGGCGGGCCTGAGGTGGTGGAGCCCCTGGTCCAGGCCCTCAAGGACCCCGAGGACGTCGTCAAGGCGAACGCCATGGTGGGGCTTGCCGCCATGGGAAGAGATCTGGTCCAGGAGAGGATGGCGGAGCTGATCCTGGACAGGGAGACGAACGAGGAGATCCGGGGCGGCGCCGCCTGGGTCCTCGGCGAGATGATGGACGAGAAGTCTCTTGAGGTCTTGAAGAGGGCGGCCGAGGAGGACGAGAGCGCCTTCGTCCGGGTTCACGCAAAGGCCTCGATCCTCGCACACGAGCAGCCTTCTGAGAAGAAGTAAAGACGATTTTGGGCGGGGGGTTTCGGGACCTGGGGCTGCGGGCTCCGGCGCCCCCTCCACCTCACACCACCACCCACCTCGCCAAACGCTGAAGAAAACCGTTCATTTTTCAAGCCCATGAGAGTATCCGTCATCCTCGGCCATCCCGATCCCGGAAGCTTCAATCACGCCATAGCGGAGGCGGCGGTCTATGCGCTGAAGGAAAACGGCCACGATGTATTCTTCCACGACCTCTACGCCGAGAGATTCGACCCCATCCTCCCCGGCCCCGAGATCCCCAGGGGCGCCGCCGTCGATCCAGCCATAAAGAATCACTGCGACGAGATCGCGGCCGCCGAGGGGATCGTCATAGTCCATCCCAACTGGTGGGGGCAGCCTCCGGCGATCCTGAAGGGCTGGATCGATCGAGTCATACGGCCAGGCGTCGCCTACGAGTTTCTGGAGGGGGACGGCGGCGAGGGCGTCCCCGTCGGCCTCCTGCGGGCGAAGTGCGCCATCGTCTTCAACACCGCCAACACCCCTGAGGAGAGGGAGCTTGCGGCCTTCGGCGATCCGCTGGAGGCGCTATGGAAGAGGTGCGTCTTCGGGCTCTGTGGCGTCGACGATGTCTATCGAAGGACCTTCTCGGTGGTGGTGACGAGCACGCCGGAGGAGAGGCGGAGGTGGCTGGCGGAGGTGCGGGAGACCGTAGAGAGGAGTTATCCGCCTCAATTTCACGAATAAGCCGTAATAAATTTATATCAGGTGACTATTTGAGAGTACGTGATCGACGAAATAACCAATTATGGAACTTGGCTTAACCAAATAAACTGGATAGTGTCTATAATATTAGCACTAATAATATCAATCGTTGCAAATATAATGACACCTTCCGTTCAAAATTGGCGCGCGAGACGCTCTACGATTCTATCTGAAAAGCGAATTAAAGATCTCGAATTAGAATACAAACATACGAAAATTTTATATGATGACAAGGATCAACTTTATCTGGTCTCGATGGTTGTTGGATTTAGGATATTAATTTATTTTGGAGTTGGGGGGTTTACAAGCCTGATATTTGGAAATATATTCTATTTATTTGGTGTTCTAGAAGCGTGGAGACACATAAAATTACTCAAGCGAGTTAAAGAATTTGATCTTTATGAAAAAGAAGTTATAGAAATTATGAACAGTTTAAAATCTAAATCCACGGAAAGTTCGTGATCGCTTTTTAACATAGCAAAAAAGTATGCTTAGCAGGGTAGGACAGATTTGAATCTGGAGAAGGGATTCCAGAGGCAGAATTCGTTAGAACAGCACACACGAAGTGGCCTTTAATCGGAGTATATTTCGAGAGACTCGCTAAAAAAGCAATTTGCACCATGTTCGATCCTGAAACCCTCCTCGCCTCCCCGAATGCACCAGCCTCGAATTCTGCATCTCTGTTCTTTGTAGCAAAATCCTCAAATACGCTGCGCCTTTCTGGACTGTGATGAACAAAGGCAATGGGAGTCTGTGTTGAAGAAATATCCATCCTAAGAATCTTTACTGCTATCTGATGTCTGGCGTTTCTGCATTCTCCATCGATTACCAATCTCCTCAAGGCGGCTATCATCTATTGGGTCATGTTGCCATCCCTCATCAAAGTCGATATCGTGAGATCTCGGCAACTTCTCTGGAGGCAAGTCTCTGATTAATATCCGTGACGGCAATGTTGTTGCCTGGCCAACAAAGACAGCCTCCCGTCGCCTTAAGCCCGAGAGCACCCTTGTAAGTCCTGCAAGTGAGTCTGGAAGAATCGAACGAACATGTTCGCGATCAGCGTCGTTAGTGATCCTCAACACGATCCATGAATTGCATTGTGATAGTACTGTTGCTTCAACTTCACTGGGTCTTTGTGATATCAACATGAGACCGATACCGTACTTTCGTCCTTCTTTGGCGAGCCTACGTATCGCCTCCTGTGCAGCCTCATATTGTGCCTCGCCTCGATTTGGTACGTAGCGATGGGCCTCCTCACAAACCAAGAGTATGGGCATCTGCTTACGTTCACCAGGGGTCTGCCATAGCTTTACGGAGAATAGGGTTCTTGCAATGACAGCACTTGCTACTCCCGCAACTTCATTTGGCAAGCCAGAAAGGTCGACAATCTTAACATGCTTGCCGGCACCAAGAAATTGGGATATTACAGCAGGAAAGGGGTCGTTGCCCCCGTCCCATGATTCCATCATGAAATGCTTTCTGGAATCGCGTTGTAGGATTTCTAGCTTTTGCAGAACCGAATCAAATGGTTCATGTTTAGATTGAGCAGTTATACGATCGCGTTGTTCTTTAATTCCTCCAATAAAAACATCGATTGAATATGGAATCGGAGAATCTACTGTTATTGAGTTTGGATCAAGTTCAAGATCCTCAGCTGCAGCCATTCGAGCGTTGAGTAGTGCGGTTTTTACGATGTTTGATTGAGATGTTGCGACAAATTCTGTCTTCCCGATTAAGAGGTCAATAGTCTCCTGAAGATTAAATAGCCAGTAAGGAAGTTTCAGTGTTCCCTCATCCGTTGAAAGCCGTTTATGATCTGGAAACGCTTCACCATATTCGTTATGTGGATCTAAAATGACGATGCACGGGTTCCATTTTGCATATTTTTCTTCACATCCTCTTTCAAGAATAGCATGAAGAATTGCAGCAACAGACCCTGATTTTCCCGAGCCAGTTGATCCAAGTACTGCCGTATGCTTGCCGAGCAATTCGTTCATGTCAGCGTAGCAGGGTGCTCCACCAGAGCCGACATGTTCACCGATTTTAATAGTAGCTCCTTGATTTTGTCCATATATAAATCTCAATTCAGACTTAGGTGTCAAATAAATAATTTGTTGCGGCAAGGGAAAGTTCGAAACGCCTCTCTCGAAATAAAGACGCCAATTTTTGGAGTGTGCTTCGCCGCTCAAAATCCACTCGCCTTCTCCAAACAAATCAGCTTCGATTATTCGAGCAGTAGATGGGTTTGATTCGATGATCCCTTTTTCGCGTTCGTACTCCGACTTCATCCGAAGACGACTGACGTATCCATAAATTAGGCGCCTTCCGAAGTGAATTTTTACAATGGAGCCAAATTGCCCAATCGGGTAGACATCGCCAGCAAAAACACGTGATAGCTCGAGTATTCTTGAATCAAGCTCGGCTACGATATGGGTTCCGTCAACTTCAATAATGGTTCCTATAGCAAGGTTTTCGATGGGTTCGTTTGGGCTTATCTTCTCGGGACTCATCTCTCGCCCCCCAGTAGTCGAGCAATTATTTCAAATTTCCACCAAGGCAAATCACTTTTTGACGTTATTTGTTCATTTCCGTGGAAAAATCCGCGATTTGCATATATACGAACTTGATCTTGCACCTCATGATCCTTGATCCATTTTTTGAGTTGTCCATTTGGTTCGTCTTCGCTGGTGAAGGCAACAATCGTCAACCGTTGTTCTGATTCTCTTAGGGCTCGATCAAGTTCCAAATTGATATGTGAGTCACCAAATCGATAACCACAAATAGTGAGAATAGCGTCAGTGTTTTTTGAAGGTCTCAAAATTTTTCTCATACACGATATCATCTGTGCATAAGGGTCCCGTTGAGTTTCTCGATATTTAGTTGAAGCAGGCCAGATCATAAATCTCTCATCATGACTAATCGACTTTATACCTGGTCGAATCCGACGCGGAAGAACGTCATCTTCCAAAAGGCACCAATCAATCGACCCATGAACCTTAAATACCCGAGCTGCAACATTCTCGTTTTTGAAACAATTGCTGTCCCACCAACCAGTTACCCCTCCCGAAAAACCATCGACATATGGAACTCGTTCGAGAGCTAACGAATCTTCGATCAATGTATCATAATTTAGGATGAAGTAGTTGACTGCAGGCGAATTAAGCGGTTTTCCTGACTGAGACATTCCATGAACAGCTCTTATAAAATTCCTGTGTGTTGAAATTTCAATTTCTTTATTGATGCAACTGGCAATAGCCTTCTTAATTTCTTCAAGCGCTTGGCGCAAATCATCCAAAGAATATTCTTTATCAAGTTTTAACTTGCAATTAGCCACTCTGCAGTCATGCCTGCGTTGTGCGATCGACAACCGATCGATCAAATCGCTCATATAGTCCTCAATTGTTGAGACGCCTGGACCCTTAAACTCCTGGACCAGGAATCCCAATATACCCTTTGTTTTGCTACTTAGAGTTCCATTCTTTAGTACTTGATCGGTCAGCTCCTCCATTAGAGGTAAGTTTGCACAGCGACTACAACCAGCACCGAGTAAGAAAGATTGACTGCTTTGTGATAATAGTTGTTTTAGTTGATCCATCGAATCTCGGAATGCCTCATCTCTTAAAGAACCCAGATCTTCTGTCATGTAGACCTCCCAAAAAGAACTTGATATCTTAAAAATATCGCTTTATTGACCAAGTAATTGCACTCAACCATATTCACATAGGTACATTGCATTTCCATTTCAACTCGGAACGCTTCCCTAAATCCCACATTATAACCATTGGTGTTTATGTTCTTCAGCCTCCCTTGTGTCATCAGACTTCCTACATCTAGATCTACACATATCTTAAAAATGTTTTGTTTGGCCATCAACAAGGTAAAATAATATATATTTAATATATCTAACTAGATGGTGTGTTGTGCCCGAATGCGCCTGGATTTAAGACCTAAAATATCTTAGTCTTTTTACCCATAAAGAACAACTTACCTCGGATGTTAGTCTACGCCGTCTTTTGGAGACCCCGTGGAGCACAGCCTCTCCCCGGCGATGGGGGCGGTAAACACCGTCGCCTTCTGGGAGGGCGAGAGGGAGCGGCATGATTCTGGGCCACAACACCGACGGCTTGGGGGTATCGAATCCACGAAAAGATAGGTATTTATCGGCTCCTTTCCAGGTATAAACTTGATTCTGAAAAGGACAAATGGTGGACGAATGAAGAATTATCGCTTTTCCGTGGTGATCGAGAAGGATAAGGACGGTTACTTCGCCTTCTGCCCCGAGCTCCAGGGTTGTTACACCCAGGGAGATACTTATGAAGACGCCCTGGAAAATATCGAGGACGCGATGTCACTACATGTAACAGACAGGCTTGAATCTGGCGATGAGATCCCAAAGGCGGAATTCGTCAACTCCCTTTTGACCTGAGACGTTTCAGTAATCTTCGCCTATAAGGCCAACTAGCTCCATGATCGACCCTGACCCCCTCCCCCACCTTCCCGGCTGCTACCTCTTCAAAGACGACTCGGACGAGGTAATCTACGTCGGAAAGGCGCGGGACCTGAAAAAGCGGGTCTCAAGCTACTTCCAGAAAAGAGACCTGGATCCCAAGACCTCGGCCCTCGTCTCCGCCGCCCGCGACCTCGACTTCATCGTCACCGACAGCGAGGTGGAGGCGCTGCTTCTGGAGAACGCCCTGATCAAAAAGCACTGGCCAAAGTACAACGTCAAGCTGAAGGACTCCTCGCGGTACGCCTCCATCCACATCACCGACGAGGAGTTCCCGCGAATCCACCTCGCCCGGAAGCGCGTGGGCGGAGGGAGCTTCTTCGGCCCCTTCGTCTCCGCCCGGGAGAGAGACTACGTCTTCTCGGTCGTTCGGAAGACCTTCGGCCTTCGGACCTGTCGTCGGCTTCCGAAGAGGGCCTGTTTGCGATATCACATGGGGGCCTGCTCCGGCCCCTGCATCGGAAAGATCTCGCCCGCAGATTACGGGGCGCGAGTGGCAAGGGCCGAGGCGGTCCTGAGGGGGAGGACCGGGGAATTGATCGGCTCGCTCGCAGAGGAGATGGCTCGGCTTTCGGCCGAGCAGGAGTTTGAGCGGGCAATGGAGCTTCGAGACGAGATCAGGGCCCTCGAACGCCTCCAGGACCGCCAGACGATCGAGCGGAATAAGAGGTTCGACGAGGACGTCTTGAGCTTGATCGTCGATGGCGATAGCGTTTATCTGATGCTCTTCAAGGTCTACAAGGGGACCCTGGAGGGAAAAGAGGAGTTCGTCTTCCCCAGCGGCGAGAGCTTCCTCGAAGAGTTTCTCGTCCAGTACTACTCGGAGAACGAGCCGCCCGAAGAGCTGATCCTGGGCGAGCCCCTCGACGACTCCCTCGTCGATTTTCTTTCTCACGTCAAAGGGAAGCGGGTTCGGGTGACGGTCCCAAAGCAGGGGGATAAGAGGAAGCTTCTGGACCTCGCTCAGAAGAACGTCGAGATCCGATTCTTCGGCGACCGAAAAAAGCTCGTCGCCCTCCAGGAGGCCCTCTCCCTGCCGGGGACGCCGAACGTCATCGAGATCTTCGACGTCTCCCATCTCGCGGGGAGCTTCACCGTCGGGTCGATGGTCCAGTTCCGGGGCGGAAGGCCGGACAAAAACGGCTACCGCCGCTTCAAGCTGAGGACAGTCGACGGGATCGACGACTTCGCCTCCATCGGCGAGATCGTCAAACGTCGCTACTCCCGTCAGAAGGAGGAAGAGGGGGAGATGCCCGACCTCATCGTCATCGACGGGGGGAAGGGGCAGCTCTGGGCCGCATCCCGGGAGCTCAGAAGGCTCGGCCTCGCCATCCCCGTCATCTCCATCGCCAAACGGGAGGAGGAGATCTACGTCCCCGGCCGGATCAGGCCACTTCCGATTCAAAGGGACGACAAGGCCTCCCTCTTCGTCCAGGAGATGAGAGACGAAGCCCACCGGTTTGCGATCAAGTACAACCGGCTTCTGAGAAAGAAGTCGATAAGCTCATGAGCCGTAGCCGATAACCTCGTGAGCCGATAACCCCGTGAGCCGACTTCGGAGGTTAAGGTGGTGGAGCAGGCTCGGAGAGGCCATCCCAACTTTTTTCACCTTGCAGCACAAACCTCAGGTGCAGCAGTGCAGGAGCAGTAGAGAGTTCGAGGCGGTGGATTTGTTCAGGTTTGCAAGGGATCAGTCGGTGGTGAACGTCGCCGGGGTGAAGATCGGAGGCCAGCCGGGGGAGAACCCGACCGCCCTCTGCGGGACGATATTTTACCAGGGCCAGGGGATCGTGGAGGACGAGGACCGGGGGATATTCGACGAGAAGGCGGCCGAGGCGCTCATCGAGAGGCAAACGGCTCTATCCGAGGAGACGGGAAACCCCGCCGTCCTCCACCTCTACTCCAGGACCCCTGCGGCCTTCGGCCGCTACCTCGACTTCACAGAGGGGATCTGGTCCGGCCCGCTGATTCTCGACTCCGCCGATGCCGATACGAGGATCGAGATGGCGGAGATCGTCTCGGAGATCGGATACGCCGACCGTTGCATCTACAACAGCATCGGCCTCGCCACGACGGATCGGGAAGAGAAGGCTCTGGTCGCGAGCGAGATCGACTCCGCCATCCTCCTCGCCTACAACCCCGCCGACTCCACCGTCGAGGGGACGATCGGAGCGCTGGAGAAGGGCGGGGCGGGAAGGATGGCTGGGCTGATCGAGATCGCCCGCGGCCTCGGGATGAACAACCTCCTCATCGACCCCGGCGTCGTCCCCCTGGGCGACGGTGCCGGCAGATCGCTCCGGTCGACGGTCCTGGCGAAGGCGAAGTTCGGTTTGCCCACCGGGTCGGGGATCCACAACGCCGTCTCCTCCTGGCGCTGGCTCCGGTCGAAGGAGAAAGGGACTAGGCTCACCTGCGATGCCGCCTCGGCGGGGCTGGAGATCCTGGCCGGTGGCGACTTCGTACTATACGGTCCCATCGAGCGGGCCGGGGAAGTATTCCCGGTGGCGGCGATGACCGACATCCTCGTCTCCGAGGCGGCGAAGGACCTGGATGTCTGGCCCGCCGCTGGCCACCCCATCGGCAGGCTGATATGAAGCTCGATCTGAGCTCGATCCTGGAATGATCTGATCCTGGCATGATCTCAGCCTGATTGATCTGAGCCTGATCTGAGCCTTTTTATATTCCGGCGCCGAGAAGCGATCATGCACCTTTCGCGAGAGGAGGAGGAGGCCCTCCAGGGGGAGAGGGGCGAGACCCTCAGGAAGGCGATGGAGATCCTGGTGGCCCTCGGCGACATCTACGGCGCAGACCGATTGATCCCCGTTCGAAGCGTCCAGGTGGCGGGGGTCAGCTTCAAGACGATCGGCGAGGCGGGGCTCGAATGGATATCCGACCTCCGGGGGAAGGTGGCCGTCCCCAGCGTCCTCAACCCCGCCGGGATGGACCTCTCCCGCTGGCGGGAGATGAAAATAGACGAGAAGTTTGCGAATAAGCAGATCGAGATCGTCAACGCCTATCGCCGCCTGGGGATATCGCCGGACTGCACCTGCACCCCCTACCAGATCAGGCCCGACTCCGCCCGACGTGGCGACCACCTCGCCTGGAGCGAGTCCTCGGCCGTCTCCTTCGCAAACTCCGTCATCGGGGCGAAGACGAACCGGGAGGGGGGACCCTCGGCCCTCGCCGCCGCCCTGGTGGGAAAGACCCCAAGGTACGGCTACCACCTCGAAGAGAACCGGGTCCCAACTCACAAAATATCGGTCGAGGCGGACCTGGAGGCTTCCGACTTCGGGATACTGGGGTACATCGTCGGAAGAGAGGTGGGCGAAGGGGTTCCCCGGTTCACCTTCCGCCAAAGGCCGAAGGTCGACGAGCTGAAGGCCCTCGGAGCCGCCATGGCCGCCAGCGGCTCTGTCGCCCTCTACCGTTTCGAGGAGGACGCGCCCGCAGCCCCGAAGGGCACAGAGGAGATCACGGTGACTGAAAGAGACATCGAGGCGGTCCGAGAAGAGAACGGACCCGACGACGATGTGGACATCGTGGCCGTCGGCTGTCCTCACTCTTCCCAGCAAGAGCTGGAGAATCTGGCCCGCCTCCTTGCGGGAAAGAAGGTGAAACGAGAGTTCTGGATCTGCACCGCCCGCGGGGTTGCCGAAAGGTGCCCGAGGCTCGTCGAGAAGATCGAGGGGTCGGGGGCGAAGGTCTTCTGCGACACCTGCATGGTGGTGTCGCCCGCCAGCGACCGGTACGAAAAGATGATGGTCAACTCCGGAAAGGCCCTCGCCTACGTCCCGGGCCTCTGCAAGATAAAGGCGGCTTACGGGAGCGCCGAGGAGTGCGTCAAGACCGCCACCGGCAAGGCCGCCGCACGGAGGGTATCTTGATGGAGATCTCCTGCCACAGGATATCCAGCGGAAAGGCCTCGGGCCCCGCCCTGGTATCAAAGGAGCCGATATCGTTTCTTGGAACCGTCGACCCGGATACCGGAAAGGTCGTCGATCCGAAGCATCAGCTATTCGGCAAATTCGTCGGAGGAAAGGTTCTGATCTTTCCCGGCGGGAAAGGGTCCACTGTAGGATCTTACGTCATCTACCAGCTCGCAAAGAGGGGCGTCGCCCCGGCGGCGATGATCAACATAAGGTCTGAGCCGATAGTCGCCGTCGGCGCCATCATCAGCGGGATCCCCCTGGTGGACGGGGTCTCCGAGGAGATCCTCAGCCTGGAAGACGGGGTCCTGGTGACCGTCGACGCCGATGGGGAGTGGGTTAAGATAGACGGAGTCTAGACGGAGTCTGACGAACGAGATCCCGGCCGATCCAGCGGACCCTTCGATCGGCCCTTCGTCATCGTCTTCATCTCCGCCACTTCATCTCCGTCTCTTCATCGTTGGTTTTTCTAGCCCTCTATCTCGCCGCAGCCCTCTCGTAGGCGCTTATGGCGTCGGTCCTGGTGACGATCCCCAGAAGCTTCTTCGGGTTCTCTCGATCCACCACTGGAAGCCGACCTATGTTGTTCTTGTAGAGCCGGTCCATCACCTGCTTCATGTTCTCGTCGGGATAGGCGACGATCACATCCTTCACCGCCTGGTCTTCGACAGTGATCTCGTCCTGCATCTCCTCAGGAACTTTCCGGACGTCGTCGAAGGTGACTATCCCCACCAGCTCTCCGTCATCGACGACGGGAAATCCTCTGATGTTCTCCTCGACTATCCTGTCCCTCACCATGCGGATGGTCATCTCGGGGGCGACGGCAACCACATCTCTGACCATCGCATCTCTGACGAGAACCCGCTCCAATACCGCCTCCCCCGCCTCCAGGGATACCCCCCTCCTCAGAAGGTTCAGGGTGTAGATCGTCGACCCCTTGAGGCCGATCGTGGCGATGCCGTAGCTTGTTGCGCAGGCGATCATCAGGGAAGGTAGGAGGGAGTAGTCGGCCGTCATCTCCGAGATCATCACAACGCAGGTGAGGGGAGCGCCCGCCGATCCCGCTAAGAGGGCTCCGGCTCCCAGGAGGGCGTAGGTCGGAGCGTGCCCTCCGGCCGCCGGGAAGAGGTCGCCGAAGATGAGGCCCATGGCGGCTCCCAACGCCGATCCGACGTAGAGGGTGGGGCCGATGCTCCCCCCGGCCCCGCCGGAGCCGAGGGTCGACGCTGTGGCCAGGGCCTTGGCCGCCGCCAGGGCGGAAAGGAACAAGAGGAGGGGCCGGAGGTCAGCTCCATCGGCCCCAGAGCCTGAGACCAGGCCGAATATCCGGTCAACACCGTCGTACCCGACCCCCATGATCCCGTAACCAAAGAAGTATAGGCCTGCCGCCCCGGCGACTAGACCTCCGAGCCCGGGCTTCAGCCCCTCCTTCAGGGGGAGCTGTTCGAAGAGCCTCTCAAAGCCGCTGACAAGGCCAGCCCAGAGGAGGCTGAACCCCCCGAAGACGAGCCCCAGGACGAAGCACAGCCAGAGCTCCGCCAGGGCGAGGTCGGTCTCGGGGGGGGTGAAGGCTGGGTTTGTTCCGAGGAAGGATGAGGCGGTCGCAGCGCCGATCACCGCCGATAAGAGGATGGGGACGGCGTCCACCATCCTAAACCGCCTCATTATCACCTCCATCCCGAATATGGCGGACCCGAGAGGGGCGTTGAAGGTTCCGGCGAGCCCCGCCACAAAGCCGCTGATGGCGAGGATCTGGACGTCGGCCACCGTCAGCCTCAGCCTCTGGCCCAATAGAGATCCGAAGGACGCCCCGATCTGGGAGATGGGCGAGTCCCTGCCGGCGCTACCCCCGCTCCCGATGGTGACGGCCGAGGCGAGGAGGAGGGCGAGGCCCGTCCGTGCCCGGATCCTGCCGCCCTTGTTGTGGAGGGTCTCCATGAGGGCCGGGATTCCCTCCCCACCCACCTCGGGCGCGAACCTGAGGATCACAAATCCGACGAGAAGCCCTCCCAAGACCGGCAGGAGTACCAGCCTCGCGTCCCCTCCGGGAAGGGCTGAGAGGACCGGGCCGAAGAAGAGGTGGCCGACCGACTCGGCGAGCCTCCTGAAGATGACGGCCACAAGCCCCCCGACAAGGCCCGTGACTATGGCGAGGGTGTCCAGAACAAGCCACCTGTTCTCGCCCAAGTGACGAATCATCTGAGATCTCAAAGTATCATCACTCAAAACGGGAGCGGGATATAAAGAAGTTCTGTCGGAACGACCCTGGTGCCGATAGGATATCGGAACTCTTTTATGATCCGGCCGCATCACCGGAGCGGGTTATTGCCATGTTCAAGATCGGATTTATCAAGCTCGGCAACGTCGCATCGTCCCTGGTCGCAGACCTGGCCCTTGACGAGATCGCCGAGAGGACCGACATCGAGGCTCGATCCCTCTCTTTCGGAGCCAAGATGACGACAAAAGAGGCTGAGATGTCCGCGGAGCTGAAGAGCTGGGGTCCCCAGCTGGTGGTTATGGTAGGCCCCAACGCCGCCACCCCGGGACCTACGGCGGCAAGAGAGATCTTTAAGGACGTTCCGACGATCGTAATATCCGACGGACCATCGAAGAAGGAGGCCCGAGAGGCTCTGGAGGCCGAGGGGTTCGGCTACATCATCCTCCCCTTCGACCCCCTCATCGGTGCGAAGCGGGAGTTCCTCGACCCCGCTGAGATGGCGCTCTTCAACTCCGACGCCCTCAAGGTGCTGAGCATCTGCGGGTCTGTCAGGCTCGTCCAGGAGGAGCTGGACGGGGCTATGGCCAGCATCATCGCAGGAGAGCCGAAGCTCCCTCACATCCTCGGAAACCCCGAGAAATGCACTGAGCGGATGAACTTCAGAAACCCCTACGCCCGGGCCAAGGCCATAGGCGCCCTTCACATGGCCCAGACGGTGGCTGGGATCGATGCCGCCGCCTGCTTCAGGCTGAAGGAGCTGGACAGAATCGCCCTCACCGCCGCCGCGGGCCACGAGGTCATGCGGGCCGCCGCAAGGCTCGCCGACGAGGCGAGGGAGATCGAGAAATCGAGCGACTCGGTCTCAAGGAGGCCTCACGCACGGTCAGGCGCGATCCTGGCGAAGACGGGGCTCTTCGACAAGCCCGAGCAGGTCTGATCGTCTCTGGTCGGAACCGATTCGGACTTGATAGATTTCGCGTGCGGCCGTACCGCCCTGAAGGGTGAGTTAGCTCCCGGCCGCACGCCTGTTTTTTGGATTCAGGTTCAGGCCGCGGGGCAGAAGCCTCCCTCGGTTCAGCTCAGATCATTCAGCTCAGATCCGCGCAGGTCAGGTCGCCCGAATAGCTTCCGACGTACTCGAACTCCCAGTTGGGCGGGCTCCACAGCCCGCAGGCCGTGGACTCGCACTCCGAAGGCTCGCCGACCTCAGCCGGAAGATCCGCCCCTCCGACCCGTTGGGAACAGAAGGGATGATGATACGGCTTCTTTAGAAGACGAGGCTGTCGACTAAGTTTTGATCCTCTCCAGGAGCCACGCCATGTTCTCTCCGAGAACCCTCATCGTCTCCATACCCTCCTCGTCCTCCTCGACCTCACCTGACGCCAAGCCGAACCCCACGTTCCAGTAGCTCGATCCGGGGACGATCATCTGGCTGATGAAAAAGAAATGGTTGATCGAGTCGAAGGCGTGGATCGCCCCTGCCCTCCGGACGGCGACGACCGCCGCCCCCACCTTCCGTCGAAAGAGGTCGCCGTTGGCCCGGGCGACGAAGCCAGCCCGGTCGATGAGGGCCTTCGTCTCCGCCGAGACGTCGGCGAAGTAGGTCGGTGACGCGATGATGACCCCGTCGGCCTCGATCATCTTCGCTATGCAGTCGTTGACGACGTCGTCGTCGATGGTGCAGCACCGGTCTTTATTTACGACGCAGCCACCGCAGGCGGTGCATCCCCGAATATTCTCGCCCGCCAGCTGGACCATCTCGGTTGCGATCCCCTCTTTCTCCATCTCTTCTAGGACCCTTCTCGCGAGGATGGCGGTGTTCCCGTCCTTTCGGGCGCTCCCGTTGAATGCGACGACTTTCGTTTTTAATCCCTCCAGATTTCGGTCCAGTTATCAACGTCCTGGCTTTGCCTTCGATATTCGGGCATTGCCTCATTGATGGCTTCTGAAATGCCCAAATCATAGAAGATGCTAAAAATGTTTCAGGTTTAAAAGGCTACCTGCGAGATGCTGGATCAAGGCGATGTGGCGGGGAGCAAGGCCCAGATCGATGAGCATCGGCGATATCGCAGGGAGGATCGGGGCGAAGTTGTTCACATGAAGCCCCGGTGCAGGACCGCTCAGAATCCCTAGAAGGAAACTTCGAGTTCTAAGTTTAAACATTTTTTGAGATATCCTTTAGAGATCCTTTCTTTAGATATCCTTTTATAGATTCCGTGATCATTTTTTCGGGACTGATTCGCCAGCCCTTGCAGTCAGACGGGGGTTTTATTCTGCCGCCGCCATCCATCAAAATAGTGGCTGGTGGGAGCGATAAAGGAGGTTCGATTGACATGATAAAATCAATGTGTCGAGCATATCTTGCCATCTTAGTGATTATCGCGGCTCTGAGCTGCTCGCTCGTGGTTCTTGCCGCAGATTCGTCATCGGGATCGGAACAGGACCTGCAGCTTTCAGTTCAATCTTCGGAGTTCCCGTCAGGTACGCTTGCGTACTCAGATGACTTCTCCGACAAAACTAGCGGCTGGAAGAGAAGCTCGACTGCAGAGGAATCCTTCGCATACGAGGCTGGAGTGTATAAAATAACGGTCAATGAGCCGTACATGGTATCTTTCGCATATATTCCGGGCGACCTGATCTTCAGCAACTTTGTGGCCGAGGTGGAAGTCGCCGCCGAGGAGTGCCAGGATACCTGTCAGCTGGGCCTGGACCTTCGAGACAACGATGGAGACTTTTACAGATTCCTTATCGCAACTAACGGCATGTTCTCCTTCTGGAAGTATCAGAATGATGAGTGGACTATCTTGATCAATTGGCATGAGTCCAGTGCATTGAACACCGGCAATGCAAAGAACGTCCTGAAGGTGGTCTGTGACGGAGACGAGTTCACTCTATACGCGAACGAAATTCTGCTTGGAACCTGTGGCGACAGCAGCTTAACTTCAGGAGAGATAAGCATCCTGGCCGAGACTGAAGAGTCCGGTGGCCTTGTGGCCAGCTTCGACAACCTTAATGTCTGGGATATCGGCGAGACCGGGGCCTCCGGCCATACAGATTCGGTCATCGGCACAACAAATGGGGCCACTACCGGTACCGTCGCCGGCACGATCACCGTTAGACCCGGCGAGAGCATCCAGGATGCCATCGACACGGCAGCCGAAGGAGCAAACATCGAGGTCCAGAGCGGGACCTACTATGAGAATGTTGTTGTTAACAAACGCCTGACCCTTCGTGGCATCGGCTATCCGGTTGTGGATGCGGGCGATGACGGGAGCGCCATAACATTATCGGCCGACGGCATCACTATTGAAGGATTCGCTGTCAAGAACGCGGCAGGTATTGTAATGGCCGGAATCGATGTAGGATCGGACGGGAACACCATCCAAGACAACGTGATCGAGAACTGCGAGAACGGTATACTGCTCTACGATTCGTCCAGGAATGACCTCGAGGGGAACACTATTGAGGACTGTGATAATCATGGCATATATCTGCTGAGCGACTGCGATAGAAACAACATCACCAACAACAAGGTCAGCAGATCCTATAGCGACGGTATAATGCTCTTCAAATCGACCAGGAATACCCTCACGGGGAACACTGTTGAAGATTGTGATTGTGGTATATATCTCTTGGATTCATCTGACAACAAGATCTTCAAGAACAGCATGATTGAGAACAGTTACAGCAATGCCTACGACGACTTCGACAGTGCTTACTCAGATCCCAACCTGTGGGACGACGGATCGGTGGGCAACTACTACAGCGACCTGGACTGCACGGATAGTGATGGCGACGGCATCTGCGAAATGTCTTACTTGATCGAAGGCGGCACCAGCATTGACCGCTATCCGATGGCAAGTCCCGGATCTGTCGGAACAACCGTTGGGACAACGAGTGGAACCGGCGCAGTCACTGTGACCTCCAGCACATCGACAAGTAGCTCATCGTCCATAACCAGCACTGAACCTGGGACCGTCAGTACCACGGAGGGTGCGAGGATCAGCGTTCCGGCCGGAGCCGTTCCGCGAAACGCGGACGGTAGCGCAGGTACCATGGTCTTCAGCATCGAGCAGGACTCGACCAAGACGCCGGTGCTGCAGGGTGAGTTCGTCCCATTGGGCTCGGTCTACCAGCTAGGTCCCGAGGGATTCACCTTTGACACCCCTGTCGAGGTTATACTGCCCATACCTTCAGATGTCGATCCGAGCAGTGTCATCGGCGTCACCACATTCAACGCGACATCCAATCAGTGGGAGATGATCCCCGGAGTCGTCGATCCTGTAGCAAGAACGGTGACTATAAGGACCTATCACTTCTCACCCTACAGCATCTTCGGCCTCAGCGGGTCAGCAGATCCTGAGGCCTGGAACCGCGCGAACGGCGGCTGGATCGAGATCGTGAACACCCACCAGTACGAGAGCGGCAGCTACGGAGAGTGCCAGGGCGAGGAGAACTGCCGGAGACTGCCAGTCCACACCGAGAACGGCATCTGCATCCAGGGCGCGGTTCTGGACAATCCTTCTATATGGGGCTCCTGGACTCCGCCGACAGAATGGACGATCCTTGCAAGCGACTACCATCCATACAGCGCAGAACCTACAACGATCAGATATTGGGTGCCTGCCGGGACCTACACACTGGTCCGGTTCCTCTTCGAGTCTGAAGTCAACCACAATCCCTTATACTCCCCATGCTACCATGCGAGATCCATGCCAGCGCAGCAGTACAGGGTTAATCCCGGTGAAACTCTGCGCTTCGACGAGTGGGGAGAACTCTCTGATTCGAGCTTGACCTGCACTCCAGGAGGCTATCCCTGCGGATCGAGGGTGAAGGACACTGCGGTTGGTACCGGTGATGTCCAGGTCACTTTGACATGGCACTCCTATGCGGACATCGATCTGTACGTTCAGGACCCGAACGGAGACACTGTATCATACCAATATGATTCGGTGCCATCCGGCGGCCAGCTCGATCGAGACAACCGGTGCAGCAACTTCGAGATGGGCAGGGCTGAGAACATCTTCTGGCCTGAAAACGGCGCTCCGAGCGGCACCTACAGGGTCTGGGTGAACTATTACTCTGACTGCAGCGACGTCGGACCGGTGGCGTGGACGGTCAGGACGGTTGTTAAAGGACAGGCAAAGACGTACAGCGGCACAATCAACGAGGTGGGTGACGACCAGGACGTGACAACCTTCACGGTATGAGGTCGTTTGAATGATATCAGGGACTCAGGGCCTTGAGCCCGCGAGTCCCCAATATCTTCCCAGCGAGCTGCACCTGCTCGGTCTCAATCCTCTTATTTTCTCCAGCACTTCAGCCACCCTTCTCCGCGAGGACGGCGGCGTTTCCGTCACTTCAGGCACTCCAGTTGAATGCGACGACTTTCATTTTAGATACCTCCGGTTCCCATCAAGAACAGATTTTCTGGCGTTGGATACCTCGAATCTATCAACATATCCTCATTGTTAATCCCGATAAGACCCGACGATGATATTTCACAAACGATGAATCCGTTCGATCGCCGAGAGTATCAGCGAATGCTCCTGCTGGACTTTGAAAGATCGTATTTGAGGCAATAATTGGCGGTTTCGGTCATGGACGTCTTTGTTTCAGTTATTCGATTCTTAAAAAAGATTTCGCCCTTTTCGCCCTTATTCTACCCTTCTATGTAAAGATACGTCTCATCTCAAAATAATATCAATATAATATACACCGAAAATTTATATCGGAAGATTAATGATCTAGAAATGAGATTGAATAATTCCAAAAGCCGGAGGGAGAGATGTTATGAAAATGAGTGGCGACAGATGCAACGGCAGTGGCCCGCTAATAGTAACGCTGATGTTCGCCTTGGTCGTGATCCTCCTGGGATGGATCACGACAACTGCGATAAAAAGCAAGCAGGATCTTGCCCTTGAGTATTTGGAGACATCCGTCAAGCTGAACCAGTCCGTCAACGTTACAGAGATTCTGGGTTCGAGGCTCACCATCGCCGATGCCTGGGTGGGGATCGCCTTCGTGGCCTTCGTCTTCCTTTTCCTGATCTTTCTGGGATGCCTGGCCGACCAGACCCTGAGCAAAGGAGAGCTGAGGAGGGCAGTGGCCGGATCGCTGGTTCTCGCTTTCACCATCCTTGCCCTATTCTCGATTGTAATGGGGGAAGAGATCGGAATCGGCAGGGAGATCGTGATCGCCTACATTCAGCTGGTGGGAATCGCCGTCGGCTTCTACTTCGGCGCCAAAACAGCTGAACGGGAAGAAGGGGATGGCGAAGTAGAAGAAGTGGAAGAGGAAGAACAAGAGGAAGAACAAGAAGAGCTAAAGCCTTAAGGGAGACTGGCGGAAGGAGAGAGATCGGAGTAATCCTTGACGAAATCGGAAGAATAAGCCGGGGATGAGATCGTCTCCTGAAGAAGGAAGCCGGCCGAAAGGCCGATGAAGGATATATCTCTCCGAAGTCGCCGAGAATGCCGAAATGCCGGGGTTTTCCCCATCCCTTTCTCAATCCCTTTTTCTCACCTTATTGTTTTATCGTATCTCTCCAGATCACCCAGTCGTTGCAGATCATCTCCTCCCATACTTTCTGCAGCTATCGACGAACCTCCCCATGGGAAACGAGCAGACGTGGGTGTGGAGGTAGCTTCCCAGAGTCTCGTGCTCCATGAGGCCGTCCTTGTCCTCGACGATCCCCTTCCCGCGCCGGAACCGGTAGGCGAACCGGGCGTCTTGAGCACAGTCCATCTTCGAGTAGTGAAACTCGTGCCCCCTGATGACCGTCCCCTTCTCGACGACGGGGTTTTCGGAGATCACGTCCCCCTCGACGTACCCCAGCGCCTGGAGCCTCCCGGTCATGGTGATGGTTGCGGGGAGGACTCCCACCATCTTATTCTCCGCGTCCCCGTCCTTCGAAACCACCGACTCGCAGAGGTACATCAGCCCGCCGCACTCGCCGTAGATCGGCATCCCATCCTCGGCGGCCCTTCTGATCTCGATCCGCGTCGGCGACCCCTCCAGCTCGCAGGCGTAAAGCTCCGGGTAGCCGCCGCCGAGGTACAGGCCGTCGACCTCGGGGAGCGGGTCTCTCATCGGGCTGAAGAACTGGAGGTCCGCCCCCAGACGCCGGAGAAGCTCGAAGTTCTCCGCGTAGTAGAAGCAGAAGGCCTCGTCGTATGCGACCCCGATCCTGATCCTCTCTCCATCGAAATCAGGAGGCTCTTCTGCAGATGGGACATCGCATCCCAGTTTCAGGATCTCATCGAGGTCGGAGTTCTCCTCGACGAAGTCGGCCAAGGCGTCAAGATCGTGATGGCCTTCAAACCCCATCGTCAAACCCAGGTGGCGGCTCGGAAGGGAGATCTCCCCCTTCCTCGGGAGGGCGGCGAGGATGGGGATATCCAGGGGCGCGAGCGCCTCTTTCAGGAGGCCGAGATGGCGCTCGCTTCCCACCCCGTTTAAGACCAGCCCCGAGATCACCACCTCGGGGTCGAATCGAGCGTAACCGAGGGCCATGGCCGCGGCGCTCCGAGAGGTGCCGTGGACGTTTATGACCAGAAGGACCGGGGCCTTGAGGACCTTCGCCACGGAGGCGGAGCTGGCGACGTCCGAGGCGTCGAGGCCGTCGTAGAGCCCCATCACCCCCTCGATGACTGCGACGTCCGCTCCCTCGACCCCCCGGGCGAAGGACCGCCTGACCCCCTCCTCGCCCATCATGAAGGTGTCCAGGTTCCGAGAGGGCCTCTCACAAATGGCGGTATGGTGAGTCGGATCGATGAAGTCGGGCCCCACCTTGAAGGGCTGGACTTTGAGCCCCCGCCTCTTGAGGGCTGCGAGGAGCCCCAGAACCACCGTGGTCTTTCCGACGCTGCTGTGGGTTCCCGCCACCAGGACGCAAGGTATCATGATCCTACAATCGGATTCAAGGTAATTGTACTTTCTCCGAAGACAGACGCCAAGACGGGAGAGCGAGATAGAAACCGAGACGGTGAACGAAAGAGCGCGAATTAAAAACCCCGCTCCAGATGGGAGACCAGGCATCTGAGGACGGCTATCCACGGCGGAGTCGTTGGTCCTGTGGAGACTCGCCGAAACATTTTTCATGGTTAGTGACAGTATCAATCTCAGAGAGGGCGATGAGATGAGTCTGAAACTGAATTTGTGCGTGCTGGCGCTGGCGGCGTTGGCGATGCCTGCATTTGGCCAGGAGACGGCTGAGGAATGGGTAGAAGAAGGCATCGCTCTCGGAATGCAGGGCGAGTACGACGAGGCGATCCAAGCATATGACGAAGCCATCAGGCTAGATCCTGAGAGCGCCGATGCTTGGACTAACAAAGGCGCCGTTCTCTTGGATAAGGGCGAGTACGACGAGGCGATCCAGGCGTTTGATGAAGCTATCAGGGTTGATCCTGAGAATGCTTATGCCTGGAATAATAAGGGTGAAGCCCTCCGTAGAAAAGGCAACTTTGGCGAAGCCATCCTAGCTTGCGATGAGGCCATCAGGTTAGATCCTGATTTTGCCGGGGCCTGGTATAATAAAGGCATTGCTCTCGCAGATCAGGGCAAGTACGACGAGGCTATCCTGGCTTACGATGAAGCTATACGGCTAAATCCTGATGATGCCGAAGCTTGGAATAACAAAGGCAATGCTCTCGCAAATCAAGGCAAATACAACCAAGCGATCCAGGCTTACGAAGAAGCCGTCAGGCTAGATCCAGAGTTTGTGGATGCTTGGTATAACCAAGGAAGGTCTCTTTATTACATGGGCAACTGCACTGAGGCGATCCAAGCATGTGACGAGGCTATCAGGCTCGATCCTGAATATGCCGATGCCTGGACAATCAAAGGTCTTGCCATAGAGATGCAAGGCAACTACGCCGGGGCCATTCAGGCTTACAACGAGGCCATCAGGATCGATCCTAAGAATAAAGCCGCCTGGTATAACAAAGGCAATGCTCTCGGGATGCAGGGCAACTACACTGGGGCCATCCAGGCTTACGAGGAAGCCATCAGGATTGATCCTGAGGACGTCGCGTCCTGGTCTAACAAGGGTACCGCTCTCATGAATATGAGTAAGTACGATGAGGCGATCCAGGCTTACGATGAGGCCATCAGGCTCAATCCCGATCTAGCCATCAACTGGTATAACAAAGGCGTAGCTCTTGGCAGTCTAAGTAGAGACGACGAGGCTATACAGGCATATGAAGAAGCTATCAGGCTAGATCCAGAGAACGCAGGTGCCTGGAATAATAAAGGCATTATTCTCGGACAGAAGGGCGAGTACGGCGAGGCGATCCAGGCGTTTGATGAAGCTATCAGGCTAGATCCCAATCTTGCCACGGCTTGGTATGGCAAGGGAATCGCTCTCTATTACCAGGGCAACTACACTGAGGCGATCCAGGCCTGTGACGAGGCTATCAGGCTCGATCCCGAATTTGCCCCGGCTTGGTATGGCAAGTGCATCGCTCTCGAAGCCCTTGGCAGAACATCTGAAGCCAATGCAGCCTACGCCAAGGCCCTAGAACTCGGATTGATGACATAAAGGCGAGGATAGTTGTCAATCCGATTTTCATTCGAATCATGAGTTCTATGGGTCCCAGTGACGTGATATCACCGATCCCCTCAGCAGGTGGAGTAAGTCGAGATGGACGAAGAGAATTCGAGCTTGATGGAGGCGGAGACCGACTCCGAGACAAACTCTATAACCATCCCTCGCCATGAAACGAACATGCGAGTCGGAGTCGTCACCAGGGGCAAGTACGGCGAGCGTCTCATCGAGACGATAAAAACGAGGACCGACTTCGAGGTGGTCTCCGTCGACCTTCCCCAAACGTTGCCCGATTTCATCGAGGACCCCGAGGAGTTCCTCGACGATCTCGGCCTGGACCCGGAGTTCTTCACTCGGACCTGATCATCACCTACTCCCTCCACCCAGACATCACCCCGGAGATCGCCATCCGGGCCGGGAAGGGTGGAGCCCAGGCAGTCATCGTCCCCGGCGGGATCGGAAGAGCGGGATCGGTCCCCGAGCTTCAGAAGATCGCAGATCTTTACGGGATCTACATCGAGGTGGACGAGATCTGCTGCACCCTCGACAAATGCGGCATCGATGCTGTGGACTCCTTCGCCGAGAAGCTGGGCCGGCCGGAGATCGAGGTGAAGGTGGAGGGCGGCCGGATCGCCGGAGTCGATGTGGTCAGGGGCTCTCCCTGCGGCAGCACCTGGCACGTGGCAAAGGACGTCGTCGGGGTGAAGCTGGAAGATGCGCCGCCTCGGGCAGGCCTCCTCTGCCAGATGTACCCCTGCAGGGCGGTCCGGGGCGGCGAAGGTGGGATTCACACCTCCGGCGACCTTCACAAGTACGCCATGGAGAGGGCCCTGGGGCTTGACGCCCAGCTGAAGATCGCTGACCAGTCAAAGCCGATCAAGATCCGGGGGAAGGGTCGGACTTGAGGCGGACGGACCTGGTCGAGGCGACGGTGGCGGTCCTGAAGAGGGCAGAGACGACCCTGCCGTCCTGGGTGATGGAACTGATCGAAAAGGCCGCAGGGAGGGAGACGAGTTCCATCGCCCGATCCTCGCTTGCGGCGATAGTGGAGAACGTCAGGATCGCATCTTCCGACGGCGTCCCCATATGCCAGGACACGGGCCTACCCGTATTCCATCTGGAGATCGGTCGCGACCTCGCGATCCCGCCCTTTCTCGAGGAGGCGATCGCCGAGGGGGTCCGCCGAGCAACCGCAGAGATCCCCCTCCGGCCCAACGCCGTCGATCCCCTGACGAGGAAGAACACCAGCGACAACACCGGTCTGGGGATGCCAGACCTGATCATCGATCTCGTACCAGGAAATGTGCTTCGCATCACCGCCTTCCCCAAGGGAGCGGGCTCCGAGAACGCGAGCTTTCTGGCGATGAAAAATCCCGCAGACGACCCCCTGGACTACGTAGCCAGGGAGGTGGCAAACCGGGCCGGCAGAGCCTGCGCCCCCGTCTTCGTCGGCGTTGGAATCGGCGGGACCTTCGACCTCGCCCCGAGGCTCGCCAAAAGGGCGCTATTCAATATGCCCGGCACCTCGGAGATGGAGCTGGCCCTCTTGTCGGAGATCAACCGGATCGGCCCCGGCCCCATGGGCCTCGGTGGCGATACGACGGCCCTGGGGGTCAAGATCGAGACTGCCCACTGCCACACCGCATCGCTGCCGGTGGCGGTGAACATCCAGTGCTGGGCGAACAGGAGCGCGACCGCCGCGGTGAAGGATGAGGGATGGAGCATAGACTGAAAGTGAGGGATGAGAAATGGAGCACAGACTGAGGACCCCCATATCCGAAGAAAATGTCTCGGCCCTCCGGGCCGGAGATCTCGTCTGGATCAGCGGGACGGTCTACACCGCGCGGGACCGGGTCCACGCCCTCCTCGGCTCCGGCGAGGAGCTTCCCGTCGACCTCAAAGGCGCCGTCATATACCACTGCGGCCCCCTGGTCCGGGACGGCAAGGTATTGTCCGCCGGCCCCACCACCAGCGGCAGGGTCGCCCGGTATACCAAAGAGGTCGTCGAGAGGGGTGCGAAGCTGATCGTGGGGAAGGGAGGGATATCCGAGGAGGCTGAAGCCCTCCGGGGTAAGGCCGCCTACCTCGCCTACCCCGGCGGATGCGGAGCCCTCGCCGCCCGCGGCCTCAGGGTGAGGAAACTCCACCTCCCCGAGCTCGGCATGGCCGAGGGGCTCTGGGAGCTGGAGGCCGAGGACTGGGGGCCGATGATCGTCGCCACCGACTCTTATGGACGCGACCTCTATCTGGAGGCAAAAAGATCGCGACAGGAGATCACAAACCCCTGAGCCGGGCGGCGGCGGAGGTTCGATACCTCCTGGATCGGGGCTACCCGTCGGGACCAGCCATCAGGTTCGTATCCGACCACCACCGTCTTCCCAGGGAGGATAGGTTCGTCCTCGCGAGGGTGGCCGTCCCCTCGACCGTGGCGGCGTCGCGAAAGGGCAAACGGATCTCCGTGAGGGAGCTATCTGGCCGGACCGTCGCCGTCGACGGCTACAACGTCCTCATCACCGCCGAGAGCCTCCTCTCCGGCATTCCCGTCTACCTCTGCGACGACGGATTTTTGAGGGATACAAGAGGCGTCTTCAGAAGGTTTCGACCCTCCGACGAGACTGTCCTCGCCCTGGTGGAGATCATCACGATCCTCAAAGAGAGCGGCGTCAGCCGCGCCGAGTTTGTCCTCGACCAGCAGATCAGCAGAAGCGGGGAGCTTGCGGCACAGATCAGGGAGATGATGGCAGACCTCGACCTTCCCGGTTCCGCGAAGACCGCGAAGGACGCGGACCGGAGGCTCAAGCTCGCGGCCTCTCCGGTCGCAACCGCAGACGGCGCCATCATCGATGCCGCGAGCGAGGCCGTCGACATACCGGCAGAGGTCGCGAATAGGAGGGGGATAAAGGCCGTGGTCCTCTGATTTTCAGGCCGCACGCCGGAATTCAGGGGCTTCGGGGTTCCTACGCTACTAAAGTTATTTATTATATCCATGATCAAGAGATTATAACATAGATCATGGCAATGTAGGGGGTAAATTCGAGATGAAGAAAATCAAGGCTATGCTTGCCTTTTTTGCGGTCTTATCGACCGCGTCTCTGGGCGGGGCGATATGGTTTCCCTTCGTTCCTCTCAGCGATTACACCATGGCAAAAACCGTGAACGCCAACTGGGACCCGGTCTACAGGACCTACTCCTTCTCGCCTGCAGACGATCAGGCAGTATCCTGGGTGAGGTTCGCAAGAGACCTCGAACCTCACGAGATGGAGTGGAGATGGTACGGCCCGAACGGCCGGCTCTACGCCCGAACCTTCGCGGTGGTCCCGCCGAAGGACTTCGCGAGCGGCGACTGGGAGGGCAAAGTATGGAGCGCCATCCAGATCAAAGGATGCCCCCCCGCGGAGATGCAGGGGAACTGGAGGGTGGATATCTTCAGGGACTGGATGAAGATCATGACCGTATCCTTCAACATAGGCGGCCAGTACGTCTCATGTTAGCCCTTTTTGGCTGACGCAACCCAGCTGATCAGACCGTCGCGAATGGTGCATCAGCTGAGGCTTCGTCTCGAAAGAGAAGCTTTAAAGTATATCGTCTCAAATGGCACTTTTAGCTCGGCCTTCGAACTTGGGTGATGAGGATCTATGAGCCCTTTTGCCATCACAACGACGGACGGTCCCGTCGATCACCAGAAATGAGTTCTCGGCCCGGGCCTCACCCTGGAACTTCCGGGGATCGGAGATGACCAGCACCCTCCGTCGGAGACGACCGGAAAGGGATGGATGATAGAGATAGCGAGGTTTTGAAAGATGATGATATCCGTAGCCAGCGGGAAGGGAGGAACCGGAAAGACACTGGTGACGACCAACTTGGCAGCCTCCGTCGGCGGGGTTGTGCTGGTGGACTGCGACGTGGAGGAGCCAAACTCGTACCTCTTCTTCCCCCGCCGGGAGGATGAGACCTGCACCGACTGCGACGTGATGATCCCAGTCATAGACGATGAAAAGTGCAAAAGGTGCGGCCGATGCTCGGAGTTCTGCGCCTACAACGCCCTCGCCGTCTTTCCAAAGCAGGTCCTCCTCTTCAAGGAGCTCTGCCACGGCTGCGGCGGGTGCGCCCTCGTCTGTCCCGAAGGGGCGATATCCGAGGGGACGAGGGCGATAGGCAAGATCTGCAGGGCGAGGTCCGGGGATGTCGGGCTTCTCTGGGGGGAGCTCTCCGTTGGCGAGCCGATGGCGACTCCACTCATAAGGTCCGTCAAGGCCGAGGCGAAAGGCGACCTGGTCCTCATCGACTCGCCTCCGGGAACCGCGTGCCCCGTCATCGAGGCGGTCCGGGGGAGCGACTTCTGTCTACTGGTGACCGAGCCCACCCCCTTCGGCCTCTACGACCTCTCCATCGCCGTCCAGGTGGTGAGAGGGATGGAGATCCCATGCGGCGTGGTGGTGAACCGGAGCGGCGTCGGCGATCGAGGAGTCTACGACTACTGCAAAAGAGAAGAGATCCCCATCCTCCTGGAGATCCCAATGAATAGGGAGATCGCGGAGCTCTACTCCCGCGGAGTCCTCTTCTCCGAGGCTATGGCAGAGTGGAGAGACGAGTTCGTCGAGCTGCTGGGAAAGATCGAGGAGGCGGCAGAATGAAGCAGATCGTGGTCATCAGCGGGAAGGGCGGAACAGGCAAGACGACGATGACAGCTTCCCTTGCCACCCTCGCCGAAGGGGCAGCGGTGCTGGCGGACTGCGACGTCGACGCCCCCGACCTCCACCTGATCCTCAAGCCCCGGGTCCTGGAGACCTTCGACTTCCTGGGGCTAAAGACCGCCCTGATCGATCCCGACAAGTGCACCGAGTGCGGCGAGTGCGAGAAGGCCTGCAGGTTCGACGCGATATCAGACTTCGTCGTGGACCCCGCTAGCTGTGAGGGATGCAAAGTATGCACCATCGTCTGCCCCTCGGAGGCGGTCTCCATGGTCGACAGAATATCGGGGCACGCCTACGTCTCCGAGACCCGGTTTGGGCCGATGGTCCACGCCGACCTCTTTCCCGGAGAGGAGGCGAGCGGAAAGCTGGTGACGATGGTGAGGGAGATATCGGCAAGGGTCGCCGAGAAGGAGAAGAAGGATCTGATCATCATCGACGGGTCTCCGGGGATAGGCTGCCCCGTCATCGCCTCCATCACCGGGACCGACATCGCCCTGGTGATGACGGAGCCCTCCATCTCCGGGGTCCACGACCTGGAGAGGATCCTCGAAGTCACCCGGCACTTCGGGGTGGAGGCGATGGTCTCGATCAACAAGTACGACCTCAACCTTGAGATGACCGGGAAGATCGAGGGATTGTGCCGCGATATGGGCGTCGAGATCGCCGGAAAGCTCCCCTTCGACCCCGGTGTGGTGGGGGCGATGATCTCGGGAAAGACCCTCGTCGAGGCCGGAGGCCCCGTCGGCGACGCCATAAGGGAGGTCTGGGACCGGATCAGAACGAAGCTCTGATCAGTCCCCGATTCCGGCGGTTGAGCGGCCCGACATCGATCTTCTCGCCATCCCTCGCGTCAGGAGTATAGCCTGAAGGTGAGGGTCGATACCTCGGCTTTGGGATCGTGCTCCACCACCTCCAGGGCGGCGAGGATGGCGGCGGTCTTGTGGAGGCCTGCCACGATCAGGCCTCCGATGGGGCATAGGGGGTGGCCCAGCCCCGCCCCGATCTGGCGATCGCTGGCGGGAGCAAAGAAGCAGCCTCTGATCCGGACGACGAGACGGCCGTCTTTCTCCTCGAAGGTGCTTGCTCCGATAGCCCCCGAGTCTCTGAGGGTCTCCATGAAGCAGCTGATCTGATCAGCCCTCGTCTCCAAGCTCGGCATGCTGCACTCTTTGAACTGCTCCATCTCGTCCCAGAGCTTGGTCCCGATGGCGACGGACATGATCATCAGGCCGCCGGTCCCCTGGGTCGCCTGGATCGCCTCGGCGGTGGTGGATACGAAGGTCATGATGAACTTTCTCATGTCCCTGCAGAAAGTGGCGGGCTTCTCATCATTTTCCATGATGTCTACTTCTCGGAAAAACGTTATAAATTTGCCGTTCAATCCATCCCCGGGTGTTGAGACTTGAACGAACTCGAATTCGGTGGGAAGACGAAGGAGCCTGACGTGAGGATGCTCCACGACATGGACGACGTCCTCTACGACAAAGAGTGGGCGAGAGGAGCCGAGAACCTGGAGCTCTACTACATGTACAGGGACCTCTTCCTCAGCAGGAGAGACGGCGACCTATTCCTTGAGCAGGGGATCAGGTACGACATCACCATCATCCCGCCGCTGATGCTGGGGCGCGAGTACGTCAAGACCGCCGGCCACTACCACCCCCTCGTCCCCGGCGAGACCGCCACCTACCCCGAGGTCTACGAGGTCCTGGAGGGGGAGGCGACCTACCTCCTCCAGAGGGAGGATCTCAGCGACGTGGTGGTGGTGAGGGCGATGGGCGGCGACAAGGTGGTGGTCCCTCCAGGCTACGGCCACATCACCATCAACGAGTCGAACAAGAGGCTGAAGATGGCAAACTTCGTCGCCAGGAGCTTCTCGTCGATCTACGAGCCGATACGAGAGCGGGGGGGCGGAGCCTATTTCCTGATAGACGATGGTTGGATAGAGAACCCGAGATGCGAGGACGCCGCCCCCCTGCGGGAGATCGAGGTCCCTAAGGCGAAGGCCCTCGGCATTTCCAAGAACAGGGAGATCTACGCCATCGGAAGGGAGGCGGGGAAGCTCGACTGGCTCGTCCGCCCCCAGGATTATTCGGACGTCTTCGAGGGGTTTCTGGACTGAGGGGTGAGAGGGCGTGAACGGCTCCTCGGACTCGAAGGGTGCAAAAGGCAAGAGAAGCGCCGAAGGCGGGAGAGGTGCCGGAGGCGAGGACGACGCGAGACGCGGCAAATCTGAGAGAGGCGTCAGCTTTGGCCGCGGCGGCGGGCTCGCGGCCTACTGGGAGCTTCTCCGCCCACCCCTGGCGCCGATGGACATCGCCCTCCCCGGGGCGACGGCGCTCCTTGCAGCATACGCCACGGCTGGGGGGCTTCCGTCCGCGTTTCCATTTGTCATCGCAACCCTGGGGGCGTACTTCGCCATCACCAGCTCTTACGTCTACAACGACTGCTGCGACGTGGACGTCGACGCCGTGGGGATGCCGAACCGGCCCCTCCCGTCGTCAGCGGTGGCGAGATCGTCGGCCCTCGCCTACTCGGCTCTTCTCTTCGGGCTGGCTGCCGCGGTCGCCCTCTACCTCAACCCCGAGAGCCTCGTCGCCCTGATCGCGGCGACCCTTCTCATGGCCGTCTACTCGAAGGCGGCGAAGAGGACGACCCCCTTCTCCTGGGCCTTCGTCGGCCTCGCCTACGGGATCGTCCCCGTGGGGGTCTGGCTCGCCATGGCACCAGCGGGCTTCTTGAAAGCAGGGCCCGGCCTTCACCCTGGAGCCCTCGTCCTCGGCGCCATGATCTGCATCACCGACTGGGGGTTCACCAACTGCGACGCCTCCCGGGACGTCGAGGGCGACCGGCGGGAGGGGATTCCGACCTTCCCCGTCACCTTCGGCATCCCCAGGACTGCAAAGCTCGTCGCCGCCGCCTGGGTCATTGGGGTCGCCCTATCCCTCGCCCTCGGAGCGGTCACGGGCCTTGGGCCGATCTACTTCGCCGCGGCTCTCGCGGCGGGGATGTGGATGATCATCCAGACCGTCGACTTCATCAAAAATCCCACGGCAGAGAGGGGAGAGGGGATCTTCTACCAGGGCGCAAACTACAGGGCGGTCCTCTTCGCGGCCCTGATCATCGACGTCCTCCTCAGAGCGACGGTGGCAGGGTACCCAGGAGTCTTTGGGTGAGGATAATACTCGCGGAAGACTCCTGACCTCCAGACCTGGGCGCGATGGGCGCAGCCTTTGAAGTGCGGTTATAGAAGATCGGTTCCAGAGCGAGATGAACGAGCGAGATGTCAGAAGTCGAAGAGGGACTTCTGCTCCGAGCCCTCGCCGGCGGCCCCGGCCGATGGCGAGGGCCGTTTGGCAACCCTCGCCCTGGTTGGCTCCAGGTCGAAGAGCCTCTGCTGCTCGGGGCAGCAGACCAGCTGCTCTCTTGATACGCCGAAGGGCGAGAGGAGACGAAGGAGCGGTGGGAGGATCTGCTTTTCGATGTAATAGTCGGTATCGATCTTCAGATCGTTTTCGAGGGCGTACGCGGGGTCCTCGGCCCGATCGACGAAGAGCCCCTTCCCCCGGATGATGACGAAGGGGACCCGGTCGCCCACCTGGGGGACGGCGCCGCCCCTCGCCCTCATCTTCTCGGTCAGTTGTACGTGCGGCTGCTTGTTCTTGTAGGACGAGGCGCTCTTGGTGTACCTTCTCGTCAGGATCAGGTCGTCGAGGATCTCGGGGTCCTTCTGGAGGTCGAGCCTCATCAGCCGCTCGATCACCGACCTTGCCAGATCCACCGCCTCGTCGACTTTTCCCTCCTGGAGGACCAGCTCCAGGCACCGGTTGAGGGTCTTGCTGGTCAGCTCGCACCAGTCTCGCCTCACCGTCTCCATCCCCCGGACCTTTATTTTGTCCCGCCACTCCATCCCCACCTTCTCGAAGACCCAGAGGGCGTACCTCTTCTTGACGAGGAATAGCCCCCGGCGGGCGAAGGCCTCGAAGACCAGCTCCATCGGAGGCGGGAGGCGAGAGGTGACCGTCTCTGCGATCTTACCTCCGACAAGCTCCGCCTCCTGGAGGGTGGGTTTCGCCCCCCGCTCGCCGTGGGGCTTCAGCCTTATGAAGACGCTGTCGGTGTCGCCGTAGACGACGGAGAGATCGAACCTCTTGACTTTTTCAGCTCCAGCGGCGGGGAAGGTGTCGCCTGCAACCTCCGCCATCTCGGCCGGGAGGAGGGCTTTTTCGTCCTTGACGTAGATCGATCCGATCTCCTCCACCATCTCCTTCGTGTTCAGGATGTTGGACCTGCCGAAGCTGGTGACGGCGTTGGCGAGAGGGAGGCTGTAAAGCCTCGCCCGGGCGTAGCCCGAATAGCCGTAGAAGGAGTTGAGAAGGATCTTTAGGGCGTACTGCTGGGCGTCAAGGAGGGTCCGCTCCTCGTCGTCGGCGGTCTTCATCCGGCGCTTGATATCGGTCCTCTTGGCGAGAAGGTCGGAGAGGACGCCGGGGACGATCCCGGGCGAGACGGAACTCTCGACGAACTCTCCACCCGAGGGCGACCTCACCGTAGCCTCGGAGGGCGGGCGGTCGTCGGTGACGACCGTCGAGTAGCAGAGGTTGTGGGCCATCATTATCGATGGGTAGAGGGACCGGTAGTCGAGGATCACCACGTCCTCGACTAGCCCCTTCTTCGGATCCAGGACCGCGCCCCCCTTCAGCTCGAAGCTCTGGGCAGCCCTCGTCGAAGAGAGGTCGGCATCGGGCTTCGGTGGTATGACCCTCCTTCTGTCCTGGAACTTGCGAAAGAGGAAGTTTTCGACCATCCCGGTCTGGCCGCCGTCGACGACGTCCTGGAGGAGAGAGCCGCTGGTCTGGGCGAGGGCGATGTACTTGTCCAGAAGCTTCAGGTCTAAGAGGAGGTGGAGGGCGAGAAACGAGTCGCGCCGGGAGTAGCTGACAAGCCTTGCGAAATCCTCGCCGCTGGCGGTCCAGAGAGCCTCCATCTCCTTTGGCTCGACGTCGTGCTTCTCGACTCCAAGAAGCTCGAGGCTCGCGTTCCTGAGGGTGTAACGCTTGAGGCTGAACGACGATCTGACCAGGGGGAGGAGGTCGACGACGATCCGTCCAGTGATCTCCACCCTCGTCTGGTTGACGATCTTTCTCACCCGCCAGGGGCTGCCATCCCGCCCCACCCTGGCGCCGAGGTTCAGCCTCTTCATCCTCTCGTCGAGATATGGAAAGTCGAACTCGTTTGAGTTGTAGCCTGCGACGACGTCGGGATCGTAGTCCTTGAGGATCTCGACGAACTTGGCCAGCATCTCCCTCTCGCCTCGGGAGCAGAGAACGTCCTCCCTCGGGCAGTCGACCTCTCGGCCCACCAGGACCAGGTCTTCTCTGCCGTTGTAAGGCGGGCTGAAGGCGAGGCTGACCATGATAACCGGCGAAGTCTCGGGGTTTGGCATCGCGCCGTGGAGGGGCAGACACTCGATGTCGAAGGCCAGGTGTCGGAGGGGTGCGTTCGCCCTCGCCTTCTCCCCCTCTCCGCCGGCGGGCCTAAGGGACTGGTAAGGGACGGGGCCGCCGGCGTCGGCGTCCTCGGCCGCCGCCCACCTCATCCCGCCGAGGTCCATGTCGATGAGAAACCGGTTCTTGAAGAGGACGTCGGTCTCATAGACCTCCCGGACGCCGGGAACTCTGAGGACCGACTCCCTGAACTCCCTGACGGACTTGGGGTCTTTGGCGATGACCTTCAGCATCTTCAGGGGACGGTTCTGGTAGCCGACGGGCCGAAACCTCTCCACCACCTCGGCATCAAGCCCCATCGCCCTGATGCCCTCGGTCGCCTCTGCCAGCCTCGACTCGTCCGCCCGGGCGTAGAAGTAGGGTCGAAATCCCGACGCGGCAACGGTCTTCGGCCTCCCGTCAGGGGTGGTCCCGAAGAGCTGGACGACGGGGAACCCCTCGCCGTCGTAGACGTAGTTGGCGTCGAGGATCTGAACGATCATCGCGAGGGAATGGAGAGAGGAAGTATTATAGTTTATTGTGAAGGGTGGACGAGAATTCGATAACCAGAAAGGTTATAACCGAAAAGCCCGATCGCCGATGCGTGCTCAAAGATGTACGAGGATGTACAACAGAGAGAAAAAGTCGCATTCAATGACCTGTCGATGACGTCAATTATTGGAGATATCGTCGACGGGCCGGATGATCGATGTTCTTTTGACGGGGGAGGATGGCATTGAGAGAGCTATTGTCAGGCAACGAGGCGATCGCCCGCGGGGCGTACGAGAGCGGTGTGACGGTGGCGACGGGCTACCCCGGGACGCCGTCTACGGAAATTCTCGAGAACGTCGCACGGTACAAATCCCAGATATATTCCGAATGGTCGCCGAACGAGAAGGTGGCCTTCGAGGTGGCGGCGGCCGCCTCCTCTGCCGGAGCCCGGTCGATGGTGACGATGAAGCACGTCGGCCTCAACGTCGCCGCCGACCCCCTGATGACCTTAAGCTACCTCGGCGTAGAGGGCGGTTTTGTAGCCTGCGTCGCCGACGATCCCGGGATGCACTCGTCCCAGAACGAGCAGGACACCCGCCAGTACGCCCGGTTTGCCAAGATCCCCATATTCGAGCCCGCCGACAGCCAGGAGGCGAAGGAGTTCTTCGGGCTCGCCATGGAGGTCTCGGAGCGGTACAAGACGCCGGCGATCCTCCGATCGACGACGAGGGTCAGCCACTCAAAGAGCCTGGTGGAGCTGGGTGAGAGACGGGCTGCCGATAGGGTGATCGGGATCGAGAAGAACCCGCCCCGGTTCGTCCCCATACCGGTCTGGGGCAGAGTGATGAGGAAGAAGGTGACTGATCGGCTCGTTTCCCTGGCGGAGGAGGCGGAAAGATCGGCAGCCAACAGGATCGAGCGGCGCGACCGGTCCCTGGGGATAGTCACCGCCTCCATCGCCTACCAGTACGTCCGGGAGGTCTGGCCCGAGGCCTCGGTCTTGAAGCTCGGATTCTCCTACCCCTTCCCCGACCGGCTCATCAGGGAGTTCGCCGACGGGGTCGATGAGGTTCTAGTCGTCGAGGAGCTGGACGACTTCATCGAGGAGCACGTCAGGTCCCTCTCGATCGACTGCCAGGGCCGAAAGTTCGTCTCCGGGATCGGAGAGCTATCCGTCACCCGCCTCCGAGGATCGAGGGCGATGATGGAGGGGCGCGAGCCTGAAGCTCTGGATATGAGCTTCGCCGAAGGGCTTCCTGCAAGGCCGCCGGTCCTCTGCCCAGGCTGCCCCCACCGGGGCGTCTTTTACGCCCTGGGACGTCACGACGTCGTCGTTGCCGGGGACATCGGCTGCTACAGCCTTGCCGCCTTCAAGCCCCTGGACCGGATGGACATCATCCTCTGCATGGGTGGCGGGGTATCGATGGCCCACGGCTTCGACAAGGCCGGCGATCGAAGGAAGGTGGTGGGGGTCGTCGGCGACTCGACATTCTTCCATTCGGGGATCACGGGGCTGATCGACATCGTCTACAACCGGGGAAGATCGACGATCATAGTCCTGGACAACAGGACGACGGCCATGACCGGCCACCAGGACCATCCGGGGACGGGAAGGACCATAGGAGGCGAGGCGACGAAGGCGATCTCCATCCAGGAGATCGGCAGGGCCTGCGGGATAGATCGGGTGACGACCGTCAACCCCTACGACCTCGAAGAGACGGAGGCGGCGATAGCCGAGGAGCTGGCAGCCAATGAGCCGTCCCTCATCGTATCCATCGCGCCTTGCCCCCTCCGGGAGAGGAGGCTCGTCGGACCCATCAGGGCGATCGACGGCGACATCTGCAAAGGTTGTAAGAAATGTCTCGCACTGGGGTGTCCGGCCATAGAGTTCGACGGCGAGGTGCCGAGGATCAATGTGCACCTCTGCGGCGGGTGCGGTCTCTGTGAGGAGGTCTGCCCTCACGACGCCATCTCACCGAAGGAGGGAGGATGATGTCGACCGGCAAGACGACGAGCGTCGTCTTCGTGGGGGTAGGAGGACAGGGGATTCTCCTCGCCAGCACCGTCACTGCAAAGGCGGCGATGCTTGCCGGGTTCGAGGTTAAGACGAACGAGGTCCACGGGATGGCCCAGCGGGGCGGCTCGGTGATCGCCCACGTCCGCTACGGTGCCGAAGTCTTCAGCCCGACGGTCCCCGAGGGGACTGCCGACGCCCTAGGCTCCCTTGAGGAGATAGAGGCCCTCCGGTACGCCCACTATGCCGCCCCTTCGGGCCTTGCCGTCGTCAGCGCCACCTCCGTCGTCCCGGTGACGGTATCCTCTGGTGCGGCGACCTACCCGAAAGACGTCGCCGATCGGCTGAGGAAGGCGTTCCCGCGGCTCGTCTACTTCGACGCCGGAGAGAAGGCGGTGGAGCTTGGGAACATAAGGGCTGCAAATATCGTCCTTCTGGGGGCGTTGTCGCGAGGCCTCGCCCTCCCAACTGAGGCGTGGGAGGCGGCGATCGCATCATCGGTCAAGGAGAAGCAGAGGGATCTGAACTTGAGAGCTTTTGAGATCGGAAGGAATATCAGATGAGAGTAAAGGGCAATTTTCAGAACGAGAAGATGGAGACGGCAGAGCTTGGGGATATCAGAGAGCTTCAGGGCCGTCGGCTGAGAAAGATCGCGAAATACGTCTACTCGTCGAACGCGATCTACAGGAGGCTCTTCGACGAGCACGGCGTCTCCCCTGAGGATATAAAGTCCGTCGAGGACGTGACGAAGCTCCCCCTGACAAACAAAGACCTACTTCGGGAGAGCTACCCGCTCGGCCTATCCTGCGTCGATAGGAAGAGGGTCGTCGAGATGCACATGTCCAGCGGCTCGACGGGAACGCCCGTGGTCATGCCCTATACGCAAGCTGACCTCGACCAGTGGGCGGAGTGCATGGCCCGATGCTACCGGATGGGGGGAGCGGTTCCCGGAGACGCCGCCCAGATCACGCCCTTATTCGGCCTCTTCAACGGCGGCTTTGGGATGTACCACGGAGCACGGGCCGCAGGCCTCTTCATCATCCCGGCGGGGCCGGGGAACACCGCCCGCCAGATCAGGCTCGCGAGGGACTTCAAAACCCGGGTTCTCACCGGCGTCGTCAGCTACGGGATCCGGCTGATGGAGGTGATGGAGGAGATGAACGAGTCCCTCCCGGACCTCGAAATCGGGATCTTCGGCGCCGAGGTCTTCAGCGACTCCATGAAAAAGAAGATCTCCGAAGGGCTCGGGATCGAGGCCTTCGATATCTACGGGATGACCGAGTCGGGCGGAGTCGGCACCCTGGGGATGGACTGCACTGCCCACGACGGCCTGCACGTCTGGGAGGACCACTACATCGTCGAGGTGATCGACCCCGAGACCGGCGAGCCCGTCGACGACGGCGAGACCGGGGAGCTGGTCGTAACCGCCCTGACGCGAGAGGCGCTTCCCGTCATCCGGTTCAGGACGGCGGACCTGACGAAAGTCATCAGCCGAGAGGCGTGCGACTGCGGCAGAACCCACGTCAAGATCGCCCCCATCACCGGGAGGATCGACGACATGCTGATCATAAAGGGGGTGAACTTCTTCCCCAAGCAGGTCGAGCAGGCGTTGATGCAGATCCCCGGCGTAGGCGCGAACTACCAGATCATCATCGAGGAGACCGACGGGATGAAGGACGTCCGGATCAACGTCGAGGCCGAGGCGGGGGTGACCGGCTACGTCGTCGAGAAGGCCCTGAAGGAGGCCCTCGGCTTCAGCCCGAAAGGGGACGTCTACCCCATCGGCGGCCTGCCCCGACAGGAAGGGAAGGCGAAGAGGGTCTTTTACAAGAAGGCAGGGGAAGTGTAGGTAGAAGGTAGACGAAAGGGCCGGCTTAGCCACTTCGTCCACCACTTAAATTATTTTTTCTGTGTTTCTATCAGTTCCTAGGATTCGTCCCCGAACTCCTCTTTCATCATCTTCTCCCCAGCCTTGTTGGCGATGTAGGCCGCAAACTCCGCCAGGATGGGATTTGAGAAGTGGTCCCTGAAAGTTCCATCACGAGGCCAGCCGATCAGGCAGTTTACGGTCTTCCTCTCTGGGTTGACGAGCCAGAGCTGGAATAGCTGGTCCTTGATCGGAAAAAACCAGTCCTCCTTCTCGATCAGAAACTCAATGAGAAAATGCTCTGAAACCGGCGGCAAAACGAGGACGTAGTCGAGATCCCCACCGCGAAAGAGCCTGGCAGCAGCAAGGTCTCGAAAACCCCGGACGGCGTCGTTGATCCCCGCGCCGATCACAAAGACCATCTCGTGATGAACACCCTCAATTTCCCGAGAGGCGACAAGATCCGGCATCACAAACCCTATGGGCGACGACCGGCTGACGTTGTAGCCCGCACCCTCCAGAAACCGGCGCAGAGTTTCTCCCACTTCCTGGCGGGAGGGGATTGGCTCCTCAGGATAAAGCCGGTGCCAGCCCTCGTTCGAAGTATCTTGATATTCTTCTGCCATCGTTTTCCCTTCTCCTTGCGTCCCTACCGCCACCTTACTTCAACCCTCTCTGAGCACAGAGCCGGACACGACGGAGCCGAACGGGCGGATCAGACCTCATCGACCGACCTTCCCGTCAGGGCAGAATCGGGCTCCGCCTCCAGGATGTCGAGGTCTGTCCGAGCGAAGTCGTCTCTCATCTTCACCAGGATCCACCGCTCGTTCTTCCCCCGGCCGGTCCGGGTGAGGGCGAAGCCGCCCAAAAGCTTCTTGCCCGATAGAAAGAGGGTGGCGTGCCCCTTCTCCAGGGCTTCATTCATCGGCACCCCCACGCCGTCGGCGCTGGTGGTGTTCTCGTAGGTCCCGATGTCCCAGACGATGACGCCGCCGGCGCCGTACTCCCCCTCTGGGATCGTCCCCTCAAAGTCGATGTAGTCGAGGGGGTGGTCCTCGGTGGGGACGGCGAGCCGCTTCTCCTTGGTGTCAACTGAGGGGCCCTTGGGGATCGCCCAGGACTTGAGGACGCCCTCGACCTCCAGCCGCAGGTCGTAGTGGAGCCTCTTCGATCTGTGCTTCTGGATGGAATAGCGGGGCTTATCTTGCGTCTTTCTCTCGCCGGAGCCCGAGGGTTCGCTGGTCTTGGCGAAGTCTCTCTTTTGGCGGTAGGCTTCGAGCTTATCATCTTCGGACATCTTGATCACCTTTTGTTTCATTTGCGGAGCGATCTGTGGGAGCATATCAACTAAGGGAGAGGCAATGCGGGGGTCGAAGTGATGAGCCCGCCGAGTTCCGACCCGACCATTACATTCATAATTGAGTTGATTAGACAGGCGAGGATCTGGCCGAGGAGCGGAGTGAAGATGAGGGCGAGGGCGATCCAGAACTTTGGCTTGAATTGCCCCTCTCGCTCGATCATGCCGACGATCTCGTCTCTACGAATGCGGTACGCATTCGAGTAAATGCTCGCAAGTTCTGTTATCCTCTCCTCGTCGTCACCAAGCGCCTCAAACTGATCGATATTCTCAGCTATTCGATCTTTAAGCCCCACCAAAAAGTCCCTATAACAGAACCGCGGGTCCAGTCGGAGAACTCTGGCTCCGTAGACTAATCCGATCCGAGCGAACTCTTCGTTCAGACCGGAGATCGTTTTGTCGTCTTTGATCTCTTCCTGGATCCTCTGTAACTTCGAAACGTAAAGGCTGGACGTAGGAAAATCCAGGACGTCAAGCAGCTTCTCTAGCCACGTCCGCTCGTTTCCGAGAAGAGTTAGACCCCACTTGCTCGCCCGCTTCCAACCTGAGACGTAAGGACCGAGAATCGAGATCACGAAGAGAACCATCATAAATCCAAGGAAATGGGGCGACATAGGGAACTTGATGGTCCCAAGCTTAATTGAGTGATCGAAGCTTCCGATCTCAAATATCCAGAGGATCAGACCAAGATAAAGGACGCTTATTCCGAGGTGTCCGAACTGAAAGATGAGAAGAACGTCGCGTGTCATTCGATCCATATTCTTTGACAGCATCGCCATCATGATCGGCGGAAGGGTAACAACTAGCCCCAACAAAAATATCGATACGAAGGATAATTCGAGGAAGTGAACCATGGATATCTCAGAGCCGATGAAAAACCGGAAGTAAAAGACGGTGGCGATCGTGGCGTAGATTAGAACCGCCATAAGACCGACCACCTTGATCGATTGGGATAGGCGGGGACACCTTATCTCGAAGTTCTCAATCGCCAAAGCCAGCTGCATCATCCAGGGATTTATAGGAGATCCGGAGAAGGACCACAGAGCAGCCGACATCAAGACCATCAAAATCCCACCGGCCAGAAACTGTCCGATGAGGGGTACGTCGAACAGGCCTGCCAGGAGACCTACCATCGTCAAAAAACCTAGCAGGTTGATCGAAAGGATGACTATCGATACCTTCAATTTTCCGATTCTTCTTGTGACTGCATACCATCCCGCGACGAGCGCAAAATACGCAATAATGAACGCAGCGAATATGCCAATTTTCATCGAAGGGTTCAGTTCCCATTCCCTTCCAAGAGAATAAGCCATCGCTGCCTCAGCAGATCTGTTTAAACTTTCGAGAGCGTCACCTTTGTTGTACCAGAATTGTGGAATTCTCGAATCAAGCTGCAGGGCCATGCTATAGTATTCGATTGCCTCCTCAGTTTGATTCAATTTGTAAAGAGTAAACCCCTTACCGTTCCAAGCGTATACGTACTCAGGGTCAAGTTCAAGCGCTCTATTATAACAATCCAAAGCCTTGTCGTCCATGTCCAGTTCTAAGAGAGTATTGCCCTTACCGTTCCATGCGTACACAAGCACAGAGTTGAGTTCGAGCGCCTTATCGTAACAATCTAGAGCCTTTCCGTACTCGGCCAAGCCATAGAGTGCATTGCCCTTACCGTTCCAGGCATACACATACTCGGAGTCGATTTCGAGCGCATTATTGTAACAAGCCAGAGCTTCGTCGAACCTGCCGAGGGAAATAAGAGCATTGCCTTTGTTGTTCCAAGCATGCACATACTCAAAGTCGAGTTCAAGCGCTTTATTATAATAATCAAAAGCTTCGTCAAACCTCTCCAGGCCTATGAGAGCGTTGCCCATGCCGTTCCAAGAGTCCACAAGCACAGGGTTGAGTTCGAGCGCCCTATCGAAACAATCTAGAGCCTTTCCGTACTCGGCCAAGCCATAGAGTGCATTGCCCTTACCGTTCCAGGAGTACACAAACTCAGGGTCGAGTTCTAGCGCTTTATCGTAACAAACCAGAGCTTCATCATACCTCGCCAAGCTTACGAGAGAGTCTCCCTTCCGACACCAAGCATACACATACTCTGGGTCGAGTTCGAGCGCGATCTTGAAACTATCCAAAGCCTCATCGTACCTCTTTAGGTCTACGAAAGCTCCTCCCTTACCACTCCATGCGAACCTTGCATTCGCATTTGTCGGATTGAGTTCGAGCGCCCTATCGAAACAATCCAACGCCTCCTCGCTTCTCTTCATGCCTACGAGAACATTGCCCTTGCTGTTCCAGGCGTCCACATACTCAGGTTCGATTTCGAGTGCTTTGTTGTAGCAATCCAGAGCCTCTTCGTACTTACCGCTGTTAAAGAGATCAACGCCCTTGTTGTACAACTCTACAGGATCCGACTCGTTAACGACCAAAATAACGTCATCAACCTCATCCTCCGCCGCATGAGCTGGCGCTGCCAGCAGGGCGAGCAGAACGATCGACGCCAAGATCCATCCGAGCCTCATCCGATCCCTCTTAAACGCTGAATATATTCGTCTCCACCCTTTAAAATCTGTTGTCCTCTTCAGCGCCAGGCCAGCCCCAACCCTGCCACAACCAGGCCACGAGCTAACCCGTTACTTTCTCCGCGGGCGCTGCCGCCAGGTTGAAAAAACCCCGGATCGGATGAAAGCAAGGTCAGATCATGAAGATCGTATACTCCAAGCGTTTCGAAGAGCGATATTCCACAAACCCCGTCGAGAGCCCCGACCGGGCGAGGCTGCCGGCCCAGGCGCTCGTGGGCCGCGAGTTCGCGGAGCCCCTCCCTGCAAGCTCCGATGACGTATCGAGGGTCCACAGCCCCGAGCACATCGAGCGGGTGAGGCAAAAGGGGATGCTACAGCCCGCCCTTCTCGCGGCCGGGGGCGCATGCCTCGCCGCCGAGCTGGCCCTGGCGGGAGAGCCCGCCTTCGCCCTGATCCGGCCGCCGGGCCACCACGCCTCCGCCACCCACGCCTGGGGGATGTGCTACTTCAACAACATGGCCGTCGCCGTCAGGAAGATAGAAGGCCGGATCGGGGGCGGGCCGGAGGGACGGATGGATGGTCGGATAGAGGGCGAGATGGAGGGCCAGATCGAGGGCGTGGCGGCGGGCCGGAAGGGAAAGGTCCTGATCATCGACATCGACCTCCACTTCGGCGACGGGACCGTCAGCATATTCCGGTGGGACGATATGGTGAAGATAGTCAACATCGGCGCCATCGACGCGGGGTTCGACTACCTGAAGCTGGACAGGACCGGGTACCTGGACCAGGTCGAGAGGGCGGTCGCGATCACCGACTTCGACCTGGTGGCGGTCTCGGCCGGGTTTGACACCTACATCGAGGACTGGGGGGGCCTCCTCACCCTCTCGGACTATCGGGAGATCGGCCGGATCGTCAGAGAGGGAGCGGAGGAGAAGTGCGAAGGTCGGAGGTTCGCCATCCTGGAGGGGGGCTACCACTCCGACATCGGCCTCTGCGTCAAAAGCTTCGTCGAGGGGTTCGAGTGACCCTCAGGCTCCATGTCCAACCCAGATGAGATCCCCGTGATCATCCTGGCAGAACCGGCCGGACCCACCGGGTCCCTACGGCTAGGTCCCTTCGGCAAAAGAGCCTTAAAGTAAAAAGTCCAAACTGAAGGGCTAGAGGTGAGATGATTTGACCAAAGTTGGCGAGGTTTATCGGTGTGAGGTCTGCGGCAACGTGGTGGAAGTCCAGGAGGCTGGCGCAGGCCAGCTGGTCTGCTGCGGAAAGCCGATGGTTCTGACCAAGAAGGCTTGATCGATTAAAAACCCTCATTTTTTTCTTTATGTCACAATTTTGACGCCCGGCGACGGCGACGGGCCGATCCGGATGGATCGGATCGATCCCATCGAGGCCGAAAAGCTGATATGCCCGCCAGGAGTTTCACCATGGGGCCCGATATTGATGTTGAAAATCGGATACCTTAACCTGAATAATCCCCTGGCGATCGTTTCATCGGACGGTTCACCTGACGGCTCACCGGACAGCTCCTCGGTCGGTTCATCGGATCTCGCCGGCCTCAACGGCTCGGCGGGGCTGATCATGCTGGGCAGCTTCAACCTGGACGAGGTCACCGTCTCCGATATAAAGAACGCTCTGGATCGGCTGCAGACCCGGTCAGCCCTGGGCTTCTCGACGGCCGGAGGCTCGATCGAAGACCTGGCAGAGGCGGGGAAGATGGCGGCCGAAGAGGAGCTGCTGATGGAGGTAGAACTCTCTAAAAAAGACGATCTTGCTGAGGTCGTCAGAGCCGTCAAGGGCTCGGGAGCCGCCCTATCGGTGAGGTTTTCGTCGAAGGATGTCGATGAGCTGAGATCCCTTGCCCGGGATCTGAAGGAGTCGGGGGCAGACGCCCTCCACATCGACCTCCGGGGGCTCGGCCCAGCGGCTCTGAAGGTGATCAAGAGGGTCTCCGATGGGGGATCGCCAAAGCTTCTGGTCAGATGCAACATAGGCGGCTTTGAAGACGCCAAAGACGTCCTCTCCATGGGGGCCGAGATGATATCCCTCTCCGATAAGGCAGACCCCGAATTCGTGGCCTGGCTCTCCGACGTCTTTCGGCAGTACCAGGATCTGGTGGGCTGGTACAACGCCCCAAAACACATCTGCTCCGGGGGCGACCTTCGAGGCATCGCATTCTGCTGCCCACCTGTCAAAAACTGCCCCCTCCTGGGAGCCCTCAAGAAGATCGGCGTACCCCCCCGAGAGTTCATCGAGAAGAAGCTTGACCTCACTCGGGGGACGCCGCTTGAGCCCGGCGATGGAACCTGCTTTGGAAGCCTCGCCTGGTGCTGCAAGATCACCAAGCCCTGTTTTATGAGGGACGCGGTCCTGGAGAGCCACGGGATCTCCCCAGACGAGTACATGAGGCTGAAGAAGAAGCTCGCAGAGGATCTTTTGAAGGCGTGAACGCGGGGTCCTGTTGTGCGGTCGGGTTGTGCGGTCGGTGAATGTGGTAGATGAATGCGGTCGGTGAGGCGGAGATGATGTGGGGGGCGAAGGCGAAGACGACACCGGACCGGGCAGCTCAGGCGGCACTTTTGGCGACGCTGATCGAGCTATCCTCAACCCCAAAGCCCGGAAACGTCGATCGGGGCCACGACTTCGAGGAGATCAAGTTTCACCACTTCCTGATCAGCGCCGCTGCATCCTATCCGACCTTTCGGGACGCGGCCGCAGGCTCGGAGCCGACGGGCAGCCTGATAAGAAGGGCGGTATCCTCCTGGAGGGACTGGGGCCTGGTTCAGAACACCCACTTCGGAACGATCGCCCTGCTCGTCCCCCTGGCGGTGGCCGCGGGAAGGGGCGGCGACCTCAAGGCCGAGCTGGCCCGGGTCCTGGAAGAGACGACGACCGAGGACGCCCTCGAGTTCTACGCCGCCTTCAACCTCGCCGGAGCGAGGGTGGCGGAGGTGGAGGATCTGAGCCTGAAGGACCCCGACGCCGCCGAACGGGTCCGATCGGAGGGAAAGACGCTCCTCGACCTGATGCTCCTATCCCAGGGCCACGACCTGGTGGCAAGAGAGTGGTCGACGGGGTTTGAGAGGAGCTTTGCCCTCGCCGGGCGTCTCGCAACGAGGGTCTCAGATCTCGGCATAAACGACGGGGTGGTGATGACCTACCTCGAGGCCCTGGCGGAGGTCCCCGACAGCCTCGTCGCCTCGAAGTTCGGGATCGATCGGGCGAATGAGGCGTCATCGAGGGCGAGATCGATCCTGGGCCAAAATGTCACCGAGACCCTCCGTCGGGCCGAGGAGCTGGACCGGGAGTTTGTAGAGGAGGACATAAACCCGGGGTCTACGGCGGACATAATCGGGGCGGCCCTCTTCATAGCCCTGATCGAAGGCACCATCCTGAAAGGCACCATCCCCAGGGGTGAAGAACGATGATTTACGATCGCAAAGAGATCGAAACGCTCGGAATATTCGACGGAATCAACGAGATCATAGCCACGACAAAGAACGAGGCTGGCGCCCCCAACGCGGCGCCCCTCGGTCTGATCAAGAACGGCGACGCCCTCTCGGTGAGGCTCTTTATCGGGTCTCACACCTACGACAACATAATGGCAGGCCACGAGTTCGTCGCCAACGTATCCCACGATCCGATGCTCTTCGTAGAGACCGCCTTGAACGACATCCCCGAAGATCGGTTCGTCGAAAGGGACGGGGAGCTGACCCTCAAAGACGCCGAGGCCTGGGCCCTCTTCAGGTGCGAGCCCAAGAACCTGGACATCGCCCTCCCCGAGGTTGAGTTCGTCAAGGGCGAGGTGATCAGGAGGGAGTTTCGGGCCGTCAACCGGGGGATCAACCTGGTCGTCGAGGCTGCCGTCGCCGCGACCCGCTACGTCGCCCTCAAAAGCGACCTCTACCTGGAGGAGATCTTCAAGATCAGGAGGATCGTCGGCCGGTGCGGCGGCCCCCGGGAGATCGAGGCGATGGACCGGCTGGATGAGCTGATCTACGAGCACGTTTGAGCCGGACGCGAAAAAAAGAGAAAAAGAAGATGCAGAAGATGCTGGAAGGATGGAAGATCGGTGATCATGCAGGATAGGCTCTCTTCGGGGTGCGAGGGGCTGGACCGGCTCCTGGGCGGGGGGTTTGAGCCGGGGATCATAACCCAGATCTACGGCGAGGCCGGGACCGGCAAGACGAACATCATCCTACAGCTGGCGGTCGGTGCCGTAGCCCGCGGCCTCAAGGTGATCTTCATCGACACCGAGGGCTTCTCCGTCGAGAGGTTCAAGCAGATCGCCGGGGATGATGCGAAGGCGGTGGGGGCAAAGATCGTCGTCTTCGAGCCTCTGAACCTGGAGCAGCAGCACGCGTCGATAAAAGATGCCACCAGGATCATGGGGAAGGAGTTTGGCCTGTTGATCCTCGACTCGGCGACCTCCCTTTATCGGGCGGCCTTCGAGGGGGACGACAACAGGCCCGTTCGGAGGGCTCTTGCGGTCCAGCTCGGCGAGCTTCAGGAGATGGCGAGGAGGCACCGGATCCCGGTGGTGGTGACAAACCAGGTCTACATGGAGATCGAGACCGGAAACCTCAGGCCCCTGGGCGGGATGGCGATGGACCACGCCACAAAGACCGCGATATTCATCGAGAAGAGGGGCGAGGGAAAGAGGCTGGCACGGCTCGTCAAGCACAGGTCCATGCCCGAGGGGGCCGTCGCAGAGCTGCGGATAACTGCTCGGGGCGTCGAGTGATCTGGCAGATAAGAAAAAAAAACTGTTGCCTGGAGGGGGGCTCCAGGCGTCGGGGTATCCAGGCGTCAGGATACGTACTTGAAGACGTATCCAGCCTCTGACAGCGCGTAGAGTTCTCCGCCAGCGGCGTAGATTCCCTTCAGGGGATTTCTCCATCCCGAAGTATCGATCTCGGTCCAAGATCCGACGGTGTCATCCAGCATCCAGAGGTCTCCATTCTCTTCAAGCCGGTAAAGGAGGTTGTGGACCGAAGAGCCGTCGATGCGCTGGTCGGCGACGACGATCTTTGCGGGATCGGTCGCTACCTCCCAGCTTTCGGCATCCTCAGACCACCGGTAGACCTCCTGGCTGTGATAATCCCTTGCATAGACCGCCCCGGCGTTGAAACCGTCGCCGAAGACGGCGTCGAAATCCAGACCTCCACCCTGCGATATCTCCCAGTCCAGGGGCGTCCCTGAATACTTCAATACGACACCGATGGTGACGCCTTCAGAGTTGACCCTCTCGGCGAGGAGGTAAAGTTTCGACGGGATTATCTCGTAGGGGAAGCCCATCCCCACCAGGTATCCGCCGCCGGATGCCATGTAGTCCACAACCTGGTTAATATTCGGGCGGGACGGTGACCGCTCTCCTATCTGCACCCATTCCCAGGGAGTTCCGGCGTACTCGTAGATCTCCCAGTCGTCATCGGGGTTTGTGGCGTAGAGCTTGTTGCCTCCGGCGTAGATATCAGCGGCGGGCCCGCCCACCTGGGTCCAGTTCATGGGGGTGCCGGTGAACTCGTAGACTCCCATCCCCGCCGGATCGAGGCCGTAGAGCCTGCTGCCGACCCCGCCCGTCGCTACAAACTTCTTTCCGGGGTTTCCCACCTTCGTCCACCGGTCGGGTGTCCCGCTGTACCTGTAAATATCTCCGGTTTGGTTCTGGACGGCAAAGACTCTGACCTGGTCCGTCGGGATGTCACCGGTCGGGTAAGGCTGGCCGCTGTTTTCGATGGTGATCCCGTGCTTTACAACCACATCATCTGCCCTCTGCTCCCAGATCCTCTCCCACCCAGCAGAGCCGCTGCCGGACAGGAGGAGAGTTCCCAAGATAGCCATTGCTAGCAATTTTTTCATAGACTTAATTCCGATCGGAATCTATATGAAGATATCTGAGTTGCTGGGTTTTGCATCGTCTTCGGGGATGAAGATCCATTCTCGTCTTTCTGGACATTATCCGGATCTTCGCTTAAAATTGATCCGACCCGAAGCTGAATCTATTGATTTATACTCGATCGTTGATTGATATCCATCCGGCATCCATTCAAGATCCATGGAGGCGATCTTTCACGCCCGTCATAGATGATTCCGAGAAGCTGAGAGAGATACTGAAGAAGAGCAGAACCGTCGCCGTCGTGGGGATCTCACCCGACGAAAATAGGCCCAGCCACTTCGTCTCGGAGACTGTTAAGAGGTACGGCTTCAAGGTTTACCTCATCAACCCCCAGTACGAAGGGGAGGAGATCCTGGGGGAGAGGGTCCTCGGCTCCCTCAAGGACGTTCCCGAGAAGATCGACATCCTGGACGTATTCAGAAGGCCTGAGGCGGTCGCGAGCCTTGCCGAGGAGGCCCGCGAGGTCGGCTTTGAGACCTTCTGGCTCCAGCCCGGAACCGAGAACGAGGTGGTTATAGAAGCTCTGGACCGGGAGGGGAGGAACGTCGTCCCCGGAATCTGCATCAAGACATGCTGCCAGCTGCTGCTGTGAGATCGATGTCTGGGCAGGTTAGTCTTGATGCTGCTATTCTTCCGAGAGGTCAGAAATCGACCTCGATAACCCTCCCCTGGGTTACGTCATCCTCGCTCACTTCGACTTCCTTGAAATCCCCGCCGACGAAATCCTCCACCGGCCCCACCAGATAGGGGCCGAGAGCGTGGGTTTCGAGGGTCTTGTCGGTGGAGTAGGGGACGGTCACCTCATAGCGGCCGTCCACCGGCATCGCCGAGTTGAAGTACTCAAACCTCCTCCCCTGGTTTGACATAATCTCCAGGGCCACCCCTATCGGCTTGTCGTAAGGGGTGGTGCCGGCGATCTTCGCGCCCGCCACCCGCTCGAAGACTTTCACCTCGCTCGTCTGAACCTTGAGCCCCACGACCGTCTCCGATTCGCGGACCAGCCGGAAGCCACCCAGGTCCGTGCAGTCGCGGAGGTGAAGCCTTGCGAGGACGGTCGCCAGAAATTTGTTGGAATGATGGAAGGCGTCGGCGTCCGAGCCGGCGACGATGGCGACGTAGCTATCGGGATCTTCGCCCGTCCAGCGGACGATGGCCGGAAGCTTGCTGTAGACCATCTTCTCGTCGGTTATTACGTATCGAACGTCTCTTTCTTCGGCTATGGCCAGGGCCTCCTCTTCGTCTTCCGAAAGGAAGAACCGGGCAGCTTCCGTAGCTCCTGCCTGAAAGTTGTTCGCCACCACCGGCCTTCTCGACTTGTAGAGGATCCAGTTGCCGTAATCCCACCAGCTCAAAACGGCGTACTCTCCCGGCTGGACCGGCCGCTCAAACGCCGTCGTCGCCGGGGTGTTATCATCCAACCAGTCGAGAGTCCCGACCCAGTCCCCCTCAATCTCCGGCCGTTCATCGGCGATCTGGAGTAGTCCAGCCGCGTTTGGGAGGAGGAGGATCACCAGCAGGGCGATCGGAAGGGGACTTGCCGTCGAAGGTGCTGGTGGCCCCAGGGACCTGAGCCTCCGGGAGCACCAGAAGAAGAGGAGGGCCGTCAGCAGCGATCCGGCGACGGAGAAGAGGTAGAGAAATCGGACCTGAAATATCGTCAGGAGGAGGGTGAAGGCCGCAAAGACCAGGAATAGTGCCCGATCCCGGGAGATTCGGGAGCGACAGGCTTCGGGTATCAGGATGAAGAACCCGAGGAGCGAGATGGCAAATCCCAGCCCCGGAAGGGAGACCAGGCCTTCGACCTGATATAGGGGCGCGGCCTCGATGATGCTCTCTTCGGCCAGGCCGCCCAGGAAAAAGTAATTGATCCCCTGCCAGAGGATCGAGCCCATCCAGCCGGTGTAGCTCAGAACCGCGGCGAGATAGCCGAGGATCGCCACGGCGGGAAGATAGGCCAGCCATGAGATCCTCTTTGCGGCGAAGAGGCGGGATAAAAGGAGGAGAACGGCCAGGGTCGAGAGGCCCCCAAGAGCCCCCAGGAAGGACGGAAAGAGCCAGGCCTCGTCGTGGTAGGGCAAAATCAGAAGGAGGGCGACACCAAAGGCCGCCGCCAATGGGGCGATCGTCTCTGTCGCGGAGACCCCGTCTCGCAGGTCGAGGGCGACCTGAATCGCAGCATAGACCAAGATGGCGCCCATGTAAATGGGCGTCCCCAGCCAGGCGTAGGCAGCGGCGGCCAAGAGAACCCCCGCTCCGGCCCCCAACCATACCCGTCGGTCTTCGTCGGTGAGGGCGTAGGCGAGAAGGAGGATCGCCCCGAAGATCAATAGCGACTCCAGAGCGTCGTGGTCGATACATCCGAAATGGGTCCGGGCGATATGCTTCGGATCGGCGGCCAGGATGAAGGCCGAGAGGATCGCCACCCTCGCCCCGAAGATCTTCTTTCCCAGAAGGTAGATTATCAGAACCGCCCCCGAACCCAGGACCGCGGGGGCGAGGGCGCCCGCCATCTCCGCGGCTCGAGGGCCGCCACCCAGGAGGAGGGAAGCTCCGGCCACGACCTGGTCGAAGAGGGGGGGCCAGGTGATGTTCAGTCCTGAGGGATGGTTGAGATAAGAGTCGAACCAGAGGGTAGAGGGAAAGTTCTCTGCGGTGTAGAGGATCCTCCGCATGTGATAGAAGGAATCGTAGCCGTAGAAGAGGAGGTCTCCTCCGACGAGGGCGTTTTTGGCCGAAAGGAGCCTCAGAGATAGTGCCAGCAGGAAGGCACCGAGAAGACCCAGACGCTCGAAAGACTTTCCTCGATCCATGATTTTCGACATCATGCTTCCCCAAAGAACGATGGCCTGCTACCCCTATTTTCCATCTAATCCCTTTGTAGCCGCTCCTTTTAACCCTTATGGACAGGATGTTAAGCCGTCCCCATCTGTCGGTGTCGTTATTTTAATTTCGTTACCGAGCGGGACGAAGTTTGGGAATCGGCCTACGGAAGTTCTGATCGAAAGATAACTGGGTCTTTTCTCACCAATGTCCCTGATCGCTGAAAAAGTATTTAGGCGTGGATGCTCACTCCCCCACGATCAGCTTGAATGAAGATATGGAATCGAGGGGAGAGGAGGCTTTTGGCTTCGACCTCTGGGTGATCTCGGTCCTGGGGAAGGACAGGCCCGGGATGATTAGAGACCTCCTGGATGCCCCCGCGAAGATGATGGTCAACATAGTCGATCTGGACCAGAGGATCCTCCAGGGACTCTTCGTCATGTCGATGGTCGCAGACTTCGGAAAGGCTACGGCGACCCCGAAAGAGCTGGAGGCGCGTCTCCAGAAGCTCGCCACGGAGCTGGGGGTGGAGGTGAGCGTTCTTCCCCTGGCCCTCTACAGAGGCAAGCGGAGGGGGGGAAAGAACCTCCAGGTCGTGACGATCCTGGCGAGGGACCGGGTGGGGATCATCTACGACGTCGCAAACACCGCCGCGAGAAGGGGTATAAACATCGAGAAGGCTCTGGTCACCGCCAGGGGCGAGCTGATATCCATCGAGTTCGTCATGGACTTCGGTACCGGCGAGACGAAGAGGGTCAGGGAGGAGCTGAAGGCGGAGTGCGAGAAGCTCGGCCTCGACGTCGTCGTCCAGGACCTGGACAAGTCCGCGAAGGAGAAGAGGCTGATCGTCTTCGACATGGACTCGACGATAGTCGACTTCGAGACGATAAACCAGATGGCCTCGTTTGTGGGGGTCGACCGGGAGGTGGAGGAGATCACGAGGCGTGCCATGAACGGTGAGCTGGACTTCGTTGAGGCCTTGAGAAGACGGGTCCGGCTGCTGAAGGGGACCCCCGTCGAGGCTCTCGAGGAGATAGCAAAGAACATCCAGCTCACCCCCGGCTCCGAAGAGCTGATCCACCACCTCAAGCAGGTGGGGTACAAGACCGCCCTCATAAGCGGCGGCTTCACCTACTTCACCGACATCCTGAAAGAGAGGCTCGGCTTCGATTACACCTTCGCCAACGTCCTTGAGATAAAGGACGGCGTCCTCACCGGCGAGGTCGAGGGGGAGATCATCGACGCCGCGGCCAAAGGGCGGATCGTGAACGATCTCGCAAAGCTCGAGGGGATCAGCCCCGACAGCGTGGTGGCGGTGGGCGACGGCGCCAACGACTGCCTCATGATCCAGAACGCTGGCCTCGGCGTCGCCTTCAACGCCAAGGACATCCTCAAGAAGGTCTCCAACGGCAGCCTCTCAAAAGAGAATCTCATCGGCCTCTTGAACGTCCTGGGCCTCGCAGACAAGGGCGGAGATCTCCTTTAGATCCTGCAATGACCGGTCTTTTTCGGCGCCATATCTGATCTGCCGGCTCCTTAGACCGCCCCCTCTGCCTTGAGCTGCTCTCTACCCAGGAGTGATCTCTGCTCTGGGGCTGCTCTCTGCCTTAGGCAGGCCCTCAAATGTTCCGGCCGTCGTCCCAAGGCCATCATTGGGGGGCCGTCCCCGGCGGCTGATGCCGGGCCAGGACGGCTTAATCGCCTCTCGATCTCGATTCGTTCTGGATGGATTGGAGGGGTGGCCGCCAGATCCGGAAAAAGCATTTATACTTGACGGATTTTAAGGACTCTGGTTCGTTGATTATCTCGTATCGGAGGATTGAATGATTTGACGACTGTTTATGACGTGCCTCCAAACCACCTCATAGATGCTGTGGCCCAGGAGCTGAAGACCAGCGGGAAGATCGAGCCGCCGGAATGGTCTGCCCACGCGAAGACCGGAGTGAACAAGGAGATGCCCCCCGTCAACCCCGACTGGTGGTACGTGCGGTGTGCATCGGTGCTCCGCCGCCTCTACGTCGACGGTCCGGTGGGTGTATCGAGGCTCCGGTCCTACTACGGAGGAAAGCACAGAAGAAAGACCATAACTCCCAACTTCGATAAGGGGAGCGGGTCTGTCGTTCGAGTCGCCCTCCAGCAGCTGGAGAAGGCGGGGTACGTGAAGAAGATTAAGGCGGGACGGCAGCTCACCCCGACAGGTCAGTCTTTCCTGGACAACATATCTCATCAGGTCAAAATCGAGGTACAGAAGTCGATCCCGGAGCTTGAGAGGTACTGATTCATGGATATGGATGATGAGCTTGCAGAGCTGAAGCGCAAAAAGATGGAAGAACTCCAGAGGCAGCAGACCGACTCCCAGATGTACTCTGCCCAGAGGGCCCAGCAAGAGCAGATGCAGCAGGAAATGGAGGCCCGAAAGCAGGCGATCCTGAGGACGATCCTCACCCCCGAGGCGAGGGAGAGGCTCAGCAGCATCAGGATGGCCCGCCCGGAGTTCGCGTCCCAGATCGAGTCTCAGCTGGTGGTCCTGGCCCAGAGCGGCCGGCTCCAGAGCGCTATTACAGACGAGCAGCTCAAAGCCATACTCAAACAGATTCAGCCCAAAAAGAGGGAGATCAACATCACCAGGCGATGAAGGTCGTAGTTCTCTTCAGCGGCGGCAAGGACAGCGCCTTAGCCTCGATTCTTCTGGAACCGTTCTTTGATGTGGAGCTGGCAACCTTCGCCTTCGGCGGTCACGATACCGACGGGGCGGCGAAGGAGGCCGCGCGGGTCCTGAACCTTCCACATCGAACGATCATCTTCGAAGACGAGGTTCTTGAGGAGGCCCTGGAGATGCTCCTTGCGACCGGCCATCCGAGGGACGCCCTCAACCGCCTCCACCGGCACGCCCTGGAGGTACTATCCCGGGATTGGGAGTATCTGGCCGACGGGACGAAGAGGGAAGATCGTGTTCCCATGATGACCCCGGATGGGGTCCGGAGCCTCGAGGACAGGCGAAAAGTCCATTACATAAGGCCGCTGGCCGGATACGGGAGCAAGACCATCAACACCCTGGCATCAAGCCGCATGGATTTCGAGACCCTCAACAGCGAGGTCCATCCCGCCTCCGATTTCGAGGTGGGGCTGAGGCTGGAGCTGGAGGAGCGGTGCGGGCCGGATCTCATAGCGAGGGTATTTCCCGCAAACCACATGCATACAAGAGTGATCAGGAGGAAGCGGATTTGAGCAAGAGAACCAAAGGCAAGAAGATCAGACACGCCAAGGCCTTCGGCCAGAACAGGCGGGTGCCCGGCTGGGTGATCATAAAGACGATGCGCAAAGTGGTGAGCCATCCCAAGAGACGTCACTGGAGACGGAGCACCATCGAGTGAGGTATGATTTATGGCGGAGACAGAAAGGGTTTACACTATTCCTTTGAGGGAAGTTAAGAAGGCTCCGAGATGGAAGAGGAGCAAGCGGGCCGTCTACGAGGTCAGAAGCTATCTGGCAAAGCACATGAAGACCTCCGTCGAGGACGTGAAGATATCAAGCGACCTCAACGAGGCGATCTGGGCTCGGGGCGCACAGAAGCCGCCGGCCCGGGTGAGAGTGAAGGCGGCGAAGTTCGACGACGGTGGGGTTGAGGCTGAGTTTGCAGGCGAACGGGTCAGATAAGCGGCTGAAGATAGCAGGAAGCGCCCTTCTGGGAGTCTTCGCCTGCTGCACCGAAGATGTGGTGCTCGTCCCCCTGGAGACCGCCGCCGTCTCCATGAGGACGCTTGAGAGGCACCTGGGGATCGCTCCTCTGAAGATGACGGTGGCGGGAAGCTCCGTCATAGGGTCCCTCGTCTGTGGGAACAGCAGAGGCTTTGTCCTCTCTCCTCATGCGAGCGATGAGGACCTGACGAGGCTCTCCTCTCTCGGAAAGGTGGCGAGACTTCCGGGAAAGATCAGCGCCGCCGGGAACGTCATCCTCGCCAACGACACCGCCGCCATGGTCCATCCGGGGCTCTCGGACCGGGCCTGCGAGAGCATCTCAAGGGCCCTGGGGGTCGACGTCCGCCGGGGGACCATCGGCGGCCTGAAGACCGTGGGGATGACGTCGGCGGCGACGAACCGGGGAGTCCTCACCCATCCGAGGCTGGCGGAAACGGAGCTGGCGGAGCTCGAGGATCTCTTCGGCCTTCCTGTGGACGTGGGGACCGTGAACTTCGGCTCGCCTCTGGTGGGGTCGGGGATCCTGGCCAACGGCAAAGGGTACGTCGCCGGAGACGAGACGACGGGACCGGAGCTGGGCCGTATCGAAGATGCGTTGGGTTTTATGGGGTAGTCTTATGGTCGATTTTGAGATCAAAGGAAAGTTCAAGGTGAGAAACAGCTGGCAGTCCTTCTCCAAGGTCATCGAGAGCAACAACGAGAAGAACGCGGTGGAGAAGATCTACTCCCTTTTGGGAAGCAAGCAGGGAGTCAAGAGAAACCTGGTGAAGATAGAAGAGGTGAAGGCTCTTGGCTGAGTCTCCGGCTGCTCCCAGCGAGGAGGAGGTCAGGAGACTCTTGATGGTTTATCAGCAGTATCAGGCCGAGGCAGAGGCGATCGTCCAGCAGCTGGGCCTATTCCAGCTCTCGATGGAGGGGTGCGAGAAGGCCCTGAAGGCCGTCGAGGCGATGGAGACGGCCGATGACGGCCAGGATATGCTGGTCCCCATCGGCCAGGGCTCGTTCGTCCACGCAAAGCTCGCCTCCAAAGACAAAGTGATCGTTGGCGTCGGCGCCGGAGTCAGCATCGAGAAGAACGCTGCCGGTGCCAGAGAGTCCCTTTCCAAGAGGAAGGCGCAGCTATCTGAGGCCTCGGCCAAGCTGAACCAGACCCTCTCCAAGATCGAGCAGGAGATGGGCAAGATCCAGTCCATCGCCGCCCAGTACGAGAGTCAGTTTTCTGAGTAGGGGAGACGGAGTTGTTCAACAGGTTCAAGGAGAGGCTGAAGGGGTTCAAAGAGGCCGTATCCACCAAGATCCAGGAGAAGGGCGAGGCCCAGGCCAAGAATGCCGAGGCGAAAGCCGCTGCTGAGGGGATGACCCCCTCAAAAGACGAGGTCGAACCCGCCGTCGAAAAGGTGGCAGAAGCCCGACCCGTCCCGGGCAATAACGCGGCGAAGACGAAGCAGTCCTTCACCAGCAGAGCTCGGTCCCTCATCTTCGAGCAGGAGGTCGTCCTGGACGAGAAGGACCTCACCGACCCCCTCTGGGAGCTGGAGATGGCCCTCCTCGAAAGCGACGTCGCCCTCCCCGTCGCCGAGAAGATCGTGGCATCGGTCAAAGATGAACTCGTCGGGAGGAAGAAGAAGATCCGGGCCGACACCGGCGAGATCGTCGAGGACGCCCTCAGGTCCGCCCTCCGCCAGGTCCTCTCGGAGAACTATTTCGACGTCGACCGCTTCATAGCAGAGGCCGATAAGCCGGTGAAGATCGTCTTCGTCGGGGTGAACGGTACCGGCAAGACCACCTCCATCGCCAAGGTCGCAAGGTACCTTCGAGATCGGGGCTACTCCATCGTCATCGCCGCCGGGGACACCTTTCGGGCGGGGGCGGTGGAGCAGATCGAGGTCCACGCAAACAACCTCGAGGTGAAGCTCGTCAAGCACAAGGACGGCAAAGATCCCGCCGCCGTCATCTTCGACGCCGTCGAGTACGCCAAGGCCCACCACAGAGACATCGTCCTCGCGGACACCGCTGGAAGGCTTCACACCAACATCAACCTCATGGACCAGATGAGAAAGATCGTGAGGGTCGTAAATCCGGATCTTTTGATATTCGTCGACGAGGCGATCGCCGGAAACGACGCCGTCGAGAGGGCGAGGCTCTTCAACGAGGCGGTGCCGATCGACGGGACGATCCTCACCAAGACCGACGCCGACGCCAAGGGCGGGGCCGCCATATCCATATCCTCCGTCACGGGAAAGCCGGTCCTCTTCCTAGGGGTGGGCCAGGACTATCCGGACCTGGTGAAGTTCGAGCCGGACTGGCTCCTCGACAGGCTCCTGGGGTCCTGAAGCCTGAGCGCGGTGGGCTCCCGCGCCAGCTTCATCCCCGATAGACAGATCTCGAAGATCTGAGGCCGCCGATCAGAGGGTATCGATCAGGGGGTATCGTCGTCCCCCGAAGGCGGGATGTAGAGGGGAAGGCCGTCGTTCTTCTGGATCGCCCTCGCCCGGCTGAGGTACTCTTTTATCATCACGGGGAAGGTTCTCGCCTCCAGGTAACGGAGGCCCAGCTGCTCCGCCCACCTCTGAACGCCGAGGTCCTGGGATATCACCGCGGCGTTCAGCTCTTTTGCCAGGAGGAGGATGTCGATGTCGGGAGCGCTGTCGAGGATGCCGTACCTCAGGGCGCTCCTGTACTTCTCCCTGAACTTCCTCACGATCCCGCCGACCGCCTCCCTCTCAATCTCGCCTTTCATCGGGGTGAGGTCTCCCTCCGCCGCGCTCAAGGCGATGCACCTCGCGACCGCCTCCCAGACCGCCTCCTCAGCGACGTTCATCCCCTTGTTGATCCGGCTTCGCATGTAGTAGACGTACTCATAAAATACCTTGGAGGGTATCTTCACCTCGTAGCGGTCCGGTGTCATCTTGACAAGCCACGTGTCTACCTTAATCAGAACCGCTTCGTCGCACTCGTTGTGGTTGACGAAGTCTCTGATCTCGTTGTAGACGGAGGGGTAGGGGATGTAGCAGCTGATGCCCAGGTGGAGCCTCGCCTCGGCGACGCAGTCGAGTATGGCGTTCATCCCCTCGCAGATGCTGGTGCAACCCTCCCCCTCCCAGGCGAGGGAGTCGGTTAGGGCTGTGGTATCGAGCACGAACCTCTGGCGCAACATCTTGGCCAAGTATGTAAGAGGTGGTATAAGACGGCTTTCCCGCCTCATCTCCAGCGTATTTAAAGGATGAGCTACCTTGATGGATACCGTGCCGCGGTCGATCCCCCAAGTTTGGTCCTGCCTTGCAGCAAGACGGATTCGGTGATAGGTTTGAAGCCCCTGGTCTTCTCCCTGAGCAGAATAGAGAACCTGATGCATAAGGTGAGCTTCGACCCCCGGAGGATGAAGGGCGAGATCATCACCAACACATCGATGGTGGATCTTGATATGCTGGGGCCCACCCTTCGGATATTCCGGGACGTCATAGAGAGCGGCCTCGCCGTCAGCCCCTACCTCAAGGTGGAGACGGTGGGGGACCGGGCCAAGATCATGTCCGCCTGCAGCATCACCGTCAGCGGAGTCCTCCTCAAGGCAGGGGTTCCCGTGAGGCCCCGGGGCGGGGGGGTGATCGAGGTGATCGACCGCGAGCCGGTCCGGTTCACGGATATGCTGATGTACTGGGCCACAACCATCGATCCGATCGACGTCCTCATCAGCCAGGAGCTGACCTCAGTCGTGGAGATGATGGAGACCGGGACCGGCAGGATCCTGGGAAACCTCCAGGAGGCTCCGATGCTGGCGCTGGAGAGGATCGAGGAGAAGCTCGATGTTCTCGCAGAGGTCGGGTTCGCGGGGGTTTTAGACCTGGGGGATCCAAACATGAACGTCCTGGGGGTCTCGGTGGAGCGGGACCATGTGGGACTATCCCTCGTCGGCGGAACGAACATCGTCGCCGCCGCCATGAGCCGGGGGATCCGGATCGAGACCGAATCGATAAGCGGCCTCACTGAGATCGGGGAGATGACCCACATCGACGATCTCGTCTGATCGATGACGTCCGGTTGATATCTCCTCTTTGAGTGGGATGGAATCGATAGACGACGATCAAAAATCTCGTTTTAGGCCATAACGAGAGGCCTGCCAAGCTCTTTATAACATAGTTCACCAACCCATTTTCCGTGAAGAACGATGAGGTCGCCCGCCTCCTCCGAGAGATGGGGGACCTTCTGGAGCTGCGGGGAGAGACCGGGTTTAAGGTCGTAGCGTACCGGAGGGCGGCTCGGTCGGTGGAGTCGATGAAAGAGGATCTGGAAGAGTTCAGCCGCCGGGGCGACCTCGAGTCGATCCCAGGCGTGGGAAAAGCCATCGCCGGCAAGATCTCGGAATTTCTTGAAACCGGAAAGATCGAGGCCCACGACCGTCTCTTCCGGGAGACGCCACCGGGGATGGCCGAGCTTCTGGAGATCTCCGGCCTTGGTCCCAAGACCATCTCGATGCTTCATGAGAAGCTGGGGGTATCGAGCGTCGAGGAGCTGGAGGAGGCGGCGAGGGAGCACCGGGTCCGCCGCCTCCCCCGAATGGGCCCCACCTCCGAGAAGAACATCCTCAAGGCCATTTCGAGATGGAAGAAGCGGAGCGATAGAATCCCTCTGGGGGTGGCGCTGCCCCTCGCCGAGGAGATCCTCGGCCAGCTGAGGAAGGTGGAGGGAATCGGAAACCTCAACCTGGCAGGGTCTCTGCGGAGGGGGCGGGAGACGGTGGGTGACATCGACATCCTGGCGACCTCGACCGAGCCTGCGGCGGCGATCCGGGCCTTCGTCGAGCTCCCGGCGGTGGAGGAGGTCCTGATGAAGGGGCCGACGAAGGCGTCGGTCATCGTGGAGGAGACGGTCCAGGTGGACCTGCGGATCGTCGATCCCCGGTCCTTCGGGACTGTGATCCAGTACTTCACAGGCTCCAAGGAGCACAACGTGAAGTTGAGGCAGGTAGCCCTCTCAAAGGGTTACTCCCTCTCCGAGTACTCCCTCTCCAGGGTCGCCACCGGCGATGAGCTCTTCTTCGACCGGGAGGAGGATCTCTACCGTCATCTGGGGATGGACTGGATACCCCCAGAGATCCGGGAGGACCAGGGTGAGGTGGAGGCAGCCCTGGCAGGGCGTCTGCCAAGGCTCGTCGAGGTCTCGGAGATCAAGGGCGACCTTCACGTCCACAGCGACTGGTCTGACGGCCGCCATTCCATCGAGGATATGGTCAAGACAGCCCAGGCCCTCGGCTACGAGTACATGGCGATCTGCGACCATTCGCCGGGGCTTGGGATCGCAAACGGCCTCGCCGAAGAGAGGCTAAACGAGAAGATGGAGCTGATCGCGGGTTTGAACGAATCGGTGGAGGGTTTCAGAGTCCTGGTGGGGACAGAGGTGGACATCAGGGCCGACGGGAAGCTCGATTATCCAGACAAGATCCTGGAGCTGTGCGACGTCGTCGTCGCCTCGGTCCACTCCGCCTACAACCAGCGGGAGAGGGAGATGACAAACAGGATCATCTCGGCGATGGAGAGCGAACACGTCGACGTCATCGGCCACCCCACCGGGCGAAAGATCGGAGAGCGCGAGCCTTACGAGGTGGAGATGGAGCGGGTCCTGGAGGCGGCGGCGAGAACCGGCACCGCCATGGAGATCAACTCTCACCCGAGCAGGCTCGACCTGAACGACCGCTGGTCGCGGCGCGCGAAGGAGCTGGGGGTGAAGCTCGCGATCAACACCGACGCCCACAGCACATGCGGCTTATCGGCGATCGAGTACGGCGTCAAGACCGCAAGGCGGGGGTGGCTGGAGAGAGGAGACGTCCTAAACACCCTGGGCCTCGTGGATCTGATGAGGCATCTGGGCAGGGATTGAGGGGGAAAGTGGGGCCATCTTCGCCGCGGATCGAGAGGGGCAGCACGATACCAAGCAGGCCTTTCGGCTTTTGAGTCGGATGCGAGTCTATTCCTTAAAGGAGGTCAATGGCTCAAGCTTAAAAGCCGCACTGATGAGTCTGTTCTCAAAGTTCTGGGGTCGGCTACGATCGCGCATTGAGCTTTTATAAATAATGTTTCCGGCCAATTTATACAAAAGGCCAAGCAAGATATCAGCGGCAATAGGGCGATTTTGCATAACTGATCCTCATTTTTCCACTTAAACTTTTGAACGGTAAACGGACATCCCATACTAAAAGTTAAATACTTATGTGATCTTTTTTTTAAGTAAGGAGAGATTCACATGAGAAACCTGCCAAAGGAGATCCTATACTCGCTGCTGGCGCTCGCCATATTTGCGGCCTTGGCATCCAGCGGCTGCTCAGAGAGCTCCGATTCGGTCAAGGGCCTGAAAATCGCTGAGATGGACCTGTCCGCCGAAGAGGTGACAGGGGCCACGGTGACGATCAACGTCACCACCTACGTCGAAAATCAGGGTAGGCTGACGAGCAAGAACGCCTCCCTTCTCCTGAAGGCCTACGAGACGAAGAACAACCTGCTTGAGACCCAGGTCAGATCTGATATGGGTCCAATCGAGAGGGGAACGACTGCAAACATCACCAACACCCTGGAGCTTCCAAAGAAGGGGTCCTACAGGATTGAGGCGACCCTCTTTGAGGAGGATGAGAAGAGGAGCACAGCTTCGAGGACGGTCTACAATCTGGAGAGTCTGACCGCCGACGTCGATGTGATGAACGTAAGGATAGGTGGTATGGACTTCATGGTGAAGGAGGCCGAAAATGGTACCGTGAGGATCCAAACTGACATTTACTTCACCAACGTCGGCCCAACTCCAAGCCCCGACTACAGGATCGAGGTGAAGGCAAGAGAGGTTGATTCCGGTCTCGTCGCCGATAAGAAAGAGATGAACATCGGCGAGATCCCGCCCCAGGGAACGGTGATCAGGAGCGTCAACCTGTCGGTTCCAGACCAGTACAACTACCGGGCGGAGGTCCTGATCTGGAGGAATGCGTCCATCGTGGGACAGGGTGAAGATTACGTCCTCCTCAAGCCCGAGATGATGATGGAGGAGGGCCAAAGGATCGAGTCCAAGGATATAAAGACCAAAGGTTTCGTGATGCAGGAGGCGCCAGTAGAGGAAGCTGCTGCTGAAATGGAGGCAAGCCCGATGGAGGTCGAGGAGTATGCGCGGGAGGAGTCTCCGGAAGTTGAAGGGGGAGGAATTCCAGGTTTCGGGATCCTCCTTGCCGCGATCTCGGTGGCCCTGACCGCTCTTCATAGAAGGAGGATGAGAGGACTATAATCCCCGGACGATGGAAGGTTTGGATCGATAATCCAGATGCAGGCGATCAGGCCGGTTGGGGCGGATGGCAGTCATTGCCCCCGACTCCACCATCCCGATTTTTTTGCGGCCGGAGAAGCGGAGAAGGCTTCAGTAGTAGTACCATATGCTCTTGTACTTCTCCGGGTCCTCGCCCCGCTCTCTCAGCCTTTCGAGGTAGCTTCCGATGGTGACGTCGTCATAGATGTAGGGCTTGACCTGGACGATGTTCTTCTCCCAAGGGAGGAACCGGTACGTCCTCCTGCCGTCGGGCTGGATGGCTATGATCTCGTGGTTCTGCCAGGCCCGAAGGTGGTCTTTTCCAAGGAACGGGACGTTGAAGACCGGCTCGTCGGTCCTGAATATGCCGGGGAGGAGCCGGGCCTCCTCTTTTCGCTCCTGGAGGATCCGGGCGATGGGTACGGCGTACTCCTCCATCTCGGACTTCCCCTTCATGTTGAAGGTGTAGTAGGGGTCGACCCCGATCTTCTTCATGACGACCCTGAGGGCAGCGGTCTCAAAGCGCCTGCTGTTGGCGAAGGTGAAGACCTGCTGGTTGTAGACGTCCATCCCCAGCATCCTGATCCTCTTCACCGCCTCCAGGGTCTCGGGGGTCACCTCGTAGGGGTGCATGAAGTGGGTGACGACGCAGAGGCTGCGTCTACCTAATTCGTGGTAGGACCCGAAGATCTCGCAGAGCTCCTCGGTTATCCTCTGGGGGACGGTTATCGGGGTTCGCGTGGCGATCCTGATGCTTATGAGGTGAGGGATCTCCGCCAGGCGGCCGAGGATCTTGTCGATGAGATCGTCGCTCATCACCAGGGGGTCGCCCCCGGTGAGCAGGACGTCCATCATCGCGTCGTGCTCTGCATACCAGTCGAGGGCGGCGTCGATCTCCGCCATCGAGGCCATCGCCGAGGGCATGAAGGGGGAGGTGATCTCCCAGTTCCTCTGGCAGTAGACGCAGATCTGGGGGCAGGAGTCGTAGGGCTTGACGATGGCGACCCGGGGGTAGCGCCGGGTGACGAGGTCCGTCGGGGAGGTGTCGTGCTCTCGCATGAAGTCGAAGGCCCAATTTCGATCTTTCCTATGGGCGATCATCTTCTCGACGTACTTTTTGGGCGGGAAGACCTGGAGCCGCACGGCGAAGTCCAGATCGCTGGGCTCAGTGTCCATCAGGTGGAGGTAGTGGGGGGTGACGCCGAAGGGAATGCCGTTCTCCAGAGCCATTCCTATCGACCTTTCGCGCTCCGGGCTGAGGCTGATGATCTCTTTTATCGTCTCAAGCCCCGCTTCGTCCTTGAAGACGTTTCGGAACTGCCACCTCCAGTCGTCCCACTCGTCAGGATCGGCGTCGAGGACCGCGAGGATCCTCGCCTTATTTTCTGCCCTCCTCTTCGCGACCTCGGGGTCTAGGCCGCTCTTGTACCTTGAAAGGTGCTCGTCCATCCGGCGGCTCATCTCGTCCAGGTAGTCGGACCGCCTCCGACCCGCCTCCCTCCCCTCGTACTTTTCGAAGTCGGGGACCTCGATCCCCTCCATCAGCATGGAGGGGTAGACCTCCGACTGGACCTTCACCGCCTTGAAGAGGTGGAAGAACTCGTCGACGAAGTCGTCGGCCACCTCGGCGTCTCCATCGGAGGCGGCCCTCCAGAGCCGCTCCAGAGAGGAGGTCTTTGCCAGCCGCTCATTTTTGGGAGAGAAGATGTTCTTGAGGCACTCTACGGCCTCTTTGAAGAGGACGTAATCCCAGGAATCGATCTCGGCGACCTCCCGTCGGTAGGTCCAGTCCAACGACTGAAGATAGCTCACGATTACTTCTCGGGCAGCCTCCAAGCTCTCGCTCCCCTTCAGGAGAAGGTGTATCTCTGGGGCCTCATCCCAGCATTTTTGCCATCTGCTCGCCATGTCTGAGTATTTAATATCAATCTTATGGTATTTAAGAATCACTTCGAGCGGCGAGGCTCCGGCTTTGGCCATATGGGGGCTGATCTTCGCGATCGGTGTTTGGTCTTCGATCCTTTGTGACGAAAGTACATCAGAAATTAAGAATACATTCTTCCAAAGAGGTGTTATTTAAGTTAATTAGCTGGCATATCTGGACATATTCTTGTGATATATCGGAGGAAAAAGCGCCAATAAGATTTTTATCCTCAGTTTTCGTTGCATAAATAAACAATAATATCAAACTTAATCTGATTATACATATAGTTTTAAACAAAAGATTCATAAATAGGAGGAATATTACTTAATTCTGTATTACATGACAGACAGACGAGCTGGAGGAGCTTCAAATGAGATATTCGCACGCTTTGGGACTGGCGGCAGGGCTTTTGGTCCTGCTTGTGGCCGGTCTTGCCGCCGCCTCTGACGAGAGCGGCTCGGTTCCGGTTTACACCGTGGCCGACACCACCGGAGACTGGGGATTTCCCTCACCCTACGCCCACTACTCCCGGGGGCCTGGCTATACGAGGATGAGCTTTCTCTTCGACACCCTGGTCTGGAAGGATGATGCTGGGTACGTTCCAGCCCTGGCCGAGACCTGGGATATGGAGAGTGACCAGGTCTACATCTTCCATCTGAGGGACGGGGTCACCTGGCACGACGGCGAACCGTTCACCGCCGACGACGTGGTCTTCACCGTCGACTACACCAAAGAGCACCCCTACCAGTGGGTCGACTCAGCGATCATCGAGAGCGCCGAGGCCCTCGACGACCTGACGGTGAGGCTCACCCTCTCCGCGCCCTACGCCCCCTTCCTGGACCAGGTGGGAGGAACCCTTCCCATCCTCCCCGAGCACATCTGGGCGGATGTCGACGATCCAGTGAACTATCGGGAGCAGGATGCGCTGGTGGGGACCGGGCCCTACACCCTGAATGTTGACGACTATGACATGGTCCAGGGAACCTATCGGTACGTCGCCTACCAGGACTACTATCTGGGAGCGCCGATGGTCAGTGAGCTGATCTTCGTCAAGATCTCGGCCCCCAACGCCGCGGCGGAGCTTCAGCAGGGGAACGTGGATACCGCTCCCATCGAGCCCGAGATGATCGAGGAGCTGGAGGACGACTTTGAGATCCTGGAGGTTCCTGCCCACTGGTGGAACTACAAGCTGATGATCAACCATCAGAAGGAGCCGATCTCGGACGCGAGGTTCAGGCAGGCCCTCGCCTACGCCATCGACCGGGACGAGCTGGTGGAGATCGCGGGCCGCGGCTACGGCCTTGCTGGAAGCCCCGGGTTTGTGCCCCCAGACAACGCCTGGTACAACCCCGAGATGGACGACTATTACCCCCACGACCCAGCGAAGGCCGAGGAGCTTCTCGATGATATGGGCTACGACGGCCAGCAGATTCAGCTTCTCGTCAAGGGCGGTGATGCAGAGGCCGAGAGGATCGGCGAGCTGATCGAGGCGGACCTGGAGGCCGTTGGAATCGACATCGACCTCCGGACCATGGACTCGAAGACCGTCGACTCCAAGGTCGGAGAGTGGGACTTCGACCTGGCCGTGAGCGGTCACGGTGGGGTTATCGGCGATCCGAACTTCCTCGCCAGCAACACCATCGACATGGATAGCTTCAACAGCGCCCGGTACGACGACAACTCCGAGCTGACGGCCCTTCTGGAGGAGCAGGTGACGGAGACCGATGAGGGCGCCCGGCACGATCTGATCGACCAGGCCCAGGTCCTCTACGCCGAGGACGTTCCGGCCCTCAGCCTCTACTACACTGAGTCGTTCGTCGCTCATGACGGCCAGGTCGAGCTCTACTACACCTACAACGGGATGGCTCTGGGCATTCCGATAGCCCTGAACAAGCTCTCCTTTGTGGGAGTGTAGTACAGCGTATTAGATCCACGAGTTTCCACGGTCGAAGGCCGTGGAAATTCTTTTTTACTAATTTATCAAAACGCTGAATGGTGATTCTCTATGATTCTGAACCCCAACATGAGAGGACAGGTCCTGCCGATGCCGGTGGTCCTCATATCGACGATATCGAAGGATGGCGTGAGAAACGCCGCCCCCTGGGGCTGCATCATGCCCATCTTGAGGCCTCTGGACGAGATCGCCATCGCCTCCTGGCTCAAGCGAGACACCCTCGAGAACATCCGGGAGACCGGCGAGTTCGTCGTCAACGTCCCCACCGTGGACATGGCGGAGGCGGTCGAGATCTGCGCGAAGAGCTTCCCGCCCGAGGTCGACGAGTTCGAAGAGGCGAACCTCGTGCCCCGGCCCTCGGCGAAGGTCAGACCTTCGGGGATCGCGGGATGCGTCGCTTGGATGGAGTGCGTCCTCGAAGAGGAGATCCTGAGGGAGAAGTTCTCCCTGATCATAGGGAGGGTAGTCCACCTGGAGGGGAACGACGACTTCTTCAGCGCCGGGGGCGGGATGGACTTTGAGAGGGCGAGGCCCATGTCGATGATCGCGGGGCCCGACGGGGTCTGCTACACCCGGCCGACCAAAGGAGATCGCTGAAAGATCTGGTGAGCACTCTCGCTGTCCAGGAATCCCGGATCTAAGGCCACTTCCCGGACCCCAGCGGCGCGAGCCGGTCGTAGGCTTCCAAAACCAGCCTCTTCGTCCGAAACTCGCCGTACTTCGATTCGTCTTTCCTCTTGACGATCGGGAAGGTGTCGAGGATCTGGCCGAGGTCCTCCCGGTCGAGCTGGTAGAGATGAGCATACAGGCCGTCGAGCTCGGCCCTGAGAGTCGCCCGCCTCTCCTCGTCCCAGCGGAAGGGCGCGGGTTTCCCCTCGCCGTCGGGGGGATTCTCCGGGAACCAGCGGCTCCAGGTCTCCTTCCCGACCTCTTTCAGCACGTCTTCTGCGAAGGGGAGAAGGTCCCAGGCGGTGTAGGTCAGCTCCACCACCCTGGGGACGATGAAGTCGAGGAGCTCTGGGGTGTAGCTGTCGGGCGGGATGACGGGGAGCTGCTCAACGATGAAAAAGTTGAGATTGACATTTCCCATTTTCTGGCGAGCAACAAAATCGAATACAAACGAGTTCAAGTTAGCGATAAGAGCAGAAGACCCACACGCCAAAGCCTTTGAACTTGGTAAAATAAGTGGCGTGGAATTACCCACTCCTGATATTGGAAGTATCGTGCTCAAGAAGGTTCTTTCATTTGTCGGAGAGGTGACATTCTTGAACCCAATCAACCAACCAAACGGGTAATCGTCACCCAATTCTTTTTTCACTCTAGCAGAATTGACCCAAAATCTCGGCATAACCATATGATAATAGTTAAGATGATCCTCGTCGCTTAAAACCTCCGGCTGTCCAGGTCGAGCTACGTTATCAGTGATAATTACATGAGCAAAACGATGATCATACGGCATGAACATTTTTCCTTCATAAAGTGGTAAATAGACTTCATAATCTAAAACAAATTTATTCCCTATCAAACTAAATCCATCATCTTCCAGTTTCTCCTTCGATCTAAAGAGGGAACTGTCATTTGTCATGTCAAACATCCTTAAAAAGGAGATTTGCCACAGATTCTCCCCTGAAACTTCGTTCACCAAAACTGGCGCAGCTTCGTAGAGCTTGCGCGTCAATTCTGCGTTTTTCCGGTTTCTAAATACCGGACAGGTTTTTGTGTTCGGATTAATCCGAGATAGATCCTTTCGACTGAGGGTGAAGTGGCGCTCTTCATCGGCGAAGTCTTCCATGTTGTGAAGGAAGAATGCGAAGTCTGCTGCTGTGACTCCTCCGCCGGTAGTTGTGAGCAGGGAAAACTTCATTCTGCCATCCACGGCAGGAAAGAGCTTTTCTCGGTTCTCAAAATCGTAGATGCTGATCAGCTTGCCTTTGTCCATCAAATCGGCGAAGAAGTTCCGGTAAGTGTAATCCGTCGCAATCCCGCTGGGAACGATGATCCCAGCCCTTCCCTTGGATTTGACCAGGGACTGGGCCAGCTCCGCAAAGACGGCGTAGACGTTGACATCGCCGACGCCGGTCAGAGGGTAACGGCCCGAGTTGCGGATAAAGTTGCTCTCGTCCTGGCTTTGCTGGAGGGCCGCCTCGTACTCCGCCGCCAGGGAGGGGTTTGTCTCTGGGAGCCGGGCGATGAGTTTGCGCCGGGCGGCGGCGGTGGGGGCCTTGGCGATCTCGGGGTCGCGGGATGCGAAGAACTCCTTCTCCTGGAGCTTGATCCTCTCCCAGGGCGGGTTTCCCAGGACGACGTCAAAGCCCCGGTCGTCTCCGAAGAAGACCTCCGGAAACTCCAGCTCCCAGTGGAAGAACCGGACCCTATCCGCGGTCTTCTGGGCCTTTTCGAACCACTCCAAGCTCCTGATGGTGCTCCAGTCGGGTTGGCTCTCCTCGCTGAGCTGGTGCTGAAGGTCTGCGTACTCCTCCTCGTCCACCTCATTTCCGAAGTAGGTCGAGAGCCAGACGTTCGCCAGCTCCTCAAGCCGCCTCGTGTGCTCCGACTCCCTGAGCCTCTTATACTCCTCCTCCTTCCACTTGACCGTCTCCAGGTCGTCGTCGGCCCTGGCTGTGAGGCCGGAGATCTTCTCGTTGTAGATCTCGCCGTGCCGCCTCAGGACAAACTGCATCCACCGCGCCGACTGGGCGGCGTCGGAGCCGTTCTTCTCTTTTTGGCCGTTGCGGCCCGCGCCTCCGGCGCGCCGCCCGCCTCTTCCCCTCGCCGCCGGAAGGAGGAGGATGCCCTTCATCTCCGGCCCGAGGTCGGCCCCGATTAGGCTGTTTCCGCACTTGAGGTGGTGGTCGAGGAAGCTCAAGGGCTTGTTCGAGGCGACGGTGTTGAGCCAGAGGGAGAGCTTGGCAAGCTCGACGGCCATGGGGTTCAGGTCCACGCCGTAGATGCAGTTTCGGACGATCTCTCGCCTCGCCCACTGGATGTCGTGCTCTGCGACCTCCTCTTCGTCCTCATTCTCTGGGGCTGCCGTCATCTTCGCCTGGATCAGATACCGGGCCAGGTGGTCGGTCGCCTCTACCAGAAAGTGGCCGCTCCCCATCGACGGGTCGATCACCTTCAGGGACAGGAGGTAATCGACGAACTCCTCGCCGGAGTTCATCATGCACTCCTCGATCTTCGGCCTGATCAGGGGGTCGATGGCGCTCTCCACCAGGTGTTTTACCAGGCTGTCGGGGGTGTAGTAGGAGCCCGTCGCCTTTCTCTCGCCCTTGTCGGTCACCAGGTAGACCCCGCCCGCAGAGACCTGGTCGCTCGCCTTCTTGGCATCGCCTCTGGCCTCCATCGCGGGGAGCCACCTTTCAGCTCCCTTCTCGGAGACCGCCACCATCTCCTCTTCCGCGACCCTCAGCCGATATTCGAGGAGCCCCTCGTAGATCGACCCCAGGTGGCGGATCTCAAGGGAGGAGTAATCGACGAAGACCTTCTTCTCCCCGTTGTCTGAACGGGCGAGGAGGTCGACCGCCTCCGCCATGAACCGATCCCCAACTCTGTTTTCGGTGAAGAATGGGTTTTTAGCGGGGTCGAAGAGGCCGCCGTTATAAGGAGGGATGTAAAACTCGCTCCTCGAAATCCCGAACTTCTCGCTCCCATCGTTGATCAGTCTGAAGAGGTTGGAAAGCCGATCCCAGAAGGTTGTGCTGATCGGAAGCAGCAATTCTCGCCCGTCCAGTTTCTCCGCCACCTCCATCTTCAGCCTCTGGAGGCTGAGCTGTCTGTAGTGATCGTTTTTGACGTTGAGAAGGTCCCTGCTCTCCGCATAGAAGATGAAGAGAAGACGGTATAAGAGCCGCAGGGAGTTTTCCCTGACCTCCTCAATAAGCCTGCTGGACTCTGCCGGATCGAGCCCTTTCGATCGGCTCTGCAAGAATCCCTCGGCCAGGACCTTCATCGCCCTGTAGACGTTCTCCTGGAGATCGTCACCCACCTTTCGGGTATAAGCTACGCTCCCCTCCTTCACCCGATCAAGAAATGATCTGCCGTCCCTTAGAGGCAAGAAGGCATCGCGCCTGAAGAACAGATAAAAATACTTAAACTCCTCCAACGATCCCTTCTCGACGAGGTCTAAGAGATCGATCTCGTAGTAGCTGTCAAGCCTGTAGCTCGTATCCTGGTGATAAAGCCTCCAGCGGCTCCCGTTCGTCAGAATCGCCCACGCTGGCGGCGTGTTCCGAAGGTAGATGTCGATCTGATAGCTCGGGTTCTGGATGTTGAAACCGCCAACCCTCTTCTGGGTTTTATCGAGAGATACGTTCCAGGCTTTGGCGTCACCTATCGCCACGGCTTTGAGATAAAAATCGTCGCTCTCCCTGTGGCCGTAAGCCTCTGCCAGGCTGTCCAAGTCTGGAAAGAAGCTGTAATCTGGCCTGTATGCCCCCTTATACACCGATTCCTGGATTCCGAAATGGTGATCGAGAATTCTGAATATAGGCCTTATCAGGGAGTCTTCCAACATCGCCTCGCTGCAATTCTGGAATATCTTGATCTTCTTTTTAAAGAGTTTCTTTATCCCCCTGAAAGCCTCGTCGAGTTCCTCTCCGTCATCACGCCACTCATCATTCTGCTTGACTCTTTCGTCCAGATAGTAGTTGGAGAATAAGTTGTGATTGTTTCTGAAGGCGAGGCCTGGAGTCATCGTGATCAGATCTCAAGATATCGAACTGACCGATAAAAGTATCGCTTAAATGGCAAATAGAGGCAGAATGGCGATCATGGAGTGAAGTTCTTCATTTTTCAATTCTTCGGCCCCGGACCAAAACCTCCTTTTATCCCCTCCCTCATCACCATCTGGAGCTTTGATTATGGCGATCCATCCCATCGAGTTTCGTTACGGAAATCCGGAGATGAAAGATCTCTGGTCGGAGGAGTACAGGTTCCGCTGCCTCTTCCGCGTAGAGGCCGCCCTCTCCCGGGCCGAGGAGGAGCTGGGTTTGATTCCAAAAGGGGCCGCAGACGACATCTCCCGGGCCTCTGAGAGGGCGAGCCCCGAGCGGGCGAAGCAAATAGAGGACGAGATCGGCCACGACATGATGGCCGTCGTCCACGCCCTCGCCGAGTCCTGCGAGGAGGCGGGCGAGTGGGTCCACCTCGGCGCCACCTCCAACGACATCCTGGACACGGCGACGGGGCTTCAGATCAAGGCCTCCCTCGCCGTCCTGGAGGAGAAGGTTAAGCGTGTTCTGGGGGTACTGCTGGCGCGGGCCGAGGAGCACAAGGGGCTCGTCTGTGCCGGGAGAACCCACGGCCAGATCGGCGTTCCCACCACCTACGGCCTCCGGTTCGCGGTCTGGGCCTCCGAGATGGCCCGCCACCTGGAGAGGCTCGGGCAGCTTGTGCCCCGGGCCGCCGTCGGGAAGATGAGCGGCGCCGTGGGGACCCAGGCCGCCTTCGGCACAAACGGCATGAAGATCCAGTCGAGGGTGATGGAGCTATTGGACCTGACCGAGGTGGACGTCTCAAACCAGGTCGTCCAGAGGGACCGCCACGCCGAGATGATCTGCTGGATGGGGCTCGTCGCCTCGACCCTCGACAAGATCTGCGTTGAGATCAGAACCCTCCAGAGGTCGGAGATCTCAGAGGTCGCCGAGGTCTTCGGCAAAAGGCAGGTGGGGTCGAGCACCATGCCCCACAAGAGAAACCCCATCAAGTCCGAGCAGGTCTGCGGCCTCGCCCGGGTCGTACGGGCCCAGATCGAGCCCGCCTTCGCCAACATCCCCCTCTGGGACGAGAGAGACCTCACCAACTCCAGCTGCGAGAGGATCCTCTTTCCCGAGGCGTTCATCTTCACCGACCACATCCTCGCCCTCACCGCCCGGATCCTGGAAGGGCTCTCGATCAACGCCGACCAGGTCGAGCGAAACCTCAACCTCCTCAATGGCCTGAACATGGCGGAGTCGGTGATGGTGGAGCTGGCAAAACGGGGCGTCGGAAGGCAGAAGGCCCACGAGATCATGAGAAGCTCATCCATGCGGGCCGTCGAGGAGGGAAAGACCCTCGCCGAGGTTCTCGCTGAGGAGGAGACGGTGGCAGGCCACCTCTCAGGCGAGGAGATCGAGGAGCTCCTCGACCCCCACCGGTACATAGGGACCGCCGTCGAGCAGGTGGACCGGCTCATCTCGAAGCTAGCGCCCCTTCTGGACTGACTTCCTGGACTCCGGGGCGGCTCTGAGCCTGAAATTTGGCGGAAAGCGGCGGAGGATCTGATGGGGTCATCGATTGATGCGGAGGTATCGGGCCGGCCCCGACCCCGGGCCGTCTTGCTGAAGCCGGGCCACCTCGAGAGGGACGAGGATGGGAAGATCCTGGACGCCCGGTCCTCGGTGACCCTGATCCTCGCCGGAACCAGGAAGATCGTCGTCGACACCGGGCTTGAGGACGAGAGGAAAATGATCATCGATCGGCTGGCGAAGCTCGGCCTCTCTCCAGAAGACGTCGACCTGGTCATCAACACCCACTGCCATCCCGACCACTGCGGAAACAACGCCATCTTCACCGGGGCCCGGGCCCTCTCGGGCGAGGAGCGGGGTGGGGGAAGAATTGAGGGATTACGGGAGGATACCGAGAAGGGCGTCCTGACGGAGGGGGACGTCGTCGCCCCCGGAGTCTGGATCATGGCGACTCCGGGCCATACGCTCGATAGCATCTCCGTCGTCTGCGAATCCACCCGTCGGATCGTGGTGGCGGGAGACGCCCTCCCCCTGATGGGAAACTTTCTGAAATGGGTTCCTCCCCGCTCCCACGTGGATCGGGAGCTGGCAATGAAGAGCATGGCTCGGATCGTGGAGGTTGCTGACCTCGTGGTGCCGGGGCATGATTCGCCTTTTCTTGTGCGAGAGAGGCGGATGACGGCGGATCTCGACTGAGGCCCCTGCTTTTCGGAAGATACCCGACCCTTTTCCTGCTAAAAATGTGATCTTCATCTCGCTTTTATGCGGCGGCATTCAATTCAAAACGCCAAAAAGGCAATCTATTAATAGTAAAAAATGTAGATTGGACCCAAGATGCCTCTGAAACTTACGTCAAAAGAGAAGCTGGTCCTTTACGGCCTTGCGCGGTATCCGGGGCTCAGCGACATAGATCTCGCCACCAAGATCGGGGTAGATCGATCGACGATATTCAAGAGCAAAAGGAAGTTCAGGGAATGGGAGATGGTCCAGCTTCTGAACGTCCCCTCCGGGGTGGGGGTGGGTGCAGAGATGATGACCGCGATCTTCGCCAGGTACAAGCCCAGCGCTCCGGTGGAGGTGAGGAGGAACAAGCCCGGGTTCAACGAGTGGGTGGACCACTCCAACTGCGTATTCCACTCCGCCACCGACTCCGACTCCGTCTCCATGGTCTACTCCAAAAGCCTCACCGACTTCAAGAGGGCCTTTGATCCGGTCATGGACGACTACAGGGACGCCGGGTTCGTAGAAGAGATCCGCTGGTACCATTATCCCTTCGCCCTGACCCGGATCTCCTGGGACTCGGCTCTGGCGGTGAACAACACCTTCGAGCTCGGCAGGACCGACCTCATGGAGGAGCCCCCCCTCGAAGAGGAGAACCCGGAGGACTCGGTGAAGCTCACCGAGAAGGACAGGCTCGCGCTGCTCGCCTTCGTCAAGTACCCGGCCCTATCGGACCTGGAACTCTCTCGAAGGACCGGGATCTCCCGGCCCACCATATCGGGGAAGAGGAACAAGTTCTTCCAGAGCGGCCTATTGAGCCGGCAGGCGAACGTCAACTGGACGAAGATCGGATGCGAGCTGATGATCTTCTACCACATAAACGTCCGGCCGAAGGCGACCGTCGAGGAGATGATGACGATCTACTCCTCCTTCAGAAAGATCGGGGCCGCCGTCTGCAGCTACATCCAGCCCGGCGAGATCTTCGGCTCCTTCCTCTCCCAGTGCTACGTGGAGATGAAAGAGAGGATGGATCAGGAGGTGAAGAGGCTCAGCGAGGCGGGGCTCGTGGAGGAGAGGCCGACCTACGTCATTATGCCCCTTCGAGAGCTGAAGGTGAGGAAGACCGACTACGCCCCCATGGTAAGATCGATGCTTGATATCGAGACGGATATATGATCGGCGAGATCGCCATCATTGCCACGTCGACCGATCCTGCAAGCATCAACATCGCCGAGAGGCTGATGGAGCTTGAGCCCTGGGAGGATGAGGGTCCTTTTCACAAGGCTCGAAACTACAGGCTCGTCGTCCTCGATGAGAAACTGATAACCCTCATGAACCTGGAGGAGAGGCTCTTTGGGATGGGCCTATCCCCAGGCCTTATCATCTTCGCCTCGCGGCACCAGGCGAAAGATGCTCGCCCTCGGCTATGCGGCCACTTCTCGGGAAACCCCGGCGAGGCGGTCCTGGGCGGCAGATCCCGAGAGCTGACGGTCGCCGCACCCGGCGCCCTCAAGTCCTTCATATCCAACCTCGCCGACTCCCCAGTCGAGGGCTTTGAGGTCACAGTCGAGGCTACCCATCACGGACCCACCGACCTGATGGTTCCGTCATTCTTCGCAGAGATCGGAAGCACCGAGTTGGAGTGGTCGAATCCCGAAGCAGGAAACGCGGTGGCGAGGTCGATCTTGAACCTCGCGGACACGAGCCCTCCAGCCTTCCTCGGCTTCGGCGGCGGCCATTACGTTAATCGTCAGAACCAGCTCCTTTTTGAGACGAAGATCGCCTTCGGCCACCTATTCTCCAACTATCAGGCCGCTGACCTCGACCTTGAGATTATCGAAGAGGCGAAGACGAAGTCCGGTGCCGGAGGAGCTTACCTCGACCGAAAGTCCCTCCGGTCGGCGGACAAGAGAAAGATCGCCGGCGCCCTAGACGAGATCGGCCTGGAGATCTCAAACGAGAGGGAGATCAGGGAGCGCTACCCTCTCGATCCTTGATCCCCGAAACCTCCGGCCGGAAAGGCAGGCATCACAGATATCCGGGCGCAGAGGAGAAGAGCGACCACCTGCGGTACCCCATGCACCTTTTGAGCCTTGAGACCGCAAGGTCGAAGGCCGCCTCCCGAGGAAGCTTCTCCTCTTCTCGGGCCGCCTCCAGGACAGCTCCCGTGTTCCGGCGGATCTTCTCCTCGATGGCGGCGAAGGTCTCGGAGCGGGATGAGCCCCGATACTCCATGGCTGCACATATCACCCCGCCGGCGTTGGCTATGAAGTCGGGAACCGATAAAACGCCCCGGTCGTTGAGGATCTTCTCGGCCCCTTCGGTTATGGGGATGTTGGCGCCCTGGACCACCAGCTTCGTTTTGAGCCTGTTCACGTTCTCTTCATTTATCACGTCGGGCCTCGCCGCCGGGATCCAGATGTCGCACTCGAGGTCGATGATCGCGTCCCGATCGAGCTTCGTTCCTCCCGGATAATCCACCACGCTTTTGCCCGCCCCCTTCAGATCGATCAGGGCTGCGACGTCCAGCCCCTGGGGATCGGAGACGGTCCCGCAGGAGTCGGCCGCCCCCACCATGACGGCGCCCCTCTCCGAGAGGAATCGGGCAGCGTGCCTCCCGACGGCTCCAAACCCCTGGACCGCCACCCTCGCCCCTTCAAGGTCGAGGTCCAGATATTCGAGGGCCACCTCCGTCGAATGGCGGACCCCCCACCCAGTAGCCCCGATCTCGTCCAGGGGGATCCCCCCCACCTCCCGGGGGAGCCCCACCGCCCTCCCGATCTCGTCTCTGACCCAGGCCATGCACTCCTCGTCGGTCCCCATGTCCGGTCCGAAGATGTACTCCTCGACGTTCCTCAGGGCAGAGGCCATGGCCCGGATCTTGGCCTCCTTCTCTTTTTTGGGCATTTTGGGGTCGCCCCGGATTACGGACTTGCCGCCGCCGTGGGGAAGGTCCGCGGCCGCGTTCTTGAGGGTCATCGCCCGGGCAAGCCTTATGCACTCCTCGCATGTCACGTCCGGCGCCATCCGCAGGCCGCCTATGGAGGGTCCCCGGGACACGTTGTCCACCACCAGAACGCCCCTGAGCCCCGCCGACGGCTCGTAGACGTGGATTATCTTCGTCGGTCCCAGCTCGTCTGCAAAATCGAAAAGGTCTCTCATCCTCTCACCTCCAGATGATTTGTTTAGCGCCACCCCATGATAGTCAAACAGCGCACCCCGCTGCAAGCAGCGGGGCATGTTCGCGCCCGATCATCAGCTTTTCGAAATCTAACAAATTCATCTGTTCGTAGCCATCCTTCTTCTGGGTTCCTTGTGTCTCAACATAATTGCTGATTATGTATGACATCATCTTTCTCGGCTCGACTATTCACGTGGCTGCAACAATCCTTAAGACGGTTTTGTGACCATCCCAACCGCAGCAAGCTGCGAGGTATTCATTTTAAAGTAAACACGTGCGGGGGTCGCTTAATATACTTGCGGCCTTTCGAAAAGGCCTTTGGGGAGCTAAATAACATAAAATCTGAAGGCGGCTCATTGTTGGTCGAAATAGGTGATCTCAAGGTATACTTACCCGAATTTTTGGATGACAATATTGCGCCAGCTTCCTGGACTTCTGTAAGGCGGTCTCTTCGTTCATATTCCCACAGCCCCGAGATGCACATTCCGAACCTCCTAAACGACCTTTGGATTGTGTCAACGCCGATCACTTGAAATTTTGGTTTTTAGGGAGAATAATGATCTGCTTTTCATCCATTCTCTGGATTTCGTCCTCTGCGTAACCAATAAATTCCAAGATCTCGGCAGTGTTTTCGCCGAGTCTGGGACCGATCTTGAAGCTGGTGAACGCCTCTCCGTCGAAGCTGAATGGAGAAGCTAAGAACTTCACGCTAGTTCGCTCCGAACTTCTATCATAAGGTACGGTAATGATCTTTCCGGTGTTTAGAACGAAAGGATTCTCCATGGTTTGAGCTATATCATCAACCGGGGCGCAAGGAATCGTTCCCGATAAAAGCTCCAGCCACTGTTTCGTGGATTTTCTCGATAAAATTTCGTCAAACAAATCTGTTATTACCTGGCGATGCTCCAACCTGCTCTCGTTAGTGCGGAACCGTTTGTCCTCTATCAGCTCGGGACGATTGATTTTTTCACAAAGCAATTCCCAGAACTTCTGGGAGAGACATGCGATGTAAATCCAGCCATCTGCGGTCCTATAAAGTTGAGATGGGGCCTGAGTCGTGTGGGCCGAGCGAGGCTGTTTGCCGGCAACGAATCCATCATTCAAAAACCACATTCCTTGATAGCTTATACAGTTCAGAGCTATATCAAATAGGTTAGTATCAGCGTCGCCGCCTTTTCCGGTCATTTCAGCGTGATATAAGGCTGCCACAGTGCAAAGGGCAGCATATACGCTTCCGAGAATGTCCACAACAGAGACCCCCACCTTGGTTGGAATAGCATCCGGCTCCCCGGTGATTGACATCCATCCAGTCTCCGCCTGCATCAGGAAATCGTATCCCGGCCAGCTCGCTCGTTCGTTATCCCGCCCGTACCCGGAAAGATGCGTGCAGACGATCTCTTTGTTATAAGGCGCAAGATGTCTGTAAGTGATACCAAGCTTCTCAGGAAGTGAGCCACGAAAATTATTGATCACCGCATCCGATACGGGAAGAAGCTTATGCAAGACGTCTTGACCTTCTTCTGTACGTATGTCCAATGCCAGGCTTTTCTTGTTGTGAAGACAGAATTCGTTCCCCTCGTTATCCTGCTTTTCCTCGTCAAGGTAAAGAGACCCCATCCGGCGGAGGGGGTTTCCTCGCTGCTGCGGATCTTCGATGTTGATAACTTCAGCGCCCATAAGGGCCAGCAGTTCGGCATGGAACGCTCCTGATCCCCAGGTCTCAAAGGAGAGTATTCTCTTGTTCTCAAGTGGAAACATGTTAATCCCCTACATATCAAAAATTTTGTTAAATCGTTCCCGCCACACTCCATGTTCATATCTCTCAACAATGCTGTTTGGCAAAAATTGGGCGTTTGAGTAATCGTCAGGTGCGTCAGGGTAGGCTGAATCGCCGATAAATCGTTCAGGTCGTTCGATTTCTCGATGCATAGGACAGAGGCCAAGCCGGGCACACCAAGACTGCTGGATTTTGCGTCCCATAGCGAAAGCTAAGTAGCGCTTTGCCGTGTGGCATACAGACTCGGGCAGACCTGAAGGAACAACAAATGCATCGTCACCGACAGAAGTGCCTTCCTGAGGTACATGCCAGGAAACTCCGTACCCCTGATCCTTCCATTGCATGACATTTGTAAGCACTGTGAAGTGAACATCAATCTCTCCCTTACGGATGTGTTCCGTCATCTTCTTGTTGAACTCGAGTATCCGTATTTGTGGGCGGAGCAAGCGCAGAAATTTCCAGCAGGGATTCATGTTATAAGGGATGTCGTCAAGGGTACCGCCCCCTAGAATCTGGGCGATGGGGAAAAAGCCCTTTCCACCGGGATAGAGCGAAACTCGTCCCTTCAAAGAGGGATCGAGCATCACTTCCCAACTATCCGGCGGACCACAAGGAAAGGCCGCTTCACGGTACATCATCACATACCGGACGTCGTATGCGATCACAAACGGCCAGCCTGAAAGTCCTCTGGCAACGGGTTGAGCACGAGAGTTAAGCTTTCCAAGGATCGGAAACTCATCAATGCTGAGTTCATCGGTGAACCCGGACTGAGCCATATGAATAGCAGGGATAGTATTGCAGTATAGGACATCGCATGGAGGACGTTGACCCTTCTGACATGCCTTGAGCAGTTCAATTGGAACGTCCACGCCTGTGAATTCGACATGCTTTACGGGGATTCCAGTGGCAGCTGTAAAAGGATCTGAAACACATTCTTTCAATGCCTGACCCCACAGAGTGCTTAATGGCCAAGCCATGATGGTCAAAGCATCAGGCTTATCGTGGTTGGGCAACAACTCTGGGCGCATTTTCTTTTAAACCCTCCATGACTTCTTCCGCTGTCAGAACGTCTCCGAAAAAGAGTATTGTGTTATTTATAGTGCTCTCCAGCAGAGTTTCGTTAGTGGTGGTGACGCAGTCTGAGACCAGTACCACCTCATAGTCCAGCTGCATGGCATCCCTCACCGTAGACTCTACGCAGACGTTCGCGACAATTCCGGCGATAATTAGCTGGGTCTTCTTAAGCGATTCGAGCTTCTGCTGAAGCTCTGGTGGATTTGACAGAAACGCACTGTAACGGTTCTTGAATACCACATGATCTACGGCACGATCAAAATTCATTGATGGGAATATCTCTGTTCCACTGCTCCGATTCCTCACGTTTCTTAACTGGTTTATACTATGAAAGATCGGATATAAACCTGCATCTGTGCTGGCTTGATCCGCTGTAACGTTGATGCTATGCCGCACCCAGATGACAGGGACTTTTATTTTCCGGGAGAAATCAGCGAGCCTGTTGATCTTAGTGATGACCTCGCCAAGGTGAGGCAGGGCTTCTCCCTCCACAGGAGCACAGGAGAAATTCTGCATATCGATGATCACCAAGCAGGCTTTTGAAGCGTCTAAGTGGAAGTGATTCTTTGACCGATTCCACTGCCCAAATACTCGCATACAAAGCAAAGCGATGAGAACTAATTTCATTTTTGATAACTTTCTCCTCTTAATGCTACTTTGTTTGTTTGGATTTGGATATAAACTTTTGGATCATGCTATTTTCTATGGGTAAGATAAATTTCTAGAGCAGAATTATCAGTGATGTGTAGTTTTGGGCATCATGGATCTTCTATAAATCGCTATGCATTTAACGTTGATGCCGGAAAACCATCACAGATGACGGTGGCTTCTGGAATGGTCTGACTGTCAATGCCTTCAGGATTGGACATTATACCAGAAGGCATCTTCGGTGCAACAGTTTTTATCTATGACGACTGCAGATTCGTCAAGCGTTTGGGATTCCGGGCGGTGTCAACAGCGATTAGGCGCTGCTCTGACCGCCTGAATAGTATAATAAGCCAGCTAGTAGGGATGCTCTATTATGATGACGGTTGAAAAATATAACGAGTACGAGACGCTTTTCAGCAACTCCAAGGATAAATCCGCCTTTTTCGATAAGTATTTCGACCCGGAGGCCATCTTTATACATCCCTTCAAGGGAACCTTTCGGGGAAAGAAGAAGTTTGTCGAATTTTGGAACGCTGGAGAAGGGTCGGGCCATGAAGGGATCCATGAAATAGTCAAACATCGCACACCGCTGCAAGCAGCGGGGAATTCATTTTAAAATAATTTCCCATGAGCTACCACCGATTTCGCATCTGAAGGAACCCTCAATGGCGGATCTTCTCGAGATGATCCCCTTTTCATTATCTCACAAATCTAAGGCTGGTTTGAAGCAACTAAAGTATGCTTGATTCCTGATCAATCTTTTCTAATAATAAGAAAATGTTATATACCCGAATATCTCTTGATTGCGTCTGAACCATGGCTTGTCGTCTTATAGGCGGGATCTATGTTCAAAGGCTGCACGAGAACTGTGGAGGAAAATTGTTTATGATGGCTGCCGTGCTGGAGGCTCCCGGAAAGATGACCCTCCGGGAGGTGGAGGACCCGGTCTGCCCCAAAGGGGGACTGATATTGAAGGTCGAGGCCTGCTCGATATGCAGCACCGACGTCAAGATGCTGAGGTGGGGTCAGAGGGATCTGGTCTGCCCCCGGATCCTGGGCCATGAGATCTCGGGGGTGATCTCTGAGAGAGATGGCATCGGACCCGAGGTCGGCGAGAGGGTCCAGATCTCTCCGGGAGTATCTTGCGGGATCTGCCCCTCATGCAGGCGAGGAGCCGAGAACCATTGCCAGGATATCAGGATCTTCGGCTTCAGCCTGGACGGCGGGTTTGCGGAACTTCTCCTGGTGCCGAAGGGCTCAGTGAGAAACGGAGGCGTCAATCTCATCCCCGACGGGGTCGGCTTTGAGGAGGCGGCTCTTGCAGAGCCTCTGGCCTGCTCTATCAACGCCCAGGAGCGGGTCGGGGTCGGAGAGGGCGATTCGATCCTTATCTACGGCGCTGGGCCCGCGGGCGTCCTCCACGCCCTCCTCGCCCGCGAGAGGGGCGCCTTGTCGGTCGCTATGGCAGAACCTCTCAAGAGCCGGGCGGACCTCGCAGAAGCCGCGGGGGCGGATCATGTCTTCAGCTCCACGGGGGCGGAATTTCGGGATCATGCGATCGATTCGACCGACGGTAGAGGCTTTGACGTCATAATCCTGGCCAGCCGGGATGCCGCCGTCGACGCTGACCTCTTCTCCCTTCTCGCCCCTCGAGGTCGGATCTCCCTATTCTCGGGGCTTCCTCCGGACTTGGCCGCACCGAGGCTGGACCTGAACCTTCTCCATTACAGGGAGCTGTTCCTCGCGGGCTCCTACGGCTGCACCTCCTCCCAGAACCGGGAGGCTCTGGAGCTGATCTCGTCGGGGGGCGTTGAGGTCGGCCGGCTGATCACCGAGAGGGTCTCCCTCGGCGAGATATCGAGGGGAATCGAGCACGCCGAGATGCGACAGGGGCTGAAGGCTGTGGTGACGGATTTTGGCAGGTGATATTCGTTGGACGACGCTGTTGGTGCATTTGGATCGAAGCTGAACCGGCTGATAGAAGGCAAGAGCCTCACCAGGGAGGAGGCGAGGGATATGTTCTCTGCGGTGCTGAACGACGAGCAGCCGGACGCCCATCAGGGGGCGTTTCTTGCGGCGATCACCGCCAAGGGTCCGACCCCCGAGGAGATCGCTGGGGGGTGGGAGGCGATAATCGAGCTTGACACATTCAAGGTATCTCCCCGGGTCACAGGCGACCTCTTCGAGAACTGCGGGACGGGGATGGACGCCGTCGATACCTTCAACATCAGCACGGCGGCCTCCATCGTCGCTGCCGCCGCAGGGGTGACCATGGCAAAGCACGGGGCGAGGGCGATAACCTCGCGGTGCGGGACCGTCGACATCCTGGAGGTTTTGGGGGTGGACGTGGAGGCCGATCCCTCGGTCGTCACGAGGAGCATCGAGGGGGCGGGGATAGGGATCTTCAACGGCATGAGCCCAAAAGTCCACCCTTTGGGCCTGGGCCGGATCCTCTCGAAGATCAGGTTCGGGACCATTTTGAACGTGGCCGGATCTCTCGCAAACCCCGCGATGCCGAGGAGGGGGGTGAGAGGCGTCTACTCAAAAGAGATGGTGTTACCACTCGCCGAGGCGATGAGAATGATAGGCTACAGAAGGGCGATGGTGGTCTTCGGCCTCACCGCCGATGGCGAGCGGGGGATGGACGAGGTCTCTCCCTCGGGAAAGACCTTCGTCGCCGAGCTTCGGGAAGACGGCCGGATAGAGACCTTCGACCTTCGGCCTGAGGACTTCGGGGCCGAGCCGATCGACGAGAGATATATTCTCCCGAGAGAAGATCGGATCGAGGAGGCGACCGAGCTTCTTCGGGTCCTCTCCGGCGAGGAGAGGGGGCCAAGGGAGACGGCGGTCTGCATCAACTCCGCTCCCATCCTCTACATCGCCGGGAGGGCCAGGAACCTCTCGGAGGGGTTTTCGGCATCAAGAGAGATCATCCGGTCCGGCAAGGCGATCGAGAAGCTCGGCGAGTGGGTCTCTCTCCAGAACTCTGATCCGGCGGCCGGGTCCGAGAGGCTCGAACTTCTGGTCGAGAGGGCTCTAAACTGATCCTGAGATGAGAGTTGGCTAGCACCATGGAGGTCGGAGGGCTGACCTCTCGTCCCGGCCGGGTCTCTTTCCGCCGGAACCCGGCGTTCAGAACTACCCCGCCTCAGACCCCGATCTCCAGGACTCCTGAGACCTTCGCGAGGTACCGCTCCATGTAGGCGTCGCAGACCTCCCACTCGACGTCGACCTCGATCTCCGCCATGATCTCCTGGAGCTGGACTTTCACCTGGTCCCAGGTGTACTTGTTCGGAGACCTGCAAAGCTCCGTCAGGAGGCGCAAGGTGGGAACGAAGATCTTCTTGAACTCGGCCCGGATGAAGGCCATGAACGGCTCGGATAAGTCCCGATAGACGTAGGATCTCAGCTCCGCCAGAAGGTCGTACTGAGACTTGCAGGGGTCGTCGTAAGGGTCGACCGCCTCGCGTTCCCAGCGCTCGCCCAGCCTTTCGTACCCCTTTTTGATCATCTCGTCGACCCTCCTCTTCGCATCGCCGTCGCCGATCTCGGCCGCCAGCTTGTATCCTGTGAGCCGGAGCCGAAGGAGCTGGATCCTCCCCTCCTCGAAGGTGAGGTTCATGCTAAACGTTCTCAGGTAGCCCGCCATGTTGTCGAGCCTCGTCTCCGGATCGAAACTGACTCCCATCGCATCACCACCCCCCGGACCCGGCCCCGTCTCCCGCGAGCATCCCTGGCCGGCCTCCGCTCGTCGATCGATAGAATATTCGTGACCCATTCATATTTGGTGTTATATATCTTCGCAGTTAAAGACCTTTGGCCTCGGATGAAAAAGCGACCGCTTTGTTGGTTCCGGCTTATCAGGGGCATAAATTTATCCGAAGAGGGATTGTAAGCCCTCGTCGAGAGGAGGATTTTGAGGAGAATGGCGCCGGCATATTTCGATATCATGAGGCCAGGGAACTGTCTGATGGCAAGCCTGGCCGCCCTGATCGGCCTACTGGTGGCAGACAGCAGCCCCGAGCCCCTCACCGCATTTCTGGTGGCCCTGGCGGTATTCGCGGTGACGGGGGCGGGAAACGCCGTCAACGACTACTTCGACCGGGAGATCGACGCCGTCAACAGGCCCGGCCGGCCGATTCCAAGCAAGCGGATCAGCCCCGATCGGGCCCTCCTCTGGTCGGTCGCCCTTTTTTGCGCGGGGTGCCTCTTCGCGCTCTTCATCAACCGGCTCGCCCTGGCCATCGCCATCTTCAACTCGATCCTGCTCTACCTCTACGCACGGAACCTCAAGGTCACGCCCTTCGCGGGAAACCTCGCCGTCGGATATCTTACGGGCTCCACCTTCCTCTTCGGCGGGGCTGCTGGGTGGAACGTTGAGATCACCGTATTTCTGTTCCTCCTGGCGTCCCTTGCCACATTGAGCAGGGAGATTGAAAAGGACATCGAGGACGTGGCGGGCGACGTGGCCAGCGGTGCGAGGACCCTTCCGATCGTCATCGGCGAGCGGAGGTCGTCGCTTCTTGCCGCCCTCTTCGTCGCTGTGGCGATCGGTCTCAGCTATATCGCGCCGCTGGGAAGAGCGTATCTGGTCGCGGTCACCATCGCCGACCTTCTATTCCTCGCGGCCCTGGCGAGCATCATAAAAGGCGAGGCGCCGAAGGCTCAGAAGATGCTGAAGGCGGGGATGGCGGCGGCCCTTGTGGCATTTCTGGTGGCGGCACTGGCTGGGTTTGGGTATTTGTGATCGGATCTGTAAGCTCCCATTCAAATCGGAGTGGGGGCGTTGTCCATCGCCAGAAATGCCGACCGACTTCCAGCAGATCACAAAAGCCCCATGAAAAACCCATCACCTATGGGCGAAGTACGCGATGACCTCATCATCCGCCACCGAGTCGATCCGGACGAAGCCGTACCTCTCGAACTGGACGACCTTGTCTAGATCGTCCTTGATGCCCAATTCGCCGATCCCGGTGTCGGTGCCGTCGGGTCGCATCACCCGCACGGGGACGCCGCCCGTCGGAGCCCAGTGGATGATCCGAAGCTTCATCTCCCTCGCCTGCTGGGGGTCGGTCCCGATGGCCCTCGCCCGGAGGGGATTGAGGCTTAGAATTTCGATGTTGCAGAGATCTTTGAGCCTCAGGCTCCCTCCGACCTTGAGGTCTAACAGGTCGTCGGTCGAGACGAGGAGTTTCGATCCTGCGGGAATCTCGCGGTAGCCTCTGTCCAGGGTCGGGTGGAAGGGGGCCTTCGCGATCGATGGGACCTCCCCCTCGATCTCCATCGGAACGGGGTCTTTGACGAAAAACCGCCTCCTAGCCTCCGGATCGACGATCTTCCGGTTCTCGGCGTAGACCGAGTCCATGCTGATGCTGATGTCCGTCTCCCCGACCCCCAGGTCGATCATGAACTTCCGGAGCGCCTCGGCCCGGATCCCGCGCCGCCTAAGCGCCCTGACCGTCGGCATCCGCGCATCGTCCCAGCCCGAGTACTCCCCGGCCTCAAGGGCCCGCCGGAGAGCGCTGGTGCTGAAGGAGCCGAACTGGTGGATCTTGATCCTCCCCCAGTGGATCGTCGTCGGGTACTCCCAGCCCATGTGGCCGTAGAGGTACCTCTGCCTCCGCTCGCTGTCCATCAGGTCTTTGCCTCGGAGGATGGTGGTGACCCCCAAAAAGTGGTCCTCGACCGCCGACTCGAAGTCGAGGAGCGGCCAGACCCTGTACCTCTCGCCGACCCTCGGATGATCGGCGGTGACGATCCGAAAGGCGGCCCAGTCCCGGAGGGCTGGGTCCTTGTGGGCGATCTCCGTCTTCACCCTCAGGACCGCCTCTCCGGGGCCTAAGCCGCCGTTCATCATATCGTTCCAGAGGGCCATGTTCTCCTCGACGCTCTGGTCCCGGTGAGGACAGGGCGTGGCCGCGTCCTTAAGAGCCTTGAAGGTCGCCTGGTTGCACCGGCAGACGTAGGCCCCATTCCTTCGGATCAGCTCCTCAGCGACCTCGTAATATCGGGGGAGGCGATCGCTTGCGATCACCACCTCGTCGGGGACGGCGCCGAGCCACTCGCTGTCCTCGAGGTACCAGCCGTATGCCTCGAGCATCGGCCTCTTGTTGACGGGGTCGGTGTCGTCGAAGCGGAGGAGGAACTTTCCGCCGTACCTCTTGACGTACTCGGAGTTGATGATGATCCCGCGAGCGGACCCGATGGTGGGCGGGCCGTTGGGGTTTGGGGCAAACCTCATGATGACCCCTCCCTCGGCCCCGTCGAGCTGCGGCAGCCCCTTATCCGGCTCTTTCTTCTCCCCAAGCTCCGCCAGAAGCTCCGGCGCGATCTCGGCGAGCCTGCGTTCCCAGACTTCGGGTCCGGTCTTCGCCACCTCGGCGAGGACCGATGCGACGAGGGGCGAGACCTCCTTCGCCCTCGCCCGAAGCTCCGGACGCTCGCCCATCAGTTTTCCCATCACCGCTCCCGCCTGGGGCGCGGCCCTGTACTTCACCGCGTTCTGAAGGGCGTACTTCTCTATGATCTCCCTGATATCGTCGGCCATGCAAGCCCCATCTCCTGATCGAAGATATCTTAAAGCTTCTCCAGCCCGTCCCGGATTATCGCAGCGTGATCGAAGGCGAGGGGCGGCAGGTTATCCGGTCCGAAGACCTCTGCGGACCTGGCGTCCGACCCCGCGACGAGTTTCCCCCTCCCCTCGGCGAGGTAAGTTATCGAGACGACGTGCCCACGTGGGTCGCGGTCGGGCTTAGAGTAGACCCCCACCAGCTTGAGGAGGGTGATATCCAGGCCCGTCTCCTCCTTCGCTTCCCGCCGGGCCGCCTCCTCGACGGTCTCCCCCACCTCCACAAAACCGCCGGGGAGGGCGTAAAAGCCCTGGTAGGGCGGGTTCTCTCTTCTTATCAGCACGATCCCCTCACCGAAGAGGATGAGGGCGTCTGTTGCGAGCAGCGGCGTCTTCATCAAAACCACAACGCTTATATAGACTTAAAGGCAGTGGCCTACCGAAAGGTTTATATTCGACAAATGACGTGCGTCAAATGAGCAAAAGTCGATGGACTTAGTCTCCCTCCTTTACCCTACATCCAATATCGGCTTTTGCGCTCTTTTCTCTTCACTTTATTTTCATAGTTTTCTATCGAACGGATTTTCGATCCTTTCGTTCCGCACCTCAGATATACCTGGCGAGCTTTGGGCTAGCCATGACCTTCTGCGTAGTTAAGATTGGCGGAAGTCTGATCGACGTCTCCAGGGACATCGTGAAGGGGCTCGTCAGCCTCTCGGAGGATGGCGACGTCTTCCTCGTGGTCCCGGGCGGAGGCCCCATGGCGGACCTGGTGCGCGGGATCTACAACAGATACCAGCTATTGGAGGAGACGGCCCACTGGATGGCGATACTGGCGATGGAAGAGTACGGCCGTTTTCTGGCGGACGGGACCCGTGCCCACCTGACCTGCGAGATCTCAAGGCCCGCCTCCGGAGTCGAGATCCTCCTCCCCTACCTACCTCTGATGCGTGACGACAGAGAGCTTGAACATTCCTGGGAGTACACCTCCGACTCCGTCGCCGCCCTCGTCGCCGCGAGGCTAAAGGCCGATCTCGTCAAGGCGACGGACGTCGACGGCGTCGTCCTGGACGGCCGGATCGCAGGAGAGGTCTTGCCAGAGGAGCTCATCGGAATAGAGACCTGCATCGACCAGGGGTCTCTCCACATTTTGAAAAAGTACGGCAGAAGCTGCCTCGTCCTCGATGGAAGAGACCCCGCCCGATTCATCGCGAACTTGAAGGCGAGGAAAGGCGGAACCCTTATAAGAGGGCGAGGTGTTGGTCGGAGCGGTCCTGACGTAAGGGAAAGTTTATACCCTGGGATCGATCAAAGCACGTAGAGAGAGTAACATGACGGAAAAATCAGAGAGATGCATGTCATGCGGCGTAACGCTGATCGGGCCGGGTGGCGCCAGGTTCCCTTGCCCCAACTGCGGGGAGATAATAATAAGGTGCAACAAGTGCAGAAAGCAGAGCAACCCCTATACCTGTCCTAACTGCGGGTTCTTGGGACCTTGAGGTGACAGAATGGGAGAAGTTGCTGCCAAGCTGAAGATCATGCCCGAGGGCGCCGACACCGACCTGGAAAAGATGAAGGCCGACATAAAGTCCGTCCTTCCGGAAGGGGCGAGGCTTCATGGTTTTGCCGAAGTTCCCATAGCCTTCGGCCTGAAGGCGCTGATGGTCGCTGTGATCCTGGCGGAGGGGGTCACCGGGACCGAGGGGCTGGAGGCCGCCGTCGCCGGGGTGGCGGGCGTCCAGTCGGTAGAGGTGGAAGAGGTAGGGCTCCTCTGAGCTCCACCATTTCACAGTTTCTACTTGCGGGCTCGTAGATCAGGGGTAGATCGCTACCTTCGCAAGGTAGAGGCCGCGGGTTCGAATCCCGCCGAGTCCATCAAGCTGATTTTCATCCACGTTCCTTTCGTTCATCGATCTGCCAGATCATCTCTTCTTTCGTCCGTCGACGGAGATGGATCTCCTTCTGGATCCGGCCCTTCTGGATCCGACCTCTGCCCGTTTTATCTCCTCCGCCGTTTCAGTCCGGCAGAATCTCGCGTAATCGTTTCCAGGATCGAGGGCAATGGCACGCTCAAAACACGCGACAGCTTCCCGCCTTCTATCCAGCCTCAAGAAGAGAAAGCCCCGGTGCATCCAGGCTTCTGCGTCGGAGGGATCGATCTCGATCGCCCGGTCGATGGTGGCGATCGCCTCCATGTACCTTCCCATCATCCCGAGGACCTGAGCGGACTTCTTCTCCGCAGAGCTTCCCGGATCGATCCGGGCGGCTTTTGTATAGGCCTTAAGGGCGGGATCGAGGTTGCCATCTTTGAGGTGACCGTCTCCATCACGGATCAGACCTTTGAGCTCTTCTTTTTTGTCCGTTGAAGCGCTCTTCCGACGGGAGAAAAACGAGAAGAACGAGAAGCGCGAAAAAAGGCGGATGAGGCCGCGACAAAAGGTCGCCATGAAAAATCAGGGCTTGAGCCGCTTGATCTCAAGGTACTTCACAGCGCCGTCCTCCTGGCGGGCGAATACCATCTGTTTTCTGACGCTGTGGGCGAGCCTGACGGCCCGGGAGACGACGGGCAGGTGAAATACGTGATCCTCGGGGACGGAGTGGACGAGGTACTCGGAGTGGGGCACCTTCTTTGGGCCTTCCACCTTTTTGTAGACCCGAAAGTGGCTTCCGAACTTGAAGCCGGTCTTGACCACCAGGTTTCGGTCCCGGAGGTCCCAGTATACCCGGCGCTTCATATCGAAGTCCTCCTCGACGAGCCTCGCCCGCTTCGCGAACTCCTCGGTGTCCAGGGGATTTCCAGACCGGTCGACGATCTCGATGAACCCCTTCTCCAGGAGGTAAGCCGACTCGACCAGGGAGAGCTGGAGCCTCCCGCCACCGAGCTTTCCGTAGAAACCCGATTCGTGGAGGAGCTGGGACGGCTCGGGGTCCCAGAGCATCACCCGGTCTTCCAGGAGGGTGGCGGTGCCGCCGTGGACCCCGACTTTCATCTCGCCCTTCAGCTCTCTATCCCTCGCCTCGTAGAACGTTATGTCGCTCTCCTCGTCGACGACCGCCAGCATCAGCCTCTTTCTCATCTGTCTTGCTACTTTAGCCGGCTCCACCAGCTTTTTGAGGGGGACCGGCTCCCTCTCGGAGATCACCTGGACGTAGAACTCGGCCGGGGTCTTGCCTGGCTTTCCGCCTCGAGGGTAGACCCGAAAGTCGGCGACCCCGGGCTGGACGTAGTAGCCCCTCTCCCGGAGGTCCTTGTAGACGACGTACCTGAACTCGAAGCCCGCCTCCAATGACGTCGCCGCCTCGAAGAAGGACCGGAAGTCGAGGTCCTCGCCATCGAGGCGGACCGCGATCCTCCCCCGGTCCAGGAGGTAGGCCGCCTCCACCAGGGAGAGCTCGAGGCCGCCGCGGGCGGGCCTCCCAAAGCTCCCCTGCTCGTAAAGCTCCGCTATCCCCTCTTTTCCCAGGATGACCTTCGTTCCAGAAAGGTCGCCTGCGATCAGGTCGTCGGACATGAAAGTGTGGGTCTCAGGTGGAGAGCTTGTCCGGCCAGACCCCGTGAACGCAGGTGAGGGCCTTGTCCACGGTGCTGTGAACCTTCTCGGCCGAGTAGCCAGCGCTGAGTAGGTAGGACTCGACGTGGTTGGGGACGGCGATCGACATCTGCTCGACCATCATCGCCACCTGGAGGATGGTGAACTCGCCGAGCTTGACGGGGATGATCGAGTCTGATACCAGAAGCTCGAAGATCTCGGGGCTGATGGGCCGCTCAAAGCCGGATAAGAACGCCTCCAAAATCTCGCTCGTCCACTCGTGCTTTCGTCCGCCATCGTCGACGTAAGGCACGACGACGACCTCCCTCGTCTTAGCCATGCTCTCGATGAGATCCTCTGGGGCGACATCCCCGTCGAAGACCAGGTTGAGGAAGCTGGTGTGGGGGACGGTGGTCGGGATCTTGGACGCCCTGATGCTGTAGGTCACCTCCTCGAAGACGGTCCCCGCGTCGGTCCCCTGGTGGCCGACGCCCTTGCCTATGGAGACGGCCGACGGAGATGCTCTGACGACGGTGTGGGGGTCGCCGTGCCTCCGGTCGATGTTTCCGAGGATCATCTTGAGGCCGAGGGGCCGGGCTGCAAGAGACGTCCTGCAGATGCCGGTGGTGTTGCAGCTGGTGCACTGGATCACCTTCGGCTTTGCCGAAAGGAACATCTCGTAGTTCTCAAGCCCGAAGAAGAACTCTCGCTCAAAGTCCGACTTCAGCTCGTCCGATATCTCGACGCCCTTCTCCTTCAGGGCCGCCATTATCTTGCCCCGGTGGGCCCCGCCCATCAGGGAGACGGTGCAGCCGGTGGCGAGCCCGGCTTCGACGTAAGGAACTTCCTGATCTCCGGGGGTTCCCACCATGATGAAGTCGGAGTCCTCGAAGAAGTCGGTGTAGCCACCCTCTATCGAGAAGCCTGCGCCCTCCCACTTTGCCTTGTCGGCATCGTCCGAGACGTAGGCTTTGACGTCGCAGATCCTGACGAGCTTGCTCAACGTGTTCTTCGCTCTGCCGTGGGGCTGGCGGAGCAGGACGTTCAGATCGCCTCCGATTCCTGCGGCTTTCTTGACAGCGTCCAGGGCGAGAACCGTTCTCTTGTTCTCCGTCCCATCAAATCCTACGAAGCCTGCATTGGATTTCAGTCTAATTCCTCCTTGAGAGATTTAAGAAATATCACGATATTAACCTTTCCTGCTAAAATCCCCGTTCAAGGACTTTCGAAGGTCTTGAGGATCCAGTTCACAACCACGACTGCGTTCTGGTCCGGAGAGAGCCCCTCAGCGTCCACCACAACCCCAGGGTTTACGGGCTCCTCGTAGGCGACGTTAACCCCAGGAACCGTCGCATCCTCCCCGCTGGCCTTCGCGTAGATCCCTTTTGGTGAGTAGACGGCCTTTCGTCCCCGCTCGCGTTCGATGCAGGCTGCGAGGGAAGCTTTGACGTAGACCTCGGCGAACCGGGGGACGAGCGCTCTTGCGAGATCTCGATACCTCCGACGGTTGGCGGTGGCGTCGACGATGACGTTCGTTCCGGCCTCCGAGAGGAGCTTGGCCATGTAAGCGAGGCTCGCGTAGACCACATCCCTCTCCTGGTCTGAATAGGTGGGCTTGGGGGTTATGACCCGACGGATCTCGTCCAGCTCCAGAACCTTGACCTTGATCCCCCGTTCTTCGAGCCCTGCCTTCACCTCTTTGGCGATGGTGGTCTTTCCGCAACCGGGAAGCCCTGTGAACCAGACAACCCAAGACATGAATGAAGAGAGGCCCTATGGCGAATAAATATCATTCCCTCGCCGGTTTCAACTAGTTTACCAGGTGGTTCGCGTTTTCGGATCGAGATCGCCGGTTTCAACTAGTTTACCAGGAGGTTCGCGTTTTCGGATCGAGATCACCGGTTTCGGCCGCCTGTTTCGGATTTTTCCCGCCGAGTACTTCGAAGAAAATATTCGATCGAACAAAAGATTAATATAAGTGTTCTTGATATATAGAGATGCAACGGGACATATCCTCCTCTGCATAGGGATAATGTGAGGTATAAAAATATGACCAATAAAAGAAACTTCGCGTTAAGAGACGCTGAAGGCAACGAAATCGGCGTTTTCACGGGAAAACAGCCGAGGCAAGCGGCTTTGAAGGCTGCAAACCGGGGATACACCGACATCAGGCTGAGGGAGAGGGGCACAAAGAAGGTCCACTTATTCAAGGGCGAGCGAAATCTGGTGGTGAAGCCGTCCAACGCCCCCGACTGGATGCCCAAAGAGATCTGGAAGCCGAACGTCAAGAAGGTGGGGATAGAGAAGCTGGACCAGATCTGAGGATCTCGTCCCAGGACCTTTTTTCGGTGGATCTCCGGCAGGCGGCTCTTCCGCCTGCCGCATCCTCACCCCACGATTTTCCGGGCATCACCTTATTTGGTCCATTCCACCTTGTTTGACCCATTCGCAGTTGACCGTTTTTCTTTTCGGGCTCTCTCTTTTGGTCTCCAATCCCCTCAGATTCAGCGCCCGCCATCCCCGCTCGTCATGCCGACGGCGCGTCCACGCTGAGGAGGATCCTGATCTCGCTCCCCTGGTAGTCGGCTGTCGTCCAGAAGACATCTCTTGTCGTTCCGGATATCTCGTATCTGCCGGTGCCCGACCTCTCCATCTCCACCCTTCCTGCCACCGCCAACAGGTCCGGGAACGGCTGGAAGAGGGGGTCGGTGAAGGTGTTTCTTCCGATCTGCTCGGAGTCGGGATCGCTGATGATCGTCCCGTCGGGCATCATGGCCCAGATCTTGGCGGAGCCTTCGGGCTGATAGGGTGCAAGAACCGTCCCGAAGAGCTCGGTCGAGTTGACGAGGACCGTCACCGCTCCGGTCAATCTGCCCTCCCCATCGAAGATCGGAGAGGCGAAGTCCATGGCATAAAACCCCTCGACGCTCTCGATGTAGGCGAGGCCTACAGGCCTTCTGGTGGAGAGGAGCCGTTCGATGTGCTCCTGGTCGATTATGCTCGTCCCCGCGACATACTGATACTCCTCAGGCATCACCTCCACGATGGTGCCGTTGAGGTCGACGGTTATGCAGTCCACCACCCACGGCCCCAGGCCCGCGAGGTCGTCGAGAACCTCCTGCGCCTCCGGGCCCTCAACGCCAGCATCGGTCAGGGTCAGGCTCGCGTCCAGAAGGGCCCGGTCAATCTCTGAAAGGTTCGCGTTGACGGCGTCGGTCGCCAGAACGAAGCTCCAGATCAGATCCCAGCTGACCTCTACATCATCCGATCCCGCATCCTCGCCGAGGGATGCGGGCACGAGGGATGTAAAAGCTGCCAGCAGCACCATCCATACCAGAATTTTCGGTGTCTTTCTCCATAGCCTCATACAATCACCAACTTCTCTTTCGAAACGGTTGAGTTCTCTGGTTGAGTTCTATCTTTCTGAGAAGTTATCCTTTGCCGCCGAAAGCCGGATAGGTGATTGATCTTCCAAAGGGAAAAGTGATGAGTGAATAAAAAGGGGAGACGGACCGAGTCTATCGTGGGCGGAGGTGAGACGGTGAGAGGAAGGAGAAGACGGACAGATAAAGCGAGGGTGGCCGGGGAGTATTGAGGGGTGGAGTAAGTGGGTGAAGACGACAAAACATTGATGAAAATAGGCGACAAAATCAATCGATAAAAAAGAATAAAAAAATGAAGAAAAAAAAAGTTTCAGCCGAAGAGGGCGCCGAGACCTTCGATCCCGCTCTCTTCAGCCTCTTCCTTGTCTTCCTCGGCCTCCGCTTCTGCGGGAGCCGCTGCTGCTGCGGCGGGGGCTGCTGCGGCGGCGGGCGCGGCTGCGACGGCCACGCTGGGCGCCTTGGAGAGGACGTCCTCGATGTCAACGCCCTCGAGGGCGGAGACGAGCGCCTTGATCCTCACCTCGTCGGCGGCTACGCCAACGGCGCTGAGTATGGTCTTTATGCCCTCCTCGGACACATCTTTACCAGAGCTGTGAAGCAGTAATGCTGCATATACGTATTCCATCTTAATCCACCTCTTTCTTCTCGATCAACCAAACAGGGCAGAGAGTCCGCCAAGTCCGGCTTCTTCATCCTCTTCTTTCTCGGCCTCTTCGGCCTTCTCTTCTTCAGCCTTCTCTGCCGGGGCTTCGGCGGCCTTGGGCTCTGCCGAGCCGCCTTCGACCAGGTTTGTGAGCACTGACGCGTCCGCAGCCGCCTTCGCCAGCAGCGCCTCCATCATGCTGGGAACGGGGATGGCGCACTCCAGGACCAGGTTTCTGGCCTTTGAGGCAGCCCTCTGGAGAAGGGGAGCTATGGTGGTCGGTGTGGCGTAGCCTATCTCCAGAGCGAGTCCCAGGGCCTGCGCTGAGGCGGTGCTCATCTGAGATAGGATGCTACCGACGTCTATGGTCAGATCCTCAGGTCTGAAGACCAGACCGCCCTCGTAGACGGCCAATAGCTCAAGTCCCACCTTCCTCGGGAAGATCTCCATCGTAGCCAGCACTTCTGCCAGCTGGGATGATACCGTCTCGCCCTCCTCGGCCACCACCTTCGTCTCGTTGATGACCACTTTGCCGCTCTTTATGGCGGCGGGAATTCCGGCGCTCTGGAGCTTCCCCACCATGGGACCCGGAGAGAACGAGGTCTCTCCCTTCTCGATGACTATGTCGGTGGGGGCCTTGCCGCCTGCCTTGATCGGCATCGGCTGCTTTTTCTCCTCCAGCATCTTGTAGAGCTTGAAGGGATTTACGTCGGTGAATATGAAGGCGGTCTGGGCTTTGATCCCGTCTGCCAGAGGCAAGACGTCTCCGGAGCACTTCTCTATCGCACGGCGGGCGATATTGTTTCGGACCATTTTGATGGTGGCCGCATCCCTCAGCTCAGCTCGCAGGTCCTGGAGCTGCTTTGCGGGGATCTCTGTCAATCCCACCAGGCCGACGACGGGTGAGCTCTGGATCCTCTCCACCAGATCCTCTACCTCTCTAATCTTCCATTCTGGGACGTGCTCTGTATGGCGTACCTGGACGGACATTTCAGATCACCTTTATCGCTGGGCCCATGGTCGTCTTAACGTATACGGACTTCAGGTTCTGCTTGCCGTCCTTGAGGGTCTGCTCAAGCTTGATCGTAACCGCCTCTACGTTCTCGGCGATCTTCTGGACCTCCATATCCCTGGCGCCGACGGCCATGTGGAAGGTGAGTCGGTCACGGGACCGCACCCTCACCAGGTTTCTCTGCCTTTTGATTATGGGGGTGACGTCCACGTTCGGGGGGAGAGGCATGGGCATCTTTCCCCTCTTTCCCAGGATGGGGCCCAGCTTCTTGCCGATCGTCGGCATGAGGCTCGTCTCGGCGATGAAGTATGTGTACTCGTCGGCGATCTTTCTTGCTCGCTTCTTGTCGTCCCCCAGCTCGTTGAGCTCGTCCGGTGAGATCACCAGATCCGCCCCCGCGCGCTGAGCAAGAAGAGCAGTTTCGCCGCTGGCGAATACAGCGATCTTTGCAGATCTGCCGCGGCCGTGGGGCAGAATTATCTCCTCGTCCACCCGGTTGGCCGGCAGGCTCATGTCGATATTGTGCAAGTTGATCGCCAGATCGACGCTCTCGTTGAACCTCCTCTCGGGGGCCTCAGAGATCGCCTTTCTGACGGCGTCTTCTATCGTATTGTTCATCTCAATCCTCCGTAGTCCACGACTTCCGGTCTACTACGGCGTCTCAAAAAGAAGTCCAAATCCCGTCTGCAATCCTCTATAATAAGTTTTCGTCTAGGCGAGGAGCTCGTCGAACTTGCCCTCGTCTACCGCCGCCTGGGCCTCCTTTCCGGGCATGCCCTCCACGGTGATGCCCATGCTCCCACAGGTCCCTATGACCTCTTTTGCGGCGCTCTTCATGGAGACGGATAGTAAGTTCTTCCTTTTGATTCCCGCGACCTTGACCACCTGATCCATGGTCAGGTTTCCGACGGTCTCCAGGGCGTTGCCGGATCCCTTCTCCAGCCCCACCTCTTTGAGGACCAGCGCCGAGGTTGGGGGAGTGCCCACATCAATCTGGTACTCGGTCCTGCTCTTCACCGTAACCTTGACCGGGACCTGCATCCCGTTCAAGTCCGCAGTCGCCTCATTGATCTTCTTTACTACGTCTGCAACGTTAACACCTAATGGTCCCAGTGCGGGGCCCAGCGGGGGTCCAGCGCTGGCCTTTCCACCGGGTACCAACACTTCAACAACATTGGCCAAGAAATTCACCTCTGAATCTCATCTTTGCTGAGGACACGGACGTGGTCACCCCTCACAGTTATGGGGATGGGCACCATCGCCTCGAAGAGCTCTACGGTGATCTCCTCCTTGCCGATGTCTACCCTCTTGACCCTGGCCATCTCGCCCTTGAAAGGTCCCGAGATCAGCTCCACTATGGCACCTTCGTTTATTCCGACCACAGCGGGTTTGGGCGTCAGAAAATGCTCCACCTCGCCGAAGCTGGACGCGCCCTTTATGACAGAGCGGGCGTGGGGCACCCCCTGGATCGCCTCCTCGACGATCTCAGGAGCCTTAGCCTCTACGAGGACGTACCCCTTCAGGACGTCAGGAACCAGCAGCGCGGTGATATCATACTTCTCTTTTCGCGCCAGCTGGGAGATGAGGTTTGCCACTGACCGTTCCTGGTTTGCTGTGGTCTTAACTACGAATATGCTGGTCTCGGCCATTCTCTCGGAAGACAGTCGAATCGGATATAAATAGGTTTGCAACCAGCATCGATGGAGCAGATTCCTCGTTATCGAATCCCGAGGCTCTCACCGAGCCGAATATTATGCTTTCATCCCACCGTAGTCCGCAGGATGGTCGCATAAGCTGCCTTCAGAAATACCTCTCGTACCGACGAGATCTCCCCCTTTTTGGGGAGGAAGGCCCGGCCCGGAGCGGTCCCGAAATGTTCATATAGAAGTTTAAACACCTCGCAAGCCATCAGATCAACTGGAGGAAGAAAAAAGATGGCAGGACTAGGGGGAACCCCTGTACTCATACTCAGAGAGGGCAGTCAGAGGACTGCTGGCCGCGAGGCGCAGAAGTCGAACATCATGGCCGCCAAAGCCGTAGCAACCGCCGTAAGGACTACTCTCGGTCCCAAGGGCATGGACAAGATGCTCGTCGACACCCTCGGCGACGTTGTCATAACCAACGACGGTGTCACCATCCTCAAGGAGATGGACATTGAGCACCCAGCGGCCAAGATGATGGTCGAGATCGCCAAGACCCAGGACGACGAGGTCGGCGACGGCACCACCACCGCCGTGGTTCTGGCAGGCGAGCTTCTCAAGAAGGCTGAAGAGCTGCTGGACCAGGAGATCCACCCCACAGTCATCGCAGCAGGATATAGGGCAGCGGCCGAGAAGGGGATGTCGATCCTGAAGGATATGGCGATAAAGGTGTCCCCCGATGACGATGAGCTGCTGAAGAAGATCGCCATCACCGCCATGACCGGGAAGGGATCTGGCGTCGCCAGAAACGAGCTGGCTGAGCTCTCAGTAAAGGCTGTCAAGGCGATCGTCGACGAGGACGGAACCGTGGACGTCGACAACATCACCGTCGAGAAGAAGGTAGGCGGCGGCATCACCGACTCTCAGCTCGTCTACGGGATGGTCATCGACAAAGAAAGGCTCCACCCCAACATGCCCAAGAAGGTGAAGGACGCCAAGATCGCCCTCCTGAACACGGCCATCGAGATCGAGAAGACCGAGGTCGACGCCAAGATCGAGATCACCTCTCCCGACCAGCTCCAGGCCTTCCTCGACCAGGAAGAGACGATGCTCAAAGACATGGTCAACAAGATCGTCAGCACCGGGGCAAACGTCGTCTTCTGCCAGAAGGGGATCGACGACCTCGCACAGCACTTCCTGGCCAAGGCCGGAGTCTACACCATCCGGAGGATCAAGAAGAGCGACATGGAGAAGCTGGCGCGGGCCACCGGCGGAAGGATCGTCACCAGCATCCACGACCTCGCAGAGAGCGAGCTTGGCCGGGCCGGCCTTGTAGAGGAGAGGAAGATCGCCGGCGACGACATGACCTTCGTCGTTGAGTGCGAGAACCCCAAGTCCGTATCCATAATCCTCCGAGGCGGAACCGAGCACGTCGTCGACGAGCTGGACAGAGCCATGGAAGACGCCCTCCGGGTCGTCGGAGTGGCCCTGGAAGACACCCTCCTGATGCCCGGCGGCGGCGCTCCCGAGATCGAGCTTGCCCTCAGGCTGAGAGAGTACGCGGCCACCGTCGGCGGACGAGAGCAGCTGGCCATCGAGGCCTTCGCCGAGGCCCTCGAGATCATACCGAAGACCCTGGCCGAGAACGCCGGCTTCGATCAGATCGACACCCTGGTTGCCCTCCGGAGCAGCCACGAGAAGGGCGTCAAGACCGCAGGCCTCGACATGGAGACCGGAACGCCCACCGACATGCAGGAGAAGGGCGTCGTCGAGCCGATGAGGGTGAAGACCCAGGCCATCAACTCAGCAGCCGAGTCCGCTGTCATGATCCTCAGGATCGATGACGTCATCGCCTCCAAGTCCGGCGGCATGCCCGGCGGCGAAGGCGGCATGCCCGGCGGCATGGGTGGCATGGGCGGCATGGGAGAGGACTTCTGAGCCCCTCCCAAAACGTCTCTTTTTCCTCTTTTTCCAAAAAAGCTTCAAAAATTCAGATCTCAGAGCCCTTTGCAGGCTCTTGTCGCCGCCGTCTCTTCGATGGCAGCCCGGTAGAACTTCTCGGTGTACTCTTTGACCATCCTCCGGGAGGTGAAGTTGGGACCCGTCACCTTGATCGACTCCTTCATCACCTTCACCCAGCCCCGGGGCACCCCCTTGTCATCCACCCTGTAGTAGAGGGGTATTACATCGTTTTCGAGGATCTCGTAAATCGCTTCGGCATCCCGATCGTCCCTGACGTGGTCGACGGCGTCCTCCGCCCCCTCGAAGCCCCAGCCGTTCCTGCCGTTGTAGCCTTCGACCCACCAGCCGTCGAAGATGCTGAGCTGAGGGACCCCGTTGAGGGACGCCTTCATACCGCTCGTCCCCGAGGCCTCCATGGGGGGTCGGGGGTTGTTCACCCAGACGTCGACGCCGTGAACCAGGTACTGGGCCAGGTATTGGTCGTAGTCCTCGACGAAGGCTATCCTCCCCTCGAAGCCCTTGTCGGCGGCGGCGTTGAAGACCTGTTGGAGGAGGAGCTTTGACTGCTGGTCGTCGGGATGGGCCTTCCCCGCGAAGATAATCTGGACGGGCATCTGGGGGTCGGTGAGGATATTTCGGAGCCGTTCGGGGTCTCGGAGGAGGAGGGTCGCCCTCTTATAGGAGGCGAACCTCCGGGCGAAGCCCAAGGTCAGGGCCTGAGGGTCCAGGAGGGTCCCGAAGGCCATTATCGTCCGCGAGTCGGACTCGGGGTCTCTCCACTTCTCCCTCGCCCGATCCTTCACCTTGTTTATAAGAGACGTCTTCATCCTTCTGTGCTGAGCCCAGAGGAGGTCGTCGGGGATCTCGTCAAGAAGCTCCCAGATGAAGGGGTTGTCGTGCTTTTCGAGCCAGTCGCGGCCGAGGTACTGGTTGAAGACGATGTTTCCGAGCCTCCGGTCGATCCAGGTGGGGACGTGGATCCCGTTGGTGACGTGATCTATCGGGATCTCGTCTTCGGATAGGTCTGGCCAGAGGTGGCGCCACATGCCTTTAGTCACCTCGAGGTGGCGCCTGCTGACGCAGTTTCGATGATCGCACATCCGCAGGGCGAAGGCGGTCATGTTGAAGCCGCTGGCCGGGTCTCGAGGATCGATCCCCAGCTCGAAGAACTCTTCGCGGCCCATCCCCAGGTTTCGGAGGTACGATCCGAAGTACTTCTCCATAAGGGCGAAGGAGAACTTGTCGTGGCCTGCGGGGACCGGGGTGTGAGTGGTGAAGACCGTCGTCTTCTTTACCACCTCCATCGCCTCCTCGAGGCCGAGCCCCGAATCGACCTTCTCCCGGATCCGCTCCAGGATGGCGAAGGCCGGATGCCCCTCGTTCAGGTGGAGGACCGAGGGCTCGATGCCGAGGACCTTCAGGACCCTGACCCCGCCTATCCCCAGGACGATCTCCTGCCTCAGCCTCTGCTCGGGGTCGCCGGTGTAGAGCCTGTCTGATATGCTCCGGTTCCAGGGGTCGTTGGCGTCGACGGCTGTGTCCATCAGGTAAAGGTCGGTCCTCCCCACCTGGACCTTCCAGACCTCGACGAATATCTCCCCGTCCAGCAGGGGTATGTCAACCAGCAAGGGTTCGCCGGAGTCGTCCCGGAGCCTTCGGACCGGGGCGTTCTCCCTGTCCAGCATCTCGCAGGCTCCGGCCTGCCAGCCGTCGGGGGTGACCCTCTGGAGGAGGTAGCCTTCGGGGTACATGAAGCCGACCCCGACGGCAGGAACGCCGAGGTCGCTGCACTCTTTCAGGTAGTCTCCGGCGAGAAAGCCGAGCCCTCCGGCGTAGACTGGGAGGGCGTGGTGGAGGCCGTACTCGGCGGAGAAGTAGGCGATGCTATTATCTCGGGGGTCTGCGACGCGGTTGCAGAACCAGCCGCTGGTGGGGTCCATGTCCCCCTCAAACCTGGCCATGACGGCGTCGTAGTACCGGAGGAACCTCGGGTCGAGGGAGGCGAGCTTCATGACCCCGTCGTCGAGCTCGTGCATCATCTTGACGGGGTTGTGACCGTTTCGGCTCCAGGCGGCCCGGCCGCCGAGCATTATGAATAGCTCCCGTCCTTCGGGATGCCAGCTCCACCAGAGGTTGTAGGCGAGGTCGCCGAGCTTTGCGATCCGCGCAGGCAAGTTCGGAAATTTGTCTCTAGGCATGTAGTGCATGATCTCTCCTCCCCGTCACGATCTCGCTCTACCATCGTCCTAGGATGATTTTACCTTTTCCCAGCTCATTTGCGGGGTGCAGGGTATGCCGGAAGGGTCTCCATCCTCGACAAAGGCGCCTCTCTTCCTGCGGCGAAGGAGTAGAAGGGCACAAGCTCCGTCCCCGAGAGGCCCAAGGCCGAGGAGAGGGGCTCGTCGAAGTAGCAGCCTATACCGCACCCTCTCAGCCCCGCGGCCTCGGCCTCCAGGTAGAGGGTCTGGCCGACGATGCCGCACTCCCAGAGGAGCCGGCAGTAGAACCAGGGGCCGCGCTCCTCCAGAGCCCGCCGGAACCTGGCGATCATGACAAGGGAGAAGCAGCCGTCGGAGGCGATCTTCTGGCCGCAGGAGAGGCTCCTCGCCAGGTCCCGGAAGTCGCCGGACTCCAGCCTGTAGAATCCCTGAGGCGCCCCCACCGGCCTATCCCACCCGAAGCTCTCCCTCATGCCGGATCGGAGGGCGTCCTCGTGGAGGGGGTTTCGGACCAGGAAGTACAGCCCCCGATCGAGGCCCAGGACCCGGTGGACGAATACGGCGAGGTCCACCTCCGGTCTACATGAGAGTAGGTTGTTGGGGAACCTTCCCCGGCCCGGCAGGGTTCGGGCCAGGGCTCTGAAGAGGTCGTCCTTGGTCATGGCGGTGGCGGGGTCCATGACGATGGCGCTCCTCCGCCGGCGGATTAGCTCTCGCAAGGAAGATGAAGGATAAGCGAACTCGGGCGGAGCTTCCACCTCGGCGGGCTCCTCCCGGACGATCTCCCCCCGAGGTTTGGCCGTCCACGCCCCCATTCCTGCGACCAGGGGCCAGTCGACGTGGGCGGCGCTGAGCCGGTCCGGCCTGCCCAGCCACTCCACCTCGCCGAACTCGGCCAGGACCTTCTCCGGGAGGCTGAAGTCTGAAGGGTCGATCTCGGAGCCGTCGCCCTGGGGATGGACCGCCACCAGGCAGTCGGGGATCTCGGCCTCGACTTCGGCCTCGGCCCCGCCCTCTCCATCGCCTTCATCCCCCAGGGCCCGATCCCTCCCATCCGCGCCGTCGGGCCCAGCCACCCCCAGCATTTGGGCCAGCTCATTGGTCCCGACGCCGTCGAGGAGCGTCGCCCGCCACCCCAGGGCCGCCGAGGCGATGCTCAAGGCCGCCAGGGCGTGGCCGAGGTTCAGGTGGAGGTAGCGGAAGGACCTCTCGCCGTACTTCCAGGACTCGCGCCAGGGGATGGAGGATAGGCCGACGAGGACCGTCCCCTCCGGCAGTCTCATCTCGCGCCAGGCCTCCTCCGAGAACCGGCCCCTCACCTCCAGGCCGTGCTCCCGAGGCGCGTAGTGGGCGACGGCAGGAGAGTCGAAGAGCCCCGAGACCGGCCCCGAGACCAGGTACCCCTCTGTGGGGTGGAGGTTTCCGCTGGAGGGATTGACCCGGAGCGCCCAGGCCGCGCCGCCAGCCCGCCTCCAGGCCGATATGGCGAGCGAATTGAAGAGGAGCTGGGATACGGTCTCAAAGCTCAAGGGCCGGGGCGGGACGTTCCCCTCGGTAAGGGCGAGGTCAAACGATGGCCCCTCGCCCGGCGAAGGCTCGGGCCGGGCCAGCTCCACAAGCTCTGCTCCCCGAAACCTTCGAAAGGGGGCGGGCTCGTTTGCCCAGTCCATCGTCTTCGGGCCTGGGGCCATTTTTGTGAAGCTGTGCTTTGTCGCCTGGTGGTAGGCGAGAACGTGGTCGAGCTCATCGGACAATTCGAGAACCTCCTTTGTTGCGTCGAGGGGGCCGGGGGTTGGGCCAGTTCCCTTTCTCAAGCTGTTTTATTCGTATAACAATCGGTGGCAATAACCAGAGACAATCCTCCATGGTCCGCTTCGTGAGTCCAGGATCCCGAATAATCCCAAATATATCTTTACCCATCCTTAGCTCTTACCATCTGATCTTTCAACCGTTAGATCTCGCGAAGTCGTATTTCACCTACTAAACTGAACCCCCCTCAAAGCTGGCGTTTTTGGAGAATTTCGCCAACTTTGCATAAGTGTGCTATTCGATACGTTCCTCACATAAGGCTACTACTCATAGAAACATTTTTATTTTGTGTCATTCACACTAACTAATAAGGGTGAATAAGGTGAGACTGAAGCTAATTTACATTCTGTTGATGCTAGCATCGCTATCAATGCCAGCCGTGGCGGATGAGGTGGAAACGGAAGTCGTATTCCCCGATCCGAACCTTGAGGATGCCATAAGAGACACGATCGATAAACCAGAAGGTCCCATCTATGCTGCAGATCTAGAACAGATCGATAGTCTTGGGGCGAATAAAAGTGATATCAGAGATCTTACCGGGCTGGAGTATTGTAATCACCTGCAAGAACTGTGGCTAAGACGCAACTATATAACTGACGTATCTCCGCTGGCAGGCCTCACTAACCTGGAGAATCTGTACCTAGGGGGCAACCAGATAACCGATGTCTCTCCGCTGGCGGGCCTCACTAACCTGCTGAAACTTGACTTAGACGACAATCAACTAACAGACGTCTCACCTCTGGCAGGCCTCACTAAACTGCAATATCTGGACCTAGACGATCATCAAGACGACAATCAACTAACCGACATCTATCCGCTGGCTGGCCTCACTAACCTGGAAGATCTGTACCTAGGGGGCAACCAGATAACCGATGTC
>JAXGJB010000004.1:0-111116 GCA_040770465.1 Methanothrix sp. | reverse complement strand
CCGGAGCGCCATAAACGATCTCCAGGCTGCCCTGGAGGGAGCCCTTGACGTCGGCGAGGTGGCGACGGGCGTCCGGGACTCGAAGTCCTCGATCTTCGACGGGGTCGCCAAGATCCTGCGAGGCTCCATCCCCTCCGAGGCGGTCAAGATCGCGTGGACATTAGACGAGAGCCCCGAGGACCTGGTCCACTGGATCGACGAGAACATCCCCCAGGTCTACAACGCAAAAGACCTGGCCAATGGATACGAGAGGCTCTCAAGGGCCGACGTATTTCTCGGCCGGGTCCGGCGGCGCCAGAACTACGGCCTCTGGCGGTACGCCTCCTTCATGATGACAGGAGGCGTCCAGGCAGCCCGGACCGAGAAGAAAGGAGGATACATACCCTTCCGGCCTCCGAGCTACTGGCGGAGGATGGGCCAGACCAAGGGAGCAAGGCAGGTCCGGGACTCGGCGGCGAAGAAGATCGGAGGCCACTGTCACATCAGCTCCCGTCAGGCGAAGGCCGAGATGATGGGGCTCTTCGCCCTTCTCCTGAAGAATCCCGAGACGGGGCCGAAGGTGGCGGCCCTTCTCGACTTCTCCGTCGAGGAGATCGCCCTCCTCCTGGGGACAAAGCCCACGACCAAGAAGGTGGCGAAGCTCTACGACGCCGCCCAGGAGCTCCTCGAAGAGGAGAGGGTCTCGGAGATCGAGATCGCCTGGGGCGGAGCCAAAAAGCCGGAGAAGGCCGAAAAGAGGGAGCGGCCTCGAAGGGCGGATAAGGCCAAAAAGGACGCTCTCGACGAAGACGACCCCGAGGCGGGCTCGGAGGAGATCGATCGAGAGGAGGAAAAGGCGGAGCCGGTTAGGGAGGCCGAATTGGAGGAGTCCTCCGACCAAGGCGCCGAGCCGACGGAGCCGGAGAAGGACGACCGCCAGAGGTCACTTTTCGACTTCTGAGCGGGAAAGACATTTTTGGAAAAGTTTGAAGACGAGATTATCTAGGCTGCCCAGAAAAGAAAAGGGACCAGCCCAGTACCGAGGCTCCTCCACCGAGCCGATACCTTCCCCCCAATTCATCTGGTTATTGTTTGACCCTGAAAACCCGAATCCTTAAAGGAGCCCAAAGAGGAATGATCGACGGATAAAGCTGCAATCAGCCAAAAATGATATATATTTCTCTGAAAAAGTGCTATTTATGAGTCAACTTAAAAGACATGTGTCACATCCTGTGGTCAAGAGTGGAGATTTGTATTTTAATAGTAACAAATATTCAGAGGCTATAAAATATTATGATAATGCAATTCAAATGGACGAGAACAATCTAGAAGCTTTAATGGGTAAAGGACTTGCTTTAAGGGAAATTGGAAAATATATGGAAGCTATTCTATGTTTTAATCAATATCTAGAATTAAGTAAAGAAAATTATCAGAGATTTGATGGTTTTTCTGAGAAAGGTGATACGTATATCTGCTTAGGAGCGTATAGTGATGCTTCAGAGTGTTTTGATAAATGCCTTGAGATAGAGAAAATCACATCAGTAATATTAAATGCTAAAAGTATTATTTATAACGCTAAAGGTCTTGTTCATAGTTCTATGGAAAATTTTCGGGAAGCGATTCGATTATATGATAAAGCAATAGGTGCAAGAAGGGATAAGGAGCTTGCATATATTCTGGCAAATAAAGGAAATGCGTGGTATAATTTAGAGATGTACGACGAAGCCCTTGAGAGTTATACTAGAGCACTATCGTTAAATAATAAAGAGATAAATGCTTTAATCGGTAAGGCAAATTACTATAAAAAATGGGGAAAAGCGGAGGATGCTGAAAAATTATATACAGATGCATTAAAAATAGATCCTAATTTCGTGGCTCTAAGTGCAATGTCCGTGGGCATATCCCTACACCTTGACTCTAAATGTGATAAAGCTATTCAGGTTTACGACGAAATAATTGCTCTAACGTCTACGTATTCAATATCACCACAATATATATCACTTATATACATAAATAAGGGTTTAGCACTTTATTCAATGGCGAAGTATAATGAGGCAATAAATAGCTTTGATGTCGCTATTGATACAGATTCTACCTATTGTGTATTAGCTTTGATCGGAAAAGGAGCTTCCCAGGAAAAGTTGTTAGATCCGCATTTAGCAATCAATTCCTATAATGAAGCTCTGAAACTCGACGAAAATTTGGAAATTGCATCAATAAATGATATTATATATATGTATGCTGACGATAAATACACTAGAGAACAGGCTTTCTTTCCGCCATACAACAACAATCTATTAAGTAGAATTATAATAAATATGAATTTGAAACAAGCTAATACTAAAACAATTCATAAGATAGATTCAGATCTCGAAGATATCGGATTAAATGGCTATCATGAGATAGAGATTTCTCAAGAACGCATTCAAGAAATTAAAAGATATGTCTTCGAAGTAGGTATCGCAGGTGAAGAGTTTATAAATGCTTACCTGCAATCCCTATGCGAAAATGGCAAAATAAAGCAATTCGAGTGGGCTTCTAAGAAAAATGCAATTTCCCCCTATGATTTTTATATAATAAATTACAATGATGAAAGAATCAATGTTGATGTGAAATCTACAAACGGGGAATTTGACCGCCGATTCCATATATCTTATGGAGAATTAAAAAGAATCTTCTCAGGCCCTGAAAGATACGACATCTACAGGGTTTATGAGCTAAATACTGCTAACGCAAAACTCAGGATTGCAACTGACATAAGGTCCTTCGCTTCAGGAATATTGGAAATCTTAAAAGGCTTACCTAAAGGTGTTGTCCCGGATGGTGTGTCAGTTGATACTTCGCTTCTGAAGTTTGAACCAGAAATAGTGATTCACAAATAGAGAACCTGGGTGGAGGTGATCATCCCCCTTCTCTTCTGCAGGTACAGCTCCCCTAGCTCTCGTCGCCGACGGTTGGCAGTTTCTGGTCGACGCCCTCACCGAGCTGGTTGTCTTCGCCGCCCTGGCGGAGCAAGACCGCCAGAAGTCCCTCTTCGACTTCTGACGGATTAGAATTTTCTCTCTTCAGAAGGTCTTCAGCTCGCCCTTCATCAGTTTGTCCTGGATCACCAGGATGTCGTCGAGCCACTGGTTTGCGATCTCTTCAGCCTCGGATTGGACTTTTGCGAAGTTTGCCCCCTCCTTCACCGTGGTCTGGATGCTGAGCATGTGGGGGTCGTCGATGGGCTTTCCGATCTGAGAGAGGATCCTGACGTAGACCTCGCCGACGTCGTCCACCTCGGCCACGATCTTGTTTGCGATCTGGGTCGAGAGGAGGTTGTAGATCTTGCCGACGTGCCTTATCGGATTCTTGCCCGAAGTCGCCTCCATGCTCATGGGACGGTTGAGGGTGATGAGGCCGTTGGCCCGGTTTCCCCTGCCCACGGAGCCGTCGTCTCCCATCTCCGCGGAGGTCCCTGAGACGGTGAGGTAGACCGACCCCGACGCGGGATCGTCGGCGACGTTCAGCTGGACTTTGACCTCTCGCTTTGCGCAGGAGCAGACGTTCTCCTCGATCTCCCGGATGATCTCCTGTTTAGTCTCCATGTAGTCGTTGAGGTCGTCGAGGTGCCTTCCCACCATGGCGCAGGCGACGGTGAGGTGGATCAGATCGCCGGACCTCATGGCCATAACCTTGACGTCCTCGCCGATGGCCGGGATCCTCCTCTTCAGGTCCATGAGGAACCTCTCGGTGTTGTAGACGACGGTCTCGGTCTCGGAGAAGGGGGCGTAGCCGACGCCGAAGGATGTGTCGTTGGCGCCGGGGACCTTCCTCTTGAAGACGTCCTGGAGGTCGGAGGAGCCGGTCCCGATCTTGCAGTCGAGGATGACGTGGTCGCTGACGTCGATGTTGCAGAGGACGTTCTTGATGTACTCCTTCGCGGTCCTCCGGGCGATGACGTCGACGGGGATCTCCACGTCGCCGAAGAACCGGGTGGCCCTCCCGGAGAGGAGGATGTAGATCGGCTGGATGATCTCGCCGCCTCTGAAGGCAGGGCAGGACCTGCCGGCCACCACCTGGGTCTCGTCGGTGTTGTGGTGGAGGACGGCTCCGACCCGGTCCTTGTACTCGTGGCAGAGGGCGCGGCTGATCGACTCCGCCAGGCCGTCGGCGATGCTGTCGGGGTGGCCGATCCCCTTCCTCTCCACAAGCTCGATCATCTGCTCTTCGACTGGCTGCTGGCTTATCTTCTCGACCTTGATATTTCTCGTCATGCCCCGATCCTCATTTTCTCTCTGAATGGGCTGAAAGGAGCGATGGCATATTAAAACTTCGGATCTTCGAATCTCTCTTCTCCTCTCTAGAGAGAAAAGAGATGGCGGATTTTTGGTGGCTGAGCGCAAGGAGTGAGCGCAAGGAGTAAATCTCCTTTAGAGGAGGATGAGTTCATGCGACTGGTTTACATGGCCGGGAAGGGGGGCGTCGGAAAGAGCGTCTGCTCGGCGGCGACGGGGCTCTGGGCCTCAGAGCAGGGCAAAAAGACCCTCGCCTTCTCGATGGACCCCGCCCACTCCCTCTCCGACATCCTGGAGGTGGAGCTGGGAAATAGGCCGACCCGGATAGCCGAGAACCTGGACGGCGTCGAGCCGGATCTGGCGGCCGAGGCGGAGAAGTTCTACGCCGCCTACAGAAGCCTCTTCCGGGCCTTGTTCGAGATGTTTCAGTTCGAGGTCCGGCCCGCGGACTTCGGGGTCGTCCCCGGCGTCGGCGAGCTGATCTTCATGGACCGGCTCTACGACGTCTACATGCAGGGCGACTACGATGTCGTCGTCATCGACTCCGCCCCCACCGCCCTCGTCCTCCCGCTCCTGAAGCTTCCCGAGGTGACCACCGGGGTCGTCACGCGCCTCCTGGGGATGAAGTCGCGGTGGACGGGGATCTTCAACATGCTGGAGCCGGGCTTCGGCGACTCCATCGTGACGGAGGTGCGCCGCCTCCGCACCAAGGCCGAGACGATGAGAAACGCCCTCATCGACCCCGAGATCACCACCATATCCGTCGTCACAATCCCCGAGAAGGCGGCGGTGATGGAGAGCGAGCGGCTGATCAGGACCGTAGAGGCCCACGGCGTCTCCGTCGACTCGATCATCATAAACCACGTGATGGGGGCTTGCGACTGCGACTATTGCCGCCGCCGGGCCGCCTCGCAGAAGGGATACATCGAGGAGATCCAGACCAGGTTCGCGAACAAGCGGATCGCGCTCCTGCCGTCCTACGGCGAGGAGGTGAAGGGCGCGGGGCTCAGTCGGGTGGCGCGGGACCTGTACGAGAAGGGGGAGGTGAAGATATAGTGGGGGGCGGGTTTCTGCTTCCTCACTTCGGCGAAAGGTCGGGGAGATGGGCGCACTGGTGGATATCGCGCGGAAAGGAGGGGCGAGTTTTTTAGGTGTGAAATATTTGTGTGATTTTTACTGAAATGCCCTCAATAATCGATATCCACTTATGGTATTCTAACTAGTTTTATTAAATCCGTTTTTTGAAAATACTTGAAAATACCCGAAAAGGATATATTCTGATCATCTATTGGTTATTTGGAGGTCTCAGAAATTATCGTCTTTGAGGGAGGCGATAAACTTAAGGTGATTAGTCGGAGGGAAGGGAGAGGTAATGTCGATCTGCTACAAGCCTACGAATATACATGGGGCCTCCATTTTTCGGGCTTATAGCAAATATTATTTTGGAATTTTATATATCGCAGCCACTATTAGTCTCAGTCTTCCTTTTGCGGCATGTGGTGAGCATTATGATTTCGAGGGAACAGATGACTTCAACTGGAGCGACTGCGATGGAACATGCGAAGGAATTGGATGGTATCAGGATACATCTACTGGCTATAATAGCAATAGCTCCTTAAGGTCAGGTCCAATAGAATATCAAGATGTCAGTTGTATATGCAAAAATGTCTCCGGGCGTGCCAAAATTACCTTTTATTGGAAATCCGATACAACCTTCAAAGATGGAAGTCAACTCTTATTCGTAGTAGATGATGATGTGAAGCGTATCTACAACACATATGGTTGGCGTTTCGAATCTTATTCAATACGATGTAATGGAAATCATACTATAAAATGGGTTTTTAGGAAATTTAGGTTCTTGCCGCAGTGGAGGGGTGCCGGTTGGATCGATAATGTGAACATATCCTTGTACGGTGAAGAAATAGCAAATACGCCTAAATCTGACGATAAACCAAGTGTGAATGTAAATGAGAGAGGAAACGGAAAGAATAACTGGAGTAATACTTCTATCAGGGTTTTCAATGAGATACATCCCGATTTAGATATTATGGGTAACAAATTTAAATTTCCCATTGGTGGAAAAATATCTGATAAATATTTTAAAAATCCTTTGATAGCTCACCCAAATGTTGTGATTGATAATTCTGCAAACGTACACGAAGCAACACCTCGCTCCAATATAACTTTTAATATAAGCATAACTAATACAGGAGATGTTGATCTTTATTCTGTGATAGTTTCGTATAAATTACACTATGGTATGAATTATGTTAGAGATACTCTTAGTGATGGGAAATTAAGCGGAAATGATATTATATGGAATCTCGGACATCTAAAAATTGGTGAGACCAAATTTGTCGAACTTGTAACAAACATCAACGGATTAGGGTTTGGAAGTTTGAATAATCGTGCCAGTGTTAGTGGTAGCTATTCGATAGGGGATTTCGAATATAACGTAACTGATGAGGATACCGAAGAGGTTTTAATTCCTGTGTTTTACGTGAAAGAAAATAGCGATGGTAAATATAATTTTTCGTCAATTGACGAAGCTGTTAGAACTGTCTTTCCATATGGCATAATACACGTTGAAAAAAATTATTGTAAAGAACCGACGATTATTATAAATAAGCCGCTCAATTTAGTTGGGATTGGCTGCCCACTTATAGAGAACAATGATACAGGAAATCAAAGTATAATCATCGTTACAAACACGAGCGAAGTTTTAATCGATTCTTTTAATATTAATGGATTGAGAAAGCAACACTGTATAGTTATAAATAATGCTGGAAATATAAGTATAACAAATACAACTATGTTTGACATACGTGAAACAGGCATCCTAATATATAATAGTTCAAATATAACAATATTTAACGATATGTTAACTGGGAACACTCCTACTAGTTACGGTATTCGTATGATAAAATGGAACGCGATTAATATATTTCATACTAATGTATCGCGGAGATATGTTGGCATAGGCATATGTCCAGAAAACGAAAACGCACCAACTGATATAGTCACATATATAGAAGATATCAAAAACAATAATCATAATAACTTTACAAGTATAGACCCAGATCGCTATGTGACTCATATACAAGGTGACTGTGAATATGATTTGTAACAAGTCGCGAATGCGTAATAACCCAGCGATAATTTCAATAATATTCTTGATTATTATTCAGGTTATCGCGCCCTCCTCCGCAGATCCATATTCAGAATATGATAAATATAATGCTATATTTAATTTAAGTATCTCTGCAGTTGGAGAAGAGAGTCAATTTCATAAGGGAGATAATGTTAGTGTACGGTTTGAGCTAACCAATTTGGGATATAAAATAAATGAATTTCGTATTCCTTTTGACAAAAATGAACATACATCCCTTTCGAAAGTGAGACAAGATTTATTTTCTCTTCCTAATGATAAAGTATACAAAAAAGACACAGATAAAAGCGGAATGACGAATTTTATCTGCGGCGATTTTTCTGTATTTGTTAATCCACCTTCAAATAAAACAGAATATTTATTAGAGATCAGGGAAAATGGTGATTTTTATTTTGAATGTAAACCGCTAAATTCCAATGAGCGAATTATCTTTGGATATAATACGACAATTTCGCAAAATGCCATATCTGGGACTAGAAACTGCTCTCTTATCAATTTGGGACAAATTTATATCTACGATTTGTCAAAAAATATTAAGTATGTAGATATAAATATAGATCCTGTCACCATTGCAGATGAACCTGAACCGGTGGGGCCTGAACCTGTGGGACCTGATGAACCGATGGGACCTGAACCTGTGGGATCTGATGAACCGGTGGGACCTGAACCTGTGGGATCTGATGAACCGGTGGGACCTGAACCTGTGGGATCTGATGAACCGGTTGATGAACCGGTGGGACCGATAGAATATGTAATAATCTCTTTAATCACAATATATTTAACCATAATTGCATTATTAGAATTGTCAACTGGATCATTTTTTGGATTATCACAGAATCACATCGTGTCACAAATTTTAAACTTTTTGATGGGATCTCATCTCAATGCGATAAAATCATTAGTTAAAATAATATTTGGAGAAGAGTTAATAGAAGAATCAAGAATACAAAACTTAGCTTTAGGATCAATTGTATTGTTATTGATAATTTCAGCTATATTACTTAGTATGGGTATAAAAACAGCTTATCATCAGTCGTTGTTATTTGTGATATCATTAACAATTGCTATTCTACTAGTGAAATGCTTAGATGAAAAGAAAGAAGATAAGAGTTATATAGAAAAAACATTAAAAAATAAAGTTCAAATTGGTATCTGGATAATAATTATCACGATTACATTTAACCATAGAATAGAATATATTCTCAATTTAGATATAATGAAGATATTATCGGCGGTTGCGGGCATAATTATCTTATTCTGTTTAACGGTCTATATAATCTCAAAGTCAGATAGACCGAATGCTGAAGATTCAATCTTATATTTTATATCTGGATTAATTCTCTCAATTTTTGTTTACGTCGGCCCCGTATTATCTGATGGGAAAACAAATTTGGCACCGAATTACATAGATATTATGTTGGTTTATATTGTTATTCAGTCAATAACCATATTCATAATATTGATTTCACCATCCATGCCTGAAGTCATAGGACAAATTTGGAATAAATATTTAGTCAAATTTATCGGTTTATTGAAGGTGATAAAAGAATTCCTTTGAATAACCACAATGCCGATTTTAGGTAGTCTACCTATATCGAGTTGATGTGGATGAAACCAACAACAAATGACCTCATCCAATATGATGCACCTCATTGGAGCAAATGAGATGCAACTGACCTCTTCATGTCGCCGTGATATCGGATATGGTGATATCAACTCAGTTGCGGTACACTACCCGATTTTAAATCTGAAATTTATGTATTTCTAGAGTTGTATCGCGAGCCGTGCGCCATCGTTTGATTTTGACTTTCACCAAACCCCTACCATCGCCGGAAACCTTGATATACGAGTTTCCCCCTCAGAAACCCGTTGTGGGCGTGTAGCCTAGCCAGGACAAGGCGGCAGCCTCCTAAGCTGTAGATCAAGGGTTCGAATCCCTTCACGCCCGCCAACCACGATCTTCGTTTTCCGGTCGCTTCTCTCGTTCTCAGCCTTTCTTGCCTTCCGCGTGATTCTTCGCCCCGACGTTTTGTTTTCAGGGCACGATCTTCGATATGCTGACCTCGATGATGTCCTCGGCCCCGGCCTTCTTGAGTAGCGGGATGAGGAGGTTGATCCCAGTGCGGTCGACGACAGACTGGACGGCGTAAAACCCGGAGTTGTAGAGCTTCGAGACCGTCGGCCGCTTCATGCTCGGCAGAAGGGCGATCACGTCCTCGATCCTGTCCTCGGGGACGTTGAGGGCGATCAAGACCTTCCCCCTCGCCCTCGTCACGGCGAAGAGCATCGTCTCGATCTCCTCTATCTCCTCCCTCTTCTCGGGATCGGCCCAGCTGTCCCTATTTGCGATCAGCTCCGAGGTCGACTCCAGGATCACGTCGATGATCTTGAGGCCGTTTTTGACCAGGGTCGAGCCGGTCTCGGTCAGGTCGACGACGGCGTCCGCCAGCTCCGGGACCTTCGCCTCCGTCGCCCCGTAGGAGTTCTCCACCTCTACGGGAATCCCGAGGTCGGCGAAGAACCTCCTGGTGAGGTTCGGGTACTCCGTCGAGATCCTGCTGCCTGGAAGGACGTCTTTTGCGGAATCGGCCTTCTGGGCCTCGGGGACGGCGACGACGACTTTAACTTTTCCGGGCCCCTGTTTGCCGTAGTCGAGCTCCGCCACCTTGGCGACGACGGCCCCCGACTCCACCACCCAGTCGGTCCCGCTGATCCCCAGGTCGAAGTACCCCTTGGCGACGTATGAGGGGATCTCCTGGGGGCGGAGGATCTTCACCTTCCCCACCCGGGGGTCGTCGATCCGGGCGTTGTACTCCCGCTCCGTCCTTTTGATCTCAAGCCCCGCCTGAGCGAAGAGCTGGAGGGTCTGGTTCTGCAGACTACCTTTTGGAATTGCGATATTGATCATGGATGAGAACACCAACTCCAGGCAGGTATCCTTCGGGGCTTTTATCTTTTGCCTTGAACCTTGGCTTCTGCCTTTCGCCCGTCGCCCTTTGCCGTCTGCTTCTTTCATTCTGCCTTTTTGCCATCTGCACTTCGCCTTCTCTCCTCCGCGTTGCATCTTGCTTTGCATCTTCTTCCATTCTCCCCAGCATTCTGGGTTCCATCACAAATTTTAATATCCCTCCGGGGCGATCAAAGGCCGATGGAACTAAAAGAAGCCCTGGCTGGCAGAAGGTCGGTGAGGCGGTACGCCGATCGCCCCGTGGGCCGGGACCTGATAGCCGCTCTCCTGGAGGCGGCGGAGACCGCCCCCTCGGCCGGAAACATGAGGGCTCGGGAGTACTACGTCGTCACGAGGACCGAGCTGAGGCTGGCCCTCGCCGCGGCCGCCTACGGCCAGGAGCACGTGGCTGGTGCGCCGGTCGTGGTGGTGATCTGTTCCGACCCCGCGCGGTCCGGGAGGCGGTACGGCGACCGGGGCCAGCTCTACTCGATCCAGGACGCCGCCTCGGCGACGACGTGCCTGATCCTCGCCGCCTTCGATCTCGGGCTCGGATGCTGCTGGACCGGCGCCTTCGACGAGTCGATGGTGAGGGATATCCTGAACCTTCCCGGCCGCCTCGTCCCGACGGCTTTAGTATCCATAGGCTGGCCCGACGAGAATCCGGCGCCCCCGCCGGGCCGGGACATGACGGAGGCAGTCCACTGGATCGAGGGCTGAAGGCGGGGCTGCGGGAGATCGTCGACGCCATCCTCTCCGGCGAGATCTCTTGCCAGGCGGACCTGGAGAGGATGAAGCGGAAGGCCGGACGAGAGTTCGGTCTCTCCGACCTTCCGAAGAACGCCGAGATCCTCGCCACAGCCGCTGAGTCAGAACGGGACCGGCTGAAGCTTCTGGTGAGAAAGCCGACCCGGACCCTCTCCGGGGTGGCGGTGGTGGCGGCGATGACCTCTCCCGCCCCCTGCCCCCACGGCGTCTGCGTCCCCTGCCCCGGCGGCGTCGGATTGAGGGGAGGTCCCACCCCTCAGAGCTACACTGGAAGAGAGCCCGCGGCCCTCAGGGCGATCCAGCAGGGCTACGACCCCTACCGCCAGGTTAGCGTTCGCCTCCGTCAGCTCGCGGAGATCGGCCACCCCCTGGACAAGGTGGACCTGATCGTCATGGGCGGGACGATCACCTCAAGGCCCCTGGGATATCAGAGCTGGTTTGTGAAAAGGTGCCTTGAGGCGATGAACGATTATCGCCATCCTCACCAGGATTCGAAGCCCTCTGAGGTTCGTCGTCATCGCAAAAGCTTTTCGGAGGCGGCCTTGGAGAACGAGTCGTCACAGGTGAGAAATGTCGGCACCACCTTCGAGACCCGGCCAGACTGGTGTCGTCCCGCTCAAATCCGAAATATGCTCCTTCTCGGGGGGACGAAGGTGGAGCTTGGGGTCCAGTCCACCGACGACGACCTTCTCGCCAGGATGAGGCGGGGCCACGTCGTCCAGGACTCCATCGATGCGAACCGCGCCCTCAGGGAAGCGGGGCTGAAGGTTGGCTTTCACATGATGCCGGGGCTTCCCGGCTCCGACCTTCAGCGGGACCTTGCGTCTTTTCGGGCCCTCTTCGATGACGAGGATTTCAGGCCCGACTACCTGAAGATCTACCCTGCCCTGGTGGTGGAGGGGACCGAGCTGTACGACCAATACCGGCGAGGCGAGTACGCCCCCCTGGGAGACGATGAGGCTGCCGAGCTGATCTCCAGGATCAAGGAGATGATCCCCCCCTACACCCGGCTCCAGCGGGTCCAGAGGGACATCCCGGCCCCAGCAATAGCAGCCGGAGTCAAGAAGAGCAACCTCCGCCAGCTCGCAAAGGAGAGGCTCTTGGCCAGAGGCGGCAGCTGCCGGTGCATCAGGTGCAGAGAGGCGGGTCTGCGAGGCGTGCTCGAAGACGCTGAGGTATCCCTCAGGGATCTGGGCTACCGGGCCTGCGGCGGAGAGGAGCGCTTCCTCTCATTCGAGAGCGACGACGGGACCCTTGCAGCATTTCTGCGGCTGAGGCTCTCGGAGAATGCTCGAGTGAGAGAGCTTCACGTCTACGGCCCCATGACTCCCCTGGGAAAGAGGGGTGGCTGGCAGCACCGGGGCTTCGGATCGAGGCTTCTCGCCAGGGCCGAGGAGATCTCCCAGGTGGCGGGATACGATTCGCTGAAGGTCACCAGCGGCATCGGAGCAAGGCCGTACTATCGGCGGCACGGCTACGAGCTCAGGGACCCTTATATGGTCAAGGATCTGTCAAGGACCTCTGCTGACCAGATCATCAGATCTCCCAGGCGTTCAGCCGGGTGGGCATTCGGGGATGCAGTGCATGGCCAGGAGAAGAAGAAGGACGGCAGCTCCGATCAAGATTAGATGGTTTCGGAACTTCATCCACCTCGCCTCGGCCATCATGACCCCGATATTTGAAGCTGATAGGCACGCCATCAGAATCATCCTCACCTCTATCGATTCGGGAAAAATGAGAGCCTTGGACGGCCCGACCGTTCTGTTGGTCTGGGAGGCAAAACCCGAACCACTTCTACTAATTGTGTAATTAATCCTAAATAAACTTTGTCAACAATCTCAAAAAAGAGATCCTCAGGCAACGTCCTGGGATATCGGATAATGTATTGTCGCGGAAGATGCGGTTTTTTTATTTCCATGTCCTCACTGCTCGATGCTCGCCATCTTCTCGTTGGAATATAGTTGGAATATATATTGTTGTTACATATTTGAACAGCAGTGCGAAAGGATTATTTACGGGAACTCGAATATGGCCAGAGGGTGATGAATCGTGACAGACTGGCCCGTCCTCCTGCTGATCATGGAAGGGATACCGTTCCTGGCCTTCGTTTACTACCTGGATCACAAGAAGAAGATGTACCTCTTGGAGAGGGGTGGGGGAGATCAGGCCAGAGAGGAGCCTTTTGACGTCAGGCTTGAGAGGCGTCTATCCAGCGGCCTATTTCTATCTTTGACCGGGGTTTCGCTTCTGGTCTCTCCGAACCTGGCGAGGTTTGCGGGTATCGAGACCGGCCTCACCTTCGAGCTGTTGGTCATGGGGATCGTCGTCCTCTGCTCCGGTCTCGCCATGCTCCTCGGGTACGGGATCATGAGGGGAAGAAAGCTCTACTCCGCCTCAGAGGGCGCCTTGGAGTTCAAGTGAGCTGAAGGCTGGGCCTTTCACCAGCCCCCAAGATCAATCTTTTGGGGTTGGAGTTTTAAGAATTAAAGCTTTTTTCGAAGGTATTGCAGTCTACCGCCACCTGGCTGCGGGGGCTTTCTGACGAGTATCTTTATCAGCCGTTCTCCCGACATCACCGGAAGCTTATCAGACATCCGCCAGCTCAGCTTTCAGGACCTCGGCATTCTCAGCCAGAAGCTCCTGGCTGAGAACCTCCAGAACAAGCCCGATCGCCTCCTTGATGTTCATCAGGGCCTCCTCTTTCGTTTCGCCCTGACTTATGGCCCCAGGCAGTTCGAGGCACCGGACAGTATAACCTCCCTCTTCCTGCGGTTCGAGGACGACTGTGTACTTCATCGTGATAATGGTTGATGACGGGCATATTTAACAATTTATAACAGGAGGCCTCATTCGATCCGACGGCGGCCCGGAGCACCTCTCTCCTCGAAGCTGGGATAAGTTTTTAGGGAGATCCTCCAAAAGGTAAGCCATTCCAGTCGATCTTCCGAGGCGCATAGGATGACGAAGGACATGATCATCACCCTTTCCATAAACGAGGAAGGAATCTCTCCCCAGAGCACGTTTCTCTTTAACGTCATGGTGGACGGCGATGTCGTCGCCAGCAACCAGAGCCTCTCGCCCGATGAATCGAAGGCGGTGCGTGAGATCTCCCGCCGCTACAACGCCCTCTTCGAAGGAGGATGCGCGCCGAAATTGGCCGCCGAGAAGCTGACCGCCATCGACGTGGAGGCCGCCTTCGCCGACCCCGCGCCCGAGCCTGACAAAGTTTAAAGATGATCCCTCCCCATCTCTCCGTGCCTATGAAGAAAATAGAATATTCCAGCACCAACGGCCACCCCGAGCTCCTCGACTTCAAGGGCGCCCTCCTCCGGGGCCAGGCCCCCGACAAGGGTCTCTACGTCCCCGAAGAGATCCCCAGAATCTCGAAGGAGGAGCTGGCTCGCTTTTCGGAGATGGAGTACCCCGAGATCGCCCTCCGGGTGATGCGCCCCTACCTGGGAGACCTGGTCCCTGAGGAGGATCTAGTCGCGATCCTCAAAGACGCCTACGACTATCCCGTGCCGCTGGAGAAGGTCTACGACGAGAAGTTTGTCATGAGGCTCGACAAAGGCCCCACCTTCTCCTTCAAGGACTTCGCCGCCCGGCTGATGGGCCGGCTCATGCAGTACTTCCTCAAGCAAGAGGGCCGATCGATGGTGATCCTCACCGCGACCTCTGGTGACACCGGAAGCGCCGTCGCCCACGCCTTCTACGACCTCGACAACATCGAAGTCGTCGTCCTCTTCCCGGAGAAGGAGGTGACCGGAAGGCAGAGAAAGCAGATGACCACCCTGGGAAAGAACGTCCACGTGATGGCCGTCGACGGCAAGTTCGACGACTGCCAGGCGATGGTGAAGCAGGCCTTCGTCGAACCCGACTTCATAGATCTCAACCTGTCGTCCGCGAACTCCATCAACGTCGGCCGACTGATACCCCAATCGATCTACTACTTCTACGCCTGGTCGCGAACCGCGGCCCCAGACCGCGAGATCGTCTTCTCCGTCCCCTGCGGCAACTTCGGAAACGTCATGGCGGGGCTCATCGCCATGAGGATGGGCCTTCCCGTCCATCGGTTCGTGATAGCGACGAATGAGAACGACGAGTTTCCGCGGTTCATGGCGACCGGCGACTACCGGCCGATAAGCCCCTCCGTCAAATGCATCTCCAACGCAATGAACGTCGGCCACCCCTCCAACCTCGCCCGGGTCTTCTGGCTCTACGGCGGAGAGATGGACGAGACCGGCCGGGTCGTTCGGGCGCCCGAGATCGAGGCGATGAGGCGGGAGATCTTCGCGGTCTCGGTCACCGATGCCGAGACCCGGCGTACGATCTCCGACGCCTACAACAGGTTTGATGCGCTCCTGGAACCTCACGGGGCCGTCGGCTGGGCGGGCCTTTCTCGGTACCTCAAAGAGGTCGAGGACTGGAGCCCATGCGTCTCTCTTGAGACCGCCGACCCCGCCAAGTTTCCCGAAGAGGTGGTCAGGGCCGTCGGCCTTGAGCCGCCGGTTCCCGCCGGCCTCTCCCGCCTCGACGAGATGGACGAGCGGTTCGATCTGGTGGCAGGAGAGTACCAGGCCTTTAAGGAGAAGCTATCGAAGCTCTTCTCCTGATGGAGGCGATTGGAGGCGATCTGAATGACGAGCACGGAACCCGCGATAATCTTCGACGACATCGGAAGCTACCCCCTCCCGACGGGCATGACCAGGGAGAGCCTCCCCTCGGGCGACTCGTATCTCGCGCTGGTCAGGGACGCCATGGCCCAGAAGATCGAGGCCGGAGTCGAGCGGCCCACCTACCCCCAGTTTCGGGACATGATCAAGATGTTCATGGACCCCATCGAGGACCCCGCTCGTTCCGAGAGCCCCTACATCGTCCGGTCGGAGGATGCCCGGATCCTGGAGCTTGAGGCGCTGGAGTCCCTGGGTAAAGAGATGGAACGGGTGGATGAGGGAGAGGGTGTGGGTGGAAAAAGGCTTCAGGCGAGGGTATGCGTCACCGGACCCGTCGAGCTCTACCTCGCCCGGTTCGGCGCCACCGACTACGCCGACATCCTCGAAAACCTCGCGAAAAGCGTCGCGAGGTTTCTTGAGATGGCGCTGAAAGCCCGCCACTTCGATGTCGCCGTCGCCTCCATAGACGAGCCTAGCCTGGGGATCAGCCCGAACGTCATCTTCACCGACGACCAGATCTCGGAGGCCCTGGAGATCGCCGCCCGCCCCTGCGCGAAGATCGACTGCGAGGTCCATCTCCACTCGCCTCTGATGGCCGACCTATGCTCCCGCGTCCCTGGGATCAACGTCATCGGGGTCGAGTCGGCAGGAAATCCCGACTACCTCAAGCTCGTCGATCGGGATGTTCTGGCGGAGAACGACGCCTTCATCAGAGCCGGCATCGCGAGGACAGACATCAACGCCCTGGTGGCTCAGCTGAACGATCGGCTTGATACGAACCTCTGGCGAGATCCCGATCGGCTGGAGAGAGAGGTCTTCGCGATCGAGACCGTCGAGCTGATGGAGAGAAGGCTCGCCGAAGCCTGCCGCCTCTTCGGCGACCGGGTTCGGTACGCCGGGCCGGACTGCGGCCTTGGCTCCTGGCCGAGCCAGAAGATGGCGGCCCGCTGCCTCTCAAGCTCTGCGAAGGCCATTTCATCCTTCAGGTCGAGGCAAGACCGACGGAGAAACGGCGCCGGATCGGCTTTCTGATCGGCTTTCTGACACCTCACGATGGTCTTTGGGCGACGGCCCTCATGGCGATTGGCCCCGTACCTTTGACCCTCCTTCTCTTTTTCCGATCTTCGAGTTTTCCCATGCCGCCGGCCTCTCGGCCGCCTCCAGAAAAACAGCCGACATAATTTCTCCGGCTTTTGAGTTTACGTGAATATTTTCTAAAATACGTATTTTTCCTAAAAGTCCGGAAAGCCGAAATTTGAGGATAACCACTATGTATAAATATTTTAGTATCATACTATGCATCATGAGACTGAGGGTTGTGAGTTCGAAAGAGGAGATCCCGGAGCTGAACCCCAACGAGCAGATGATCCATCTGGCCTTCAGGCCGTCGAATATGGACGTGATGGCGCTGATACAGAGATGCCCAAGGATCCGGACCGTTCAGACACCCCCATCCTACTACAGGACCATGTCCAAGGCTGCACGCCAGTTTCTGGAGATTCAGGGTGTGGAGCTTCTCAGAGGAGACGTCTGGGGTCACAGAAAAGACATCGACGAGTACTATGAGATCAGCGAGGACGTCATAGGGAGATTATCTAAACTGATGTCAGAAGGGCGGAAAATTGACGAGATCGTAACTTTGGTAAAAAGAGAGACCAAGCTATCGGAGGATTTGATAAAGTACATACTCAAGACCAGCGTCATGATCTGACGGGTCTCCCGGATGAGGCGGGATCCGTTCCAGCAACCTTCCGTTCGTTGACGACTTCGGCCATCGGAGGCTGCACCATCACGATTTTATCTCATAAGAAGGGACTCGAATCAGAAGAATCCGAACGGAGATGCATCACGGCGATGACGGCCCAATGACCAGATCATCCGTCATACCCAGGAGACGGATCCCGCAGGTAGGGGTGGGCTCCCCTTGAAGGCGATGTCCTTCCGTCGAAAAATATGCGTCGATTGAACTATAATTAAGCGGCCCCAACTCGAAGCTATGCAAAGGATTCCCGGCCGCAGGTGATGATGATGACGAAGGTAGTTCTCAACTTCAAGACTTACGCAGAGGCGACGGGCGAGGAGGCCCTGAAGCTCTCTCGGATCTGTGAGGAGGCGAAAGATCAGTACGATGTGGAGATGGTGGTGGTCCCCCAGGCGGCGGACATCCGGCTCATCTCGGAGAACGTCTCGATCCCGGTATACGCTCAGCACGTCGACGGCGTCGGGTTTGGCGGCTACACAGGTCACGTAACCGCCGCCTCGGTCAAGTCCGCCGGGGCCAGCGGCACCCTGATAAACCATTCGGAGAGGAGGCTGAAGCTCTCGGAGATCGAGGCGTCCATCGCGGCCTGCAGGGCAGAGGGCCTTTCGACGATCGTCTGCACCAACAACATCGCCACCACCAGGGCGGCGGCCGCCATCAAGCCCGACTATGTGGCTGTGGAGCCCCCGGAGTTGATAGGTAGCGGCATTCCCGTCTCCAAGGCCGATCCGGGGGTCGTCACGGGGTCTGTCGAGGCTGTGAAGAGGATCGAGCCCGAGGTCGGCGTCCTCTGCGGCGCTGGGATCAGCCGGGGCGAGGACCTCAAAGCCGCCCTCGATCTGGGTTCGGTTGGGGTTCTTCTCGCCTCGGGGATCATCAAGGCAAAAGATCAGAAGAGGGCGCTGGAGGACCTCCTCTCCGGGATCCGGAGGTGATCCCCATGATATGCGTCAGGGTCCGGGTATCCGGCAGAGTCCAGGGCGTGGGCTACAGAAGCTTCACCAGGACCCAAGCCGCAGAGCTGGGGGTCAAGGGCTGGGTCCAGAACCTTCCGGGGGGAGGGGTGGAAGCCCTCCTCCAGGGAGAGAGGAAGAAGGTGGGGGAGCTGCTCGCCCAGATGAAGACGGGACCCGCCCGGGCCCTGGTCTCCGGCATGGATATATCCGAGGTCCGGTGCCAGGAGATCGACGAGTTCAAGGTGGTCTATTGAGGAGGGATGGTCCGATGCTTTCAGTCAATCGATACAAGTGTGGTTACTGCGGGGCCTGCGTGGGGGTCTGCCCCGCCGCCGCCCTGGAGCTGGTGGAGACCTGGATCGAGGTGAGCGACGACTGCACCAGCTGTGGCAGGTGCACCAAGATCTGTCCCCTGGGCGCTCTGGAGCTGGTAAAAGAGGCGGAGGCAGAGACATGAAGTGCGACCTTGTGGTGGTGGGGGCGGGGCCAGCCGGGTCGATGACGGCGAAGGTCGCGGCCGAGGCGGGGCTCGACGTCGTCATGCTGGAGAAGAGGCAGGAGATCGGCGACCCCGTCCGGTGCGCCGAGGGTGTCAGCAAGGCCGCCCTCAAGAAGCTGGTGGAGCCCGACCCATCCTGGATATCCGCCGATGTGAAGGGGGCGAGGATCCGGGCTCCCGACGGGACCGAGATCGTCATCTCCGAGGACAGGGCCGGGGCGGAGGTGGGCTACGTCCTGGAGAGGAAGGTCTTCGACCGGGCCCTCGCCCAGCGGGCCGCCGAGGCCGGAGCGAAGGTTATGGTGAAGACGAGGGCTCTCGGCCTCCTCTGGGAGAAGGGCGTCCCAGCTGGGGTCAGCGCCGCGTTCGTCGGCGAGAACCTGAAGATCGAGGCGCCGCTGGTCATCGGCGCCGACGGGGTCGAGTCGAAGGTCGGCCGATGGGCTGGGATCGACACCGCCCTCAAGCCGAAGGACATCGAGACCTGCGCCCAGTTTCTCGTCCAGGACGACGGAATCGATGACGATTACTGCGAGTTTTACCTCGGAAACGAGATCGCCCCCGGCGGGTACGTATGGTCATTCCCCAAGGGCCACTCTCTCGCCAACGTCGGGATCGGCGTCCTGGGCTCGAAGGCGGACTCCGGGACCCCCATCAGGCTTCTGAGAAAGTTCATGAAAACCAACTTCCCCGACGGGAAGGTCCTGGAGATGATGGCGGGCGGGGTTCCCGTCTCCGGACCCATCGAGGCGACGGTCGCCGACGGCGTGATCCTGGTGGGGGACGCCGCGAGGCAGTCTGACCCCATCACCGGCGGCGGGATCATCAACGGGATGAGGGCGGGGGTGATGGCGGGCGAGATCGCCGCCGATCTGGTCCCAAAAGGGGAGCTCGACAGGAAAGCTCTCTCGGTCTACGAGAAGAGGTGGCGGGAGACGATCGGAAAGTCGATCACCAGGAACTTCGGGGTGAAGGAGTTCTTCGTCGACCTCACCGACGATGACCTGAACAGTCTGATCCACTCCCTGGACGGGGTCAACGTCGCAGAACTGGATCTGAAGGGTCTTTTGAAGGTCCTGGTCCGGCAGAACCCGAAGCTGCTATTGAAGCTGCGGCACCTGATAGTTTAGTTCCCAGATAAATTTGGCAGGCGGTCGAGGTCGAACTCGATCCGAATGCCGTCCCGGTCGGCGCCGATGGAGACGACGGTGGTGTGGAAGACGTATCGGAGGGTCCGCCGTCCGCCCGGCACCCTCACCCCGTGGTCTCGCGCGAGCTGCTGGAGGGTGCAGGCCTGGAGGACCGGGCCGGACTGGAGGAAGAGAAGGCCCGGGAGGTTGAGGTTCTGGTGGTCGAAGGTCGGAAACTTCTCTTCGAGGATCGTCTCAAGCTCGGCCCTGGTGATCTCGACCGCCCTTCCTTCGCTCTCGACCCGGAGGTGGTCCTCGTCGGCCTCGACGGCGTCGACGTGGGCCTTGAGGGTGGATGAGACGTAGTTGTCCCCCCTGCCCCTCTTTTCGGGCGGGAGGAGCTCTTCGAGCCTCGGGAGGAAAGGGCGGAGGAGGGGTCCGCTCCCGCCGAATAGTGCCCCTGGGAGGTTTCTCACCTCGGCGGAGAGGGCTCTCACGTCCTGCTTTGTAACTTCGACATGGACCATGCTCTATTTTCGGGGGGTCAAAGGGCATGTAGTTGTCGGCGGGCTGGAAGTCAGGCATAGTCTACATTAATAATTCTGATAAATTGAATAAATTATAATCCCTATTCGCGATTGACGGAAAGAGCTGCTATTTTCCAATAATCCGATGTGTACCTTCATGATGCACTATCTTCCCTAATTCTGTGTTTATAGGGGTTCAAGACCCCTTATTATCGGCTATTTTTTGTAATTTTAAATAGAAAGAAATGTTTTGAAAAATAACATGTGGTTAGAATTTGTACACTTAAAATATAACTTTATATTGTTTGGGCCAAAGGTGTTAACTACTTTTGGTCCGATAGTAGGCGTTCGTAGGAGGTGAAAATGGACGCCAAAAAGGATAACAGGTAAGGGCAGGGCCATACTGTCCATACTTGCCGATCTTGCACAACTCGTCGCAGTATTATCCAAGTTTTTCGGTATCTGAAGCCGCAGTCAACGGCTTTAGATATTCCCTTTTATTGACGTCCTGCTATTCACCCTCAGTAGTTACGTTGATTTCCTATCATTAAATTGTTTCCCCCTAGAGGATTTCAGGGACGGACAAGAGATCCGTGAAGCAACTCTAATAGAGTTCTCTGTCCTTCCCCTATCTGGGATCTGGAACTTTCCGCTCACTACCTACCTCTGAGAGACCTTAGAACGATATTATCTCCCAGAAATCCTTCTATCGATTCAAAGTCTAAAATACCGCCCCAGTTCCCCAATGCTGCTGATTATCCAAGCGTGAACCCCATCACTCCAAATCACGCCCCCGGCCCACGACGCGCCGCCCGGGCGATCGCCCGCCTCACCACCCCCCCAAGACCACCGGCATGATCTCCTTCAGCCGGTCCACCCGGTCCTCGGGTTTGCAGAAATACCTGGCTCTGGAGAGAACGGCTATAAACTTTCAAGGCCAAAATATAACCTGCTTTGTCCCCAATAGCGTCCCGCTTCGATTTCTTCGTCGCCGCAAAGCACGTCACGTCACACAGGCGCCAGACCCTTCTATCGGTGACAGCCGTTGCCTTCGCCGTCTCCATATCCCTCATCTTCACCTCCCTTGGAAACGGCTCCCAGGAGCTTCTGACCGACATCGTCGAGGAGAAGCTCCCCCACGTCCGGATCATGCCTTCGGGGGACGAGAAGTACATCCACCTCTATCGCGGCCTTCTGGAGAAGGTCGCCGCCATCGAAGGGGTCAGGTCGGTCTCTGCGACCCTATCCACCCAGGCGACGGTCTCTTTCAAGGACAAGAACCGAAACGCCCTCCTCCGGGGCGTCGACCCCGCCGACGAGGACGCCATCTACAAGATCAGCGAATCGATGGTCGAGGGCGAGTTCTTCGACATCCTGGACGGAAAAAACGTGGTGATGGGGTTCAAGCTGGCCGACGACCTCGGCCTTTTGGTCGGCGACCGGGTGGAGGCGACCTTCCCTCGAGCCAAAACGACGGACCTGGAGCTGGTGGGGATCTTCGATACCGGGACGCCCCTCGACGAGAGCTTCGCCTACGTCTCCCTCAAGACCGCACGAGACTTCCTCGACGAGGGGGACGTGGTGAACTCCATTGAGCTGCGGCTCTTCGATATCGACGATGCGGAGAGGGTCGCCGCCGCCGTCGACGACCTCGGCCGCGACGCCATGAGCTGGCAGGAGACAAACCCCGAGATCGTCCGGTCGATCAGCGTAGGAGGCTTCTGGAGGAGCCTGTCCATCTTCTTTGTGATGATCATCGCCGCCTTCGGGATCGCCGCCATCATGAACATGCTGGTCCTGGAGAAGGTCCGGGAGATGGGAATGCTCCTCGCCCTGGGAGCCGACCAATCGAGCCTCCTCAAGATCTTCATCTTCGAGAGCGGGATTCTGGGGCTTCTTGGCGGCCTCCTCGGCTCCGTCCTGGGACTCCTCGGAATCCTCGCCCTCGGAAGCTTCAGGTTCGAGATAACCGCCGGCGGAAGAGACCTCAGCTCCATCCCCCTGGTGATCAACCCCTGGGACTTTCCCACCTACGTCCTCCTGGCCCTCGGCCTCAGCGTCCTCGCCGGAGCCTATCCCGCCGTCCGGGCCTCAAACCTCGACCCCGTCGAGGCTCTCAAGGGCGCAGAGGTCGCCTGGCGGAGGCGGACGATCTGGCGGCCGACCTTCTTCGAGGAGCGATTTGTCTGCCGCTGCATCTCCCTCGGGTTTGAGACGGCTCTTGCGACGAGGCACATAGTCTCAAACAGGAGGGGTACCGCCTTCACCCTCCTCTCGGTGGGGGTGGCGGTGGGGGTGATCATAATGTCTCTTGGCCTCACCTCTGGCGTGCGAACCGAGATCGTGGCCAGCACCATCGAGAAGAACCCTCACCTCTACATCGAGCCGAAAGAGGACGAGGAGTACCTCCACCTCTACAGGACCTTATCCGACCGCGTCTGGGAATATCCCGGCGTCGTCGCCGTCTCGGCAAGGCTCGTCGGCCAGGGGGCCGCAAGTTACAGGGAGAACGTCGAGGGGGTGGAGTTCGTCGGCGTCGATCCCGGCTCCGAAGACATTCTCATGAACGTCCAGGACTCGATTCTCTCCGGAGACTTCTCGGAGCTGAAGTATAGGCCGCGCTCGGCCTTCATAGGGTCGAAGCTCGCCGAGAACCTGGAGATCCGGCCGGGGGAGAGCTTCGACCTGGTCTTGAAGGATAGGGTGGTCAGGCTCAAGGTGGCGGGGCTCGTCGAGAAGGGGACGGTCAAGGACTACAGCCTCGTCTACCTCCAACTGGAGACGGCTCAGGACCTGGTGGGGGAGGGGGACGTCGTCTCCGAGATCGGGGTTAGGCTCTCCGACTTCGAGGAGGCGCCAGCGGCCGCCGCCGCCCTCAGACAGAGCCTCCGCCGCGAGACCAGCTCGTGGCAGGAGTACAGCCGGGAGATCGCAAGGTTCGTCGGGACCCAGTCTCGGATAAACCTCATCTTCTACTCCATGATCCTTGCCATCTCCGGCTTCGTTATAGCAAACACCACCATCATGATCATAAGCCGGAGGACCCGGGAGATCGGAATCCTCATGGCAATGGGCGCCGATAGAGGATCGATCCTGAAGATCTTCATCCTGGAGAACCTCCTCCTCGCCGTCCCGGGAGGTCTGCTGGGATCGATCGTCGGCTTATTGGCGGGAAGGCTCATCGCGGCTTACGGCCCCTCCGGCTTTGGCGGCGTCGCCCTCACCTTCTCCTTGCGGCCGGAGCTGGTCGTCTACTCGGTCCTGTTCGCCCTGGCCCTGAACCTCCTTGCGGGGCTCTACCCCGCCATCAGGGCGTCAAACCTCGATCCCGTCGAGGCCATCGCCTCAGACTGAATGGGCCGTTTTAATTCATGTTCAGGCTCTGGTTTTGATATCGTATCCTGCAGCCCCAAGCACCGACTTTTCTCCTAAATCTCTCAGCTCGAGGGGATAGAGCCGATTGAGGGGCCACCCGGTTTGGCGGCGAAAGCCTTGCCAGAATTATGGGCGTGTTGCTCCGCCTCACCCCCTCGTCCAGGACGTGCCACACCTGGTGCAGATCCTGAGGGGTCGAGGGCTGATTCGGGTTTAGAGGGGCGAAGACCGGGGCGGCCAGCAAGGCTAAAACGCGGAGCATCTTTGCAGGGTTGCAACTTCATCGCCGCCCTCCGCTCAGAAGCGAAATCGACGACGTCGAAAGACGCATCCGCCTGATCATATTCGGCGGAACTCATTCAACGCCTATCTTGAATGAGGCCAGCCCCTCTTCGCCAGCTTTATAAAATGAGAGGACGGCCACTGTCATCGCATATTATCGCATATTTGGGGGCGAGCCGAAAGTTGCAAGAAGATGGATCGGAGATGAAATGACGTGACCGTGACTGCGCCCTCCCACACCTCTGCCAGGAGACAGAAGTACCTGGGAGATAGGGGGCTCGTCGCCCTCATCGCCTTTCTCAGCGCCTTCGTCCCCCTCTCGACAGACCTCTACCTTCCCGCCCTTCCGGGGATGGCCCTCTACTTCGACGTCTCTGCTGACCTCGCGAACCTGACCCTGATCCTCTTCTTCGTATTCTTCGCCGGGGGCATGCTCCTCTGGGGGCCTCTCAGCGACAAATGCGGCCGCAGGCCCGTTCTGATGGCCGGGCTTGCGATATACACCGCGGCAAGTCTCGGCTGTGCGGCCTCTGCAGAGATCGACCAGCTGATAGCCTTCCGGATCCTCCAGGCGATCGGCGGGAGCGGCGCCTTCGCCGTGGCCACCGCCATGATCAAGGACGTCTTCGACAGCAAGAGCCGGGAGCCGATCCTGGCCATGGTCCAGTCGATGGTTTTGATATCGCCGGTCGCAGCCCCGGTCCTCGGGGCGCTCCTTCTGAAGTTCGTCTCCTGGAGGGGTGTCTTCTGGACTCTCGCCCTCATCGGCCTGTTGGCTCTTTTGGGAGGCCTGGCTCTGGAGGAGACGATCGATCATCGAAACACCGGCTCGATCTTTCAGTCCCTGGGCCGGATCTTCAAGGTGGCAAAGAACCCCGGTTTCGCCTCGTTGCTCATTCTGTTCTCGCTACCGAGCATATCCGCGATGGCGTTTATTGCCGCATCATCCTACATCTACATAAACGGCTTCGGGCTCAGCCCCCAGGTCTACAGCTACTACTTCGCAGCCAACGCCCTGGGAATGATCTCCGGCCCGATGATTTACATGCGGATCTCCAGGAGACGCCGGCGGAGGTCGATCATCGTCGCCTCCTTCGCAAGCATAACGGCGAGCGGTCTATTGATATCGTCTTTTGGAGGCCATCAGCCCTGGTTTTTTGCCCTGGCGCTCATCCCGGCGACGATCTCCGCGAGCTGCCTGCGAACCCCCGCCACAAACCTGATGCTGGAGCAGCAGAGGGGGGACACGGGATCTGCGGCGGCTCTCATGAGCTGCTTTGGCATCCTCATGGGGAGCGTCGGCATGACCATAATCTCCCTGAACTGGACCAACCCCATCCTGGTCCTGGGGATGATGAACGCCATAGTCGGCCTCGTCTGTGGGGCGCTGTGGCTTATGATATCCACAAAGCCGTATGTTATGCAGGTTCCGGAGAGATACATTGCACCTGCAGCAACCAGTTAGATATCATAACGCAGAACGCCTTCTTCACGAACAGGCCGTTTTCCTTCTGCAAGTGGACGAAAACATCTCCTTGGGAGCTTCAGGGCTGTAATCTAACGGCCGAATTTTGGCTTAGTAGATCGTCGAGGTGCGGCTAAATTTTTAACCTTTGAAGTCGAAAATGGAAAGGGGGTTATTGAAGATGAGATCAAATTGGTTAACAGCCGCGTTTCTGGCCCTTTTCCTCCTCTCCGCTGCAGGGTCGTGCCGGGAGGGGCAGGAGGGATCGACCATATCCGCTCTCGATACGGGCGCTGGATCGACATCGTCCGTAGGATCCGCACCGCCTTCTTCCCAGCTCACTCCAGCCATCGTCGCCGGGACGTGGAGCCTCGTTCTGACGGACGCCGCCACCGGGAGGTCCGAGTCCGTGGAGCTTGAGATCCGCCAGATCGGCGAGGTGATCTTCGGCAGTGGCAGCACCGGCGAGAGCGCTGCGACCGCCACAAGCTTCCTTTCCGTCGAGACGGAGCCGAGGCCGACGAGGGACGAGGGGATAAGGTCGATGGTCTGGTGGCTCAACCAGGACCCGGCTCCCGTGGACCAGGCCGCCCAGGCCCGGTATCTGACCATCGGCGCGAGCGGCCTTGTCAACGGCCAGAGCGTGAGCCTCGACCTGATCTTTCTGGACGAGAACGTCCTCCACAGGCTGGACCTTGACGTCTTCGGCAGTTCGGTATCTGGTAGCTACCTCGCCTACGACTCCTGGGGCGAGGTGAGGTCGGGAAGCTGTTACGGATCAGTCCTGTCGGGCTCCGTCCAGGCGGCCGTCCCCCTCGGCCAAACCCACGAGCCGGTCACCATCGGCGGGTCGGGATACTGACGCGGAGCGGGATACTCCGACCCGACCATAGAACTGCCTGAAAAACTGCTGCCGCTACTTCCCCGTCACCGGGACGTACTCGACACCGGGCCTCCGCCGCGCAACCTCCATCCGATAGAGCTTCATCAGATCGTAGACCTCGGCTGGGACGTCGGTGTTGACACATTCCCCCAGGAGCCTCTTCGCGTCGTCTGCCAGGAAGGGATGGTCGTGGGTGTACTTCCCGGAGACGAACTCCTCGATGATCACGCCCACCTTCTCCCCGTCGCACTTGCCGTCCAGGATCGTCTTCACCAGGCCGTCCATCTGGCTCAGGGCCTTCTCTGCCTGGTCGGCTAGGACTATCGTCTTGTCGTCCACCTCGTCGATCTTCTTCTTCTCCATCAGCTTCACCAGGGACGTGGCTGGGTAGGAGCCGGTCTGGTCTCCGAGCTGGGGGTCGACGGGCCCCAGGGCGGCGTGGGGGTCCATGATGATCTCGTCGACGGCGAGGGCGATGAGGGTCCCTCCGCTCATGGCATAATGGGGGATGATGACCGTCTTTCTCGCCGGGTGAGCCTTCAACGCCAGGGCGATCTGGGTCGCGGCGAGGGCGAGCCCCCCGGGCGTGTGGAGGATCAGGTCGATGGGAACGTCCTTGGGGGTGTTTCTTATGGCCCTTAGAACCTGCTCGCTGTCGTCGATGTCGATGTACCTCGCGAGAGGTATCCCAAGAAAGCTCAAGATCTCCTGCCGGTGTATCAGGGTCACCACCACAGACTTCCTCCTCTTCCCCATCTTGACCAGGAGACGCCTTCGGCTCTGCTCCAGGTACCTTCTCTGGGCCATGGGGACGAGGAAGAGGATCAGAAAGAAGATCACCCATATGTTGCTCAGGAGAGATTCGGGTCCCATCTGGAGGAGGATAGGTTCGTACATCCGCTGAGATGAAGCGATGGAATTCTATTTAAATTTGTTGAGGCATCTTGAAGGAATTCTATTGGAACATCGAGGTGTAAATTGGGGCGGCATGGGAACTCGTAGAAACATATCAAGGACGAAGAGCTTGAGGGATGGAGAGAAAAGGTAACATGTATGAGCAGAATAGGTTTCAAGCTGACTAAACGATCAGGAGTTGAAGAGATGGGAGAGGGAAAGATGATGGAAGCGGGAGATGCTGCGCCGACGTTCTGTCTTTTGGACCAGGATGGCAAAGAGGTCTGCTCCGAAGAGCTCTCTGGAAGATGGGTTGTGCTGTACTTCTATCCGAAGGATAACACCTCTGGTTGTACCCAGGAGGCGAAGGACTTCACTGGCAGCCTGAAGGATTTCATGGATCTTGGGGCCGAGGTTTTGGGGGTGAGCCCAGATTCCGCCGCGAGCCACAGGAAGTTCAGGGAGAAGCACGACCTTGAAGTTGCCCTCTTGAGCGACCCGGAGCACCGGGTGCTGGAGGCCTACGGCGCCTGGGGGACGAAGAAGATGTACGGCAAGGAATATCAGGGAGTCTTGAGGAGCACGGTCATAATCGATCCCCAGGGCAAGATCGCCCGGATCTGGAAGAAGGTTCGGGTGAAGGGGCACGTGGAGACGGTCCTGGAGACCCTGAGATCTCTCGTCTCTGAAGGGATGGGATAGAGGCGAGGAAAAATGAGCGAGAGGTAGAAGACTGGGTGGTAGACGGGATGAGAAAAGACCGGGTCCGGCGGGAGATCCCCGGCTGAGGGCCACAAGGTTTAAGCTTCATCCCCCTTCTTTCGTGACCCGTCCAGGAGGAATCTATTCTGCTCGAAAGGCTCAAAAAATCGCTGCTTGAGGCCCCCATCTACAAGCGGGGCGATTACAACTACTTCATCCACCCCATAACCGACGGCGTCCCCGAGGTGAGGCCGGATCTGATAAGGGAGGTCGTAACCCACATCGTCAGGACGGCGAACCTCGACGTCGACAAGATCGTCACCGTCGAGGCGATGGGGATCCACATCGGGACCGGCCTCTCCCTCTTCACGGACATACCCCTGGTGATAATCAGAAAGAGAAAGTACGGCCTCCCCGGCGAGATCGAGGTGAGCCAGGTTACCGGCTACTCCAAGGGGCAGCTCTACCTTAACGGCATATCCCCCGGTGACAGGGTGATCGTCGTCGATGACGTCGTCAGCACCGGGGGGACGGCCCTCGCCACCCTGGGGGCACTCGAGGCGGCCGGCGCCGAGGTGGTGGACGTCGTCGCGGTGATCGAGAGGGGGTCGGGCGCCGAGAGGCTGAAGAGCCAGGGCTACTCGATCAAGACGATGGTGAAAGTGGATGCCGACGAGTTCGGGGTCAGGATCCTTGAATAGATATCACGAGTACGCAGATACGGTCCCTCAAACATACACAGACCTTCGATCCGGCATCCTCCGTCCATCTGGCATACTCCGTCCATCTGGCGCCCCACTTCAAAGGGGCATCGTCAGTCGATCTCGTTTTGTGGCCGGGTGGTGAGTGGTTTGGGCCTGGAGGAGGATCTCAGGGCCGAGACCGAGAAATGGCTCCTCAAAGCCGAGGAGGCCGTGAAGAGGGTTTCGGCCCGAGAGGAGGCGGGGGAGAGGTATCTTGCAAACATCGCCGCATACCTCTCCGACAGCCGGTACTTTCTCGGCAAGGGCGACCTGATCAGGGCCTTTGAGGCGGTCGTCTGGGCCTGGGCCTGGATCGAGATCGGCGAGGATGCGGGATTTCTGATACTCGAAAGGGATCCTCCCTCTTGACCCTCATTTGAGATACGTTCAGACGTCGACGGATGATTGATGGGTCTGAAGTGCATCGATGATGGATGGGGGCGGAAGGGCATCGATGATGGAAAAGAAGCAGTATATGAAGAATCCGAGGTCAGAAATCGGCCTAGGTCAGAAATCGGCCTCAATCGTCCTGCCGTTCAAGACGTCCTCCTCACTCACTTCTATCTCTCTTGCTTCGCCTCCGACGATGTCCATCACAGGTCCCAACAGGTAGGGTCCCACAGAGTGGGTCTCGAGCCTCTCGTCGGTGGAGTAGGGGACGCGGATCTCGTATCGACCGTCCACCGGCATGACCGAGTTGAAGTACTGAAACCTCCTCCCCCTGTTTGAGGTCATATCCAGGATGACTCCCATGGGCTCATCGTAGGGGGTCTTACCGGCGATCCTGGCGCCGGGGACGCGCTCGAAGATCTTGACTTTGCTGACGGAGAATTTGAGCCCAGAAGAGTTCTCCGACTCGTAGATGAGGCGGAACCGGCCCAGGTCGGTGCAGTCGAGGATATGAAGCTTTGCGAGGGTAGTCTTCATAAACTTCGGCGAGTGCTCGAAGGTTGATATCTCCGAATCGGAGGATATGGCGACGTAGCTTCCAGGATCCTCGTCGATCCAGCGGGCGATCACGGGGAGCTTACTGTAGACCATATCCGCGTCGGTTATGACGTATCGGACGTCCCTCGCCTCGGCTGTAGCCAATGCCTCCTCTTCGTTTTCAGCAAGGAAGAACTCGGCGGAGGCTTTCGCACCCGCCTGGAAGTTGTTCGCCACCACGGGCCTCTTCGATCTGTAAAGGATCCAGTTGCCGTAGTCCCACCAGCTCAAGACGCCATATTCTCCGGCCTCAATCGGCCGCTCATAGCCCGCGGTCGGTGGGGTGTTCTCCCTGAGCCAGTCGAGGGACTCGCTCCAGTCTCCGGCGATCTCCGGCCCATTATCGGCCATTTGAGGGAGGTTGGAGACGGATGGGAGGAGAAGGAGGAGAAAAAAGAGGCCCGTTATGGCCCTTAACGTCCCAGGCTTCATCTCTTGAAGACGGTCGTTTGATCTGATCCTCTCATTTCCCCAGAAGAATAGAAGGGCGACCAGGATCGATCCGCTGATCGAGAAGAGGAAGATAAACCTGGCCTGAAAGATCATGAGAGCTGCAGAGAAAGAGGCCCAGACGACGAAGAGAAGCCGATCTTTTCGAACTTCCGGGTCCCCGACGATGCTCAGCACCAGGAGGACGAGCCCTGCCAGGGCGAATACGAGGCTGAGGATGGGGAAGGATACCAGCTCGTATACCTCGAATATGGGCATCGCCTCAGATATGCCCAGCCTTGCCAGATCGGTTCCGAGGAAGTATCCGAGCCCCTCCATCAATAAGACGGCTGGCATTGGAGCCGATCTCTGTGGCGCTGCTCAAGATCAAGGCGAGATAGGCCGAAATCATCACCGCGGGAAAGAAGGCCTGCCAGGGGACCGTCTTTTCTGCAAAGAGGCGAGAGAGGACGCATAAATACGTCAATGCGGCAAGAGACCCGAGGGCTCCGATGAAGGAAGGGATGAGCCACTTCTCATTCCAGAAAGGCAGAAACAGGAGAAGAGACGCCCCGAAGGCGGCGGCCAGCGGGATGATCGTCTCTTCGGCGGTGTCCCCCCTTCGAAGGTCGAGGGCCGTCTGTACGGAAGCGTAGATGAGGATCGCGACCATGTAGATCGGCGCTCCCAACCAGGTGTAGGCGACTGCTGCCAAAAGAACTCCTGCGGCGGCCCCATACGCCAGCTTCCGCTCCCGTTCGGTGAGGGCGTAAGAGAGGAGGAGGAGGGATCCGATGATGAGAAGAAGCTCCAGCGAATCGTGATCCGGAAATCCAAAGATGGTTCGCGCAATGTGTTTTGAATCGGTTGCCAGAAGGAAGGCCGACAGAAGAGCAACTCTCAATCCGAAGAGCTTCTTTGCGAGAAGATATGTCAGAAGGATCATCAGCGTTCCCAGCATCGGTGGGATCACGGCTGCTGCGACCTCCACAGCCCGGGGAGACCCTCCCAGAAGAAGGGATAGCGCCGCTCCGATCTGATCGAAGAGGGGCGGCCATGAGAGACTGAAGCCCAGAGGATGGTTCAGGTAGGAGTCGAACCAGAGGGTGGAGGGGAAGTTATCGACGGTGTAGAGGATTCTTCGTAGATGGTAGAACGAATCGAAATGGTAGAACTGGATCTCTCCCCCAACAAGCGCATTTCTTGCTGGAATCAACCTCAAAAAGAGACCCAACAGGACAGCTGTTGAGATTCCCCAAAGATCGTGCGATCTCTCCCCATCCATGTTGTATGGTGGGTCGCCATTGTTGCTCATAAAAGTTTGCTTTCGACTTCCTCAGACAACCGACAGCTCATAGATGTCTTATAAAAATCTGGAAATAAATCGCCATCCATCGAGGCTCAAAATCTTGAGAAAAGCAGAAAAGCTTATCAGAAGGAACCCCGGTCTTGATCTGTGCGTCTTGTGAGCCTGATCATCCCCGCCATGGACGAGGAGGAGACGATCGGAGAGTGCATCCGCCGGTCGAAGGCAGTCTTCGATGAGATGGGGATCGAGGGGGAGGTGATCGTGGCGGACAGCTCCGGCGACGCGACTCCAAAGATCGCCCGATCTCTAGGGGCGGAGGTTATCAGGCCGGAGAAGCTCGGATACGGCAACGCCTACCTGGCAGGGTTCGAGCACGCGCGAGGAAAGTACGTAGTTATCATGGACGGGGATCTCACCTACGATCCTCGCGAGATGCCCGAGTTCATAAGGCTCCTTGCGGAGGGAAAGGCAGATTTCGTAATTGGAACAAGGCTTAAAGGTCAGATCGAGGCGGGGGCGATGCCCGCCATCCACAGATACATCGGAAACCCTCTCCTCACCTGGATCCTCAATCTCCTCTTCGGGGCGGGGATATCAGATGCCCACTGCGGCATGAGGGCGATATCCAGGGAGGCCCTGGAGAAGCTAAACCTCCGGGCCGAGGGGATGGAGTTTGCGTCAGAGATGGTGATCGAGGCATCGAGGAAGAAGCTCAGGATATCGGAGGTTCCCATCACTTACCATCCTCGAAAGGGAGCCTCAAAGCTCCATTCCTTCTCCGACGGATGGAGGCACCTGAGGTTCATGATCCTCTACAGGCCGACGCCCTTCCTCCTGGTTCCAGGGTCCGTTGCTCTCCTCCTGGGCCTCGCCCTGACAGTTCTCGTATTGATGCAGGCGCCTGATCAGGAGCTGAGGGGCCATTCCCTGATCCTGGGGAGCATGCTGCTGATAATAGGGTATCAGACCCTCCTTTCCGGAGTTTACATCGCCGCCTTCGGCAGAACCTACGGGGTTGAGGGTCCCGGAAGGCTGGCAAAGATGCTGAACAGCTACCACTCCCTGGAAAAGGAGCTATTCGTGGGGATGGCTTTGCTTCTTATTGGAGTGATCCTGGGGCTCGACGTGATCCACCGCTGGATGGGGGCGGGATACGGATCTCTCCAGGAGATGGAGAAGTCAGTGATGGCGATGGTCCTCACCATCATGGGAGTTCAGACTGTATTTTCGGCAGTCTTTATAAGTCTGCTCTTGCTGAAATCCGAAGATGAAAACCTGGGATGACTGGAGAGGGATTGCAGAAGCAGAGATGAAAGCCTCACTTGAGACTCGATCGTCATGAAGATCGCTTACGTCCACGATGTAATATACCCTCACGTCAAAGGAGGCGCGGAAAAGAGGGTCTGGGAGGTATCTCGAAGGCTCGCGGATAGGGGTCACGAGGTTCACATCTTCGGTATGAAGTTCTGGGACGGCAAGGATATCGCCGAAAGAGATGGAGTTCGCCTTCACGGCATCTGTGGTCCAGTGAAGCTCTACGTCGGAGGGAGGAGGTCGATCGGGGCGGCGATCCGCTTCTCAACAAAACTTCTATCATCTTTTCAAGGGGATTTCGACGTCATCGACGCTCAGCAGTTTCCTTACCTTCCATGCTTCCCTGCAATGGTCCACTCGAAGCTGAGGCGGGCTCCCCTCGTCATAACCTGGCACGAGGTCTGGGGAGATTACTGGCGCGAGTACCTGGGAAGGATGGGACTATTGGGAATGCTGGTGGAGAAGGGGACGGTCAGGCTCCCGGAGAAGATAATCCCCGTCTCCGAAAGGGTCAGAGAAGATCTCATCGGGATGGGAGTGGCGGCCGATAGATTGGAGGTCGTCGGAAACGGCGTGGACCTTGAGCAGATCCGTTCTGTTGAAGCAAACGAGCCGATCTACGACGCCATCTACGTCGGCAGACTATCAAGCCATAAGAGGGTAGATCTGCTCATAGAGGCGGCGAGCCTCTTGAAGGATGAGATCCCAGATATAAGGTGCAGGATCGTGGGGGACGGCCCCGAGATGCCGGCCCTGACCCGGCTCGCCGAAGAGCTGAACATGGGCAAAAATGTCGACTTCGTGGGCTTTCTTGATGCGGAAGAGGACGTCATTTCTATGATGAAGTCCTCCAAGATCTTCGTCTTCCCATCGATGAGGGAGGGTTTTGGGATCTCGGTTCTTGAGGCGAACGCCTGTGGCCTTCCAGCAGTCGTCGTCGATGCGGAGAAGAGCGCGGCTTCAAGCCTCATAAAAGAGGGGGTAAACGGCTTGGTATCCGAGCCGTCAGCTCCATCCATCGCCTTGAAGATGGCCGAGCTTCTGGGAGGCGATTCCTATAAACGGATGTCCAGCTCTTCGAAGGATTTGGCGAAGGGATACGGCTGGGACGAGATTACAAAAAAGGTCGAAGATGTATACGAGAGGCTTTGAGGGGTGAGCCATTGGATGGCTCAATCATCCTAATTAAATAAAATATGCTGCGTGTGATGGTGATATGAAGATACTCCAGACACCGGCCCGCTATTACCCCTACGCTGGCGGGGTGGAAAACTACGTCCGATCTTTGAGCATAGAGCTGGCAAGGCTGGGGCACGAGGTGACGGTTCTCTCTGCCAACGAGCCGAACTCCGTTGAGGAGGAGCTGCTGGACGGGGTGAGAGTTCGAAGGATTCCATACATCGGCAAGATCGCAAATACCAACATCACCCCGAGCCTCCTCATCGAGATCCTGAAGGAGGATTTCGACGTGATCCACACTCACCTGCCAACTCCCTGGTCCGCCGACTGGAGCTTAATCGCCGCTGCCGTTAAGGGCAAACCGCTGGTCTTGACCCACCACAGCGACATCGTCGGTCTGGGCAAAATGAGCTGGATAGCAAAAATATATAAAAACACCAACCGAAGATTGATCCTGAAAGGCGCCTCCAGAATAATCGTAACCAACCCTAAGGTGGTCGAGTCGTCAGATTACTTTAACAGGTATTTGAATAAAATTGAAATAATTCCCGTTGGAGTTGACGTCGAAAGGTTCAAACCCATCGAAATTCCTGAAAGACTGAGCTCTTCGGAAAAAACCATCCTTTTTATAAGCGTCATGGACAAATTTCATGAGTTCAAGGGTCTGGATCGTCTCCTCGCATCGATGGCGAAGGTCGTCAAAGAGGTTCCTGAGGCGAAGTTGGTCGTTGGGGGTGCGGGTGAACTTCTTGGCCGCTACAAGAGCATCGCTTCTTCCCTCGGCCTAGAAGACGAGGTCGAGTTTCTCGGATACGTCCCCGAAGATGGGATCGCGGAGCTCTACAACCGATCCGACCTCTTTGTGCTGCCGTCGATATCCGGAAGCCAGGAGACGTTCGGTATGGTCGCCTTGGAGGCTATGGCCTGCGGCCTGCCCGTGGTGGCCACAGACGTAGTCGGGGTCGCCGAGGATCTGAGAAGGGGCGGGGCGGGCTTGGTCGTTCCGACAAAGGATGAGGGTGCTCTCGCAGATGCCATAATAAAATTGTCGAATGACGGGGAGCTGAGGGAGAGGATGGGAGCTTCTGGAAGGTTGATTGCAGAGAGATGCTACAGCTGGAGGCGGGTGGCCCAGAGGATGGTGGGGGTTTACGAGGGTTTGATCGACGGAATACCCCCCTCAGTTACGAGATGATCAGGTCAGTTCATATCGAGATTGCGGCTTTGTATATTGAAGCCGGGTCAAAGGAGCCGGACACAAAACTTATGAGTATCATCGAGGATAGAAAACGGCGAGCCGGAAAGTACAATATCTGAGAAGAGGGACATCGATGTACAGTCGAAGCAGATCCCTCAACACGCCCGCTTATGATTTGAAAGGTGAATTACATGTCCTTCGAGTTTAAAAGGCTGGAGATCCCGGAGACCGTCTTGATACAGACGAAGGTCTTCGAAGATGACCGAGGGTTCTTTCTAGAGATATATAAAAAAGATGAAATGGAAAATTTCGGAATTAAAGGGGATTTTGTTCAGGACAATCACTCCAGGTCCAAGCGGGGCGTTCTTAGAGGGCTTCACTTCCAGAAGGAGCCGTATGCCCAGGCCAAGCTCGTCCGATGCATAAGGGGGGAAATTTATGATGTTGTCGTTGATCTCAGAAGGAACTCGCAGACTTTTTCGCGATATTTGGGGCTTGTCCTCTCCGAGGAGAACAGACATCAGCTCTACGTTCCGAGAGGGTGTGCCCATGGGTTTTTGGCATTGAGCGAAGTCGCCGAGGTTGTATATAAAGTCGACAACGTTTATTCCCCGAAGAGCGAAGGAGGGCTGATCTGGAACGATCCAGATGTGGACGTGACGTGGCCCATCGACGATCTGATCATATCAGAGAGAGACCGGCTCTGGCCCACTCTAAAAGAGATGGAAGAGAGAGGCGAGCTGTTCTGACCGAGATGCCGAACCGCGAGGTCTTGAAATGAAGGCGCTGATACTGTCCGGGGGGCACGGGACGAGGCTTCGGCCCATAACTCACTCTCAACAGAAGCAGCTGATACCGATCGCCAACAAACCGGTCCTATTCTACGCGATAGAGGACGTGATCGAAGCCGGGGCCGAAGATATCGGTATCATCGTCGGCCCCAATAAAGATCAGATCACGGAGACGGTCAGATCGAGAGATTGGGACGCAAATATCCAGTTCATATTCCAGGGGGAGCCGGCGGGCCTTGCCCATACGATCCTCGTCGCTGAGGATTTTCTGGGCGATTCAGAGTTCATAATGTATCTAGGAGACAACGTCATAAAGGGTGGCATCGCCCGTCATTCGGATCACTTCAGGGATCTGGGACCCGACTCTCTCGTCCTTTTGACGGAGGTCGAGGATCCCCAGAGGTTCGGTGTCGCGGACCTCGACGAGGGGGGAAGGGTAAAGAAGCTGGTGGAGAAGCCGACGGTTCCGCCCTCCAACTACGCCCTGGTGGGGATATACTTCTTCAAGTCCTTGATCATTGAGGCGTGTAAGAGGATAAAGCCCTCCTGGCGCGGGGAGCTGGAGATCACCGACGCCATCCAGTGGCTGATAGATAACGGCCACCGCGTCGAGGCGTCGATCGTCGACGGTTGGTGGAAGGACACGGGGAAGGCCGAGGATATCCTGGAGGCGAACCGTCTGATCCTCGACGAGATGAAGTCGAAGAACGATGGGATCGCGAGAGGGTCCAAGGTATTCGGGAGGGTCGTTATAGGGAAGGGGACGGTCATCGAGAACTCCGAGATAAAAGGGCCCTGTATCCTCGGCGAGAACTGCAGAATCGTCGACTCCTACATCGGACCTTACACTTCCGTAAACAACGAGTGCATCATCGAGGGTACCGAGATCGAGGACAGCGTCGTGATGGAGGAGTGTTCCATATCCAACGCTGGAAGGATTACGGAGAGCCTCATCGGAAAGAACGTCAGGATCGGGGAGAACGGCCGAAGGCCCATGGGACACAGGCTCATAGTCGGAGACAACTCGGAGATTCTGTTGTGATTTTATGAAGGTTCTGGTTACAGGCGGGCTGGGGTTTATAGGGAGCAACTTCGTCCGAATGCATCTCGGCGAGGATCGGGACGACGAGATCGTAAACCTTGATGCTAAAAAGTACGGGTCGAGCCCTGAGAACCTGTCGGGGGTTGAGGAAGATGAGAGGTACACCTTTGTTTCTGGAGATGTATCCGACCTCGACCTGGTATCTGCCATCGTCCAGGACGCAGACGTGGTGGTGAACTTTGCGGCTGAGACCCATGTAGACAGGAGCATATCAGACCCCAGATCTTTTTTCGACAGCAACGTGAGAGGCGTCTTCACAATCCTGGAAGCTCTGAGGAAGAAGAACCCCGATGGGAGGCTGGTCCACATATCGACGGATGAGGTCTATGGAGAGGCTTTAAGGGGCTCGTTCACAGAAAGAGACGCTCTTTTGCCGTCATCCCCCTATTCCGCCAGCAAAGCCGCCTCTGACGTCTTCGTCCTGGCTTACGCACGAACTTATGGTCTCGACGCCATTGTCACCCGTTGCACCAACAACTACGGTCCGTCCCAGTTTCCAGAGAAGCTGATACCTAAGACGATAATAAGGACCCTGATGCACCTGAAGATCCCGGTCTACGGGACGGGAGAGAACGTCAGGGACTGGATCTACGTAATAGACCACTGCCGCGCCATCGAGACGGTGACGGAATCGGGCACGCCCGGTGAGATCTACAACGTATCCTCTGGCGAGGAGAAGACGAACCTCGATATCGTGAGGTCGATATTATCCCTCATGGGCGAAGATGAGGAGGCGATCGAGTTCGTCGAGGATCGGCCCGGCCACGATCAGAGGTACAGCCTCGACTCATCGAAGATCAGGGACGAGCTGGGATGGCGGCCGGAGCACGGCTTCAAGACGGGGATAGAGGAGACGGTCAGGTGGTATCTGGAGAACGAGGGATGGTGGAGGCCTCTGGCCGACGATCGGGTTCTCAATCCCACCCCCTGGAAGCTGGAGTGGTGACGGATGAGATTATTCATAACGGGGGGAAGCGGCCTATTGGGAAGCAGGCTCGCTGAGATCGCCGCCGATAGAGGTGACGATGTATTCTCCGGATACTGCCACCATCTCCCGGAGGTGGGCGAGAGGATAAAATTCGATCTTGAAGACAAGGGCGGGATCAGAGATAAGATCCTGGAGGTTCGTCCCGAGGTGGTCTATCACACCGCCGCCCTGACCGATGTGGACAGGTGCGAGACGGATCAGGATCTCGCCTGGAAGATCAACGTAGAGGGGACAGAATCCGTCGCAAAGTCCGCCGCAGAGGTCGGAGCTTTCGTGGTCTACGTCTCTACCGACTACGTCTTCGATGGAGATAGGGGGTTTTACAGAGAGGATGACAGGACCGATCCCATCAATAATTACGGCCTCACCAAACTCTTGGGGGAGAGGTTCTGCGACTGCGTGGCCAGGACCTGCGTCATATACGGGGCGAGGCCCGCGAGCGGCAAAGTGAACTTCGCCCTCTGGCTGATCGAGAAGCTGAAGGACGGTGGGGAGGCGAGGATCGTGACGGATCAGTACGTTACGCCCACCTTGAACACCAACCTCGCAAAGATGCTCCTTGAGGCGGGGGATAAGAGGCTCTCGGGGATCTACCACATGGCAGGGGCGACGAGGATATCCAGATACGGGTTTGCGCAAAGGCTAGCAGAGGTCTTCGGGCTGGACCCCCAGCTTGTGATCCCGTCAAAGATGAGCGATATGATCTGGAAGGCGAAACGTCCAGAAGACTCGTCCCTCGACGTCGCCAGGGCTCAAGCGATCTTGGACGATGGGCCTTACGATCTGGAGAAGTCCCTCACAGCCCTCAAAGAAGAGATTGAGACGACTGTTTAAATTACATAATAATTTTATGTAGATTTTGGAGGATATATTTTGACCGTTCTTGTTACAGGGGGTGCCGGGTTCATCGGCTCAAACCTGGTGGAGAGCCTTCTGGCTTCGGGCGAAGAGGTCGTGGTTCTGGACGATCTGAGCACCGGAAACGGGAAGAACCTGGAGGGTTTATCGGGGGATGTTGAAGTCGTTTCTGGCAGCAGCATCAACTTGCTCGATCTGGAGATAAGCCCCAGCTCCATATATCATCTGGGCATCCCGTCGTCCTCGCCGATGTACAAGAGAGACCCGATGCTGGTGGGCGAAGCGATTAAGGGGATGATAGCGGTTCTGGAGCTGGCAAAAAAATCCGGATGCAGGGTCGTTTACGCCTCGACGTCTTCCCTCTACAGCGGCCAGACTCCACCTCATCGAGAAGATATGGAGGTTGCAGTCACCGACTACTACACCGAGGCGATGTTCTCCATGGAACGGATCGCCGATCTTTACAAGAAGCTCTTCAATGTAGATTCTGTAGGAACGCGGTTCTTCTCCGTCTACGGGCCGAGGGAGAGGTCGAAGAAGCGGTACGCGAACATCATCTCTCAGTTTTTTTGGGAGATTATGGGCGGCAAGGCTCCCGTCATCTACGGGGACGGGAGACAGACCCGGGACTTCGTCTACGTTAAAGACGTGGTCCGGGCTCTGATGCTCGCCATGAGATCAGACTACGTCGGAGTCCTAAATGTCGGAACTGGAAAGAGCTACAGCTTCAACGAGGTGGTTGAGATCCTGGCTGAGAAGATGAAACTCGACGTCGCGCCGGTTCACGTCGATAACCCCATCAAAAATTATGTTGCCCACACTCTGGCCGATACTTCCAAGGCCGAAGCGATTCTCGGCTTTAGATCGAGATATTCTCTGCCTGAAGGGGTAGGTCTGCTGATGGAATATTACGGCTGGTCCGAATAACGATGGCGCGAGAGGGTATCAAAACTCAGGGGGGGAGTGGGGGCGTTTCGAGGCTTAGGGCTGATATGAATGTGAGGCCCGGGAGGAGGAGTCCTGAGATTCGACCTGGCATGATAAGCGTTGTTGTTCCGAACTACAACGGCAGGCGTTACCTGGAAGGATGCCTCTCCTCTCTATCGGACCAGACCTTCAGGAATTTTGAGACTATTCTCGTGGACAACGGGTCCTCCGATGGGAGTGCTGAGTTTACAAGAGAGAAGTTTCCAGAGGTCAGGATCGTAGAAAATGAGACGAACCTGGGCTTTGCCGGGGGCGTGAACTCCGGCATCAGATCCGCCCGTGGCGAGTTCATCCTGACCCTCAACAACGACACGATAGCCGACAGAGACCTGCTCAGGTGTCTGGCTGAGGCCATCGGTTCTGACGATGGGGTGGGGATGGTGGCACCAAAGATGCTCCTTTTCGACGGAAGGATAAACTCCACGGGGATCTGCGTCTCCCGGAGCGGCGCCGCCTGGGACCGGGGGATGGGGGAGGCGGACCATGGCCAGTATGACGAGGCCTGTGAGGTCTTCGGCCCGTCGGCGGGGGCCGGCCTTTACCGGAGAGAGATGCTCGAGGAGATCGGCCTCTTCGACGAGGATTTCTTCATGTACATGGAGGATGTGGACCTGGCCTTCCGGGGGCAGCTTGCGGGATGGAGGTGCCTCTTCGTTCCAGAAGCCAGGGTCTGCCACTTTCACGGCGGGACGGCGGGGTTTGGCTCGGATCTATCGGTATACTACGGGAACAGGAACGTCCTCTGGTATCCGGTCAAGGACTTCCCCGCAAGGCTTCTGGTGACGTCGCTCCCCTGGATCGCAGGGCGGAACCTCGCCGTCATCCCATATTACGCCCTCCGTGGCCAGGGAAGGACGGCCCTGAGGTCGAAGGTCGACGGATTGCGGGGCCTGCCCCTGATGCTGGGGAGGCGAAAGAAGGTGGTCCGGAAGGTATCGGAGAGGGAGATACGCAAACATATAAGGACTTGGAGCGAGATCAGGGAGCCCTGAGATGTGGATCGTCGAGTACAGGGAACTGATAAGGATCTTGACCGTCAGCGACCTCAAGGTGAAGTACCAGAGCTCGGTTCTGGGGTTTGCCTGGTCTCTATTGAACCCGCTATTGATGATGCTGGTCCTCTATGCGGTCTTCAAGAACGTCTTCCGGGTAGATCAGGATAACTTCGCCCTTTATCTCCTCATAGGGATCGTAGGCTGGCGGTTTTTACAGAACGGGACCTCCACCTCGATGTCGGCGATCGTGAACAAGCCGAGCCTGGTCACCAAGGTTTACGTCCCCCGCCAGATCCTCGTTCTCGCCAGCGTCCTCTCAAGCTTCACAAGCTCGATCCTGGAGTTCTTTGTCCTCGTCCCCCTCCTTCTCTTCTTCGGGGTGGACCTATCCATAAACGTCCTCTTCTTCCCCCTGATCCACGCCGTCTTCCTCTTGATCGTCTACGGGACGAGCCTGATTCTGGCGGCCCTCTACGTCTACTACAGGGATCTGAACCAGATCTGGGAGGTCATCCTCCAGGCCGCCTTCTTCCTCTCGCCGATAGTATACCCGATATCGATAGTTCCAGAAAAGTACCTCGGCATCTACATGAAAAACCCCGCCACAGTCTTGATAGAGATGTACCGGGAGACGCTCCTCTACGGAGAGCCCCCCTCCTTAGGCGAGATCGCTATCGTCATCGTAGCCGCGGGGGCGCTTCTACTCGCGGGGACCGTCCTATTTGGGCGGCTTGAGGGAAGGTTTGCGGAGGAGATCTGATTGCCCCTGCCCTTCAATCTTGCAGGCCTGAAGGCGATAGAGGCCGTGATAAACGGGGGCGACGGAGCCGCCGACAGAAACGGAAACGATGCCATCGTCGTCGAGGGGCTATCCAAGAGGTTTCGGATACCCCACGAGAAGAAGTCGACCTTCTATGACCATCTGGTGGGGATGGTGAGGGGCGGGAGTTACACCTACGAGGTATTCTCCGCTCTGGAGGATGTCAGCTTCACCGTCGGCCGGGGCGAGACCTTTGGGGTCATCGGGCCGAACGGCTGCGGGAAGAGCACCCTCCTCAAGGTCCTGGCCGGGGTCCTCCGCCCCGACGCCGGGAGGGTGAGGATCGCGGGGAAGATCGCACCCTTCCTGGAGCTGGGGGTGGGGTTTCACACGGAGCTGACGGCGACGGAGAACATCCGCCTCTACGGCGCCATCATGGGGCTCTCGCGACGGCAGATCGAGGGGAAGCGAGAGGAGATCCTGGAGTTCGCGGAGCTGAAGCGGTTTGAGAACATGAAGCTTAAGAACTTCTCATCCGGGATGTACGTCAAGCTCGCCTTCTCGACGGCTATTCAGACCGACCCCGACGTCCTCCTGGTCGACGAGGTCTTGTCGGTGGGGGATGAGGCCTTCCAGAAGAAGTGCGCGGAGAAGATCGACGAGATCCGCCGGGCAGGAAAGACGATCCTTCTAGTCTCCCACGCTCTGGATACGGTAAGGAACTTATGCGAGAGATGCCTCCTTCTGGAAGAGGGGAGGATGGTCGCCTTGGGCGAGGCTGATCTGGTGGTGGAGGAGTACGCGAGGATCCTCGGACACACTGAAAATAGTTAATAATATATTATAAATTATGGTTATTGGTGAGGAATTTGAATAAATTATTTTGTTTAGTAAAAGACAAATTGAGGCCTTTTTCGAGCTTATCGGTTAAGATGGCTGGGAATGATCCCGCAAGTAAATCGATTACCAGCGAAAAAACTGAGCGCAGGTCTGAACTAAGCCAAATTGAGGTTCGAAATCTCGTTCTCGATCAGTATATAAAATCTAACCCAAACCCCCAGAATGCAGTTGACATCTTTAAGGGCGAGTGGGCATCTAAATTTCCTGAGCCTTTTTCATACCTGGAGGCGGGGTCCAGTCTTCTTTTTGAAGATCCGCGCATATTATGGGCTGCAAAGCAGCTTGGTGGAGTGGAAGGCAAAAATGTATTGGAACTCGGTCCACTGGAAGGAGGGCACACTTACATGCTAGAGCGGCTTGGCGCAGCTTCCATTCTTTCGATCGAGGCGAATACCCGTGCATATCTCAAGTGCTTGATCGCGAAGGAGATATTAGGGATAAAAAAAGCGCGCTTCTTGTGTGGTGATTTTGTCGAGTACTTGAGAAATAATGATCAGAGATTTGACGTAGCAATAGCCTCTGGGGTGCTATACCACATGAAGAATCCCGTTGAGCTGATCGCTCTATTGTCCAAGGTTACAGATAAGTTGTTCATCTGGACGCATTACTATGATGAAGAGATCATATCTAAAAACCCATTAATTCCAGATAACAAATTTGGGGATCGCACGACGTTTGAGTATAGTGGTTTTCGGCACGAGCTACACAGGTACGAATACGATAGGGCGCTCGATTCGATGAGCTTTTGCGGTGGGAGCGATATATTCAGCAACTGGACGAGCCGCGAAGATATCTTGGCTTGCCTAGCACACTTCGGATTTAACGATGTTCAAGTCGGCTTTGATCACCTAGAACATCCAAATGGACCGGCCTTCGCTTTGTCGGCGATACGCCAAAGAAAAGATTATAGCAATTAATTGTGGATTAATGGATCGGCGAAAACGACGAAGTATGAGTGGGATATTAAAATATGCGGGAGAAATACAATATGAGCCAAAATGAGAATGATATATTAAGCTTGCCATTTGATCTATATACAAGAAACAAATTAATAAATAATTTGGTTGATATTTTAAGGGCGGGCGGAGGATTTGAGATTTTGGATGTAGGAGGACGGAACGGAGACCTGATAAAATTTTTACATAAAAGAAACAAGCTATACATCATTGATATAAGAAGAAGCGAACAACAAGAAAAGAATTATATTGTTGGAAATATTAAAAAGGCCCCTTTCGAGGACGATTCCTTTGATGTGGTGATATCTTCGGACCTTTATGAGCATATCAATCCGAGTGACAGGATAATATCATTATCAGAGATGCTAAGAATTAGTAAAAACTACATAATACTTGGCGGCCCCTTCTACTCTGAAGAGAATGAGGAAGCCGAGAATAGGGCCAACAATTTTTTCTTAGAGATTACGGAAAGACAACATCCATGGCTTGAAGAGCACATAAAAACCAACCTGCCTAAAAAAGACGAATTAGAGCGTTATTTAATAGAGGAAGGTTATGATTTTTTTGTGGTGACGACAAACAACATACTAAACTGGTATCTGCTACAATGTTTCATATTTTACTCTTATAAATATGGTCCACCCGCTGATAAGATAAAGGCAGTCTATAGGTTCTACAATGAGAACTTCATCGAGTTGGGTGACTTGATAGAGCCGACATACAGACGAATATATATTATTGGTAAAAAAGGATCTCTGCCCATAAATAAACTTCAAGCAATGATCAATTTTTCAACCAGATTTGACATAATCAAGTATCAGAAGCTAGTTTCTCTTTTATTCGACTGCCTAAGAGCAATTCCAGAATCTAAGGACACTCACATAAAAAACCTCGAATATCAGATATCCAAGATTGGATTCAAAATGGAATCCTTAGACCAGGCAGTATCTGAACGCGACGAGCGAATCACTGCCATTGGCGAGGAACTCCAGAAAGAAAAAGAAAGAGCAGAGGCCCTTGCCACCACGATATCAAATCGAGATGGCAAAATCGCCGCCATAAAAGAGGAACTAAGGAGGGAAAGAGAACGAGCAGAAGACCTCGCCATCAAGATATCAGAACAAAATGAGAGGGTTCAGGGGTTGGAGAAGGATATCTTCGATATGCGGCGGAGCATCGTCTGGCAGCTTCTGATGAATTACCACAACTGGTTGGTGGAGCGGAGGATGCCGCTGGGAACGAGACGGCGGAGATGCTACGATCTGTGGCTTGAGGGGGGGAGAATCCTGGTGAACGAGGGGCTGAAAAGCCTTTCTTTCAGGGTTAGGTGGAAGATGTCTTCAAAGATACCCTTCTTAAAAGAAAACCTGAATACACCCCTGTTTGAGACAAACAGGCTCGGCTCGTCGAGCTGCGTTCCCCTCCCCCTAGATGAGGTCTTGTCCGGTGAGTTCATCTTTCCGACTGAAGGCTTGAATGAGGTGAGGATATTCACGGCTAGCTACAGGAGGAGAAACTCGGATCTGACCTTGAGGCTGAAAGGCTCCCCCAAGGGTCCGGTCATAAGAGAGGCGAAGGTGAAGGGCCAGGCCATCAAAGATAACGATTATACCCCGTTCAGGTTCAAACCCGTAAAAGAGATCCCGGAAGAGATGATTTTTTTCGAGCTTAAATCCGAGGGCGAACCCCATGCCGCCGTCTGGTACGATCCTGCTTCAAAATTCAAGGAGCTCAGGCTGTACAGATCCGGAAGGGAGATTGAAGGGCAGATTGGCCTTCAGGCCTTCAGCAGCCTGAAGGTGTGGGACAGATACCACTTGTGGCGGCTTAAAAACGAGCCCTCGCAACGGGAGCTTGAAGTGCTTAAAAAAAGGGCGCTTTCACTCAAATACAGGCCAAAGATCAGCATCATAACCCCGGTCTGGAACACCGAAGAGAGGTGGCTGAGGCGGGCGATAGAGTCCGTCCTGGGCCAGGTATACGACAACTGGGAGCTTTGCATCGCCGAGGGAAGATCTGAAAGGCCTCACGTGAGGGATGTTCTGGAGGAGTACGAGGCAGCCAATCCAAGGATACTTGTAAGGTTCCTGTCGGAGAACCGAGGCATAGCTGGAAACTCCAACGAGGCGCTCTCGATGGCTACCGGTGACTTCGTGGCCTTCCTCGATCACGATGATGAGCTTGCTCCATTCGCCCTATATGAGGTCGTCAAGCTTTTGAACGAAAATCCAAACCTCGATTACGTCTACTCTGATGAAGATAAGATCGATGAGACGGGGGCGAGGCATGACCCCTTCTTCAAGCCGGACTGGTCCCCAGACATGTTCCTCTCCTGCAACTATCTTTGCCACCTTTCGATGATAAGAAAGAGGCTTGTCGACGAGGTTGGAGGCTTCAGGTCGGAGTACGATGGATCTCAGGATTACGACCTATTCTTGCGGGTCACCGAGCGAATCGGAGAGGATGGGATTGGGCATATCCCGAAGATACTCTACCACTGGAGGACTGCACAGGAATCAACAGCGTCATCATGTGAAGCAAAGTCGTATGCATATCAGGGTGCAATAAAAGCTTTGGAAGATGCTATGATGAGGAGAGAGATTAGAATAGAGAAGATCTCTGTGGGCGTCTGTTTGGGCGTAGACTACAGGATTAAATATAAGATAATTGATGAGCCAAAGATATCGATTATTATCCCAACAAGGGATAATGTTAATACTCTTAGGAAGTGCGTTAATTCAATTATCGCTAAAACATTATATGATAATTATGAAATTATTTTAATAGACAATCAGAGCGTAAATGAGGAGACGTTCAACTATTACACAACGCTCGATAGTAGTTTTATAAAAATTTTGCATTTTGATGAGGTATTTAATTACTCTAAGATGAATAATTTTGCTGTATCTAATTCCAGTAGTGAATTTTTAGTTTTTCTAAATAACGATGTTGAAATAATAAGTGAGCGGTGGATAGTCGCAATGTTGGAACATGCACAAAGGAGAACTGTTGGAGCTGTCGGGGCCAAGTTGCTTTATCCTAATGGATCCATACAACATGCTGGGGTAATCATCGGTTTGGGTGGTGTGGCAGGACATGCTCACAAATGCTTTCCTGCAAATAATCCTGGATATTTTTGCCGGATCCAAATGGTACAAAATTTCAGTGCAGTTACAGCAGCTTGTATGATGACGAAAAAATCATTATTCGAGGAGGTGGGAGGATTTGATGAGAAAAACCTGGCCATTGCATTCAACGACATAGATTATTGCCTAAAATTGAGACAGAAGGGATATAGGATTGTCTATACTCCATACGCAGAGCTGTACCACCATGAATCGCTGAGCAGGGGATACGAAGATACACCAGAGAAGCAGAAAAGGTTTCAGGAAGAGGTCAGTTTCATGAGGAATAAGTGGGGGGACTTGCTGGACAAAGATCCGTACTATAATCAGAATCTTACGAGGGAACGCGAAGATTTCTCGATCCGAATTAGACATAACTTATTTTAGGAAGATTTCATTGATCCATCATCCGGCACCGAAGAGCGCGAAATTTGTGGTCAGATAGTACATTTAAAGAGATGAGTATTTCACAATAAGGGCGAATTATTGGACAAAACAGAAAACGTTATATCCCAATCTCCCCCGAAATACCCTCATGGGCGAATATCTGGTGAGGTGTCTGGGCTGCGGGTATGCGCAGCCGCCACGCGCTCTCACCTGTCAAAATGACGACTCACTCCTCAGGACCGAGTATCTTACAAAAAGGCTCACCCCCAGAGACGACCTGCCGGGGCTCTGGAAGTTCTACGACTGGCTCCCCGTGAAGATGCCCCTCCGGGGGTCGGGGGAGAAGCCCGTCACCTACAGGAGCGAGGGGCTGGCCCGGGAGCTGGGGCTCAGAAACCTCTACATCAGCTTCAGCGGCTACTGGCCCGAGAGGGGGGGAAAGATTACCACCTGCAGCTTCAAGGACCTGGAAGCTCCGCCGACGGTGGAGAGGATGGCGGAGCTGGAGGAGGGCCAGATCCTGGTGGTCGCCTCGGCTGGGAACACCGCCAGGGCCTTCGCCCAGGCCGCCTCGAAGGCAATGATCCCCCTCGTCCTGGTCGTCCCGTCCTCGGGGCTCGGCAGGCTCTGGATCTGCGAAGAGCCCCGAGACACCATCTGCGTCGTCTCGGTGAACGGCGACTACACCGAGGCGATCGACCTCGCCGGAAGGCTCGCCGAACATCCCCGGTTCGTCGGCGAGGGTGGGGCGAGGAACGTCGCCCGCAGAGACGGTATGGGGGTGGTGATGCTTGACGGGGTCCTCACCATGAAGGCCCTCCCGAAGCACTACTTCCAGGCCGTCGGGAGCGGGACCGGCGGGATCGCCGCCTGGGAGGCATCGATCCGGCTGATCGAAGACGGCCGTTTCGGCTCGGCCCTCCCGAAGCTCCACCTCGCCCAGAACGCCCCCTGCGCCCCCATCTATGCCTCCTGGACCGGCTCCGAGATGGATGTGGGCTCCTGTCCCGACGGGATGTACGACGACGTCCTCTACAACAGAAAGCCGCCTTACGCCGTCAGAGGCGGCGTCAAGGACGCCCTGGAGGAGACGAAAGGCCTCGTCTACGCCGTCTCAAACCGGGAGGCGGCCCTCGCCCAGCGGGTCTTCGAGGAGTCTGAGAATATCGACATTCTCCCCGCGGCGGCGATCGCCGTCGCAGCTCTCGAAAAGGCCGTACGATCCGGGACGGTCGAAAAGGACGATCCCATTCTGCTCAACATCACCGGGGGCGGAGTCTCCCGGGCGAAGGAGGAACTTGACATGTTCACGCTCAAATCCGAGATCGAGGCCGAGCCCTCGGCCCTCTCATCTGAATCATCATCCGACAGCGACCAACAGCTTCTGGTCGAGATCGAAGAGATCCTGGGACGGAGGGCCTGAACCATGACGACGGACAAAGCCTGCAAGCTCACCATCATCGGGGGGGTGGACAAAGATGGAGACCCGGACCAGGTGGAGATGCTTGAGATGCACCGGGGCGAGATCATCGGGATCGTCGGCCCGACAGGCTCTGGAAAGAGCTCCCTCATAGCCGACATCGAGCAGTTCGCCCAGGGTGACACCCCTTCGGGCCGGAAGATCCTGATCGACGGATGCGAGCCAAAAGCCGAGACGAGATCCGACCCCCGAAAGAAGCTGATAGCCCAGCTCTCCCAGAACATGCACTTTCTAGCCGACATGAGCGTCGAGGAGTTCCTGCGGATGCACGCCAAGAGCAGGGGAAGGTCCCCTGAGGTGGTGGGGCGAGTGATCGAGCTAGCCAACACCCTCACAGGCGAACCGGTCCAACCCCATCACCATCTTACGATCCTGAGCGGCGGCCAGTCGAGGGCTCTCATGACCGCTGACATCGCCGTGATCAGCGATTCGCCGATCGTCCTCATCGACGAGATCGAGAACGCCGGAATCAAGAAGAAGGAGGCTCTGGAGCTTCTCGCAGGCGAGGGGAAGATCGTCGTCGTGGTGACCCACGACCCGATGCTGGCATTGATGACTTCGAGGAGGGTCGTCATGAAGAACGGCGGGATGGTGAGGGTTATCGAGACGAGCGCTTCCGAGCAGAAGGTCTGCGAGGATCTGGCAAAAGTCGACGACTGGCTGATGAACCTGAGGGAGACGATCCGGCGGGGCGAGGTGGTGGTGGGGGCAGCGCTTTGAAGCTTGCAGTGATCGCGGGAACCCCGGGCTCCGGCAAGACCTCGGTTCTGATCCACGCCGCAAAGAGCCTCCAGAGGGAGGGGGTCAGACCAGCAGTCGTCAAGATCGACTGTCTCTGGACCGAGGACGACAGGAGGTTTCAGCGGCTCGGGGTCCCCGTCGCCGTGGGCCTTGCAAAGGACATGTGTCCGGACCACTACTCGATATACAACGTCGACGAGATGCTAAAGTGGGCAGAAGGCGAGGAGGCCGACGTCCTCCTGAACGAGACGGCGGGGCTCTGCCTCCGGTGCGCCCCCTACCCCGACTCGTGCCTTGCGGTATGCGTCATCGACGTCACCACCGGGCCAAATGCTCCCCTCAAGGTGGGGCCTCTTCTGACGACGGCGGACGTCGCCGTGGTGACGAAGGGGGACATGGTCTCCCAGGCCGAGAGGGAGGTCTTCCGGGAGAGGATTCTTGAGGCGAACCCCGGCTGCAGGATCGTCGAGGCGAACGGCCTATCCGGCAAGGGGGCGGCGGAGCTCGCCGAGCTGATAAGGGACGGCCCCGATGTCGGCGACCAGATGCTCCTGCGGCACAACCCGCCCCTCGCAATCTGTACCCTCTGCACCGGGGAGCTCCGGGTATCGAAGGAGCACCATCGGGGGGTCCTCCGCCACCTGGACGGGTTCATGGAGTACTCCGGGGAGTAGAGAGGGCTGAAGTCCCAGACTGACGACCATCGACTGAGCAAGCGGATGGAGCAAGCGAGATGAAGGAGATCGAACGGCTTCTGCCCGGCTACAACTGCGGTGAGTGCGGGTTCAAGAACTGCCGGGAGTTCGCGAGAGCCCTCTTGAGAGGCACCGACCGGGGACGAGAGGTCGAGATCGACCTCTGCCCTCACCTAGGCCTCGAGAAGCACCGGGAGAAGAGGGCTGAGATAGAGGAGATCCTCCCACGGCTCCGGAGGCGACGGGCCGAGGGGCGAGGAGGCGAAGAGGAAGAGGGAGGGGCCGAGATCCGGGGAGTCATCGACGGCCTCGCCGCGGACTTCGCCCTGGCGCCCCTCCCCGGCGAGCCCTCCTGTCGCGAGGACGTCCACCCCTTCGACCGGGATGCTGAGTTTGAGGTCGGAGACGTCCTCCGCTACCGGCCCCTCGGCTGTCCCGTAACTCATTTCGGAAAGATCATCAAGATCGATCACGGCCTGGTCACCGTCCACATGGTGGGGCCCCGCCACCTCCTCGGCGACGAGAGCTTCGCCCCAAAAGACGTGGGCGTCTGCCTGGTGGCGGCCTTCGAGGGGGTCGTCAGCAGGGGCCGGATCCCCGAGGTCGGGGAGACGGTGAGCTTTCTTCCCGAGCACTGCATGATGCAGAAGGTCCACTCGGGGATGATCGTCCACTCCGAGGGGAGGATGGTCAGGATCGAGAGCATCGATCTGAAAGTGTGGTGAGAGGCGGGGCAATACTGTCGCTCACCTGATGAATTTTCGGGCCAGCACTATGACTAAGAGCGCGAGGAAGAGATAGCCTGAAATTGCTTCGATTACTTCCACGATTCTTAAAAAACTGGTCAACTCCAAATTGTCTGGTCCGTTTCCTGCGAACGTCATTATGCTGAAATAGAAACACTCCCAAATTGAATGACCGCTTCCCAAAAATAGAAGTCCGGATAGAAATATTATTGTTCCAATAATAATTAATGTGAAATCAGGACGAACACCATAACCACAAGATAGGAAGGATATAATATCATAAAGCCTAGACCAATAAGATCTTCCTTTTTCCATCATCTTGGATTTTCTATATTCATAATAAAATTTATCTGCATCTTCGAATAAGCCCATATTTTTAAAATTATTAATTAGTGCCAATCTATCTTCATCGGAAGCCTCCAGTTTTTTGATCTGAGCTAGGGGGACAGAAAATCGATTGAATTGGGACTGACGTAGTGAAATTTGCACATCACCACAAATGAAAAATAAAGTGATTCTATTAATTTTAGTACCATTTAATTCTAACCATTTATTAAATTTGGCATCGATGAACTGAATTTCATCCTCAAATCGAGCCAAATCAAAATAGGCATTTTCAAAAAACTGTGCTCTGAAAAAAACGGCGGATCGATTAAATTGAGTGTTGAAAAAATCGGATTGTTTTTCGAAAATAGCGTGACCAAAAGTTGCATCTTCATTAAATTTTGCACCATTACCATTATTGTGACCGAAATTATATCCAAAAATAGCATTACCCTTAAATCGAGCCATATAAAATACAGCACGTTTATGAAAATGCGTCCAAGCAAAGATTGTCTCTTTACAGAATACTGTTTGCCCAAAATCAACTCGTCCATAAAATACTGTTTCTGTAAAATCAACAACTTCATGGAAAATTGCTTTAGCAAAATTCACAGATCCTTTCAGATCACAATCTTTGATTTCTATGATAGATTTAACGCATTTGACATCGTATTCTACAGCACCGAATTCAGGGCTAATAAGATCTGGATGTAACTTTATGCGTTCTAATCTTAATCCTATGTTATCAAGGTCCAAATCTCCCTCGACGATCACGTTCTCGTACTTGACTGGCTCACCCCGCTCGATCTCCGCTAGGATCTCCTCGGCCCTCACCACCCTGCGCCCAAGAAGAAGCTCCCGATCAGTTTTCGGAACGTCAGCCGCCGGGATCTCCTCGGCAGCCACAACCCTGCGCCCTTCGTCCGCCGTCCTTTTCACCCTCGCGAAAATTCGCGCCCCTGCTATTTCTCGATTTCGTCGCCCCTCCTCCCAGCCGTCCGAATTTCTGCGCCGCCTGGGGTAAGAGCCACAACGAAGATAGCGCGAAGCGGTGAAGCATCGCGAAGATTTTGGCATCGATTATGCCGCCGTTCGTTTCCCTCTGGTTCTTGGCCAGGGCCGAGGCGACGCCGAACCCCGCGAGGAGCCGGGCGGCGATCGGCCTGTTTGAGGTCTTGGGCGATTGAGCGGGCGCTTGCCGGAGAGCCCTCGCCGCCCCGTTTCAGTCTACAGTCTATTTTCTTCTTCAGGTTGAAATGGGATTCAGATGAGGGCCAAATCTGAGGCTCGTTGCCGCAAACCTACCCTCCATGGCCGTTAATTATAATACTATGATGCGACGAGATAAAAAATGGATACAGAAATGCCGGGCGCTGGTTGTGGCCTCGGATCGAATGAGGCTCCGCCGTCTCAGAACCTGGAGTGGGCATCTGATGGCGAATGATCTTTCAGAGGACGATCTGAAGAAGGAGGGGACGGATGACGGATCGCCGGGGTCGAAGAGGAGGCTGGCCAGTGGTGTCGGCTTGTATTGGAAGACTTTGAAGATGAGATCTGGATGGTTCAAGCCCGAGTTCAGGATAGATTAATTTCACGAGGTGAAGTGGATGAAAATCGCGGTTATGCCTTGCAGTTCAGCCCCAGGATGGCTGAAGATCTTATTTGGATGCATCATGCTATGCCTTCTGATTTGTATGCCGGCGGCAGCCCAGGACGAAAATGCAACCCAGGCCGAAGATACAGCCCAGGATGAAAATCTCACCTGGATCGGTGGGGACCTGTACGACTATGCAGAGATCGGCTTCGCCGTCCCTAAGGAAGTTGAGGATATCGTGGAGGCAGAATCCCTCTCCGAGGGAAATTACTCCGAAGGAAGATACGTGCAAGCAACTCTCCTTTTCAACGGGAGCAGAGTCTTTGTCCTCCTCCTCTACCCTTGCGATCCCCCTGAAGAAGAGCTTGACGCCCTGGGCCTGAAAGCGGTCGCCGAGAGCTTCAGCCCAGAGCTTAATCAGACCGTTTACAGCCCTGACCCCTATCTTATCGGCGATCGGCCCGCCATCTGGGGAATGATCGGAAACCAGGCACTGGTCGTCTACCAGCCGTCCAACCTGACCACTTCCGTAATCTCCGCGATATTCATAGACGGGAACGTCACCGAGGACGTCGTGGTCTACTTCCCCGACTCTCTCCGAATAACCATCAACGAGAGCAGCTCACCCCTCACGCCCGGCTACTGCGAGGGGCTCGAGATGGGTGAGCCGGGATCTGCCGAGGCCGTGAACCAGACCGAAGAGGTCGCGGCGCCGGCGGAGACGGTGGTGAACGAAACCGGGCCTGCAGAAGAGACTGAGCAGGCCGTCAGCGAAACCGGAGGGGTTGGAGAGACTGAGCAGGCCGTGAACCAGACCGGATCCGGTCCCAACGCAGAAGAGACCCAGGCCGTAATTGGGGATATAAAGAGTCAGCTCGAAGAGAAGTTTGGCAGAAAGTTCCCTTGAAGGCCGCCTCTTCCGTCCTTCAAATCCCCCATTCTATTTTTCCTTCCGGCCTTTACCTTTACCGCAAGACCCCATCTATGGATCTCCGACTCCGGGTCAGAGGATGCCTCTGAGGACCGGGTCGAGAGGAGTTCTGAAGACAGGGCCGCGAAGATGATTCCGAAGACCTGGTCGAGAATGGATCGAGATCAACATTTAAATGATGGTATCAATATCAGGATCGGAATGAACGGCATCGATCCCAGCCGGGCCGTATATGCAGGGATGAAGCGGGCGGGCATAGACTTCGTCGCCAGCGTCCCTTGCGTCAACCTCGATAGGCTCATCGCCATCGCGGCCTCCGACCCGGATACAACTCACGTCCCCGCCACCCGGGAGGAGGAGGGGGTGGGGATATGCGCAGGGGCATATCTCGGCGGCAAGAGGCCCGCCCTCCTGATGCAGAACTCGGGGCTTGGAAACAGCATCAACGCCCTCGCCTCTCTGAACGGCCTCTACAGGATTCCGCTCCTTTTGATCATCAGCCATCGGGGTGGCGAGGGTGAGACGATAGCGGGCCAGGTCCCCATGGGGAGGATGACGCCGAAGCTCCTCGAGGCCATGGAGATCCCCCGGTTCGCGCCCGACCCCTCAGAGGCCGAAGATATCGTGGCCCAGGCCGCAAAGATCGCCTGGGCCGACGGCACGCCAGCGGCAGTGCTGCTGGATATCCGGTTCTGGAGGGGTCGCTCTTTATGATGAAGAGGATCGACGCCATCGCCATCATCGCTCAAGGAGCCGAGTCCATGGACGCCCTTCTGGTGGGAAACATCGGCTATCCTTCCCGAGAATTATACGCAGTCGGCGATCGGCCATCGAACTTTTACATGCTCGGGTCGATGGGCCTTGCCTCGTCCATCGGCCTGGGCCTCGCCCTCGCCCGACCGGACCGGAGGGTCGTAGCCATCGACGGCGACGGCTCCGTCCTGATGAACCTGGGAAGCCTCGCCACCATCGCCGATCAGAGCCCGAAAAACTACCTCCTGATCATCCTGGACAACGGCTGCTACGGCTCCACCGGATGCCAGCCGACCTGCACCTGCAGGAGGGCGGACCTCGCCCGGATCGCGAGAGGCGCCGGAAACGAGGTGAGGGTCGCAGCAACGCCGGAGGAGCTTCGAGACTGCCTCGTCGAGAGGGGCGTCCTGGTGGTCAAGGTCGAGATCGGAAACGCCGACGTCCCGGTGATCGATCTATCCCCAGAGGAGATCATCCGTCGGTTCATGGCGAGATCCGCTCCACCATCTCCGTCATCCTGAACCCGCGGTCTAGGATCCTCCTCTTCAGATCTTCTGCAAGCCTCTCCGCCCTGAGCCGATCGGACTGCCTGACCACGATGGGGACCTCTCGACCGCTGAATCGGAGTGAGCCGAGGTGAGCTCTGAAGACCTCCCCAACGCAAGATGTCGAGCAGAGGCCGCAGTTGAAGCATTTTTTTCGGTCGAGGGTGGGCTTCCAGTCTCTAAAGCCTATGGCCCCCATCGGGCAGATCGCTTCGGGGATGCACTGGGTGCACCTCTTACACGCCTCGGGGTCAAACCTCACCTCGAGATCGACCTCCTCCCAGACGTCGCCGTAGCTCGCCTGACCGATCTCTCTTCTGCTGACGACGTCCATCACCGGGAGGGGTATCGACCCGTCGGAGGCGGAGACGCTCTCAAGGATCGCTTCGCTTGTTATCGGGATCGGGACAGCCCACGACGATATGCACTCGGGGCCAGAGGAGGTGACAAAGCCCCCCATGTACTCCGGGTCCATTTTGGCCATGTCTGCAAACCCCGATAGGTTCGGCCTCGCGAGGGTGCTGCGGGTTCCCGCACCGAGGACGAACCCCTCAGCCCCGTTGATCAAGACCCTCGTCCCGATGCCGATCGTTTCGAGACTTGGGTCGTTTTGGACGGGGCTCATGTGGCCGCAGCCGGAGACTGAGGCGCCGTTCCAGCAGGGGTCGAAGAGGGTGGCGTGGAAGATGCTTGCAACCCTCTCGTCGCCGGGATTGACGAAGGCCGAATAGTTCTTGAAAGAGTGGCGGGTCCCAAAGAGCCGCGCCTGCTGCATATCGGCGAGGCTCACATCAGCCCTGAAGCCGTCCCCGGCGTCCGTCTCCACCCCGACGGAGACGCTCTTTCCCTCGACCAGGTCCCGGAAGAGGTGGCCTCCACCGTACTTCGGATCATCCCTGCTGGAGGCAGTCCCTAAGACGATCAGGTCGACGATCCCCAGCCGCTCGTTGGGGCAGGGGCCCACCTCGGCGGGAACGCCGTTTAGCCAGGCTCTCTTCGCCCTGAGAAAGGAGCCGGGTGATGCCACCGGGAAGGAGAGGACGGCGTAGGTCCCGCTCATCACCGCTCTGGTGGCGCATGTCACGACGTCGACGTCCTCGGTGGTCAGCCTCTCCCCATCGTCGAGGATTTTACGCACCTCCATGGCGGTGAGGACGACCGCCTCCCCCCTGTCTGCCTTGGCTCTGATCTCGGAGAAGGAACGCTCCATGATGCCTCTTCACCCCTCAACCTTTATGAACTCCGCCTCGACCTCCGACCGGAGATGGTCTTTTCCCATGATCCGGGTGATCCTCCGATCGGTCACGATCGAGACCTGCCGGAGCACCTCGAAGATCTCCAGCACCTCGCCCTCGGCGAAGTAGTGGGTCAGAACGCCTCCACCCCTCCTGAATGTCATAGGCTCCACCTCCTCCCCCTTCCCCATTCTCATGTCCTCGACCCCGAACTCGAGGAAGAAGAGGCGGCCGCTCGGCTTCAGGACCCGCGCCGCCTCCTGTGCCGCCTGGCTGCGCCCCTCTTCGCGGAGGTGGCCTATGACGTGGAAGGCGAAGACCGCATCGAAGGTCGATGCTCTGAACGGAAGCGATACGGCGTCGGCCGCGACGAAGTCGGCGCCGAGGGATCGCCGAGGCCGGACCGACTCGGCCGGGCCGGAACCGGCCAAAAGCCCCGCCGCTCCATCCCTTCCGAGCCTCACCGCCAGGGGAGAGAGGTCCAGGGCAGCGATCCTCCAGGGGCATCTCAGCATCGCAGCGAGGGTCTTTCCGTTCCCGCACCCAAGCTCCAGAACCCTCGACCCGGCCGGAAGGTCGGGTAGCTTCGGCGCCGCGCCCCGCCAGATCCTCCCCTTATCCCGGTACTCCCGGTTCCAGGCGAGGAGGTCCTCCTTCCGACATCCAGCTCTACCATCTTCAGTTTCTGGAGTGGGGGCTGAAGGCATGGGACCTACACGGCGCTCCCCCACCAAAATCTTTACTATCCGGAGGGTCGTCCTCCATCTCCGGTGTTATTCATGAAACCGAGGAGTGGGACAATAGCGTTACTTGCCATATTTCTTTGCCTGGGTTTGGCCCAGGCCGTCGAAGGCTCAGGTCAGGATGTGGAGATCGAAGAGCCCTGGGATGATTATCTGAGCTACGGCGCCGAGGTCTTCCGCAGCACCGGTTCGACGGAGGCCTACGGCTTCACCACGAGTTCCAGCTTCACATACAATCGATACTACCAGTACTTCTTCACCGAGGATGAGGTCTCGCCGCTGGATCAAGGCCCCGTCGGCTTCACCATAACAGGAAACGAGCCAAACCTCCTCTACTTCGGCTGGCAGACGGTGCCGTACTCCGAGTACATATCCTCAGATATGTACACCGGCTCTAACGCCCTGTGGATCGAGGGGGAGACGGCCTGGACGAGGTATACGGCCTGTCCTGTGGGAACCTGGCTTCAGCTGGTCACCACCACTCCGGCAGGCGGTTCGGCGTACTATTACGAGATCTCGCCGTCGGGCAACACTTCAATCACCCCGTATACCCTCGCCACCTATGACAGGATGAGCTTCTTCGCCGCCGAAGAGGGGAGGTATGCGCTGTTCTTCGTCGCCAACAACCAGCCGAGCAACGTCGTCATCATCGACGCAGGCGAGGAATGGGCCCCGGAGACGACCGGAAACACCGCTGGTACCGGGCAAGGCGCGGCTACGACGACCACTATACCGGACATCACGCCCGCCACCACACCCGCTCCCACCTACGGTGACGTCAGCGTCACTCTGCAGTCCCAGTTCATGAGGGGCTACGACGTCTACCTCGACGAGAACTACGTCGGGACCGAAGGGCAGGGAGGAGACGCCCTCGACGGGATCTACAGGCTGAAAGTCGTTGGCAATCAGTGGCACACCATCAGGGCATGGGACGGCGAGTGGCCGTATGAAAAGACGAGGTTCTACGAGCGGGGCCAGGCGGTTATCCTGAAGGTCGAGCCCGCCGCCACCGCCTACGCCTACGGGGGGATGTGGTAGTCGGATCGGCGGCGAGATTTAGCGCCACTATTTATAATTTTTTCATTTAGGACGGTTTTAGGACAGTAAATCTTTTCTTTCATCCGCCAGCCGGATATCACATTTTTCGTTCCGCTTCCATTTCTTGCCTTTTTCATCTCCTCTGAGACGAATCGGGGGCCGAACCGATCTCCTTACACCGCCACCATCTTAAAGGATCGAGGAAGGAAAATAGAGCATGAAGGGAAGGGGTCTCGTCTTCTTGCTGCTGGGAGTGGGCTTATTGGCGGCATCCTGCCCGGCCGGCGGCTGGGTGAGCGGAACCGGAGAGGTGGACATCAGCAGATCCGTCGAGAACCGGATGGATGGCTTTGAGAGCTTCAACTCCATGACCGGAGACGGCAGCCTTCAGATCGGGGCGTCAAAGGAGGGCCATAACCTCGATAACGGCACTTCGTCGAAGGCCTTCAGCCTCTCCTACTCCGGAGACGCGCCCCTGGTGGGGATTAAGCGGATCGAGATCGGCTCACCCTTCAGCGGGACTAGGACCTCCATACTGGAGGCCTTCTCTGCCACCGAGATGGAGAAAGAGGAGATGACCGTCCTCGGAACAGGGGGCTCAGAGCTCGTCGGCACCGACACCAGGATCAGCTTCAACGGCACCTACATGACGGCCTCCAACATGCACCAGGTCTTCGCAAGGGACGTCAGCTCTCATCAGAGGTACACCGGAACTTTCGAGATCGATAGCTCGATTCAGTTCGGCGACCTCGCCGACCGGAGGCCCGCCATCGAGCTCTCTGTCGTCCCCGGGTTTTGCACCGTCGAGGTCGGTGCCGAAGTTACCAGAAACTACACGATCGCCAACGTCGGAACCCTCCCGGTCCAGGGGATCACCCTCGTCGATTCGAGGGTAGGACCAGTCCCCCTCAGCAGGGCAGATCTCAACCCCGGCGAGACTGCCACCGCCACCTCAAGCTTCATCGTATCAAGAGAAGATCTTCCAGGCCCCCTCAACGACTCGATCCAGGCCACAGCCGCCGACTTTCAGGGCAACCTTGCCCAGGACTCAAAAGCTGCCACCGTTCGCCTTATCCTCCCCAAGCTCGACCTCACGGTAACTGCCAGCAGGTCCTGTGCAGATATCGGTGAGGTAGTGGTCTACAACTACAACGTCGAGAACCTCGGCGACCTTCCGATAACCGTGCTCAATCTCACCGACTCCGTCGGCGGCGGCCCGGTCTTCATAAACCTCACCCTGATGCCGGATGAGAGGATCAATCTCAGCGCAAACCAGACGGTGGAGATGCCCCTCTCTGATCATCTGAATAACAGCGTATCAGTCTCGGGGATCACCTCCGAGGGAGAGCGCGTCAGGTGCTTTGCAGAGTTCGTCCTTCAACCGTGCTGAGGCGATCGCTCGCATAGTTGTCTCAGATTATTATATAAACTGGTGACCCATGCCCTCAACCTCCAAAAAACGTTTTATACTCAGGGATACGATTACCTTTGAGGTAAACGGCGGTGGATCATTATATCAAGTATGTAAATATATTTATTATTATTTTGGTGGCCGCTCTCCTCTCCGGGACGGGGAAGGCGTCCACCATCGGCGTCAGCCCCGGCGACCTCCTCCAGGCCGCCATTGACGACGCGACGGATGGAGATGTCATCGAGGTTGAGAGCGGAGTCTATATCAAAAACCTGGTTGTGGACAGGGCCGTGACCCTCAGGGGCCTGGACACCGGCGGCGGAAAGCCGGTGATCGACGCTGGGGGTGCAGGATCCTCCATAACCGTCTCGGCCGACGGCGCCGTCATCGAGGGGCTAGTGGTGACGAACTCCGGCACCGGTCCCGGCGATGCAGGGATCAGGGTCACCTCGGCTAACGTCTCCATAACCGATAGCGAGATCAGATCAAACGGCGGGTCCGGCATATGCCTCGAAAGGGCCAGCGGCAGCGAGATATCAAAGAACTTCATAAGTCAGAACAGAAAGCACGCCATCTATCTGGAGGGAGGAGGAGATAACGATATCTGGGAGAACGAGGCGAGAGATAACAAGCTGTGCGGGATCGGCATCTGGAACGGAAGCGACGAGAACGTCCTTTACAATAACAGCCTCCTCGATAACCAGGTCGGCCTTCTTCTCTGGAATGAGAGCAACGAGAACACAATATCGAACAATACAGTAAGCAAAAATTTTAACGGCATTCAGACCTACAGATCCGATGGGAACGTCTTCATCCATAACGACGTGTCCGATAACAGAAATTACGGCGCCGGTTTCACCTTCTCCAACAATAACGAGATCGAGGGAAACGACTTCAACGATAACCAAAATCAGGGGATCGTTCTGATCTCGTCTTTCAACAACAGGATGAGAGAGAACCTGATATGTGAAAACCGGTTCAACTTCGGGGCCGGAGGCAATAACGATATCGACGAGAGCAACCTGGTGAACGGAAAGCCGATAGTCTATCTCGTAAAGCGATCAGACCTCGTCATCGATTCGGCCTCGGAGGCGGGGGCCGTCTTTTGCATAGACTGCGTAAACATCACGGTGAGAAATCTCACGCTTAACAATAACACCCACGGCATCTACCTTTACAACACCACCGGATCGAGGATCGAGAACAACCGGATAAGCGGAAACGAGAACGGGATCTACCTGGCCAGCTCCAGCGGGAACTCCCTCCTGGGAAATTCGGTTTCGTATAACGTTGCTGACGGTATATCCCTGGTATCGTCCCACCGAAACCTCGTTTCCGGAAGCGTCGCCTGGGATAACGACTGCGGGGTAAAACTCGCCGATTCGGAGAACAACACCATCCGGGAGAACGAGGCGAACACCAATCGCGGGGAAGGGGTCGCCCTTCGAAACTCGTCGAATAACGAGATCGCCAAAAATCGGCTCGAACAGAATGAGAATGGACTCTCTCTATACCAATCCCGGAAGAACGCCGTCGAAGAGAACTCCGCTATAGCGAACGAGAAGAAAGGGATGGTCTTTGAGGACTCGGGCCAAAACCTCCTGAACGAGAACGAGGCCACCAAGAACAGGTGGGGTTTCTTCTTCCGAAACTCCTCTGACTCCGTCATCGCCGGAAATTTGGCAGAAGCCAACCATTACGGGATCTACCTATCAGGCTCGATAAGATGCAGGCTGAACGAGAACCTGATGGCAAAGAACAGGTACAACTTCCGCGCCGGCGGAGAGAACGACGTCGACACCACCAATACCGTCGACGGAAAGATCGTCTATTACCTGGTGAACGTCTCAGGGGAAGTTCTGGGACCTGCCAGCAACGCCGGCACCGTCTACTGCATCAACTGCGATAACGTATCCGTGGAGGATCTCACCCTCAATAACAACATCTACGGGATATACTTCCAGAACACCAGAAACTCGAGGGCGGAAGGAAACCTTGCCAAGGATTGCTGGAACGGCCTCTTTTTCCAGGACTCCTCCAACAACTCCGCGCTGAAGAACAACTTCAGCGACAACGAGAACGGAGCCTTCCTCGACGGCTCAGGTCAAAACAAGATCGAATCAAACGATATCTTCAACAACTCCTACGGGATCGTCTTAAGATCGTCTTCGAAGAACAACGTCACATCCAACTCGGCCGAGGTCAACTTCGTGGGGATCGACCTTGAAAATTCCAGCGATGAAAACCTCATCGAAGGAAACGACGTCGCCAGAAACGGGGTCGGCATACACCTCAACTCCTCAAGCAAAAACACCGTCTCCGACAACGAAGCGAACGATAGCGAGTACATCGGCATCTATCTGGTTCAAGGCTCAAGCGAGAACGTCATCGAGGAGAACAACGCCAGCAACAGCTGGATCGGGGTCCGCCTCAATCAGTCGCAAAGAAACGTCCTCGAAGCGAACGAGGCGAGCCGAAGCCGGGCGGGAATCCAGCTCTTCTCCTCCTCCAGAAACGCCCTGGATGCCAACGTAGCCGACGCGAACGAGCAGGAGGGGATCTGGGCCCTCGACTCTTCTATGAACGTTTTCACCCAGAACAGCGTTCGTGGAAACGGGATCGGCATCATCCTCGAGAACTCCACGAAAAATGAGATGAGATTCAACCTGATGGATGAGAACGACAGAGACTTCTATGCCCAGGGAGATAACGATATCGATTCTTCAAACCTCGTGAGCGGAAAGCCGATCGCATACCTCGTCGACGAATCGGACAGAACCCTGGATTCCTCCTCAGGCGCCGGGATGGTATACTGCCTCAGATGCACCAACATAACCGCGAAGGGTCTCAACGTGACCGGCAACTTCTTCGGGATCGCGTTTCACAACACAACAAACTCGAGGATCGAGGGGAACCTGGTCTCCGAAACTGGAACTGGAATCCTCCTCAACGGCTCTGAAGAGATCACCGTCTCCGGAAACGCTGTCTACGACAACGATCTCGGAATACGTCTGGACCGGTCGGAGGAGTGTGCCGTCCGGGATAATGAGGTCCGCAAAAACCGAGGTGCCCTCAGCCTCAGAAACTCAAGCCGGATCAACGTCTCAGGAAACCATGTCGAGGAGAACGACGGCCCGGGGATCCATCTCGAAGATTCCCGGAGCTGCAGCGTATCCGAAAATGTCGTCGCCAAAAACGATGGCGCAATCGTCCTCGATCGCTCAGCTCAAAACGCCCTCACCGCAAACAGCGCCAGCGATAATGACGAGGGCCTTTTGCTGAGGGGTTCGGGGGAGAACAGGCTCAGATCCAACAGCCTCGCAGGAAACGGCTGCAACTTCGCCGCGGAAGGCGAGAAACTCTCGGACCTCCGAAACGATATCGATCCTTCAAACCTCGTCGACGGAAAGGCGATCGTCTACCTGGTGGACGCATCGGGCGAGGTGGTGGACCCCACCTCCAATGCCGGCACCGTCTACTGCATCAACTGCACCAACATCACCGTAAGAGACCTTTGGCTGACGGGGGGCGGCGACGGAATCAGCCTCTTCAACACCACCGGATCGAGGGTGGAGAAGAACACCCTCACCGACCGCGGGAGGGGAATCCTCCTGAACCGGTCCAGAGAGATCGCCATCTTTGCGAACAATGCCAGCGGGAACAGCTACGGCATATATCTCAGCAGCTCATCCAATAACCTCCTCAGAGAGAACAGGATCGGCGGCGAAAATGACTACGGAATATTTTTATCCGAATCGGAGAATAATAGGCTTGAATATAACGATATGCAGGGGAACCGCCGCAACTTCTATGCCGCGGGCGATAACGACGTCGATGGGTCCAACCGGGTCGACGGAAAGCCGATCGCGTACCTGGTGGGAGCATCCGGCGAGGTCATCGACCCCTCGTCGGAGGCTGGCGTCGTCTACTGCTATCGCTGCGACAACGTCACCGTCAGGGGTCTGACCCTGGAAAAGAACGTCTACGGGATCTACTTCCACAACTCGTCCCGGTCCAGGGCGGAAGATAACGTCGTCAGGGACGATGTCGACGGGATCCGGCTCGAGGGCTCCACCGACTGCATCGTCGTCGGAAACAGGCTCAGCGATAACGACGCAAGGGGCATCTTCCTGACCGAATCCGACGGCAACCTCGTCGCCAGGAACGCCGCCACCGGAAACGGCGAGGGAATAAATCTAACCGGATCGGAGAACAACACCCTCGAAGCGAACGAGGTCCAGGAGAACGAGCTGGCCGGGATCGCTCTCGCGTCCTCTCAAAGAAACTTCCTCTCCTCCAACCTGGCCCGGGATAACGGCCTGGGCATGTCTCTGAACTATTCCGGAGGAAATCTCCTCAGAGATAACAGGATGTCGGGGAACGTCCGCGACTTCTCCGCCGAGGGGCTGAACATCTCGGACTTCGAGAACGACATTGACCCATCGAACCTGGTGGGCAAAAAGAAGGTCTGCTATCTGGTGGGGGCTTCCGACGAGATCCTCGACCCATCTTCGGGAGCCGGCACCGTCTACTGCATCAACTGCACGAACATAACCATGGAGGGTCTGAACCTCGAGAAGAACGGGAACGGGATCTATCTCTATGGCACCATCGGATCGACGATTAAAGGGAGCGAGATGACCGGAAACCGGGTGGGAATAAAGCTTGTGAACTCCTCGGAAAACGTTATCTCGGATAACTCAGCCACCAGGAACGATTTTGGCGCCCTCCTCGATCGCTCCATCCATAACGAGATCAGAGAGAACGATCTCCTCGACAACAGGTTTGACGGCATCATCCTCATCGATTCCGACGAGAACGAGATCCAAAAGAACGACGCCAGCAAAAACGTTGGGAGCGGGATCGTCCTCGACCCCTCCAACAAGAACAACCTCTCCTCCAACCGGCTCCTCGAGAACGGGGATTACGGGGTGAACTTCGATGCGGGCAGCGTCGATAACAACCTCCGGGGCAACGGCCTGGAGGCGCCATCGCCTCCGATTACGTCACCTCCTGGAGACGGCGGCGGTGGTGGTGGAGGCGCATTTTATCCGGTAACTGCACCGACTGAAGGCACCTCTTCGCCCGATTACGCCGCCCTGGTGGAGGATGCCAAGAGAACCCTCACCGGGGGGCTCATCGCCTTCGATCCTGTCCGAGAGATGCTGGTGGGCGATACATACCGGGTCGAGGCGAGGATATCGATGAACGAGACCGTCGAGAACCTCACCGAAGGGTTCTCCGAGGGGGAGGTCCCGGTGGTCGAGGAGATCCCCGTCAGCACCTTCATGAAGGTCCGACTGGCGGGGACGGCCTTTGAGATCACCCCCATGAGCGAGGAGCGGCAGCTGATAACCAGGGAGGGGCACAGAACCTGGCTCTGGGACGTGGTCCCTCTGGAGAGCGGGACCAAGGAGCTGACCCTTTCCGCCGATGCCGAGGTGGTCCTCCCCGGCCAGGACCCGATGCCTGTGGACACAAGGGTCTTCACCAGCCAGATCACGGTGACGGCGAGGAAGGTCCCCCTGACCGAGAAGACGAAGAACTTCCTCGTGGAGAACTGGGAGTTCTTCGTCGGGACCATCATCCTCGGAACTGGGATCTCCAAGTGGGTCTACGATCGGATCAGACGACGGTTCAGGAGGGAGGAGGATGGACTCACTGAAGGCGAAGAGGTTGGGAAGGCGGCCGGCGCCGAGGTTGAAGAGATCGACTTTGCCGCCCTGGAGGCGTCGGTTATCGGTCGGCGGGATTATGAGGTGGCTGAGGCGGGTCGGCCGGAAGCCGGCCCCGATGATGCGATCGACTTCGCAGCCCTGGAGGAGGCGGTCATCGGTCGGCGTGATCATGAGGTGGCTGAGGCGGGCTGGCCCGAAGAGGGTCTTGATGAGGTGATCGACTTTGCAGCCCTGGAGGAGGCGGTGATCGGCCGGCGGGATCATGAGGAGGGTGTGGCGGGTCGGCCCGAAGCCGGTCTTGATGATGTGATCGACTTTGCCGCCCTTGAGGAGGCGGCGATCGGTCGGCGTGATCATGAGGAGGCTGAGGCGGGCTGGCCCGAAGAGGGTCTTGATGATGCGATCGACTTTGCCGCCCTGGAGGAGGCGGTCACCGGCCGGCGGGATCAGATGGGACTCGAAGAGGACAGAACGGATGCTGGCAAAGAGGATGAGGGGGGGGCCGATCGAGAAGGGGTCAAGAGAGCCGAAGAAGATTCGGCGGGGGCAGAAGGGAAGGTCATCGGGGAGATCGGAGCAAAGGACGGCAGAAATGTCCATCCGGAAGACGAAACGACAGCAGAGACGGTCTCGGAGCAGATGAGAGGCGAAAAGAATCTGCTCGCTGAGGGGAGGCCTTCCAGAGGGAGAAAAATCGCCTATAAAGTGATCAGAGGGGGGCAGCCTGAGAATAAAGCGGCCGAGAAGAAACCTGGTGGCGGGAGCCGCGCAAAGACGGAAGAATTGACTGAAATTCCGGGGAAAACGGGAAGACCAGGCGATAAAGCCTCTTTAAAACGAAGAAAAGACGAAGAAGAGAAGGAGAGGGGATCACGGGATAGAAAGATCGGTCTGGATCAGAGCGAGGAGATGACATCCGAAGGGGGAAGAGAAGAGCCGAAGGAGATGAAAGAGGCGGTGGGGAAAGCTGAGAGAGGTAAAGCAAACAATCGAAGGGGTGGAAGATATCGCAAAAAAGCCGAAAATGGATCGATATTGGAGAGAAAATACAGGAAGAGACCCGATAAGAAGGATTGGACCTGATCGAGGATCCCATGATCGGAGGAGCCTATAAATGATCCTCTTATCTGAAGCCGTCCTCCGAAACGATCTCATCCATTTCTCGATCTCATCCATTTCTCAAAAGTTTTAAAAGACCATCAAATCTCGCAGAGATATTCTTCGTCGAGATCGGACTCGCAGGCAGAATAGTTGAGCCCCCAGTCCGTAGGCTGCCATCCCGGTACCGGGACCTCGCCCTCGAACTCCCCCACCTCGACGATGGAGCTGGCATAAACCGTCCTGGCCTCCGACCCGTCGACGAGGCTTGAGTCGGCCCGGACCCGGTTGACGAACCTCCCGCTCCAGAGCGCCCGGGCCTGATAGGTTACCGTCCTAGTCTCGTTTGGCGCTAGATCGACCAGGTTCCAGGTGATGACGCCGTCTTTGGCTATGTAGTTCGTCTCGGTCCTGATCAGCTCCTCGGAGGCGTAGGACCCGGCCCCCGACTCGCGAGACCTCTGGCTAGAACCGATCCGTCTGTCGACGGCGACGAGGCCGCGTCGAGGCTCGAATTCTCATCAGGCGAGAGATTTATTTTTTTATTAATATTAGGTAATTATGTTGGAAAGGAGGTGGATGGTGATGAGAAACACTTTGTATAAGATTTGTCCTCATGGAATCACCCCAAAGATCCGACTCTTTCGATGTAAGCTCCGACGTCGAACTTTGACTCCGCCCCCCGACGGCTCATGTACCTGACCTTCCCGAAGATCTCCCTCTCTTTCCAGGCCCGGTCGTGGACCCCGCCGATGGACCAGGCGATGCCCACGTAGCCATTGGGGTCCCTCCCGTCCAGCTCATATCGATCGTTCAGACGGATGGCGATCTTCAGAGCCTCCTCGGGAGACTCGGTCCACTCCAGAATCTTCTTCGCCCAGTACATCCTCATGTAGCCGTGCATCTTTCCCCGGATGACCATCTCCTTCTGGGCGGCGTTCCAGAGGTCGTCGTGGGTTTCGGCCCTTTCGAGCTCCCTCTGGTCGTAAAGATACTCTCGCGGATCGTTCCGATGTTCGTTCAGGGTCTCTCTCGCCCAGGCGGGGAAAGCATCGAAGGAGTCGTATCCGCGGTTGTAGAAGCAGAAGTTGTCGGAGAGCTCCCTTCTCACCACCAGCTCCTCCAGGAAGGCGGCCCTGGACTTGGGATCCATCTCGCATTTTGCCGCCTCCAGGGCCACCCTCTGGGCCGAGAGATGGCCGAAGTGAAGGTACGGCGAGAGGTTCGACTGACCGTCGACGCTCGGATCGTTTCTGTCCCCATCGTAGCTGGAGAGCTTCTCGTCGAGGAATCGAACCAGCGCCTCCCGAGCGGCTGCCTCCCCAGGCACGATCCAGTCCACCTCGGGGACGGAGCGGTCAACCGAGAGGTCCCGCAACAATTGGTCCCATTTCACCTCAATATCGAGGTCCCAGGGGTGGGGGTGGACCTGGAGGCCGGGGAGATCTTCACAGAAGATCGGCAAAAGTCGCCTCAGCTTCGGCCGGAAGGTCCGGGCCGCGTACTCCTGCTTCGGCGACGCCACCCAGCAGGGGACGATGTTGTGAGCGTCCACCTCGTATATGGGGAGATCAAGCCTCTGGATAGCCTCCTCCATCCAGCTCTGCTTGATCGAGAGAGGCGAGAAGTCGGTGACCAGGACGCTTCCAGCATGCTCCTTCACGAAATTGGGGACGGTCTCTCCCGGATCTCCTCGAAGGAGGACGAAGGGTATCTCCTTATCTCTGAGAATCCTCTCCGCCCCTTCGAGCCCCCGGAGCAAAAACCCGTACTGCCGCATGCCGGCGCCGAGAAAGTCCTCGCTTAGGGAGAAGACCACTCCCAGGGGCGCCCTCCTCTTCAACGCCAGCTCCTGGGCGAAGGCGAGGGCCCAGTTGTCCTCCGCCCTCATCTCCCTGCTCATCCAGTAGACGACCGGTCCCCTCCTTTCCCCACCCTCCTTCAAGATCCTCATCCGATCTGGGTTCATGCCGATTTCTCCTGCGAAAATTGCTCTTCAGAGGTATACATAGAAACTTTATGAAGATGGCGGGACGGATCAAAAGAAAAGAAACTGAATCAGAAGGCGACAGGATCAGAAAGCGATAAGCATCTGGGCGGGGCACCCTCGGCCTATGGGACAGGGTGATGAATTTCCGCCGGGCGGCCACCTCATTTAAATAAGAGCCGCTCGAAGATAGAATATAAGGAGGTGAACGTCCCATGTGTACCGTTGGAGGCGGACCTGATATAGGCGACGTTGAATCGATCGCGCCAAAGGGCTACATATGCCAGGACTGCGGAAACAAGTTCAAGGGAATGGGCAGAAGGCCCCGATGTCCATCCTGCCAATCAAGAAACGTGAAGCCCACAGAGTGATGAGAAGATGAATATCCCCCTGGAAGACGACGAGGTCGCCTACCTCTGCGGGAGGACCGGGACCCTGGCGGTCGTCAGGACCCTCGGCCAATTTTTTTATCTCGATACCGATTCGGACGAGATCGTGATCTTCACCGACGACGACGACCTCCTGGTGGCATCGACCTTCGAGGTCGGAGAGAGGGCGAGACGGGGCCTCTTTTGCACCCTCTACCTGATCCGGGAGATGGGCTCTCCCCTCATCGTCCTTCCCAAAGGCCATCCCGCCTCTCCGAGGCTGAAGACGGTGGTCTCGGTTGGGGAGAAGACGAGGATAAAGTGCGACATCCAGGCCGGCACCCACCCCGAACAGGACGTCCTCTGCGGGACCGGCGAGCTGGACGGGGTCGAGGTACTCTCGATCTCCGGGGGGGCAGAGGTTAAGAACTTCGCAGGCGTTGTGATTAAGGAGAAGCTTCATTGAGGTGACGAGTGACCATGCCAGATGAGATCAGCGAGGGGAGCATCGTCAGGTACTCCGGGACCGGGACGGTGGGGATCGTCAAGGTCCTGAAGACCGAGGACGACGGCGAAGAGTGGGCGCTTCTGGACTCGACGGGGCTCTACTACCACCTGAGCACCTTGCAGCCGATAGATAAGATGCCCGAGAGGAGGGAGATCGGCGCCCGGAGCCTGGAGGAGATGGAAGAGAGGATGAAGGCGGAAGAGGAGAGGATGAGATCGGTGAAGATGGAAGATGAGAGCGTCGAAAGTGGCGGTTAAAGTCGGGGTTGTGGTCCACGGTCCCGAGGTGATCGACTCGGGACGAGCCGCTGAGGCCCTGAACCTCCTCGCCGACGTCGGGCATGTCGCCGCCGTCCTCGGAGGCACCATGGGGAGGGTTGCGGTCATCGACGCCGCCCTGGAGGACAGGATAGACATATCGATGAGGGAGAGGCCGAGCCGGTCGGTCGCGAGGCTGGAGCCTTTCGTCGACGTGGTGATCCTCTTGAACTGTGCCAAGACGGCCGAGACCGGCCTCGCCTTCGGCGCCATGGTGAGGGATAAGGCGAAGCCCAAAAAGCCCCTCATCCTCGCGGACTATGGGGGAGGATTCGTTTCGGTCCTGGCGGGCGACGATGGGGAGATCGGCGAGAAATTCGCCGGGATTCTTGGGCTGGAGCTGGTGGCAACACCTGAGTTTCATCCCAGGACCGAATCCTCGGGCAGGACCGTCATAAGGTGGATCTTTGGGGCCGTCCCCGGCGAGAACGTCTCCGTCAACGGGATCGTCGTCGGAAGAGCCCTGGAGGAGATTGTGACCATCGTGACCGTCGACGGCAGGATCGCCGAGGTTCGCGGAGCTGAGGTTAAGGTCCACGGTTTGGAGAAGCTCTCGCTCGTCGATCTCGATTCGGCGGTCCTGAGGACCGGCGACATAAGGAGGACCGAGAGGGTCGCGAGGACGGTCCAAACCCGCGGCCGCGACGCCGTCCTGATAGACCACGCCGCAGAAGATACCTTCGAGAAGGCGGAAGGCGCCATGGTCGCGGTAACCGCGGGCGACGACACCACCGCCATCGCCGGGGAGATCCTGGCGAGGCTCGGAACGCCCCTGGTGGGGATCGTGGACGGCGACCTTGACCGCCTCTGCTCTCGGACTGCCACCCCCGAAGGAAGCGTCGTCATCGAGGTTCTTCCCGGATGTGACGACGTCGTCGGCCGACGGGTGAGAGAGGAGATCTTCGGGGGAATGAACCGAATTTCGATGGACGGCCTCAATTTTGAAGATCTGGTCAGGAGAATAAAAGGGATCGCCGGGAACGACTTCAAGTCCATGCGGCGGTTCTAATACAGTTCTAAAACCGGTCGGTTTTATTAATATCTATCAAAGCTCTGGCCGTTTGGCCAGGATCATCCAGACCTCTTGACGATCATGGCAGCGGGATCGGATGTCAGCTTCCGGCTTCCCATGTGAGTCCTGATCGCCGCCTCCAGCTCATTGATGATCTCCTCGGCCGACCCATCCTTGTTATTTTTCACGACAGTTATCAGGTTCTCGGTTCCGAACCGCTCTTCATCCTCGTTCTCGACCTCGACGAGGCCGTCGTTGTAGATGACGAGGACGTCGCCTGGATCTATCATCCACCCCTCCATCTCCAGGTCGAGTTTGTCAAGGGCGCCCATGGACATGGCTCCGCCGACGAGGGTGTCCACAAAGCCGTCGGAGCTGACTATGAAGGGCGGGACGTGACCTGCGTTGGCGTAGCTCAAGGCGTGGCTGGAGAGGTCCAGCATCCCGCAGAAGCAGGAGACGACCATCCCGTTTCTGACGTTCTCCACCAGTTGGAGGTTCGTCTCCCGGAGAGCCTTCGCCGGGTCGCCGAGCCTCCGGGCGGCCGCCTTGATCAGGCTTCTGGTGAGGGCGGCCACCATGGCGGCGGAGAGGTCATGATCCGAGGCCTCTGCCATCATAACAACCGCCTTCGCCCCCTCCATCTCGAATCCGTCGTAGAAGTGGCAGCATTCACATCCCTCGGCGAAGGATAAGGTCGACACCTCAAACCCCTCCACCTTTGGGACCCTCTCCGGCAGGAGGAGTCGCTTCAGCTCTTCAGAGATCTCATCCTCCTTCTCTGACCTGCCCGCCTCCAGGGCTCTCTCCTCCAAAAGGGAGATCGTGCCTTTCAGATCGGTGGTCATCTTATCGAAGGCCTCCCCAAGAGCTCTCGTCCCCCCCAGGCCCTTCGTCTCGATCCTCGCGTCTAGGTCGCCTCTGCCGACCTTCTCAAGCCCTCTTGCGATCGCATCGAAGATCGGCACCGATGCCTTTCGACATCCCCAATACCCTGCGACGCCCCCCAGGATGGCAAATACGGCGGCAGCCGCGAGAGCGATGGGCCAGATCGATCCTGCCCCTTCGGCTCTCCCGCTCCCAGGCACCATCGTCGTTCCGAGCTTCCATTCCCTCAGGGCCTCACCCGTCTCCAGGGCCAATATCTCGGTCTGGCTCGATATCCGGTGGAATAGCTGGTCGTACTGGGTGGCCTTGGCAAAGGTCAGCTCTTCGTCTCCTGAGACCACACCCAGGCTCCAGCCGATCGACGGGAGGGGGGCGTAGACGATCCTGGCCCCGCCGTTCTCGAACCTTGTATAGGCCGTCCCCCTCTCTCCCCTCACCATCGCCTCGGCGAGCCCGGCCAGATCCGGGTTTTTGGAGTCGAGGAGGCTTCCTGGAGCGAGGATCTCCTCCCAGACGAATCCTTCCGGGACGGGGGGGGTCATCACCACCGCCCCCTGACCGTCCAAGAGAAATGGGTAGCCTGTGGTCGTGTTGGCAAGATCGAGATCGATCTCTGCGAGGGAGACGTCCATCCCCACAACCCCTGTCAGATCTCCATCCACAAATATTGGGGTCGCGCAGGTTATGGCCGGGTCCCCGGTGCTCTGGTTCACATAGGGCCTGGTCCAGATCGTCTCCCCGGCCCGAGCAGCTTCCAGATACCAGGGCCTTTCACGATAATCGAAGGGGGCGATGAGCTTGAGGGTTTCGGTGACGTCAGGCCAGAGGACGAGAACGCCGTCGGAGGTTCCGATGTAGCCCAGCTCCGAAACCTCCTCCTCCTGGACCATGATCCTCAAGATCCTGGAGGGGCCTGCAAGGTATGGAAGGATCTCTTCAACGCCGTCGGATACGTTCTTTCCACCATCCGGCGCGATCCAGATCCCGGCGGCCACGATCTCTGCCGTCCCCTTCGCGACCTCGCTTCCGTTCTCACCGGCGAAGAGATCGGCTCCTCCCGCAGCTTCCAGGACGGATTCTCCGCTTATCGGGCTCATCCCCAAAAGTCCTGATAGCAATACCAGCAGCAGAAGCCCAAAGCTCAGCCTGTTGATCCTCGAAATCTTGGCCATTTTCTTTTTTTTTATCCTGGTCTGGTCGGCTTCCAGCGCGAGCCGGCCCCAAAGTCGATCGTCGAGTCTCAGCCCCACTTCCCGTGGCGTATCTTCTGCCGCCCGGCGGAAGGTACGGACATATGTTCGTCTTCAAAGGGTATAAACCTAATTTCATTGGGTGCTATTTTTCTTTATGTATTGGATACTGGTGATATTTGGTGATTTTATATGCCTTCTGGTAGAAGAGATCTGCCGGAGGAGCTGATAAGATCTCAGCGAGGGACCACCCGGGCATCAGCTCGGAAACTACTTATTAGCGAGGGCTCTGAGGGGACTATCGTGGACGGTTCATACGAGTTTCTGGCGGATCTGAGGCGGCTTTTGGGGGTCTACAGGCGATTTGAGCTCTCCCTTTATCTCCTCAATGCCGGCATAATCGCAAGCCTCATCTACATCGTCGCCCTCTTCCTGGGGATTCCTGCCTTCTTTCGGTTCTACTGGCAGGGGTCGGCTGTAGCCGCCGTCCCGGCCCTCATCTCCATGATTCTGGGCCTTTTCGGAGCAAAGGTCCTCGGCCGCCGGTCGAAGTCCGATCTATTCGCCCATCTGGAAGAGGGCCTCTCGGAGAAGACGAAGGCGGCCTACGACAACCGCGACTCGCGCTCGGTGGTGATGCAGAGCCTTGCCCAGGACGTCAAGAAGAGGCTCTCAATGGTTGGATCCCGGGATATCATGAATCGGCGGCGTCTGACCTTCGGAGAACGGAGCGTTCCGACGTTCCAGGCAAAGGCAGCAGCCGTTATCCTCCTTCTCGCCTTTGCGGCCGCCTTCAGTCAGAGCCAGGCCGGAGAGGAGATCTCGCCCCAGCCCTTCAAGTCTCTTTCCGACCTTCGAGACCGCGCAGCAGACCTATTTGGTGAAGAGGAGGTGGCGGAGGCTGGCGCCTCGGATACGGGGATCTCGGGGGAGATCTACGGAAAGCCCTCTTTAGCGGTGCTGGAAGAGGTGAACCTGGAGCTGGTCCTATATCCAGGGTCCGCGGCGGGGTTTCGGTCGAAGGAGATCGAACCCATGGACAGGCTCTTCACAACGTCAGAGGCTGGGGAAGGGGTGGCGGTTCCGACGGAACAGTATATCGAGAGCCTCCCGCCCCAGAACCGAGAGATAATCAAAAGGTACTTCGAGAACCTGGCGACGAGCTGAAGAAGAACGTTAATAAGAAACCGAAGAATAGAGAGCCTTAGATATCATCGAGGACGGATAGATGAGAGACGATCTGATCAACATTTATAAGGATGCGCCCGCCATCTTCGATACGATCAAAGAGGAGATCGGACGGGTGGTGGTGGGCCAGAAGTCGGTGGTGGAGCAGATTCTGGTGGGGATCCTGGCCGGAGGTCACATCCTCCTGGAGAGTAACCCCGGCCTGGGAAAGACCCTCCTCGTCAAGACGATAGCAGGCACCACCGGCCTTGACTTCAGCAGGATTCAGTGCACTCCGGATCTGATGCCCGCGGACATCACGGGGACCACCCTTATCGAGGAGGTGGAGGGGAGCAAGGTCTTCAGGTTCGAGGAGGGACCCATCTTCGCCAACATCGTCCTTGCCGACGAGATCAACAGGGCCTCCCCCAGGACCCAGTCCGCCATGCTGGAGGCGATGCAGGAGAAGCAGGTCACCGTTGGAAAGAACACCTACAGGCTCGAGGAGCCCTTCTTCGTCCTGGCCACCCAAAACCCCATCGAGATGGAGGGGACGTTCCCTCTCCCCGAGGCTCAGCTGGACCGTTTCCTCCTGAAGGTCTTCATCGATTATCCCAACCAGGATGAAGAGTACCAGATCATGGAGAGGTACACCGGCCACGCCGAGCCGAGGGTCGAGAGGGTGATCACTCGGCGGGAGCTGTTGTCCCTTCAGCAGCTCACAAGGGACATTCCCATCTCCGACGACCTGAAGGGGGCGGCGATAACGGCCGTAATCTCCACTCGGAAGTGGGAGGGGGTCGAGTACGGCGCAAGCCCCCGAGCTTCCATCGGCCTGATCCTCGCCTCCAAAGCCAGAGCCCTCCTCAACGGAAGAGACTACGTAAGCCGCGACGATCTGGACGTAATGGCGTACCCCATCCTCCGCCACCGGATCATCCTCACCTTCGACTCCGAGAGGAGGGGGGTCACCGCCGACCAGGTGATATCGGATATCATGAAGTCGATCTGAGGCTCGAGGATGGATACGGAGTTTCTCGCTGAGCTGGACCGGTTCACCCTTCTTGTGAGAAAGAGGGTATCGACCGTCTACACCGGCGCCCGGAGGTCGGTGAAGGTGGGGCGCGGGATCAGCCCCGTCGGCTACCGGGAGTACCGGAAGGGCGACGACTTCAAGTTCGTCGACTGGCGGGTTTACGCCCGGACCGAGAAGCTCTACGTCCGGGAGCACGAGGAGGAGAGGAGCCTTTCGGTCCACCTCCTCCTGGACGCCAGCTCCAGCATGGCCTATGGCGAGAAGTTCTCCTTCGCCTCGATGGTCTCGGTGGGGTTCGCCTACATGGCGATCAAGGAGAACGAGAAGTTCTCGATCTCCAAGTTCGGGGAGATGCTGGAGCCGGGCGAGACGAGGGGAGGGAGGAGAAACCTCTTCAAGGCGATGGAGGATCTGGACCGGACCGCGCCCTCGGGGGGGACCGACTTTCGGAGGATGGCTGAGCAGTTCGACCTCACCATCAGGTCGACGAGCCTGGTGGTGGTCGTCTCCGACTTCCTGGACGACGTCGAGAGCCTCGTCGCCGGGATCTACAAGCTCTCGGCCCACGACCTGATCCTGATCCAGATCCTCGACCCGGCGGAGGCTGACCTCGACTTCGAGGGGGACCTCCGGTTCATCGACATGGAGTCGAAGGAGTCGGTGATGACCAGGGTGACGCCCAAGGTCAGAGAGGAGTATGCTGCAAAGATGAAGGCGCACGACAGACGGATCCGGGAGACCTGCAACGCCGCAGGGGCCGACTTCTTCCGCTACACCACCGACATGCCAATATTCGACGTCTTCAGCGACGTCAACAGCCGGGCGAAGGTCTGGAGGGCCTGAGGGAGATGAGGCTCGGATACGGCGCAGGCTCCGTCGGCCTCGATCTCGAGGGGGACGAACGGTTCGAGCTGGTTTTGCCAAACGAGCTAGCCGGAGCAAAAGACGAGGCGGCCGAGATCGAGAGGGCCCTCGACGATCCCGTCGGCCCGCACCTACAGGATTTTGCTGGAGTCAAGAGTGCGGCCATCATGGCCAGCGACATAACGCGCCCCGCTCCCACCTCCAAGATGCTGCCGCCCCTGGTGCGGAGGCTTGAGGAGATGGGGGTATCAGAGATCCTGGTCGTCTTCGGCCTGGGAACCCACCGGAGGATGACGGTCGAAGAAGAAGACAGGCTCCTCGGCGGCTCTGCCGGCCTTCCTCACATCCAGCACGACAAAGACCGATGCGTCCACCTCGGAGAGACTGGCCGGAAAACCCCCGTCGAGATTCTGGAGGAGGTGGCGGCATCCGACATAAAGATCGGGACGGGCAACATCGAGTACCACTACTACGCCGGCTACAGCGGCGGAGCCAAGGCCATCCTTCCCGGCGTCAGCTCCGAGAGGTCGATCAACAAAAACCACTCCATGATGACCGACCCCCGGTCGAAGTCCGGGCGGCTCGACGGTCCCGTCCGGCTTGACATGGAGGAGGCGGCAAAGATCGCTGGCCTCGACTTCATCCTCAACGTCGTTCTGAAAAGCAGTAAGGAGATCGTGCGGGCCGTGGCCGGCGACTTCGTAGGAGCCCACCGGGTCGGCGCCAAAGTCGTCGACGAGATGTACCAGAGGCCTGTCCGGCCCGCCGAGATCGTCGTCGCCTGCGCCGGGGGCCGCCCCAAGGACATCAACCTATTTCAGGCCCAGAAGGCGATGGAGAACGCCAAAGAGGCGGTCCTTCCGGGGGGGTCTCTCATCCTCCTCGCCGAGTGCGCCGAGGGGCTCGGTCATCCCGTCTTCGAGCGGTGGGCGAGGGAGGCAAAATGCGCCGAGGACTGCGTCGAGCGGTTCGGGCGGGAGTACGAGTTCGGCGGACACAAGGCCGCCCTGATCGCGAGGGAGTCTCTGGAAAAAGACCTGATCCTGGTCTCCTCCATGAGGCCCGAGCTCGCGGAGATGGTCTTCTTCCGGCACGCTAAAACTCTCGAAGAGGCCCTCGCCATGGCCCGGGAGAGGCAGGGGCGGGACGCGAGGACGATCGTCATGCCCCACGGAAATCTGACGCTGGCGACGAAAGAATAAGATTTTCTAGAGATCTTCAGCAGACCCCAGCCTCTCCTCCAGCTCCCGAAGCTGCACCTCCAGCTTCTTCTGGCCGATGGCGTTGGTGAGGTCGCCCCGGGTCCTCTCCAGGAGGGAGCGGGCCATATCCCCCTTCCGCCGGAGGCCCTTGGTGACGGCGTCGGGATAGTCGAATAGCATCAAAAGGTGATAGATCTCCTCCATCGCCTCCAAAAAGACCTCCCCATCCTCAGGCCTTCCCTGCCTGATCAGGTCCAGGACGTGCCGCCTCAGCTCGCCTACGGTGTCGCCGAGGCCAGAGAGGTAGCTCGTCATCTCGACGCCGATCTCTTCGGGGGTCGGGGTCCTGTGCTCGGTGATGATGGAGTATACGATCCTCGCCTCGGCGTACTCCTGCTCAGCGCCGTCGACGAATCCGGCGTACCGGACGTCGGGATGGTCGGCCAGAAGGTCGCCGATCCGGGAGAGGGCATCCCCCGCCTTCTCGGTCAACTCCAGGGCCCGGTCGAACTCGCCTCTGTGGACGGACCTGATGGCGGCTCCGCACCTCCGGATGACGACCCGCGTCAGAGCGAGCGCCTCCTCTCTAGCCTGATCTTTAGCCTCGAAGTAGCGGGAGATCTCTTCGGCCAGGTCATCTAGTGACGATGTCATGACAGCTCACTCCAGATGGTCCAGAAAGGTCTTCAAGTTTCTCATGGACTGGACCCCCTGGACCAGGGTCCGGGCCTCGGTCACGAGGCGGCCCTCGTACCCCTTGAGGGCGTTTGCCACCCGCGACCAGTTGACGTTTCCGCTCTTGACCGGGAGGTGCTCGTCTCTTGCCCCTTTGTTGTCGTGGATGTGGACGTGGACCATCTTGTCTTTTAGGGCCAGGAACGAATCGACGTTCCCGTTGGTGTTGGCGTGGCCGACGTCGAAGACGAACCCGAGGTTCTCCCGGCGGACGTTCTCCAGCATCCCCAGGATCTCCTCAGGGGTCCTTCCAAGCATCGACTCGATGTTCAGCATGTTCTCGACGGCGATGGTCATGTTGTGGTCGGCGGCGTGGTCGCAGATCTCCTGAAGGCCAAAGATGTTCTGCTCCCACGCCCGGTCGGGCATCTGCTTTCCAAGAGGCGAGAGGTAGCCGGGATGGACGACGGCCAGTCTGGCGAAATCCGAGGCCAGACTGATGCACTCCTTCATCTGCCGGATCGTCTCCTCCCAGATCGGCTGGTTCATGCTGGCGAGATTGAGATCGGAGTAGGGTAGGTGGATGGTGATGACGAGGCTCGTCGTCTCGACGATCTCCCGGGCAAGGGGCATCGTCTCAGCCGTCAGCCTCTGCTTACCTTCGTTGACGATCTCCCAGCCGGAGTAGCCGAGATCCTCCAGCTGATACGCCCAGTCGAAGGGCTGATCGACGAGGGCGCTCGACGAGAAGCTAAACACGATCATCATCCTCCAGCTCGATCTCCTCGATGGGCCTCCCCTCCGATGTCCTCGGGGCGAGCCAGTCTATGATGGTGGCGGGCCCCCTGATCTCGACGTGGATCGATCCCAGAGGCTCCTCCTCGGGGGGGAAGTTTATCCTGGAAACGGTGGCAGCCTGCTTGTTCAGCCGGAACTGGACGGCGTCGCCGACCACCCCCTGGAGCATCACCGACCGCGCCGTGTCCAGGATCCTCTGCTCTCTTAGGAGGCGGTGGAAGGTCGCAAGGCTTCTTGTGCCCCCGTGTCCCTCGATCCAGCCCTCGCGGGCTGCAATTGCGACCCCTGGGAAGAGGTTCTCCATGGCTTTCACCACCTTCTCGGGGCTTTCGGTGGGCCTGACGGCGACGCTCAGAGACAGCTCGATCATCGTGAATCAGCTCTTCTGTCCTGGTATTTTAGATTTCGGAATATCTGCTGAATTGCGGAGTCAGAAGCCCAAGGATCGAAGAGAAGATCGAAAAGCGGAGAGAAGACGGTAAGCGAAGAAAGGGTGAAGAGAAGGGTGTGGAGAAGGGAAGCGAAGAAAGGGTGAGGAGAAAGGATCTCAGACGCTGCTCGTCCTGAACCGCAGGATAGCAGCGATCCCGCCGAAGGCCCGAAAGAGCTGGGCCCCCTCCTCGAAGTCGGTGGAGATGATCTTGACGTCGCTACCGCTCTCCTCCGCCATCCGCGAGAGGTCGGATATGATGTCCACCTCGTCGGTTATCTCCAGCTGAGACCCGCACTTGGGACAGTTCTCCGGCGGCGGGCTGTTTGGAGACCTCGTGACCTCCTCCGAGCGGCCGCAGCCTGCGTTGGTGCAGACGATCCGAGCCCTGGTCTTCCGGAGGTCCTCGGAGAGGAGGAGGGTGTCCACCGCTCCCATGGTCAGGTTCTGCCGAACCTCCTTCTCACCGTAAGAGGCAAGCCCCCTATCGCTCACCAGCTCCTTCATGAACCTCCTCATGACGAGCTTCTCCTGGGTCAGCTCGAGGTCGAGGAGCCGCTCCTGAGCCGCCTCCACAAGCTCGTAAAGGCCGGACTCGTCGGTGTAGGTGACGTCGAGGGAGTCAAGAATCTTCTGCTGGAGCTCGTGGTGGAGAAACACGCCGTCTACGAACTCCTCCTTGGTGGGAGACGGCCCTCCGATCAGTATCCCCTCCAGGTCCTTTCGATCGATGGAGAGGAACGCATCGGTTGCGCTGTCTCCTATCCTCTTGTAGAAGTCGTGGATCGCGATCAGCCTCAGCTGCTGGAACCGATGGCTGCTCTGCCCCCCCTTCCTCTGTTTTCCCGGGACCGAGGATGTGAGGTGCTTTATGGCATCCACCTGCTTTCCCCTGAGGGTTCCGATCGTCGCCTCCCTCCTGTCCAGGACGATCAGGCCGAAGGTCTTCTTGTCGGCGAGCATGTCCTCCAGAGGGGTGAGGAGGAAGGATGAGTCGCAGTGGTAGCGGTAGGTTACTATCGGCTCCGGCGGTTCCAGAACCTTGCTGTACATGTCGGTCTTGTTTCCGCCGACGTCGACGGCCCCAACGAATATGGCGACCCCGTTTGGCGGAGGCCGAGGGATCAGGCGGAGCCGTGCCATCACCGACTCGAGGGCGCTCTGGACGTTGGTCCGGGTGAGCTTCGACTTGATGTTGGACGCCTGGCCATGCTCGTCCCTCAGCTGGGCGGTGACGTCCGAGACCTGCTTATCGGGAGGTATGTAAAGGGAGATCAGCTCCGTACCCCTTCCGCTCTTGCTCCGAAGGTCTTCGAGCAGCCGTTTGAATTCGTACTTCTCCTGGGCGGTAAATTCCATCTGTCATCTCCTCAAAAGGGCCCTGCATTGAGAGGCGCAATCGATATCCGGCCGTCCCTGGCCCGGCGGCCGTTTCAGGAGCAAGAGGAGGACGGGCCTTATGTAGGTTTCGCCATAACGGACCCAGATTAGGGGCTCCGATCCATCTGGGGCCGTCCCACTCCGGATCGCGGAGCCTCGCTTCAACGGGGGATAAGCCCTTTAAATTCAGAGAATCTCTTCCAAACCATGAAGGTCGCGGTGATCGGCGGGACCGGATTCGAGCTGGAGGGAGAGGCCGTATCCATCGATACCCCCTACGGCGGGGTGGAGGCGATGAGAACAGAGCTACACGGAAGAGGGGCCCTCTTCATCCCGCGCCACGGCGGCCGCCACCTTCCGCCTCACCGGGTGAACTACAGGGCCCTCCTCTGGGCGGCGAAAGCCTGGGGCGCGGTCCGGGTCATATCAACCAACACCGTGGGAACGATGTCCTGGCACCCGGTGGGAAGCTTCGTTCTGCCCATCGACTTCGTGGAGCTCACCAAATCCAGACCTTCCACCTTCTTCGAGGAGGAGGCGGTCCACGTAGATCTGACGAGCCCCTACTGCCCCGAGATGAGGCGGGCCCTGGCTCAAGGCGCAGAGGGCGCGGGCTCGCTGGTCGCCGAAGGTGTATACGTCTGCACCGAGGGGCCGCACCTGGAGAGCCCCGCCACCATCCGGATGCTCAGAAGCTTCGGCGACGTGGTGGGGATGACGGGCTATCCCGAGGTCGTTCTCGCCCGGGAGCTGGAGCTATGCTACGCCTCGATATGCATCGTCACAAACCCAGCTGCAGGGATGAGAAGAGACGAGATGTCCGCGGCGGAGATCGTCGATGAGATGGCGAAGTCCGCCCGGCTTCTGAGAGATATAATAGGGGCCGCAATTTCGATGGTGCCGGAGGAGAGGGGCTGCTCCTGCAGCCGAGCCCTCGCCGGGGCGAGGCTATGACCCTCCTTCAGAGATCTGCCCCGTCCTTCTTACAGACCAGGACCAGAAAATCAGGAACCCGGGCGGCGTCAAGCCGTTCCGGATAGAGGGTTGACCAGGACTCTGGAGGTTCAGGCTCCAGCAACTGCAAAAGCCGAAATCCGCAGGAGATCAGGAAGTTCACCGTATCGCCGAGGGTCCGATGGAAGGCCACCGTAGGCTCCATCCCGGATCGCGGGCCCCAGGGGACGAGGAACGGTCCCCGATCGAAGTAGCGGTCGACTTTCCTGTACAGCTTTTTTCCTTCACCGTCCTTCACCCAGCCGAATACGGGGGCCGAAAAACACGGATGGTTCACGATGTGAAGATAGATGCCTCCAGGTTGGAGAAGACGGCCAAACTCCCTGAAAGCCCCCTCGAAATCCGCGGCGTCCTGGATGACGTTGTTGGTGACCACCGCGTCAAAAGAGCCGTCGGCCAAAAAGGGCAGAGAAGCGATATCTCCGTTATGGTATGTGATGGATAAGGGGTCGCGTTCCTCTTCTGCCAGGGCAAACGCCAGCATCCGGGAAGAGCACTCCACGGCAGTGACGACGGCGCCCCGTTCGGCCAACTTCCGGCTCAGGTAGCCGTCGCCGCAACCAGCATCGAGGATGCGTTTTCCCCCAACATCCCCCAGCGTCTCCAGGATTATCGGGTCCAACAGATCTCGGCGGTTGGGATCGTTCCCTCCGAATTTTTGGTGCCACGTATCTGCGTTGCGGTTCCATCTTTCTGTGCTGTCATTCTGGGCATAATGCATCGAGTCTGCCTCACCGATAATCTGATCCAGTTCGCCTGAAGCTTCTCTTAGGAGCTACCGGATAGGAATGGTTGGGCTGGGGAACTGGGTCCCCCAACCGCGGGCCGATGATTCGGAGCGAGCCGGGAGCTGATCTCCGGCCTAGAGAACGGTGACGGTGATGCTCGCCTGGCTTTTGGCCCCAGCGTCGTCGGTCACCATCAGGACGACGACGTATCGCCCTTTGCTCATCTCCGACGGATACTTCGAGAATGACCTCTCGGTGGAGAGGGTCCCGTCGAGCGCCGATCTCCACTGATAGGAGTAGGGCTTCTCCCCGCCCCTCGCCTCGCCTTCGAACTTCACGGCCTCGTCACCGGAGAGGATCGACCCTGGTGCGGGAGAGGAGACCGAGACCGTCAGCTCCGAGAATGAGCCGGACGATGGTCCGGCGTCCTCATCCCCGCCTTCGTCGGAGCAGCCCATGACGAGACAGATGGCAAGGCAGATGAATAGCGATATGGCCTTTCCGTTCATGATCCTTCCACGGATCTCGATTCAGCTTTCGAGGATCTGATCTATGATCATCTTTACTGCCTGGACCGCCGGCGAGTCGTCGGGGAGGTCGAAGACGGTCTTTCCCTGGTAGGCGATCTCGGTGAAGTTGGGGTCCTCGGGGATGGCGCCGAGGTATTTGAACCCCAGGCTCTCCGCGGTCTCTTTGACCTTCTCCAGCATCTCAGGCCTGGTCTTGTTGGCGACGACGTAGTAGTTTCCGATCTCGGCCCCCACCTCTCGGGCTACATCCTTGATCCGCTTGAGGGTGTCGAGGCTGACCTTGCTCGCGTCGGTTACGATCACCGCGTCGTGGATCTTCCCCGAGGTCTTCCTCGCGATGTGCTCCACCCCGGCCTCGCAGTCCATGAGGAGGTAGCTGTAGGTATCTCCCTCGACGGTCTTCTCGAAGACCGCCTGGAGGAGGTCGTTTACAGCGCAGAAGCAGCCGGCTCCCTCGCCCCTGCCCATGATAAGCATGTCGTAGCCCTTCTGCTCCCCTTCCATCAGGAGAGCCTCGAAGAGGTTCTGGAATATGTCGATCCCGGTAAGCTCAGGGCTCTCTTCGCGCTGCCGCTTGTACTTCTGGAGCATATCGGAGAGGGTCGGAGTCCCCTCCGCCCCCAGGAGGCTCGCGAGACACTCGTTGGCGTCGGCGTCGACGGCCAATACCTCCCCTTCATCCCGCCTGACAAGCTCCCGCAGGATCAGGGCGGTGAGGGTGGTCTTGCCGGTGCCGCCCTTGCCGAAGAATCCCAGGATCTTCATGAGGCAGCGGGCCCCGCCAGGATCTCGGTCTTTCTGATCTCGACTCGTCTCAAGGGGTAGATCTCTTTGGCGTCCTTGTATATGTCGAGGGAGAGCCTGCCGAGGACCACCTCCTGGATGAACTGATTGAGGTCGAGGGTTCCAGCCTTCTCCTGAATTATCCCCGAAGCGATGTTTCTGATCGTCTTGACCTGGGTGGTTCTCGCCCTCTTGACGGTGAAGCAGCTCGGCTTCACCCGGACCCGATATCCGTCGCTGGTGGTGACGTCGATGATGGAGTCGATCCGGCTGGTCCTCCTCTTGACGAGGGACCGCACGTAATCGCTGGTCAGCTCGTGGCCTACGAAGCTGGTGTAAGCGGAGTCGCCTGCCACCTGGTCCACCCTGAACTTCAGCTTGGTGTTCTGCTTGGAGAAGTTGTTCGTCAGCTCTCCGAGGGTCGTCTCAATGACCCGTCCCATCAGCTTGCTCGGGTCGCTGGCCAGCGTTTCTCCGACGGGAGACTTTCCGAACATGTCAGGGCCCACGACCTTATACCACTGCTTCGTCTTGACCTTCCTGCTGTCAGACTTTCTCTGTGACCTTCTCGCCAATAAACATCCTCCAGTAAGGGTAATTGCATCAAATTGCTTCAGAGTAGACCCAAGCTCGCAGTATATAAAAAGATCGCCCCTCCCCCGAAATTGGAGGGGAGGGGGGGCCGTTCAACAGTCGAAGGGCCAGACGTATATGTATACGTAGTTGCTCCAGTCGTTGCACTGGTAGCATAATAGGTGCCATCCTGGGGTACTGCTCTTGAACCAGGTTGGATACCATCCCTGTTTCTTGTAGCCGAGGCTCTTCACCTCGGGCTGACAGTAACATCCAGACTGGCAAGGAGGCCATTCGAAGGACCAGTACATCCCCGGCCGCGTGATCTTGGACCACAGGGGGAGCCACTCGTTCTTCTGAGTGCTGGCTACCGTGGTCAGCCTGTTGGGCCATGTCTGGACGTAGTACTCGTTGTACCTGCACGCGGCCATCGGCGTATAGACCAATCCGAAGTCGGATACCGCATAGGTGGTCTCCTCATTGAAGCCGGGCGGTGATACGGCGCCCGTCCCGCTCAAGCAGTAACCCGTCGACCCTCCGGAAGAGACGCCGCAGGCTGAGGTTCCGCTCGTCGCGTAACCGCCGCAGGTCGAACAGCTGTCGCCCTGAAAACCGTCGGAATTGGTGGTGCATTCCGGAGCCGGAAGCCGGAGATCTGTGGGCATCAGCCCCTCGGAGACGGGATCTGGCGGTGTCGGCGTGGCCATCCCAAGGCCGGTAGAGAGGCTTTCACCAGCAAGGGAGGTGGTGGTCGGTACCGTCTGCGGTGCTTCTATCCTCGAGCATCCCGTCGTTGTACCCATTCCAGCATAGGACCCAAGCGTCCCGCCTGCATACGATCCGGATGTTCCTCCAGCATAGGAGCCAGATATTCCACCCGCTTGCGATCCTGATGTTTCTCCAGCGTAGGACCCAAGCGTCCCGCCCGCATACGATCCGGACTCCGGCCAGACGTAGATATAGACGTAGTTGCTGGACTTGTCGCAGTGGAAGCATATTATGTGCCAGCCGGCGTCATCACCCCTGAACCATCCCTTGAGATAGTTGGGCCAGGTCCAGAAATGCCAGTTTACCGTCGGAGTGAGCCGGTTCGGGTACCACTCATAGACGAAGAAGTTCCCCGTATAGGCCGTCTTTGCCCAGAGTGGAAGATATCCGCCGTTGCTGCAGCCCGCCACCGTTGCCACGCCGCTTTGGGTCTGGATGTAGAGCTTGTTCTGTGACTCGACAGAGCCTGGCCAGTACCAGGAGACGGAGGTGGTGGCAGAGGTTCCCTCCATCCCGGTCAGGACCGATTCCGGAGGCGTCGCGGATGCGAAGCTGAGCCCTTCATCCGGCGGCGCGAAGGTGTACATCTCAGGCGTCCCGAATTCGAGCTCGGTCGGAGAAAATCCCTCGTCGTAAGGGCCCTTGAGGGCCGGAGCCTCAGCGTAATACGAACTCGTGAGATCGGTGGAGTCCGACCCCCCGGATTGTTCAACTAACCCTACCGCGCCGATGGCCGTCGGCGCCAGCGCCAGGAGCGCGACCGCGAGATAAAGTAAGCATCTCATGATACCCCCTCCAACACCCTTCATTACAACCTGTTCATATATCGTCCTTATCTATTTAATAATTTTCGACTCAACCGGTAGGAATTCACAGGAGAAGTTTAATCTACGAGTTCTCCCAAAACTGATAGGGAGCTAGATTATGGATATTAGGATCTTCCCGGCGCCGTTATGCAGGTCCTGACTATGACATCTAGATTCGAAGAGGAGATTGGCCTCATAAAGAAGGCCGTAGTCGACTTCTGGGAGGGTCATAGATCGAACCTGGCGATCGTATCTGACCCGTTCTACGGCGAGTCAGAGCTGATGGATCGAGTAGAGGGGATGGCCGGGATGGAGGGGGCGAGGATCGACGCTCGCTCAATATTCTCGAGTTTCGAGGCCCTGGAGAAGGCTCCAGGAAGGATTGTGATGGTCGAGGAGGCCCACCGCCTCTACTGCCGAAATATCGGCGGCTTTGATACATTGATCCGCTTTTTGGAGATGATGGCCTCATCGGATCGGCTCTTCATAACCACCTGGAACAGCGTTTCCTGGAGGTACCTGGACGAGGTTCTGGGGCTTGGCCGATATTTCTCCAAAAAGGTCAGCCTGCCAAAGATGGGCGCAGACGAGATCCGAGATATGCTCATCTCCGGCTACGACGAGGGGGAGCTGACCTTCGTCGAGGAGGTCTCCAATAGAGGAGACGAACCGAGAATCCTCCACCGGAGAAACATTAAAAAGAGTCTTATGGGCAGAAGCCTGGACGTACCGGTCCCTGTAGTCGAGATCCGATCGATCCGGTCTCGGATGACTAAAAGCGAGAAGAAGTCTCCTGAAGATATATTCTTCGAGAAGCTCGCCCGGATCTCGGACGGAAACCCGGGCGTTGCAGAGCATCTATGGGAGGAGGCCCTGGACTATCCAAAAGTGATGGACAGATTGAGAGATCCGCCATCCATCGATCTTGGCCGCGATGACTCCTTCGCATTGAGCATCATCCTTTCCATGGGTTCCCTCAATCTGGGTGAGATCTCAGAGGTTCTGAAGCCGCATCACCTCTCCGCAGAGAGGATCGTGGGATCCTTGGAAGAGCAGCGGCTCATCCATATCGAGGGAGACGTAGTGTCGGTGAGTCCCGATGCCCTGAAAGGGGTTATGGGGCACCTGGGAAGGCTGAGGCTGGTGTGGTAGCATGGCGGAGAATCTGACCCAGGCCTACTCCAACCTATCTGCTTCGACGCCCTCGGGAGGTGCCACCGGGGTTTCGACCAGCATCTCCTCGGGGATCTCGACAGATATCCCGAAGCTGGGGATTGATTCGTCTGCCTTGATAAACGCCATCATGGTGCTGGTCCTGGCTTACCTCGCCACAAGAATCGTCGTATTTCTGCTGACCTGGTCTTCGGAGCGGGTCTACGAGCACAGGATTACCGTCAAGATGGCGATCCCTCTCGCGAAGTTCGCCATCTACGGATTTGCCGTCTACCACATCCTGGGGTCTGTTCTCGAACTATCCACCACCCAGCTGGTCGCCTTCTCGGGTCTGGCAGGGGCGGCCATAGGTTTCGGCTTGAAGGATCTGGTGGCCGAGGTGGTGGGGGGGATCGTAATCGTCCTGGACAAGCCCTACCAGGTGGGCGACAAGGTGAGGATCGACGGCCATTACGGCGAAGTCCGAGACATCGGCCTTCGGGCGACGAGGCTCGTATCTCCCGACGACAGTCTGATCTCCGTGTCAAACCAGAAGGTTCTCAGCCAGATCCTCGCCAACGCCAACGCAGGGAGCCAGGAGATGATGGTGGTGATCGACCTCTTCATCGACTCCAGGTCTGATGCATCCAGGGCGATGGAGATCCTGAGGGAGTCTGCAGTTACATCTCGGTACGTCTACATCTCCGAGAGAAGACCGGTCACCATCCTCCTCAAGGACTTTCCCTTCTATCGGAGGGTGAGGGCCAAGGCTTACGTCTACGACCTGAGGGATGAGTTCCAGTTCGAGTCTGACGTAACGGGCCGGGCCTGGGAGGCCTTCGTAGCAGAGGGGATAGAGCCGCCGAAGGCGGGGGTGCTGAATACCGGAGACTGGTCTGTGGAAGATTGATGCGCTGATACCGCAGGAGATCGGGGCAAAGGGCAGATCTCCAGCTGTCGAACTATTTAAGTATGAAAGATGCAAAATAATCATCAGGAGATGATGCCAGATGGACAAATACGTCTGCGACGTCTGCGGGTACGTCTACGACCCCGAGAAGGGAGACCCGGACTCCGGCGTTGCTCCCGGGACCGCGTTTGAGGCCCTTCCCGACGATTGGACCTGTCCGGAATGCGGCGCCCCAAAAGACTCTTTCTCGAAGGTCGGGTGAGGGGGGAGGGGAATGGGAGTTTATAGAGAGATCAGGCCGAATGTCTTTTCCGTCGGCGTCATCGACTGGGACCGGAGGCTCTTCGACGAGCTGATACCCCTCCCCGACGGGACGAGCTACAACGCCTACCTCATTCGAGGCAGCGAGAAGACGGCCCTCATCGATGCCGCAGACCCTCCCTTTGCAAAGGCGCTTCTGGATAACCTGGAGGCCCTGGGCGTCGACCGTCTCGACTACATGGTTGCAAACCACGCCGAGCAGGACCATTCGGGGTCGATCCCCGCCGTCATCGAGCGTTTCCAGGAGGCAAAGGTCGTCTGCACCCCCCGGTGCCGAGAGCTTCTTGAAGAGCACCTCAAAATCCCTGCCGAGAGGTTTTTGACCGTCGAGGACAGATCGGCTCTAGCCCTCGGCGGCAAGACCCTGGAGTTCTTCTACACCCCATGGGTCCACTGGCCCGAGACGATGTCCACGTACCTTCGGGAGGAGAAGATCCTCTTCTCTTGCGACTTCTTCGGGTCCCACTTAGCCACCAGCGACCCGTTCGCCGATCGGATGATCATCTATGAGCCTGCGAAGAGGTACTACGCCGAGATCATGATGCCCTTCCGGGCGATCATAAGAAAGAACCTGGAGATCGTCGATTCCCTGGACATTGCGGTGATCGCCCCAAGCCATGGCCCCATTCACGACGACCCCTCCTTCATCGTCGAGGCGTACCGGGACTGGGCTAGCGAGGAGGTCAAAAACGAGGTGGTGATCCCCTACGTCTCGATGCACGGGAGCACGAAGCTGATGGTCGACCACCTCGTCGACAGACTCATCGCCCGGGGGATCGGGGTGAAGAGGTTCGAGATCTCCTCATCGGACGTCGGGAAGATCGCGGAGGCCCTCGTCGACGCCGCGACCCTCGTCCTCGCGACCTGCACCGTCCTCGCGGGGCCCCACCCCAACGCCGCGCACGTCGCCTTCCTCGCCAACGCCCTGCGGCCGAAGACGAGGTTTGCCTCCATCATCGGCTCCTACGGCTGGGGCGGCAAAACGGTGAAAGCGATCCAGGATATGATGCCCTTGTTGAAGGTCGAGATGATCGAGCCGGTCCTGGCGAAAGGGCTTCCCGGCGAGGAGGATTACGCGGCCCTCGACAGGCTTGCCGACGAGATACTGAGACGGCACAGGGGGCTTGGGATAGCGTAAGGCTTGAAGTTTCCATCCAGTTTTGAGGATCGCTTTCAGTCCTCGTACCGAGCGGCGATGGGCATCCTCCTCCCCGTGCCGAAGGCCTTGGTGGTCACTTTGAGGCCGGGAGGAACCTGCTTTCTCTTGTACTCGTTCCTCTTCACGGCCCTAGCCACCCAGCTCACGGTATCGGCGTTGAAGCCCAAATCGATGATCTCCACCGCCGAGAGACCATCCTCGACGTAGTGGTGGAGGATCGAGTCCAGGACGTCGTAAGGGGGGAGGGTGTCCTGGTCTTTCTGGTCGGGCTTCAGCTCCGCTGAGGGCGGCCTTCTGATGATCTCGGTGGGGATGATCTCGCCATTTCGGTTGATCTGTTCGGCGAGCTTGTAGACCATCGTCTTTGGGACGTCGGAGATGGCGGCAAGCCCTCCGCTCAGGTCGCCGTAAAGGGTGCAGTAGCCGACCGCGATCTCGCTCTTGTTCCCGGTGGATAGAACGAGGTGGCCGAACCGATTGGAGATGGCCATGAGGACGTTTCCCCGTATCCTCGCCTGGATGTTCTCGAGGGTGACGTCCACGTCCACTTCGTCTCCAGAAAGGCCGATGTGGCCCTTCAGGGACCCGACGTAGGACCTGTAGATCTCGGATATGAAGATCTCATCAAACTCGATCCCGAGGTTTTTGGCGAGCCTCATCGAGAGGTCTCTGCTCTCCGTTGAGGTGTAGGGCGATGGCATCGATACCCCCAGGACGTTGGAGCTTCCCAGCGCCTCGGCGGCAAGAGCGCAGGTGACGGCGGAGTCGATCCCGCCCGAGAGGCCGACCACGGCCTTCGAAAAACCGCACTTTCTCGCGTAGTCCCGGACTCCCAGGACCAGCCCTTTTCGGAGGGACCCGATATCGTCGTCGGCCGGCTGCAGATCGGGACGGCCCCGGGCGGCAAGATCTGCGATCCCCACCTTCTCCTCGAACGACGGAAATATCTCGACGGCGTTCCCCTCGCCGTCGATGCAGAGGCTGCTCCCGTCGAAGATCAGCTCGTCGTTGCCCCCCACCTGGTTTGCATAGACGAAGGGCATCCCGTATTTTCTGGCGTGCCTCGAAATGAGGCCGAACCGAACCCGCTCCTTTCCCAAGGTGAAGGGTGAGGCGGAGATGTTTATGAGGAGGGTTGCTCCCATCTTCGCCAGCGCCTCTATGGGGTCGAAGGAGTAGAGCCGGGTGGGCCAGAGGGCCGGGTCGTTCCAGGCGTCCTCGCAGATTGAGATCCCCAGGACCTCGCCCCTGAAGGGCGCGACGCTGATCTCGGGGGCCGGGTCGAAGTACCTGGTCTCATCGAAGACGTCGTAGGTCGGAAGGAGGGACTTGTGCTGAACGGCCAGGACCTCGCCCCCGCAGATGAGAAAGGCGGAGTTGTAGAGCCCCGCTCCTTCATCCTTCCCGGTGGAGACGGGGGCGCCGATCACGATGCCCGTCCTTGGAAGGTCTCCCGAGACCTCGACGAGCTGGTCGAGGGCGGCCTGGACCTTTCGGATGAAGCTGGGCCTTTTGAGAAGGTCCCTCGGGGGGTAGCCCGCCAGAAATAGCTCCGGAAATACCAGAAGGTCGGCCTTGCCCTCGAATCGGGATAGGGTCTTTGTGGCCTTCTCAAGGTTGCCCTCTACGTCTCCGACCACTGGATTTAGCTGTGCTATCGCGACCTTCATCTCAACCTCGCTCTTGTAAGTTACTCTGGCGAGTTATCTTTTCCGATTCTTATCTGAGTTTTGGTTCGTCGGCGAATCGAGTTGGACAACGGATCGAGTTGGGCAACGAATCGAATGGGGACGAAGGAAGATACATAAATAAAACGTGCGCGTTAAAATTGATTTCTGCAACCATATAGCTGGTCCAGAAGAGAGCAGAGGGCGATCTCATGACAAAGGTCTTGATCTACGGGGCGGGGGCGATAGGCTCATTCCTCGGCTACCTCCTCTCCGAACTTGAGGATGGTGAGAGGAGAGAAGAAGAGAAGGTGACTGGGAAGGAGGAGGAGAAGAAGAACGAGAAGGAGAGAAAAGCCCCGGTCATCGAGAACGTGGCCCTGCTGGGCAGGCCCGGCCACATCGGGAGGGTAAGAGAGAGGGGGCTTGAGGTCTCCCTGGCCGAAGGCGAGAGCCCTATGTCGATCCGGTTCCGGCACTGCTTTCTCGACCTCGATGAGCTCGCAGAGTCGGAGTTCGCCCCTGATCTGGTGATGGTTTGCGTCAAGACCCATTCCCTGCCTGAAGTTTTGGGAGAGATAAGGCGGTCCGGCCTTCTGGACGGAAAGCTGAAAGATGCCGAGTTCGTCCTTTTTATGAACGGCATGGGCAACCGTGAGAAGTTCGACCTCTCCTCAAACCGGGTCTTCGAGGGCATAATCTCCGTCGGCGTCGTCCTCTCCGAGGACGGAAAGATCGAGCTGAAGGGGAGGGGAAGAGCCGTCTTTGAAGCCGCCATCAGCGAAGATGCAAAAAGGCTCATCAAAGCCCGATTGGAAGAGAAGGGCTTTTTGGCCGAGTTCGCCGAGGACTTCAAACGCCAGCAGTGGATGAAGCTCTTCGCCAACGCCGTCATAAACCCGATCACCGCCCTGACCCGGGAGAAGAACGGGATCGTCCTCTCGCCGCATCTGGAGGGCGTCGTCAGTCGGATCGTCGGGGAGTGCGTCGCCGTCGCCGAGAAGGAGGGGCATCGGTTCAGTGAGGGTGAGGTCCTGGAGTTCGTCCGCTCCGTTGCAGAGATGACCGCCACCAACTCCTCCAGCATGCTCCAGGACGTCCTCCGGGGGAGGAGTACGGAGATCGACTCGATAAACGGATACGTTCTTGGCCGAGCGGCGAAGCACGCCCTTGAGGCTCCTGCAAACGATATGCTGTATTCGCTGGTAAAGTCGATCGAGATGGAACGGTGATTTTTATCGAATACCCCGCAGCTCTGCTGCGGGGTGCGCTGACGCAACTTGATTTTCGTTCACGGTATTTCCAGGAGCATCAGACCCTTGTCCATGATCTCCTCAGCCCTTACGACCTTCCGCCCCTCTTTTTCGCCTGTCATGCTCACTGCCAAATTTCGCGCGCAAGTTATATCATCATTTCCGCGCTCGCCGCCCCTCAAACTCCGGCCCCTCCCCGCCCCGCGCCGCTCGGTGGGGCTAAAGGTGATATATACCCTGAGTCAACCCCTGTCATAGAAAAAATCCCCCTGAAGGAGGGTGTCAGTTGAAGGATTATCTCACGCTAGACGATTTCCCCATCAAAAACCAGCGGATCCTGGTGCGGGTCGACGTAAACTCCCCCATGGACCCGGACGGCAAGATCCTCGACGACAAGAGGTTCCGCGGCCATTTGCCTACCTTACGCGACCTGGAGGAGGCTCGGGTCGTCCTGATGGCCCACCAGAGCCGCGCAGGAAAGAAGGACTTCACCACCATGGAGGCCCACGCCCGGAGGTTCACCCAGCTCCTCCGCCGCGAGGTCACCTACGTCGACGACATATTCGGCTCCCACGCCAGAGAGGCGATCAAGGCGATGAGGCCCGGCGACGTCATCCTCCTTGAGAACACCCGCTTCTACTCCGAGGAGAACATCAGCCGCCCTCCCGAGGATCACGCCAAAAGCCACATGGTAAAACAGCTGTACCCCCTCTTCGACCTCTTCGTCAACGACGCCTTCGCCGTCTCCCACCGGTCGCATCTATCCGTCGTCGGGTTCACCGAGGTCCTCCCCAGCGCCGCCGGCCGGCTGATGGAGAAGGAGATCGACTCCCTGGACATGGGCGTCCGCGGTAACGAGCACCCCTCGATCTTCGTCCTCGGCGGGACGAAGGCCGACGACTCCATCAAGGTGATCCAGAACGTCTTCAACCGGGGCGGCGTCGATCAGGTCCTGGTCACCGGGGTCGTCGCCACCGTCTTCCAGATGGCGGCGGGGATAAACGTCGGCGATAAAAACGAGGAGTTTGTGGAGGGGCTTGAGTACTCCAACCAGGTGGCAATCGCAAAAGACCTCCTGGCCAAAAATCCCGGGAAGATCGTCGTCCCCCAGGACGTCGCCCTGGACAAGGACGGCGAGAGGCTGGACGTCGCCATGGAGAAGGTACCTCAGGACCTTCTGATCGCTGACATCGGCCTTGAGACGATCGTCGACTTCTCAAAGAGGATCAGAGAGGCCAAGATCGTCGTCCTCAACGGGACCGCCGGGATCTTCGAGAATGACAAGTTCGCCCTGGGGACCACCGAGATCCTGAAGGCCGCCACCGAGTCCGGCTTCTCAATAGCCGGCGGCGGCCACACCAGCGCCGCCATCGAGGAGCTGGGGCTTGAGTCGAAGTTCTCCCACGTCAGCACCGGCGGCGGAGCCTCCATAAGCTACCTCTCCGGAGACCTCCTGCCAGGGATCGAGGCGCTGAAGAAGGCCGCCCAGAGGCAGAGAATGTAGCTGAAGATCGAGGATAAAAGAATAAAGGTATAAAGAGCGAGCGAAGGGGATCGAAAGCGAGCCGAGGATAGAGATAGAGGCCTCAATAAGAAGGCTCAAAGTCCTGGAACGGGCCGCCGCCCCTCCAGGGCCTCCATCACTTTTTTCCTGCACTCGGCGAGAAGCTCCTTCGGCGCCCCGGTGGCCTCCAGGGCGGCGGCGCCCCGATGGCCTCCCCCGTCCCCCTGGTGGGCCCTCCCCACCTCACCGAAGATCGCGGCCAGGTCGAGGCCCGCGAGGACTGCGTCCCTTCGAGCGCGACCGCTGATCCTGCAGAGGTCGCCGTGGACCCCGGCGACTAGGGCGACGTCCGCCCCTATATCGACTAGGGTCATGGCGCTGGACCCCTCGAAGGCGCTGACCTCCGAAGAGACGACCACCCAGTCCCCGGTCCACTCGATCTCGGCCCGAGAGGCGGCCCTCAAGGCGGCGATCCTCCTGGAGGTCTCCGTCGGTATCCGGGATAGGACCTCCAGAGCATCATTGTACTCGATCCCGGACCTCTCCAGGATCTCGGCCACAGTCCGAAACGAGGTTGCATGAGCGTGCTTGAACCGCCCGGTATCGGTGATGATCCCCACCACCAGGGCGACGGCGGCTTTCCGGCTCGGGATGACGCCGCTCTCGACCAGGATCTTCCAGACGATCTCGGCGGTGGAGTCGGCAGGCTGCTGAATGCTGAATAGAGCGCCCTCCACCAGATCTCTGTCCTGGTGATGATCGATGACTGCATAATCCTTCAGCTCGACGTTTCCGATCTGCTGCCCGACGGCCGTGTCCACCACCACCACCAGGTCGCGGTCCTGAACGGAAGGATCGATCAGAATCTCAGATCCGAGGGTTCGGAGAAGAGCCGCTGCGGTCCTGCTAACCCCCTCAACCGCCGCCATCTCCCCACCGAAGGCCTCTCGAAGGGCGAACGCGCTACCTACGGAGTCGGGATCGGCGTTCCTGTGGCAGAGGTAGAGGACGTTTCGGTATCCTCCTATCAGCTTCCTGAACTCACCCTCGCTAATCTCCATCGGCAGCCTCATCCCCCTGATGATAGAAAAAAGTTGTTTCTGGCATATCGATCAACTCCGGGCAGGTCAACTTCGATTTGAACTATCGAGAGGCTCCGGCCGGTCAATCCCGTTTTGAACTTGGCAGTCGTCTCGCCAATTTGCGGCGGCCACAATTTGCGGGACCAACATTCCTCGCGACTGTATTTTTCTCGACCATATTTTTTGCGACCACCACTTTTCGGCGACTTTCATTTGCGGCGACCGACCCGTCTACTTCGTCAATCCTCCTTCGATAACTACATCCCGATATCCGAGCCTCTTCAGCCCCGCGATCGCATCCTCTGAAAGCCTCTCCCCTTCGGGGACCAATACCCCGATCGTATCTCCCCGATCCGAGACCTTCCAGCCCTCGGGCAGAAGCTCCTCGGCCGCCTCGACCTTCCTGAGCCTCTCGGGGCTGATGGGCCCCTCGATCCTCGGCGCAAGGCACGACCGAGAGGGGCGATCGGCGCTGGATAGCCCGAGCCCTCTTGCCATCTCTCTCGCCGCATCCTTTGTGACCCCCAGATCCCGGAGGGGCATCCTTACCCCTGCCTCCAGAAGGGACATAATCCCGGGCCGATCCTCCTCCCGGTCCGAGGCGTTCGTCCCGTCCACCACGACCTCTATCCCCCTCGACCTCGCAAAAGAGAGGAGCTGTTCTGCCATCGCCCGCTTGCAGAGGCGACATCGAGACTGCAGGTTCATCCGGACCCCGTCCAGACCCAAAACACCGACCTCGAGAATCGCGTGCTCGATTCCGATCTCGGCGGCAACCTTTCTGGCGTTCGATAAGTCTCGGCCGGATTCCAGCTCCGACTTCACCGTGGCGGCGAGGGCACCATCGCCCAGGGCAGAACGGGCCGCCGCCGCCAGAACCGAGCTGTCCACCCCGCCCGAGAAGGCGACGACCACCCCATCCAGCCCACAAAACCAGCGGCACAGCTCTTCAAACGATGTCATCCAACGACCATCGAGCCTTCAGCATTTCAGCCTGGCGGAGCCTCAATATATCACAGACCACTCGAAAGCCTTTTCCCGTCGGGACGATCTAACCTTCGTTTATATTCACTCCCGGCGCGAGGCTCGGGACCTGAGGGATTCCATGCAAATTTTGATCACTGGTGCTGGAGATGTCGGGTTTCACCTGGCGAGCGCCCTCTCCGGCGAGTATGACGTCACCGTAATCGACCAGAGCAGCAGAGCCTGCGAGCGGCTCGAAGAGATAGACGCGAGAGTCCTCCAGGGGAACGCCGCCAACGCCAAGCTCCTGATCGAGGCGGGGATTCAGGATGCGGACATAGTGGTCGCCGTCACCGGAAACGACGAGGTCAACATCATCACATGCATCACGGCAAGCCATCTCGGAGTCGACAGGACGATAGCCAGGGTCAGCAACTCCGACTACATCGACCAGCCGATGAAAGACCGAAAGCAGATCGGCATCGGCCTCATGATCTGCCCGGAGCTGGTGATGGCGGAGAAGATAGTAACCGACCTCTACTTCCCCTCGATGATAGAACGGCGGAGGCTGGCGGGAGGCAGGGGCGAGCTGATCGAGCTTGCCGTCGGCGAGGATATGACTTTTGCCGGACCGATCGCCAACGTCAATATTCCCGAGAACTGCAAGCTTGCGGCGATCAAGCGGGGCGAAGAGATCCTGATCCCCAAGAAGGAGGACTCCATAAAGGCCGGAGACCGGCTCATCCTCACCTGCGACGCCAAGTCGGTGCCGAAGCTCCGGAAGATGGTCCACGAGGATACCGCCTCCCACAAAGTCATGATCGTCGGAGGTGGAGTCGTCGGATTTTACCTGGCAAAATGGCTGGAGAAGATGGACTTCGATCTGAAGCTGGTGGAGATCGACAACGTACGATGTCAGGAGCTGGCGGAGGAGCTCCCCGAAACCCTGATACTAAACGGCGATGGGACCGACATATCCCTGATCAAGGCGGAGAACGTGGGGTCCATGGACGTCGTCTTCTCCGTCACCGGCTTCGACGAGAAGAACCTACTCTGCAGCCTCCTTGCAAAACAGCTGGGTGCCGATAAGATCGTCGCTCGAGTCGATAGAAGCGATTACATCGACCTCTTCGAGATGGTGGGGGTCGACCACGCCATCAGCCCCGGCAGGGTGACCGTAGATGCAGTCCTCCGGCTGGTGCGCGGCGGAGAAGATATCATAGCCGCTGGCAAAGACGAGGCTGAGGTGCTGGAGTTCCGGGCGGAGAAGGAGGCGAAGATCCTGGGGAAGAACGCCGGCGAGAAGATGCCGAAGGGAGCGATCATCGGCATGATCATGCGGGGCAACCAGCCGATCATCCCCACCGCCGATACGGAGGTGAAGGACGGGGACAGGATCTTCATCCTGGCCCTCCCCAAGGTCGGGCCCAAAGTGAAGGCCCTCTTCGCCGCTGAACGGAGCGGCTGATCCGCCTTCGCGAAAGAGGAGCAAGATCGGGCGAAACGAGGCTCATCACCGCCTCGACCCTTCAGCTTCCTTTCCTTCATCCTTTCCTTCATCCTTCCCTTCAGCTTTCGCTTCAGCTTCCTTTCCGTCCGCCTTTCCTTCCGTTTTTCCTTCCGCCTTCACTTTTGCGGCCAAAAGGTCTGAGACCAGGGCTTCCTTCAGGTTTTTGTTTCTTAGGACGGCCGCCGGATGGAAGGTGACGAGGAAGACCTCCCTGAAGACCTGGCCCCGGAGGGACGTCACCCCCTCTTCGTCCAGGACGGCTCGGGCCGCCGCGTTGCCCATCAGGACTATGACCTTCGGCTGGATCGTTTCGATCTGAGCTTCGATGTAGGGACGACACGCTTCAACCTCCTCCCTCTTTGGCCGCCTGTTCCCCGGCGGGCGGCATTTGACGACGTTTGTTATGAAGACCCGGGACCTCTCGATCCCAGCTTCGCTGAGGCAGCGGTCGAGGACCGATCCCGCCCTTCCGACGAAGGGCCTTCCTTCCCGATCCTCGTCCCTACCCGGCGCCTCGCCGACGAGGAGGATTCGTGCCCCCGTCGGTCCCTCGCCGGGGACGGTTTTGGTCCTGCCCTCGGATAGGGGACAGCGGGTGCAGGATCGCATCTCTTCATTCAGCGACTTGAGCTGATCATCAATCTTCGAGGATCGCTCTTCCCCTTCACTCTGGTCTTGCTTCATCTCGCGCACCTTCCGGAACGAAACGTTCTTATTCATTTAAGCCAGAAACGCCCCTGAAAGGTGGTACGAATGGTAGAATGGACGGGAAGCCTCAGAAAGTTCGACGACTTATGGTACACCATCGAGAGGATCGTCTACGGGAAGGGCCAGCTCAGCGGGTTCACCACAGAAGAGATATACAACAACCTGCGGGATAAGGCCTTCTTCAAAAGCCCCGAAGATCTACACAAGTTCCTGATCGAGAACGACAAAAAATACAGGGTCAGGCCTCTGGAGACCGGTGGCTGGGAACGTTACTGGTAATTTCACTTCTCACAGAAGTAAATATTTCCGTTGTCGGTTCCCAGCTGCGAGAACTTCCCGGTGGCCAGGATCTTGTAGCTGTACTTGAGGGGGGCTACCCTCGTCCCCGGCCCCACCTCAGACTCCTGAGGGAGGATGACGTTCTCTCCCACCACCGGTATCCGGCCGGGGGTTTTGTAAGGCCGGTCGGCGTCGAGGACGCATTTCGGCCCTATGGTGGAGTGCCTCCCCACGATCGTTCTGTTCATCAACGATCCTCTCTTTATGGAGGCGAAGCTCATTATCATGCTGTTTTTGATCACCGAACCCCTCTCGATGAGGCTCGTATGGCCGATGTGAGAGTTCTCGATGACGACGCCCTTCTCGAGGCTGCAGTTTCTCCCTATGAAGACGTTCCCCCGCAGCTCGATATCACCTGAGTCGAGGTATCTTCCGATCCTGGCGAGGGTCTTGGGGTTGATCCACTGACCTGGTCGGTACTCGTTTCGAAAAGCGTAGTGCTCCACCTTTCCTCCGAGAAAGTCCATCGCCGCCGTCAGGAGCCTTTCGGGAGTTCCTATGTCGATCCAGTATCCCTCGACGGGATAGCCGTAGACGGGATATCCGTGCTCGGTGAGGTGAGGGATGAGGTCGCCGCCTATGTCCCGCGCCGAGTCTCCCATCTCGGCGAGAACCTCCCGGATCTGGGGGGAGAAGAGGTAAAAGGCGGTGTTTATCATCCTGCTCGGCTCTCTTCCGGGGGCCGGCTTCTCGACGAAGCCCTTGATCCGGTTATCCCCGTCAATCTTGGCGACGCCGTACTGGGATACGTCCTTCCCCGCCTCCAGCTCTTTTAATGCGACGGTGAGGACCGCCCCTTTCCTCCTGTGAAACTCTATGAAGTCTTTGAGGTTTATGTCGATGACGTTGTCGCCTGAGACCACCAGCATGTCCTCATCGATCTCGAAGTAGCTGGCGCAATATCTCAGGGAGTCGGCGCTTCCCTTGTCGTCGTACTGGGGCTGGTATGAGAACTCATCGATGTCGTTGATCCCCAGCCTCTTGAAGAAACCCTCTCCAGCTTTGAAGTAGTTGTTCAGGGAAAGGGTGTTCTCCGCCCCCTTGCTCCCCAGGATGAAACGCCTGCAACCCTGGATCGCCAGAACGCGGAAGAGGGTCGCGATGATGGCGGTGTCGCAGAGGTCTACCAGAGGCTTCGGCTGATCGAGGGTCAGAGGGTAAAGCCGCGTGCCTCCGCCACCGACGGTGGCGATTACCGGTGGAAACGTCTCCATTTCGTATCCCCTCTATCGGGATCAGTAGCCTCGTCTGATCTTGATGATTATCCGGGTTACCATGAAGACGATCAGGAATATGATGACGTAGAATATTATCTCCTGGGTTGTCATGAATTCACCAGGGATGTTGAAGTTTATAGGCTCTTCGCTATTCCGTGTGGGTAATAGATAGCCATTTATCATCTCATGCTATCGAATAAAAAGCATGTCAATCTCACAAGAGGATCTTTTCAAGCAGGCACTGAACCTACAGCCTCCCTGGTTAATCGACTCAATCGACTTCGACGTGGAAGGGAAGCGACTCGACATCTACATAGATTTCGAACGTGGTGGCAAATTTCCATGTCCTAGATGCGGCAACTCTGAATGCGATGTTCATGATACAATCGATAGGACTTGGCGTCATCTAAATTTCTTCCAGTTTAAAACCTACCTTCATTGTCGCGTTCCCAGAACGAAATGTGAAACCTGCGGAGTCAAACTTGTCAAGGTGCCTTGGGCAAGGAAGGGTAGCGGTTTTTCCCTCCTCATGGATTCCTTGATAATCTTAATGGCTCAGCATATGCCCGTTAAATCTGTTGCGGACCTGATCGAAGAATGCGATACCCGGATATGGCGAGTCCTGGAGCACTACGTACTAAAAGCAAGATCGGAAGAGGATTTCTCAGAGGTTGAATCAGTAGGTGTTGATGAGACATCAAGAGCAAAAGGTCACAAATACGTATCAGTTTTCGTAGATTTGGATAAATCTAAAGTTTTATATGTATGTGAAGGAAAAGATGCTTCGGCAATTGAGTCGTTTAGAGATGACCTTGAGGATCATAATGGCTCTTTTAAAAATGTACGTAATTTCTGCTGTGATATGTCCCCCGCATTCATATCTGGAGTCACTAGGAACTTCCCAGAAACATCAATAACATTCGATAAGTTCCATGTTATGAAGCTGATGAACCAAGCAGTGGATCAAGTGAGACGTGAAGAGCAATCCCATAACAGCAACTTGAAGCATACAAGATATATCTGGCTAAAAAATCCTGAGAAACTCACGAAAAAACAGAGATATGAATTGGGGTCTCTAAGAGATATGAGGTTAAAAACCTTGAGAGCTTACAACATCAAATTGAGCTTACGAGATTTCTGGAACTTCAAAGACCCGTTATTGGCCGAAGATTATCTGAAACGATGGTACTTCTGGGCGACACACAGCAGGTTAAACCCGGTTATTGATACCGCAAAAGCGATCAAGGGGCATTGGAAAGGAGTTCTGAACTATATAAATACAAGGATAGATAATGGAATCTTAGAGGGAATAAATAGCCTCATTCAATCGGCAAAAGACGACGCGAGAGGATTCAGAACAACAAAGAATTTCGTCATAACTATATATCTAAGATTAGGAAAACTCAAGTTCAACCTACCCACATGAAACAGCGAGGAGCCAGTTTATATTTTTGATGGGTGGAGGCCGGAAGAAAAGCCGGACACCTTCGCGATCAGAGGGCGATCATAAATCAGAGTGTGATCATAAACCAGAGGGTGATCATAGGGTTAATTATAGAGAGGGGGAGGATAAGGGGGACCGAGATTTCAGCTGAGGGATGGATTTTATGAGCGGACGAAAAGAGGCTATAGAGAGGGCGAAGGCCCACTTCGAGGAGCTCCTCGTCGAGCAGATGGACCGCGTAGAGCAGATGAAGGCCGCCGAGGACTGGATCGACTACTCAAAGATCAGCCCCATCGTCATAGGGGTCGTGGGAGGCGACGGGATAGGCCCCTACATCAGCGCCGAGGCGAAGAGGGTCCTCGAGCACCTGCTGAAAGCAGAGGTGGAGGCAGGCAAAGTCGAGATCAGGAACGTCGAAGGGCTGACCATCGAGGAGAGGGCGAGGGCGATGAAGGCGCTACCCGACGGGGTGATCGATGAGCTGAAGAAGTGTCACGCCGTCCTCAAGGGCCCCCTGACGACGCCGAAGAAGGGCGACCCCTGGCCGAACCTGGAGAGCGCGAACGTGGCGATGCGTCGGGAGCTTGACCTCTTCGCCAACGTCCGGCCCGTCAAGGTCCCAAGCCAGGGGATCGACTGGATCTTCTTCAGGGAGAACACCGAGGGCGCCTACATCCTGGGGAGCCGGGGTTTGAATGTCACCGACGAGATCGCCTTCGACTTCAAGGTGATCACAACCCCCGGAGCCGAGAGGATAGCAAAGCTCGCCTTCGAGCACGCCGAAAAGAACGGGATCGACCGGGTCACCGTCGTCACCAAGGCGAACGTCATCAAGACCAGCGACGGCAAGTTTCTGGAGGTGGCAAGAAAAGTCGCCAATGAGTATCCTGGGATAGAGCTGGACGAGTGGTTCATCGACATCATGGCCGCAAAGCTCGTCGACCCGAAGAGGAGGACCCAGTTCCGGGTGGTGGTTCTGCCGAACCTCTACGGCGACATAATCACCGACGAGGCCGCGGAGTTCCAGGGGGGCGTCGGGACCGCGGGTTCCGCCAACATCGGAAAGAGCCACGCCATGTTCGAGGCGATCCACGGCTCGGCACCGAGGATGGTGGAGGAAGGGCGAGCAAAGTTTGCCGACCCGTCAAGCATGATGAGGGCAGCGGTGATGCTCCTCGGCCACATAGGCTTTGCGAAAGAGGCGAGGAGGCTCGAGATGGCCCTGGACATCTGCAGCCAGCACGAGAAGAAGGTCGTCATGACGGGCAGGTCCGACGGCGCCACCGGGGCGGAGTTCGCCGACTACGTCATGGAGACCCTCCAGGATCCGAACCTGGAGTCGAGGTGGAAGGGCTACCAGTAAAGACGTCGGATATGAGCGAATCTGAATGGGCCCGGCGGGGGATGCTGGGCCCGTTCGGATGGGGCAATCAATTTCTATTATAACTGACAAATAACTGCCCGTGGATAACCTGGCAGATGCTTTTCTGAGGCTGGACCGAAAAGAGATCGCCCTCCTCAAGGCCATCGAGAGGGGGATGCGCTACTCTGAGTGGGTCGCAGTCGAGAACCTTACGGCTAAAGCCCGCCTCTCCCCAAAGGGCGCCATCTCGGGGCTTTCGAAGCTCGTCGATAAAAAACTGGTCTTCAAGACCTTCGAGCCCTACGAGGGCTACCAGATCGGCTTTGCAGCCTACGACCTGGTCGCATTGTCCGACCTCGTCGACCGGGACGTGGTGGCATCCCTGGGAGACCTTCTCGGAGTCGGCAAGGAGTCGGTGGTCTATGAAGCCCTGGGCCGCGTCCCTGCCACCCCTGGACCGGATGAAGGCGGAGGGTTGGCGGATTCCGAGGAGACGGGCCCCCTCCCTCTCGCGGTCAAGTTCCACCGCCAGGGGAGGACGAGCTTCAAGCACGTTCGAAGGACGAGAGACCACCTGATGGATATGCCCCGGTGCGCCTGGATCCATGCCGCAAGGCTCGGGGCCGCGAAGGAGATGAAGACCCTGAAGAGGCTCTATCCCGAGGTCTCGGTCCCCCGGCCCGTCGCCCTCAGCCACCACGCCGTGGTGATGGAGCACACCGGGGGGAGGGAGCTATATCGGCTGGATCTCGAAAACCCAAAAGAATGCTTTGATATCGTCCTGGAAGAGGTGGCAAGAGCCTGGAAAAAGGGGATCGTCCACGCCGACCTCAGCGCCTACAACGTCCTGGTCCAGGAGAACGGAGAGATCGTCCTCATCGACTGGCCCCAGGCCGTATCCCGGACCGACCCCCGAGCGGCAGAGCTCCTCGAACGGGATCTGAAGAACGTCGTCGACCACTTCGCGAGGAAGTACCGCCTCGATCTCGAAATTGAAGACGCCCTCGCCTTCGTCGTGGGGACGGGGAATGGGGCGGAGATGGGCGGCCGAAGGACGGGGCGAGAGGTCGGAGAGGACGGGGGAATGTGAAATAGACCCGAAGATCGAACAGGACGGCGAACCCGAGATTGAGAGCCAAATTGGACCAGACGGCGAACGCGAACTCGATTCGGAGATCAAAACCGGAGAGGAGTCCGCCCGGAGGTGATCCCATCCCAGGGCCGATCTTCGGAGTCGATATCGCCAGCGGGTCCCCAAAAAGCAAGCAGGCGCCAAGCTACGCCCTCTTCATCCTCGATGGCGAGAGGGAAGAGCGCCACACCATGGTGACAAGGCAGAAGCTGATCAGGATGATCAGGCAGACGGTGCCGGAGATTGTGGCGACCGACAACGTCCACGAGCTTGCCGCGAGCAAGGGCGATCTGGTGGGGCTTCTGAGACAGATGCCGCCAAAAACGATGTTTGTCCAGGTGACGGGAGGGGAGAGGCCCGAAGCCCTGGCCAAGATCGCCCGATGGCACGGGATCAGCTTCGACCGGCTCAATCCCATGGACGAGGCCGAGACCTGCGCCCGCCTCGCCTCCCGGGGCGTCGGAAGTGCCGTCTCTGCCTTCGAGGACCGGACCTGGATCAAGGTCAGCCGCCGAAGGTCTCCGGGACGGGGCGGCTGGAGCCAAAAAAGGTACACCCGAAAGATCCACGGGTCGGTGAAGTCCCTCTCAAGGGAGGTGGAGGAGAGGCTCCGGGAGGAGGGCCACCAGTACACCTGCCGGTCGGTGGAGGGGATAGGCGGCTACATCAGAAGCGAGTTCGTGGTGGAGGCTCCAAGAAGCGAGGTCCACCTCCATTCCGGCTATCGAGGCGACGCCCAGATCAGGGTGGAGGGGGTGGAGCGGCCGAGGCTCAAGTTCGAGCCGCTCCGGCCGAAGCGGGGCTACATAATCGCCGGGATCGATCCCGGAACCACCACGGGGATCGCCGCCCTCAACCTGAGGGGGGAGCTAGTCGACCTCGTCAGCGCGAGAGCGATGTCCCCCCCGGACGTCATCGAGTGGCTGGCGGCCCGGGGAAAGACCCTGGTGGTGGCCGCCGACGTCTTTCCTACGCCCGGAGCCGTCGAGAAGGTGAAGCGGTCATTCTCCGCCGTCCTCTCCTCGCCGGGAAGCGACATGCCCTCGGAGGAGAAGATCGCCCTCGCCAGGGAGTACGGCTACAGAAACGATCACGAGCGCGACGCCCTGGCGGCGGCGGTCGGGGCCTATAAGCGGTTCAAGAACAAGTTCCAGCAGGTCGAGAAGAAGTGCCCCCCCGACCTCGACCCCGAGGAGGTTAAGGCCCTGGTGGTGAGGGGTCTATCCATAGACCAGGCGATATCGGGGATGACGGAGCCGCCGCCCCAGGAGACGGCGGGACAAAGAGCGGTCGGGGCGGCGGTCGCGGCGGACTCGGACCTCGCATCACTGGTGGCGGAGAGCAGGCGAAAGCAAGATCAGATCCGGCGGCTGAAGGAGTACAATGAGGAGCTGAAAGGTCAGATCGCCGCGGGCGAAGCGACCCGCCGCCGTCTGGAGGGGAAGATCGAGAGGCTGATGGACAAGTCCCGCCGGGAGATCAAAAGGGACCAGGAGATCCGGATCAGAGAGAAGGAGATCGCGAGGCTCCGGGGCCTCCTCCGGCAGGAGAGGAAGGTAAACAGGAAACTGAAGGCGAGGCTCAAAAGAGAGAAGAAGGCCGAAGAGCTGGTGGAGGAGGCGGTTGGTAGACCCGTCAAGGAGGTAGCCTCCTTCTCCCGGGAGGCGATCCTCGAGGCGGCGGATCGGCTCGGCATCGGCAGGGGTGACGTCATCCTCCTGCTGGACGCCAGCGGCGGCGGCCCCAACACCGCCGACCTCTTCATCGATGCGGGGGTCGAGGCGGTCATCGTCGAGACTGAGATGGAGCCGTCGGTGGAGGGGTACCTGATGGACGGTGGCGTTCCCGTCGTCTCCAGCCGGGAGGTGCCGGCGAGGAGGGTCTCTGGGGTTCCCATAATCGATCCCGAGGATCTGGAGAGGGAGCTGGCCCGGTGGGCGGATAGAAAGCAGGTCCGGGACGCGAAACAGAAGACAGAGTGGCTTGAGGGGATGATCCAGGAGTACAGGGCTGAGCGGCGAAAGGACGAAAGGCAGAGGAGAAAGACCTCCCCGGAATGAATCGATAGTTTGCGACCGTTTTTGCGGCCTCTTTGCGGCCTCTTTGCAAAGGCACCTTTTGCAGGTCACCTTTTGCAGGTCTCCTTCCCGCGGACAAGGGATGTGTTTTTAAAGATAACCCGTCATCACTGGCTTCCAATCATGCTCGCTGACGATATTTCGAGGTTGAAGAAGGAGAAGAACGCAGTCATCCTCGCCCACAACTACCAGCCCGGCGAGGTCCAGGACGTCGCCGACCTGCGGGGCGACTCTCTGGAGCTATCCCGGGCGGCAGCTCAAGAGGAGGCTGAGGTGATAGTATTCTGCGGCGTCGACTTCATGGCCGAGACCGCCGCGATCCTCTCACCCAAAAAGAGGGTGATCATGCCCGAGGCCGGGGCGGGCTGCCCCATGGCCCATATGATAACGGGCCAGCAGATCCGGGAGTTCAAGGCCGAAAATCCCGGGGCCGCCGTCGTCTGCTACGTCAACTCGTCAGCGGAGGTCAAGGCAGAAAGCGACATCTGCTGCACCTCCGCCAACGGGATCGAGGTGGTAGCATCCCTCGAAGAGGATACCGTCCTCTTCGTCCCCGATAGAAACCTGGGACGGTACGTCGCCCGATTTTCCGATAAGAAGATCATAACCTGGGACGGCTACTGTTACGTCCACGACCGCTACACCCCAGAAGACGTCCGGCGGGCTCGGGCCCTCCATCCCGGAGCCGAGCTTCTCGTCCATCCCGAGTGCAGGCCCGAGGTGATCGACCTCGCCGACCGTGTCTACAGCACCTCGGGAATCGCAAGGCACGCGAAGGAGAGCAGAGCCCGGGAGTTCATCATCGGGACCGAGGTGGGGATGAACTATCGGCTGAAGCAGGAGAACCCGGATAAGGAGTTCTACCCCTTGAGCGAGAGGGCGGTCTGCGTGGACATGAAGAAGACGACCCTGGAGAAGGTCCTCGCGGCCCTCGAAACTCTGGAGCCGAGGGTGGTGGTCCCCGAAAAGATCGCTGACCGGGCCCGGGGCGCCATCGAGAGGATGCTCGCGATCTGAAAGTCAGGGTTTGGACCACAACTTTTATAGGCGCAGAATGTCATCCACCCCTCGCTTCCCCTTTCCCAAAGACGCCGTTTGAAGGTTCGGAGGGCGTCATCAGAGAGGCGAGAGCGAAGGCCGGTGATCTTTATCAGCCGATATATCAATGCTCATCAGCTTCGGTATCCCCTCATCGCGGGCAGCGTTCTGCTGCTTTTTGCCGCCGTGTACAGCGATGCGAACAAGTTGGCCGTGGAGCCCCTGATCGAGCTTTCGGGCATGATATTGATCATCATGACCGCAGCCGTCTGGGGGAAGGGAAAAAAAGACCGCTCCGCATCCTCCTGGAAGTGATCCGGCAGGATCGAGCTTCGACTTAACAGTTAAAGCGCCTTCAGCTATCTATTTGGCGGGGGCGACCGAGGGGCCCGCTTCCGGGGGTCCTCCATCCTCGACCATCTTTTTCCTCTTCTCCTTCTAATTCAGCACATCTCGCTTCTCCGCCTTCTCTTCCACCGCCACCTACTTCTGCTTCTTCGCCTTCTTCTTCCTCTCCTTCGATTCCTTCAGCTCCTCCTCACACTCACCCTCTTTAAGGAGATCTTCCAGGGAGTCGGGTAGCTCAGCTCCGCAGATCGCCATCCCCTCCCGTATCTTCATCCATCTTCCGGCCCCCTCCAAGTCCAAGCCCCCGCCATCTTTGAAGATCAACGGCCAGATCCCTTGAGAGCAAGGCCGCCTCCCCGATCCGGTCCGCCGTGGCGAGCCCCTGGGGCCGGACCTCAGACTCCAGCAAGTCGGCGGTCTCCTCGAAGAAGGCCGCAAGCCTGCCGGAGGCGAGGGCCTCGGCGAGGCCGAGAGTGTCGATGACGCATTCGGCCGCGACTTCGCCCGTCTCGGACCAGCGGGCCCGACTGCCCAGGGCGTCGCCGAGGGGCCCGCCGTAGGTGAGGGTGAGATGCCAGGAGGCGCCCGGCGATGATCCGTCGGGCGGGTCGATTTTGAAGGGCAGTGGGTCCTCGCGGTCGAACCGGTCGCACTCCATCCCGTCGGGGCCGGCCCGGACGACCTCGATCAGGAGAAGCTCTCCGATCCGATCGGCTCTTCTTCTGATCTCCTCTTCCAAAGTGAGGATCGTCCTCAGGGACGGGGGCTCTTCTCCGTCGCGGTCGATGATCTGGGTCGTCTTCGTCTCGCAGAACACCTGTTTACCTCTCTGATCCGGTTTGAAAGACCTTTTTGGTGGTGGATCAGGGATAAAGGGTTGCCCATCGGCTGGAGGGCGTTCAGATCCCGCAGCTCCGAATTGGATAGATCTTGATGCTGATTTATACCACTAAGACAAAAAGCAAATCAGATGTCCCCTCATGGAAATCCGAGAGAATTCGATCTCATCGTCATCGGAGCGGGCCCAGCCGGCCTATTCTGCGCCGCCCACGCCTCAGGCGGGGGCCGAAAGGTCCTCGTCCTGGAGAAGAAGAGCTCCCCCGGCCGAAAGCTCCTCATCTCGGGATCGGGGCGATGCAACCTGACCCACGACGGCGAGGCGAGATCCTTCCTCGACCACTACGGCGACCACGGCCGCTTCCTCCGGCCAGCCATCCTGGGATTTACGAACCGCGACCTTATAGCCTTCTTCGAGGAAAGAGGCCTCTCCATGATCACGCTGGAGGGGGGGAAGGTCTTCCCCGTGACCCAGAAGGCTCGGGACGTTCTGGACGTACTTCTTGCGGAGTGCGAGGCCCGAAATGTCGAGATCGCCTGCGGCAAGGCTGTTACGTCGATTGAGAGATCGGGGGATGAGTTTCTCGTCGTCTGCGGGGATGAGACCTACCGGTCACGCACCCTCGTCATCGCCACGGGCGGCCGGTCGTATCCAGCCACCGGCTCCTCAGGCGACGGCTACAGCTTCGCAGAGGCCCTCGGCCATTCCATCGCCGAGGTAGGCCCCGCCCTCGCCCCGGTCCTGATCCGAGATCGCCCCTTCTCCGACCTCGCCGGGATCTCCCTTCCCGACTCCAGGATCTCGATCTTCAGGGGCAAGAAGGGCAAAGAGCACACAGGCGACGTCCTCTTCACCCACGACGGGATCTCGGGGCCGGGGATCCTCGACCTTTCCAGGGATATCCGGTCTGGGGACGTCCTGAGGGTATCGTTTGCTGGGGCCTGGAGGAAGGAGGAGATTGAGGGGTGGCTTCTGGCCAGGTCGCAGGAGGAGGGCGGCCGAAACCTGAGGTCGGTCCTCGCGGAGCTTGAGATCCCCGCCAGGCTCGCGGCCAAAGTCTTGGAGATCCTGGAGATTCCACAGGATCTCAAATGCGCCTCGATGACGAGGCGGATGAGGATCGATCTTGCCGACCGACTATCCGGCTTTCCCATGATCGTCGAGGAGGTCGGAGGCTTCGATTCGGCGATGGTCACCAGGGGCGGGGTCGACCTCTCGGAGGTGGACTCGAAGACGATGGAGTCGAAGCTCGTCTCGGGGCTGTACTTCGTCGGAGAGGTCCTGGACGTAGACGGCGATTCCGGCGGCTACAACCTCCAGGCCGCCTTCTCGACGGGGTTATTGGCGGCGATGGAAATAGGAAAGCGACTCGAAAGAACGCGACCCGAAAGAAGGCTACAGGAAGATCTTGAGGGCACGCGGTGAACTTTAGAGGATCTGATGATTGATCTCAGAAGATACGGAAACCCCCCCTACGGCGTTGCCGTCGTCCATGGAGGCCCCGGGGCTCGGGGGGAGATGGCCCCGGTCGCCCGCAAGCTATCAAAGAAGTGGGGAGTCCTGGAACCCCTACAGACGGCGACTTCGGTTCAGGGGCAGGTCGAAGAGCTGAAGACGGCCCTCGAGACGGCGGGCGACCTGCCCATAACCCTCGTCGGCTTCTCCTGGGGGGCGTGGCTCAGCTTCATCTTTGCCGCCGAATATCCGGAAATGGTCAGAAAGCTGATCCTCGTCGGAAGCGGCCCCTTCGAGGAGAGGCGCGCCGCCAGCATCGCAGAGACGAGATCGAGCAGGCTTAGCGAAGGGGAAAGGGCGGAGGTCGAGTCGATCGTTTGGATACTGGAAAGCCCCGACGCCGATTCTGAAGATAAGAGCTCTGCCCTTGCGCGGATGGGGACGCTCTTCTCGAAGGCCGATTCGTACGACCCCGCGATATCCGAAACCGCAAACATTGATCTCCGGGTCGATCTCCGGGCGGACGCATATCAAGCCGTCTGGAAGGAGGCGGCAGAGTTGAGGAGGACCGGAGAGCTCCTGGAGCTTGGAAAACGGATCGAGTGCCCCGTGGTGGCGATCCACGGAGAATACGACCCTCATCCCGCAGAGGGGGTCAGCAGCCCTCTTTCGGCCGTTCTGAAGAGCTTCAGATTCGTCCTCCTGGAGCGGTGCGGCCATGTTCCGTGGATCGAGAGGAGGGCGCAAGAGAAATTCTACGAGATCCTGGCCGAAGAGCTAAAATGACGTTCAATGACGTTCGTATTTCAGGAGTTTTGGCCTTCTGATCGTCATCTATATCTCTTCTCAAAAACTGAAGATATTCTATGCCACGAGTGATCCATTTCGAGATACCGGTCGATGACCCGAAGCGGGCAGTCAGGTTCTACTCCGAGGTCTTCGGCTGGAAGCTGGAGCGCTGGGAGCCCTTCGATTACTGGCTTGCTTACACCGGCGATGGGCCCGGGATCGACGGTGCCCTCAAGATCCGGGAGAGCTCGGGGGAGGGGACGACGAACACCGTAGAGGTCTCAAGCCTGGAGGATTCGATGTCCAAGGTCGCCGAGAACGGAGGCGAGGTCCTCACCGAGATCATGACCGTGCCGGGGATCGGCCGCTTCGTCCGCTGCAGGGACCCCGAGGGGAATGTCTTCGGGATCATGGAGATGGACGAGTCGGTTTGATGATCCGCAGGAGGTCTTCGAAAATAAGAGCTTCAGGCCTTCCGGCGGCTGCCGGGGCGATCTTCGGGTTGAATCAGCTCCTCGTCCTCCTCCCGCCATGGCGGGTACACCAGGCAGAGGAAGACGAGGGGGCCGTCGCCCGCGTTCTCTATGAATTGGATCGATCCCGGCGGGATGTATATCGCCTGGCCGGGTCCCACATCGCACGATTCGCCGTCGATTTTCATCCTGCCCCGACCTTCCAGGATGAAGTAGACCTCCGAGGAGGTCTTCAGCCGGTGGGGGGTTGAGGCCTTCCCAGGCCCGAGCCGGGCGTGGGCAAGGCTGTAGCCTATGAAGAGCTCCTCATCCTCCCGGCCGGGATGAAGAAGCTCGCAGATCACGGTCCCGTCGATGGCAAAGAGCCGTGAACAGTCTCTGAGGTCTCTTATGAGCATCTATTCTCACCTGGGCCGGACCGTCATCTCCACCTCCGCCCCCATCTTCTCCAGGTCACCGAAGAACCTCTCCGGCTCCACCAGGTGGCCCATCATCGATAGGCCGGGCTTTTTGATGGAGCCGTCCAGATACTGGTTCAAATAGGCGGCGACAGGCATGGCGGTGAACTCGTAGACGTCGGAGTGGCTCGCCTTCAACCTGACAAAAACTTCAGCGCCGTCCTTCTCACCTGCCGCCTCCAGGACCACGGCGACCGCCTCTCCGGGCGGGGTGAACCTCTTCGACCCCCAAACCAAGAGCCTCGCCAGCTCGCGCCTTCCAAGCCCCTTCTTCACCCTGCCGAGGACGAAGGCGAGCGGCGTCACCAGGTAGTCGACAAACCAGTTCAGCCCCGCGACGTACGCCCCCAGCTCCTCGATTCCCAGCATCTCCGGCAGATCTCCCATCTCCGCCAGGGTCAGGGGGTAGCAGGACTTCGTTCCCAGGGGCGGGCCGAAGTCCACCTTCCGGACGTCCCCGAACCCCGCACCCCGCCACTCGCCACCCCGATAGACCTCCGCGGAGAAGTCGCCGAGGGTGTCGACGAACTCCAGGGCGGCTCCTCCGGGGTCGAAGTCGGACCTCATGGCGACGGATACGAAA
>JAXGJB010000003.1:0-114420 GCA_040770465.1 Methanothrix sp. | reverse complement strand
CTGCGTCGCCCTCTGCCCCACAAAGGCCCTCTCCCTCGGCCCCGTCATCGAGATCGCCACGGGCCTTGACGCGCCGCCGGTCCTGATAGACCTCGAAGCCTGCGTCTTCTGCGGGATGTGCGCCGCCTTCTGTCCCGTAGACGCCTACAGGATGACCGCCAACGACAAGGACTATCGGGAGATGGAAGAGTACCCACACCTCGTCTCCGAAGCCGAGCCGAACGAGAGGTGCCTCCCCTGCGCCCTCTGTGAGCCGGTCTGTCCCACCGAGGCGATCACCGTCGTATTCTTCCCGACGAGGGACGTCTTCGGCCCCCTCCGGGAGGAAGAAAAAGGAGAGGGGAAGGGGAAGATCGAGGTCGATCCCGAGAAGTGCAATTTATGCGGAAAATGCGCCAAGTTCTGCGAGGCCTTCCTTCTCCAGGATAGGGATCCCACCCCGACGGATCTCGTCCCCTTCGAGCAGCTCCTCGTCGACGAGGATCTCTGCGACCACTGTGGCCTCTGCGTCGGGATCTGTCCCGAGGAGGCGATCAAAGTAGAGGGGACGCCTCTGGAGCTGGAGGAAGAGTTCCGTTTTCTCGGGGAGATCGAGGTCGACCAGGAAAAGTGCATCGGCTGCGGCAGGTGTCTTCTCGTTTGCCCCTATGACGCCATGGAGATAACAAAGCCCTTCGAGGGGGATATAAGGCTCGTCGAGAAGCAGCTTCCCCTCTGCGACCCCATGGGATGCCACGCCTGCTTCAACGTCTGCCCCGCCGACTGCTGGTACGTAGGCGAAGACGGCAAGATCAAGGTCGAACGTGATCAGTGCATATTTTGTGGGGCCTGCGCCAACTCCTGTCACTGCTTCGCCGTGGAGGTGGACCGGACCGGCGTCTCCACAACTAAGGTCTTGGAGACCCCCTGGGCGGAGGAGTGGAAGGAGGCGATCTCAACGATCGTAACGAAGTCGAGGAAGCGGCCGGACCTCTCGGGGATCGTCGAGCCGCCCCAGATCGAGAAGCCGCCGATAGCCGAGATCGAGGCTCCCGAGAGGGACCCAGACCTCCTCTCGAAGATCAACCAGGCCCTCGCGGACGTGGAGGCTGTGATCAACAAGCCGAAGGTGAGGTTCGTCTGGGAGAGAAACGAGATCATTGAGGCGAGCGAGAAGATCAGCGAGCGGATCAAGAAGGCGAAAGCGAAGGCTTCGGCAGAGGGGGGTGATGGAAAATGACGGATACGGCAATGAAGACGGAGACGACGGAGGACACGACCTCGACGATGACGCCCGAGGAAGAGATGTTCAGAGATCGAGTCCTCAAACTCGCCGGAGACGAGGTCAAAACCTGCATCCAGTGCGGGACCTGCTCTGCAAGCTGCCCCACAGCCCCCCTGATGGATGTGCCGATCCGAAAGCTCGTCAAGCTCGTCCTCGAAGGAGAGAAGGAGAGGGCTCTATCGAGCAGGTCGATCTGGCTTTGCACATCCTGCCTCCTCTGCACCGTCCGCTGCCCGAGGAGTATCAGGCCTATGGCGGTCGTCGCCGCCCTCAAGACGATCTACGAGGAAGAGGGCTTGAAGTGCAGAGACTCGGTCTTCGAGGGGATCTTCGGCCGCCAGATACGGGATTATGGCCGGATATCGGAGGTTCTGCTATCGGCCGAGTACATGATCAGAAACCCCAGCTCGGCGCTCCAGATCATGGCCTTCGGCGCTGAGCTCGTCCCCAAGGGGAAGATCGAGCTGAGTTTTGAGGCGGCGAGGGGCGAGAGGATCGAGGGGACCAAGGAGGTGAGGCGGATCTTCGAGCTTCTGGGCGACGACGAAGGAAAGCCGAAGAAGGCCGAAGAAACAGAGGAAGAGGAGGCCGCGAAATGAAGCAGCTCGCATACTACCCCGGATGCGTCGCCCGGTCGACGGGAAGGGAGTACGAGATATCGACGAGGGCGGTCTGCCGGGCCCTGGGCGTCGAGCTTGAGGAGATCGACGACTGGAACTGCTGCGGCGCAACCCACGTCTCAAACGAGGTCGTCTCGACGGCCCTTGCCGCAAGAAACCTGGTGAGGACCGAGCTTCCGGTGATGACCTCCTGCTCGATCTGCTACAGCAGGCTCCGGGCGGCGATGATCCGGCTCAAAGACCGAAAAGTCCGGGAGAAGGTGAACGAGGCCCTGGAGAAAAAGTACGAAGAAGAAAAAGAGGTCGAGCACGTCATCGAGACGATCACAGGAGCCCTCGGCGAGGCCGAGGACCCCGAGGACCTCGTCGTCCGGCCCCTGGGAGGCTTGAAGGCAGCCCCCTACTACGGCTGTCTTCTGACGCGCCCCGGCGGCGGGATCGACAGCCCCGAGAACCCCTCGATCCTCGAAAACCTGATCAGGACCCTGGGCGCGGAGCCGACGGACTTCCGGCTGAAGATGAAGTGCTGCTGCGGCCCCATCTTCATGCCCGAGGAGGAGGCCGCCGCCGAGACCCTCATCCGAATACTCCGGAACGCCAAGGAATCGGGCGCAGACTTCGTCGTCGCGCTCTGCCCCTTATGCCACCTGATGCTGGACGCCAACCAGCCGATCCTGGAGAAGAAGTTCGGCGAGGAGATCGGACTGCCAGTTTTATACGTCACCCAGATGACGGGGCTCGCCCTCGGCCTCGGCGCGGAGGAGCTGGGGCTATCGATGAACTCGGTCTCGACGAGGCCGGTGCTGGAGAAGCTCGCAGCGATCGAAGCGGGGGAGGAGGAAGGGGCGGAGGTCTGCTGAAAGGTCCGCCCAAGCGAGAATAATCCTATGCTGAACGTTGTCGACAGTTGGCGTTGAATATTTAATCGGTCCGGGTCTCCCGAAAGATACATGTATAAAAAGGTCTTAAAGATTTGATCTGTTAATTGCGCGGTTCAAAGGTGGATTTGTTGTGAGCCAACTTCGGAACGTGAGTGGGAAAGACGCCATCAAAGCCTTTGTCATGGCGGGAGGAGTTGTTCGCCGCGGTAAAGGCGACCATGTTAATATCAAGATGCCAAACGGGCAGATCATTACCATTCCCATCTCCGGCGATCTGAAGATAGGCCTTCTCAAATCTGTCATTAAAAAGGCTGGAATGGATGATAACGAGTTTATCGGGCTCTTGAAGGGGTGATAGATCTTGGAATATACGATTTTGATACACACGGCTGAAGAAGGTGGCTACTGGTCCGAAGTTCCTGCGCTTCCGGGCTGCTACTCTCAGGGGGAGACGATCGATGAGACCCTTAAAAACACCAAGGAGGCCATCGAAGCTCATCTCATGGCCCTGAAGGAAGAAGAGATGGCTGCTCCAGTCGAAGAGAGCCTTTTCATAGGAAAGGTTCGAGTAGAGGCCGTTTAAGTTTGATTTCTGAAGGGGCATTCGATTACAAGCCCCATGTCAATTTTATTGAGAGGCAAAACACCGCGTCATCACCCCCGCCATAGCCCGGTCCCTGATGGAGATCGAGGCCGCGAGAGCGGTGGTAGCCGAGACCCCCCCCCTGGCCGCGGAGGCGAAAGCTCCGCCGCCGGGCCCGCGCCCATCGGCTCACCACACCACCCGGATCGAGGGCGATGAATACATCCCGCGTTTGATTCAAGCATGTCGACCTCCAACCACGAAAACCGGTTATACCGAGAGAAACATACTAACCTGTATTGAGGTGGTCCCTTGGGCGCTGCAGAGCAGTATGTAGTTGATGAGAAAGGCCAGAAGGTCGCGGTCATCCTCCCCCTGGACGAGTACGAAAAGCTGCAGGAGGATCTTCACGATCTCTCGGTGATCGCTGACCGGAAAGACGAGAAGTGCATCAGCTTGGAAGAGATGAAGAGACGCCTGTGATGGCGAATGGGCGACTATACCATCACCTTCAAAGCCAGCGTGGAGAAGGACTTTCGGAAACTTCCAAAGGATAGAGCATCTCACATCCTGGAGGGCATTGAGAGCCTCTCTCTCGATCCCATTCCCAGGGGAGCGAGAAAGCTTTACGGCACTGAAGGTTTCTATCGGGTTCGAGCTGGCGATTACCGCATCATATACAAGATAGACCACGAGGCGCGGGAGATCGTCGTATTTTACGTGCGACACCGGAGCATTGCATACAGAGAACTGTAACAGAACTGCCACCGGTTTGCAGCTGAAATTGACCCGCGAAGAGGATTCGGTCAGAGGAGAGATGAATATCCACGGAACTCGCAGGGAGAGCCTTCACCATCGCTACTTCTCTGGCCCGATGGTGGATCGAGGACGGCTGGCTGGTGGTGGCTGACACCTCGAAGCGAGGGCGGTCCCGCGATTTATCGGCAATTTATCGGCAATATATCTGCGGTTTATCGGCAATGCCTGGAGGCGAAGAATGAAGGGGAAGGTGGGTTGCCCCGGCTTTTGCGCCGCCTGGGTTATAATATTGAAATTATATAATTGTTGTCGTCGGCCCACAGCAGGTCGCCCATATGGCCGCAATCTTTTTTAGCAGGAGGGCGGATTTAGCATCCAAAAAGGATTTGGGTAATCGGATGAAACTCGCCCTCCTGAATCGCCAAGATGACCCGAGAACAGCCAGCATCTTAGCGGTGGCATTCCGCGGGAGGCGTGACGGCGCAAGCTGTGGAAATTGCGGACGCGAGTGCGACATCGATATGAAAAACATCCTCAGTTTTGACAGCGGAAAACTGCCAAAATTTCAGCATAGAACCTGTCGAGATCGGACGGCAATTTTAAAACAATATGAGAATACATTTTATATAATATTTAATTCGAAGATCACAAAATGCCTCTCCGCCGGCACTGTGAACTCTGCTGGCTTTGTGGGCACTTCTGGCCCTGGGGGGGATCTTCAGTGACCCGAAGCTCGTCGCCATCCGGAGACAAAACAAGGGAGATAACCCCCAGAATCCTGATGAGGTACATAGAATCCTGCGGCTGGGATAGGGTCAAATTCGCCAGGGATGACCTATTAAAATTCAAGTCTCCGGGTCCGATGAGGGGGACGGCCTATAAATCAATCTTAAAGATTCTATCGTCGCGACGATAGGTCATATCCGACTGATAGATAGAAAGGACGATAGATGAGTTATCGAAACGCGCTGCAGATTTCAATATATTTATAAGATGGATAGAATACGCCGGGCGGCGCCGATCAGAGCTGGCCCCGGAATGCCCCCTCCAGCACCGACGGGAGGAGCGCGTCCAGCTCCTCCGCCGTCCGGACCTGATGTCTCTTGAGCCTGTCGACCTGGGGCTGGAGCTCATCGAGGCGAGCGACGATGCGGAGCTGGAGAAGATATGGGGAAGGAAAAGGCACTTAGAGAAATTAGGACGAAAATTATGAAATCGCGGGCCTCGCATCCGTGGAGCGGGGCCCGTCCCCGGCCGATCTGGGGATCTCTTCTTTCAGCAGTGGCGCATGTGGCTGTGGTCGTCTTATGGTCGATCTGCCTAAGAGGATCGAATAGTCCCTGATCAGGCCCCAAAGACCTGAATCATACGGTTTGTGAAGGTGATGTAAACGAGACCGTTCGGCCCCGCGGCTATGCCGTTCATCACTCCATCCACGTTCCATTCGTCCAGCAGCTCGCCCTCGGACGAATACTTCACCACCTTGTGGTTGTTGTTGATGGTTACGTATACCTCGCCCCCAGGTCCGACAGCGATGCCGTTTGTCTCAATAACACCGTCGACGTCCCATTCTGCGAGCTTCTCGCCCTCGGACGAGTACTTCAGCACTTTGTAATTCTGGTTGATGTTTACGTAGACCTCACCACCGGGCCCCGTGGCGATTCCGTTTGCTGTGCCCTCCAGGGGCCACTCCGTCAGCATCTCGCCCTCAGACGAATACTTCACTACTTTGTAATTCTGGTTGATGTTTACGTAGACCTCGCCTTCGGGCCCCGTGGCGATTCCGTTTGCTGTGCCCTCCAGGGGCCACTCCGTCAGCATCTCGCCCTCGGACGAATACTTCACTACTTTGTAATTCTGGTTGATGTTTACGTAGACCTCGCCTTCGGGTCCCGTGGCGATTCCGTTTGCCGCGCCCTCCAGGAACCACTCCGTCAGCATCTCGCCCTCGGACGAATACTTCACTACTTTGTAATTCTGGTTGATGTTTACGTAGACCTCGCCGCCTGGACCGACGGCGATGCCGCTGGCCTGGTCTTCGATAGACCACTGGGCCAACAGCGACCCACCGTAGACGGGCAGGACCGATGCCAGAATGCCGATTACGAACAAAATCGAGATCTTTGCACCCACAACATAACCTCCGCCTTCTAATACGGTTTTAAGATCATATAGAGATTTTCATCAACTTCAGATCTTTAGTTTCATTCCCCTGCCCGTCTTCGTGGCGCCTTCGCCTGGGCCGCCCCGCCCGGCGGCGCGGGATCAGAGCTGGCCCCGGAAGGCCCCCTCCAGCACCGCCGGGAGGAGCGCGTCCAGCTCCTCCGCCGTCCGGACCTGGTGTTCCTTGAGCCCGTCGACTTCCGCCCCCCCTCCAATTCACCTCCTCGGACTTTACCCCACCCTCTCCGAAACCTTCTCCAGCGCCGCCAGGACGAACCGGTAGAACTCCTCCACCGCCGAGATCTTCACTCTCTCGTTCGGAGAGTGGGGGTGCTCGATCGTCGTTCCCAGAGATACCATATCCATATCCGGAAACTTCTCACCGATGATCCCTATCTCAAGGCCGGCGTGAATCGACCTTACCTCCGGCTCCCGGCCGAATAGCCCTCGATGGGCGGCCTTGCAGGCTGCGAGGAGCTTTGAGTCGAGCTTTGGAAGCCTTCCCGGATAGCTGTCCCCCCTCTCGACCTTCGCCCCCGCCAGAGCCGCCGCCGCCCGGATCCTTCCGGTCGTCGTCTTCAGGCCGACCCCCGATGACGATCGGGAGGCGAGCTGGAGGAAGATGTGGTCCTCCTCGGTGAAGACGACCGAGAGGTTCGTCGAGGTCTCGACGAGGTCGGGGATCTCGGGGCTCCAGCGGAGGATCCCGTTCGGAAGGGTCATGATGAGGCCGACGGCCCGCTTTGAGTCCTCAGGGGTCATGACCCTTTCAGGAGGGGAAAGGGGCGATACCTCCACCGCCAGATCTGGGTCCACCGTGCGGTACTCCTCCTGGAGGGCACGCCCGGCCGCCTCCACCAGAGATCGAAACTCCTCAGCCCCATCCCGAGGCAGGACGACGTGAGCCTCCGCCTCCCGAGGGATGGCGTTGTGCTTCTCCCCACCCCTGATGGACACAAGGCAAAAGGGGACCCTTTCACCCGCCTCCCAGAGGATGACGCCGAGGAGCTTGATGGCGTTCCCCCTCTCAAGGCTGATGTCAACGCCAGAGTGGCCGCCCTTCAGCCCCTTGAGGGCGACCTCGAAGGCTTCCGTGGCCGCCACCTCGCCCCGGTCGGGGCGCGCCGGGCGCACCCATCTGACGGGCAGTCGGAGGTGAGAGCTCTCGCCGCCAGCACAGCCGACGTAGACGGCGTGGGGGTCCTCGGTGTCCAGGTTGATCATCATCTTCGCCTCGATCTCGCCATCCTGAAGCCCCCTCGCCCCGGACATCCCCTCCTCCTCGTCGACGGTGAAGAGAAGTTCCAGGGGCCCGTGGATCGCCTCGGGGTCCTCCAGGACCGTGAGGGCCGCTGCAACCCCGATCCCGTTGTCGGCGCCCAGGGTCGTACCCCGAGCCGAGACGAAGCCGTCCTCGACTACGACCCTGATGGGATCTTTTGAGAAGTCGTGGTCAACATCCTTGTTCTTCTCGCAGACCATATCCAGGTGGGACTGGAGGAGGACCTTTGGCGACCCCTCCCTTCCGGGGGTCGCAGCAGCCCTCACCAGGACGTTCCCGGCGCCGTCGGTCTCGCAGTCCAGCCAAAGCCGCCTTGCGACGGAGACGACGTACTCCGCCGCCCGCGCCTCGTGCTTGGAACAGCGGGGGATCTTCCTGAGCTCGTCGAAATGCCCCCAGAGGATCTGGGGCTCTATGCCGCTGAGATCGTCGTCCATCCTCTCACCCTCGCCATTTTTGTACGAAAACGCAACTATAGATAAATGGTGATCAGATGAACGGTCGAATGGACGGTCGGATGAACGACCTGATGAGTGGAAGGACGCTTCGAGCAGACGAAACCCTCAAGGTCGGCGAGTTCGCCCTCATCCCCGTGGCTGAAGTCCATTCGTTCTCGATGGTCCGGGGCGAGACGGCGACCTTCGCCGGGACGAAGAGGGCGAATGCGGTGGTGGCGGTGGGGCCCGGAGGGGCGGTGGCCCTGGACGTCGGTGGAGAGGAGGTCTCCCTCGACGAGCTTCTCGCAGAGGTCCCGGGGCTGAAAGAGCTGGTGGCGAGGGCTTTGCGATCTGAGGAAGAGGGGAAGAGATAGGGAGGGGATAGGGGGAGCATGGAAGAGGGGATAGGGAGGGGAGTAGGGAAGAGAGGAAGGAATAGATACCATGGACCACAAAAGAGGAGGAACATGAAGGTCGTGGTCTTCTACAGCGGCGAGTTTGGACGAACCCTCATCGGCAACCTGATCAACTTCTCGGGCTTCTGCATATCCTGCGGTGACGCCTGCACCCTCTGCAAGTCGGGAAAGTACGGCATGGCCGACGACCTGGTATCGATCATCGAGATGCCCGACCCTGAGACCCTCGACGACTTCATCGACGACGTCGAGCCCCACATCCCTCAGGACATACCGGAGGCCGACGTCGCCATCGTCGTCAACGTCCACCCAGACATCATCTTCGGCCTCCTCCCAGTGCTAAAAGAAAAGGGGTATCGTGGGATCATCGGCGGGTCCGAACGGCCCCAGGAGCTGCCACTGGGGCTTCGGACCCAGCTCGCCGAGGAGGCGAAACGGATCGATCTAGAGGCCGCCTTCGCCAAGCCCTTCTGCGCCCTCGTCCCCGATCCGGCGATGCCCACCATCGCGGCCTTCATGAAGAAGGCCCACTTCGGCGAGCCGAGGATCGAGATCCTGACCCAGAGAAGCCGGGCGGGGAAGGAGACGATCCTCGCCGCCAACGTCATCCGCAGCGCGCCGTGCGGCTCCACCTGGTACGTCGCAAAGAGGATGACGGGCCTAGAGACCGATCAGCCCGACCTCCGGGAGAGGATCTCCGAGGCACACCACGCCTACCCCTGCACCGCCAGCATGGACCAGGACCCCGAGCTGAAAGATACCATCCTCCACAAGGCCGGCTACATAATTCGGGAGGCGGTGGAGGACGCCATAAGGCGGGCTGAGAGGACGGAATGGAGGAATTCGGGGACCTTCTCGGGCTCCGGAAGACCAAAGGTGTCCGGATGATCTCCGGCTCTAAAATCCTGCGGGATCGATGTCGATCACACCATCCCCGGCATCCTGACGGTCGCAGCGCCCCTCCCAGGGATGGACCCAAACGGCCGTGGATGTAAAGGTGGAGGGGCCAGATAGCTATCAGATCCAGGTCTTGGTTTCCCTAACAGGCCAGCAGGATTCCGGATCTCTTGCGGCTACGAATTGACGAAAAATCACGGTGGGGATGAGATGCCCGAAGAACGGGCACCACTAATTCTCTTAGGAAGGTATCATCGCCGCCGGTTAGGCCTATCAGGATATCGGTCTAATCCGTTGCCCCTTGACCTTCATAATAACCTATAGTTGCTTTAAGCCTGTCCGCATAATTATAGATCTCGTTTACGTCGCCAATAGGAACCGTTTCTTCCTGTTTAGTCTCGTCGATGAGTCCCAGATACATCTGTGAACTGTTGAATCGAAGGCGACATATGGGTTTGCGGTTGTTGTCGTCGAGAAGAATTCCGCAGTAGCTCTTGGTATCTCGGATTGACACCCGTTTAGGATCTAGGACCTCTCGTAGGATGGACTTAACGATATAATATCCTTCCATTTCCCTCTCAGTGGTTTCGATCCCACTTTTTCGTTCGCCTTCAATATCCACAGGATTTTGAACTGGGTATCCTTCGGTTTGTGCATCTTTTTCCGGTGTATCTGTAGATTCTAGAGCTGATTTCAGTCTCTCGCTGATTCTATCGTTGATAAACTGCTTTAATGCCTGTTTCGTGATCTGAGCGAACTGTTCTCTCACAGGCTGAGTCATTCTACCGTGATAGACCTGCGATGCAAAAAATTTCACGAATTCGTCCGCTGGGTCATTCATCTGTTCGGCTATGATTCGTTCGATTTCTCTTGTATACTTGAGTTCGCTCGCGGTGGTTAGGATGTTATCCAGATCAAAGAATGATTTTGTGAACTTTTTGAGCTCTTCTACGAAGGGTTCTTTGATTTCTAGCATGTTAAACTCAAAGAATGGCTTTGAATCCATCTTGTTCTGCTCATCCAAATCAGAATAGAATTGGTAGGTGATCCCATTGGTCAAAACCCCAAATCTGGCCTCTGTAACTGAAAAGTAGCGATAAAGCTGCGATGCATGCCCATTATCCAGTTCGCTGCCGCAGGATTTGCATTCAAAGAGCATTATCGGCTTTCCATCCATTAAAATGGCATAATCGACTTTTTCACCCTTTTTAGTCCCCACATCTGCATTAAATTCAGGTATGACTTCGGTTGGGTCGAATATATTATAACCTAGAGCGTCGATAAAAGGCATGATCAACGCGTTCTTTGTCGCTTCTTCAGTCTGGATAAATTCTATCTGCTTTGGTATGCGAGCTGACAACTCACGTATCTTGTCAATAAAGTCCATTTTTACCATCTCTTTACCATCTCTTTTCGTTTCGAGTGTCTGGTTGAGGCACATCTCCATATGAAATTCGAACAAGAAATAGTTTTCTACTAATATCTGTCTGGAGGGCATACCGACGATTTAGATGGCAAGCACTTTTCTTTCAGAATTTTGATGGGATACGGAAAAGGCTATCGATTCTGTATCTCGATGGCCATTTTAGACCAGTGGGATTATGATCTCTTGCGGCTCTGGATTGACGGAAATTTGAGGGCACTTAAGCCCAGTTAGCCGGAACCACTTCCTTTTTACCGACCTTTGAGACATTAAACCCAACTTGACTTGGAGAAAGATTTTCAGATCAACAACCTCGGTTGATCCGACTTAAAATCATTTAATCAAGTTGATTTAAATTTTGGTTTGTTTTTTTGGATTTTAGAGCCATATTTTGAGCTTAACCACAAGTTATATCTAGTTTAAAGCCGCATTATTGCTAAAAAGCTCCTTTGAGGTGAGGAATCCATGATGGACAAATTCATATCCGAGCATCTGTACAACAAGGATGTAGAGGTCTACTTCGGCGGAGACGGAAACCAGCGGCTTCGCGGCAAGGTGGTGGGCTCCGCCGACGGCGTCCTGGTCCTGGAGAGCAAAGGAAGAAGAGACTACGTGAACATCGAGAAGGTGATCGCGGCCTGGGAGGTATGACCTCTCAGGGTCCGTTCTCATCTTTTTCTCTTTAATCCTCCTCGTTAATCTTCCTCTTCGATCGATCCCCGGTTGTAGAGTGTAGCGGTCTTTTCTTTCAATTTTCGTCATTCGAACGGCAGCCCCAGAGGGCTTCTCCATTCCTCAGAAAAATTTCATTTAAAATTCTCGATGTGATAATTACTTATATCGGCTTGGCGAAATTAGCTCCCAGAGGCCTTTTGTTGCTGGTGGTAAAAATGGATGAAGCAGTTCCCCAAGCGGAGAAAGTGGGTCCAGATCTGGATCTTGCCGGCGTCGGGCAGAGGCTGGCGTCTTACCTGGTGGACGCAGTGGTCTTGAGCATCATTTACATCGCCATGACCTTTCTTTTCGGAGTCCCGATCGAAGAGAAGGCCATTTCCGGCGGCGAATTCCCGATGACCTTTTACGCGGTCTACGTCCTCACGGCGGCGATCGGGATAGGATACTTCACCTACTTCTTCGGCAACGGGCAGACTCCGGGGATGAAGCTGGTGGAGATAAAGCTGATCCGGGCGGACGGGGTCGAGCCGGTCGGATATAAAAAGGGGTTCATCCGGTGGGTCGGGATGGAGATATCGGGGATGGTATTTTTACTGGGATACATCTGGATCCTGATCGACAAGAAGAGGCAGGGGTGGCACGACAAGATCGCCGGAACCTACGTGGTCAAGACGTAATCGATGACGTCCCGAAATGGTCCAGGAGATCTCCTGGACCAGCCTCCTACGACGAGAACTGGCGGATATATTCACCATCGGGTACATCCTCCCAGTCGATCCCATAAATCGGATTTATGCCCATCCAGCTATTCCAGAAACGTGATCGATATTGAGACACTTAAGAAAAACAAGATAAAGTATTTATGTGCTCCAAGCAATAAAGAATTATCGAAATTTCTTGGAGGTGCTGGAATATGAATACAGAAATTCTCGCGGAAGAGGAAGAAGTAGAAGAAGAGATGCCCCTAGATCTAGCTGGTGTGGGATCTAGAATGATATCTTGGCTGGTTGACTTCCTAATACTAGACGTCATCGGTATAGTTTTAACTCAATTCTCGATTAGTTCAAATGATGCGACATTCGCCATCAAAATAGCCTTATTGAGTGTGTTGATCCAGTTCGCTTACTTCACTTACTTCTTCGGAAGTGGCCAAACTCCTGGGATGATAGCGATGAACATAAAACTAATCGGGGTCGATGGAGCCTATCCCATCGGATACAGCAAGGGATTTCTCAGATTTGTCGGCATAATTGTATCTTCATTGCCGTTTTACATTGGTTTCATCTGGATCCTCATCGACAAGAAGAGGCAGGGGTGGCACGACAAGATCGCCGGAACCTACGTGGTCAAGGCGTAACCGACGAAGGCGTAACCGACGACGCTCCGGAATGGTCCAGGAGATCTCCTGGACCCGCCATCTGGACGAAGGCAGACTGTGATCTCCACCATCCGGGTACATCCGCCCAATTTATATCATAAATCAGAACGTGGCATTTGATCACCAGGAACTTTCCCAGCAATATCTTCGATCATATCGAGTTAAATTAAGAAATACAGCCCTTAAACGACAGCTGGGACAAAGTAAGAAAAATTATTTATACGAGTGTTATGTAACTAAGTATCGCAGAAATTTCATGGAGGTGCGAGAAGATGGAGACAGAAATTGCCGCCGAGAATAAAGAGACGGCCCCGGATCTGGCAAGCGTGGGGTCGAGGTTTATAGGCTACCTGATTGACAGCATCATTGTCGGAGTTATCGGATCGATCCTCAGCTACGCCTCGATGAACGTTGGCGGGGCCCTGAGCAGCATAATCGCCTTATTGGGCTTCCTGGTCTCAGTCGGCTACTATACCTACTTCTTCGGAAACGGCCAGACTCCGGGGATGATGGCGATGAAGATCAAGCTGATCGGGACCGACGGGACATATCCGATAGGATACGGGAAGGGCTTCCTGCGGTGGATCGGCATGATCATATCTGCCATTGTGATCCTCCTCGGCTTCATCTGGATCCTCATCGACAAGAAGAGGCAGGGGTGGCACGACAAGATCGCCGGGACCTACGTAGTCAAAGCCTGAATCTCGAATTGGAGATCCGAGATCTCAAGCTTAACTTTTTTCCGGCAGCACTTCACCTTCACCGTCTTCCTGGACACGGCCCTCCTCCTCTTCCCCCTCCTCCAGATCGCCTCCCAGATGCTCTGCGCCCCATCGGAGGTTTCGGACGACGCCGCGGAGGGTCTGAACCTCCCGGTCGGTGAGCCTCGCCCGCCCGAAGATCCTCTTCAGCATCAACATCGTCTTCTCGATCTTGTGCTCGTAGTACTCCGACTCCTCCAGGGCGGCCCGGAAATGGTCGAGGAGGCGGGCGACGTTCTCGGGGCTCGCCAGGGGGATGTCGCCGGGAGGCACCGAAGATAGCTCGTAAAATAGAATGGCAGCGGCGTGGGAGAGGTTCATTATCGGATACTCGCTGCCTGTGGGGATCGTGACGACGACGTCGCAGGCCAAAAGCTCATCGCGGGTGAGGCCGTCGTCCTCCCTCCCAAAAAGGAGCGCCACCTCGCCTGCAGTCCCGCCGAGCCTCTCCGCCAGCTCTCGGGGAGTGAGGCTCGGAATCCTCAGGTGGCGGTTTGTGCTGTTGCCCCTGACCCCGGTCGTCCCGACGACGAGGTTTGCGCCCGAGGTCGCCTCTTCGAGGGCGTCGACGACCCTCGCCCCCTCAATCAGGTCTCTTGCGTGCGACGCCATGGCGAGGCCGAAATCCTCGATCTTGCATGGTTTGACCAATACGAGGTCTGAGAAGCCGAAGTTCTTCATCGCCCTCGCCACGGAGCCGACGTTCCCCTCGTAGAGCGGCTCCACCAGGACGATCCGGAGCCTCATAGCCTCATAGCCTCATCCCTTGGAGACTCCCATGGGCACGACCCTCGCCACCTTCCTCGCTATGTCCAGATGGTGGACGACGTCGACGACCTCGCCGCTCGGCTTGTAGACCTCGGGAGCCTCCTCGGCCAGCATCTTCGGAGAGGTCGCCATCACCTTGATCCCCCGCCGGGTCAGGCCGTCTTTCACCTCGGTCCCGGCGTAGGTCTTCTTCGCCTGGGTCCTGGACATGATCCTCCCGGCGCCGTGACAGGCGCTCCCGAAGGTCAGCCTCATCGCGCCCCGGCTCCCGCAGAGGACGTAAGAGGGGGTTCCCATCGACCCGGGTATGATGACGGGCTGGCCCACGTCTCTGTAGGCGGTCGGGATCTCGGGCCTCCCCGGACCGAAGGCCCTCGTCGCCCCCTTCCGATGGACGTAAAGCCTCTCCTTCGAGCCGTCGACGGTGTACTCCTCCACCTTCGCCACGTTGTGGGCGACGTCGTAGACGAGGTCGAGCCGGGCGTCGGCGAAGTACCGCTCGAAGACCTCCCTAGTCCAGTGCGAGATTATCTGGCGGTTGGCCCAGGCGTAGTTCGCGGCCGCCGCCATCGCCCCGAAGTAGTTATCCGCCTCCGGCGTTCCCAGGGGTGCGCAAGCGAGCTGTTTGTCGGGAAGCTCTATCCCGTACTTTCGGACCGCTCCGCTCAGAACCTGGAGATGATCGGTACAGATCTGGTGGCCCGCCCCCCTCGATCCGCAGTGGATCATGACTGTGATCTGCCCCTCGAAGAGGCCGAACTGCTCTGCCAGGCGCTCATCGAAGATCTTGTCGACCCTCTGGATCTCCAGGAAGTGGTTTCCGCTCCCGAGGGTTCCGAGCTGGGGCCGTCCTCTCTTCCTCGCCTTGAGGCTCACCTGGTCGGTCTTTGCGCCCGCAAGCCTCCCGTTCTCCTCGCAGTGCTCGAGATCCTCCGGAACGCCGAAGCCCGCCTCCACCGCCCAGGCCGCCCCCCGGGTGAAGGCCTCGTCCAGCTCGTGCTCGGAGACCCGGAGCCTCCCCTTGGCCCCGACCCCGGACGGTACATCGTGGAAGAGGTCCTCGACGAGGTTTGAGATCATCGGGGCCACGTCGCTAGCTCCGAGGTCGGTTCTGAGCATCCGGACGCCGCAGTTTATGTCGAAGCCGACGCCTCCGGGGCTGATCACCCCACCGTCCTCCCGGAAGGCGGCGACGCCGCCGATGGGAAAGCCGTAGCCGAGATGGGCGTCGGGCATCGCCATAGAGTAGTCGACTATGCCTGGGAGGGTGGCGACGTTTGCCACCTGGTCGATGGTTCCCGGCTCCACCTGCGCGAGGAGCTTCTCGGAGATGAATATCCTTCCCGGCACATGCATCCCCTTCTGGTGGTCCATCGGCACCTCAAAGATGTAATCATCAACCTTGTTCAGCATGAGATCACCTCAAACGTCCAAAACCACCTGAGCGGTCCAGACCTCGCCCTCTCCCTCACCGGCCTCTTTTTTGATCTCGAACTGGTGGAGGGTGACCGCCTTCACCTCCGTCTCGAAGAGATGCCTTTCCGGGTCCACCCTCTCCCCGCCGACCCGGCCCGAGAGCTTCCACCTGCCCTCCGCCTCCTCGAGGGCCACCTCGAACTTCGAGAAGACGGCCAGCTCCACATCGAAGAGGAAGAGCAACTCCGATAACCACTGGTAGAGAAGAGCCTCCAGGCTCTCCGACTCCGTCTCGACGGGCCAGGTCTCTTCTAGCCTGACGGTGGAGGGGTCTATCATGGAGGTCATCATCGCCAGGGCTGCGTTCTCGAAGACCTCCTCCAGGCTCCGGCCTCGTGCCCGGAACTTGACGTCGGCGGTATGTTCGAGATACTCGAAAGGTTCCATATCGGGATAAATCAAGGGCAGCCGTTTATTAATAGGTTGAGGTCGTGCCTCTTGCTCCGCCGAGAACGCCCAAATCGGCATCCAATTTTTATCGTCTCCTTATTATCGAAGATCACAGCCCCTCCGGGTGGTAGAGGATATATACCATAGGTATATCGTGATTCTCGTGGTGAATCGGCATGGCGGAGACGATTGATGAGATCGCATCCCGGGTCCGAGAGATGCGGGAGCTGTCCAAGGTGACGGCGGAGGAGATGGCGGAGCACCTCCAGGTGCCCCTGGAGACCTATTCCTGTTACGAGGAGGGGAAGACCGATATCCCTGCGAGCAAGCTCATCGAGATCGGGCAGAGGCTCGACGTCGACATGAACCTGCTCCTCACCGGCGAAGAGCCGAGGATGCGGGTATTCACGGTGACCAGGAAGGGCGAAGGGGTGGAGGTGGAGAGGAGGAAGCAGTACAGGTACCAGAACCTGGCGGGAAAGTTCCTTCACAAGAAGGCGGAGTTCTTCATCGTCACCGTCGAGCCGAGAAAAGAGAAGCCCTCCGGCTACAGCCATCCGGGCCAGGAGTTCGATTACGTCCTGGAGGGAACCCTCAAGTTTTCGATCCACGATCATGAGATCGTCCTGAACGAAGGCGACTCGATATTCTTCGATTCGTCGTATCGGCACGCTATGGAGGCTCAAAACGACAGGCCTGCGAAGATGCTCGTCGTGGTGATGTAACAGCAGAAAGAGGAACAAAAAATGTCGTCTTTACTGAACAGGTTCGTCTCAAGGATCGATTTTGAGTCTTACGAGGATTTCGTAGATAACTTCAAGATAATAGTCCCCGAGAACTTCAACTTCGCCTTCGACGTGGTGGACGCGTACGCCGACATCGACCCCGATAAGATCGCCCTGGTCTGGTGTAACGATCCGGGCGAGGAGAAGATCATGACCTTCGGGGAGATGAAGCGCGAAAGCGACAAGGCAGCAAACTTCTTTTCGTGCCGGGGGATCAAAAAAGGCGATGCGGTGATGCTCTCCCTCAAGAGCCGTTACGAGTTCTGGATCGCCATGATCGGCCTGCACAAGGTAGGAGCCGTGGCCATCCCCGCAACTCACATGCTCAAGACAAAAGACATCGTCTACCGGATAAGAAAGGCCGACCTCAAGATGATCGTCTGCATCGAGGAAGAGGGCGTCCCCGATGAGGTGGACGGAGCCTGCCGGGAGCTTGCGGACGGCCGGGTCCTGAAGGCCTTCGTGGGGAGCGATGATCGGAACGGCTGGCTCAACTTCAGAAAGGAGGTTGAAACCGCACCCTCAAAGTTTGAGCGGCCGTCGGGCGACGGGGCGACGAAGAGCTCGGACACACTCCTCGCCTACTTCACCAGCGGGACGACCGGAAACCCGAAGATGGTCAACCACGACCAGACCTACGCCCTCGGCCACATCCTCACCGCACGGTACTGGCAGAACGTCGAGGACGGCGGCCTCCACTACACCGTCGCCGACACCGGCTGGGGGAAGGCGGTCTGGGGCAAGCTCTACGGCCAGTGGATCGCGGGCTCTGCGGTCTTCGTCTACGACTACCAGCGGTTCGACGCCGGACGGATGATGGAGATGGCCGCAAAGTACGGCGTCACCACCTTCTGCGCTCCTCCCACCATCTATCGGTTCATGATAAAAGAGGATATGTCGCAGTACGACTTCTCGACCCTCAAGTACGCCGTCACCGCCGGCGAGCCTCTGAACCCGACGATATACGACAGGTTTCTTGAAGCTACGGGGTTGCGGCTGATGGAGGGGTTCGGCCAGACCGAGACGGTCGTCGCCATCGCCAACTACCCATGGATGGACCCAAAGCCAGGGTCCATGGGCAAACCATCGCCGGGGTACGACATCGTCCTGGTGGACAAAAACGACAAGGTCTGTGAGGTGGGCGAAGAGGGGGAGATCGTGATCAGGACCGACAAAGGAAGGCCCATCGGCCTCTTCGTCGACTACCATCTCGACCCCGAGAAGATGAGGAACACCTGGCACGACGACTACTATCACACCGGGGATACGGCCTGGGTCGATGAGGACGGGTACTTCTGGTTCGTAGGACGAGCCGACGACATCATCAAAAGCTCGGGATACCGGGTCGGCCCCTTCGAGGTGGAGAGCGCCCTCCTCACCCATCCCGGGGTCCTGGAGTGCGCCATCACCGGGGTTCCGGATAAGCTGAGGGGGCAGGTGGTGAAGGCGACGGTGGTCCTGACGAAGGGATACGCCCCGTCGGAAGAGCTGAAGGCTGAGCTTCAAAACCACGTCAAGAAGATCACCGCCCCCTACAAGTACCCGAGGATCGTCGAGTTCACGGAGGAGCTTCCGAAGACGATCAGCGGCAAGATAAGAAGGGTCGAGATCAGGGAGAAGGACAAACCCTACCCGGTCATAAACGCCCTGGAGTGCAAGGCCTGCGAGAGGTGCATCGTCGCCTGTCCCGCCAACGTCCTTTCGCTCGGGGACGAGCTGAACTCCCGGGGCTACCATTTCGCCGTCTATTCGGGGGAGGGCTGCACCGGATGCGGAAACTGCTATTATACCTGTCCTGAACCCTTCGCCATCGAGGTACACATACCGACAAAGGAGAAGTTCGAGGAGGAGGTGTGAGATATGCCTGCCCAACTAGTTGACGGAAACACCGCCGTGGTCGTCGGAGCGATGTACGCCGGGTGCGACTGTTTCTTCGGTTACCCCATAACCCCCGCCAGCGAGATACTCCATGAGGCCTCAAAGTACTTCCCGAAGGTGGGCCGAAAGTTCGTCCAGGCGGAGTCGGAGGAGGCGGCCATAAACATGGTCTACGGGGCGGCGTCCACGGGCCACCGGGTTCTCGCAGCCTCCTCAGGCCCCGGCATGAGCCTCAAGCAGGAGGGGATATCCTACATCGCCGGAGCGGAGCTACCCTGCGTCATCGTGGACATCGCGAGAGCCGGACCCGGCCTTGGAAACATCGGGCCCGAGCAGTCCGACTACAACCAGGCGGTCAAGGGCGGAGGGCACGGATGCTACCGGAACATCGTCCTCGCCCCAAACTCCGTCCAGGAGATGTGCGACTTCACCATCAAGGCCTTCGGCCTCGCCTTCAAGTACAGAAACCCGGCGATCATCCTGGCCGACGGGGTCCTGGGCCACATGATCGAGCCTCTCAACTTCCCCGAGACTGCCGTCGTGCCGAAGATCGACACCTCCTGGGCCGTCTGCGGCAACAAAGAGACGAGGAGAAACCTTGTCACCTCCATCGACCTAGACTTCCGAGAGCTGGAGGAGCATAACCTCAAGCTCCAGGCGAAGTACGATCGGATCCGAGAGGATGAGGGCGAGTTCGATGAGTACAGGTGTGAGGACGCCGACGTGATCCTCGTCTCCTACGGGATCAGCAGCAGGATCGCAAAGTCCGCCGTCGACGCCACAAGAGGAGAGAATATCAAGGCGGGGCTGTTTCGGCCGATAACCCTCTTCCCCTTCCCGGCTGAAGAGCTGAAGTCCCTCGCCGAGAGGGGTTGCAGCTTCATCTCCGTCGAGATGAGCGACGGCCAGATGAGAGAGGACATAAGGCTTGCGACCGGATGCAAAGACGTCGCCCTCGTCTCGAGGTTCGGAGGAAACCTCATCGGTCGCGACCAGATTACCGAGAAGATAAGGGAGGTGGCATAAATGGCTGCAAAAGAGAAGGTGATCGGACCCGGCGGATTTTATGACGTCTTCGAGAGGAAAGGGGGCTCCGCCCCGACGGCCACCCACTACTGTCCCGGCTGCGGCCACGGGATCCTGCACAAGATCATCGCCGACACCATGGCCGACCTCGGAATCCAGGACCGGTGCGTCGTGATGAGCCCCGTGGGCTGCTCTGTCTTCGCCTACTACTACCTCGACTGCGGCCACGTCCAGGCGGCTCACGGAAGGGCTCCTGCCATAGCCACCGGGATATCCCGGGCCGAGGACGACGCCATCCCCATCTCCTACCAGGGGGACGGCGACCTCGCCTCCATCGGCCTCAACGAGACGGTCCAGGCCGCAAACCGGGGCGAGAAGATGGCGGTCTTCTTCGTCAACAACACCGTCTACGGGATGACCGGAGGCCAGATGGCCCCGACGACCCTGGTGGGAGAGGTGACGGCGACGACCCCGGCAGGACGAGATCCCCGGGACTCCGGCTACCCGATCCACATCTGCGAGCTTCTCGACACCCTGAAGGCACCCGTCTTCATCGAGCGGGTCTCCCTCTCGAACATAAACCATATCCGGAAAGCCCGTCGGGCCGTGAGGAAGGCCCTTGAGATCCAGAGGGACAAGAAGGGGTACGCCTTCGTCGAGTTCCTATCCCCCTGCCCCACCATCCTGCGGATGGACGTGAGGGGGATTGAGCGGTTCATAAACGAGGAGATGGAACGGGAGTTCCCGTTGAAGAGGTTCAGGGACCGATCCGGCGAGACGGAGCCGATCGAGAGGATGGATAGCGACTTCTCGAAGGACTCCCTGGACGGGATCTTCGGCCTCGCCGGAGAGGAGTTGATCGAGGTACTGACCGACCCCGGCTTCGAGGTCAAGGGGGTCAAGATAGCGGGCTTCGGCGGCCAGGGGGTCCTGAGCATGGGGCTCGCCCTCGCCCAGGCTGCCTATCGGTCCGGCAGGTTCGTCTCCTGGTACCCCGACTACGGTCCGGAGCAGAGGGGGGGAACCTCGAACTGCTCCGTCGTCATATCCGGAGAGCCTATAGGCTCCCCGGTGGTCGACAACCCCGACGTCCTCGTAGCCTTCAACCGGCCGTCCCTGGAGAAGTTCGCAACGGATGTCAAGAAGGGCGGCCTGATCCTCTACGACTCCCAGGCCGGAGCCTTCGAGCCGCCGGAGGGGGTCGCGGCGATCGCGGTCCCTGCGACGGAGATCGCCCTCTCAAAAGGGGTGGAACAGGCCACCAACACCGCGATGTTCGGGGCGCTGATGGAGAAAGGGGACCTGGGCCTTCCAAGGGATGCCTTCGGCGGAGCTTTCAAGCGGACCTTCGCCAAGAAGCCGAAGCTGATACCTCTGAACCTGGAGATCCTGGAGGCGGGCGCGAAAAGCGTCCGCTGAGCTGAAAGCTCCTACCGAGTTGCTGCTCCTACCGAGTTGCTGTTAGATGCCCGCCCAAAGACGCAGGTGAAGCTGCGGTTCCGGGCGGGCGGTTATTTTCATCATAGCCCATCGATCACGAGTCTCCTCTCCCCATCACGCGTGGTGCCGGTTTCCCCATCACATATGCGGCCGGATTTCTCGAAGGGATCTGATCTGGGGAGGACCAGGTCAGGGGATCGATTCCGAGTCGTCGCCTCTGTCACCGGTCGAATATGGACGGGCGGATATGGATGAGATCAGCTGTTGCAAGCGGATATCATCAAGAGATTCGAGGCTACCAAATTCCGAATACGTGTACCAAAAAATACAAATATGACCGATACCTAAATATGGTTAACACGCAATGAAGGGGTGAGACCATAAAGAAATTTGCAGCGCTATTAGTGTTGGTTGCGGCATTTTTTGCCGCTCCGGCGATGGCTGGAGACTGTGGACAGTGTTGTGACCCTTGTTGTGAGGACGCAACCCTGAACTCCGTCGATGGAGCAATGACCTTTGGCGAGTTCCCCGCCAACATCAACTTCGACTTCGTCAAGCAGGGCAACCAGGAGGCATGGACCTTCGGATTTGCGAAAGCGAACCCGATAGCAACGAACGCCTTCAACCTTGAGAAGAATCAGGTTGCTGGGGCCTTATTTGACAAGGGGATCGGTCAGACTCAGCTTTTGAAAGATGGCGGAAGTGGTGACAGAAAGGACAACGATCTTGCAAGCACTCAGGTTGCGAACATCGAGATCATCCAGTCCGGAAACCAGGTCGCTCGCGCCGTTGGGGCGGGAGTCGCCAACAACCAGGTGAACATCAAGACGAGCCAGACTCCCTGCAGCTGTTGAGCCTAGGAACATCATGGATAGAAACTGGAAGCCCGTCGGCCTTGCGCTGATGGGCATTCTACTCATTTTTGGCGCTGCCGGCGCCGTCGTATGGGAGGGAGATCTCCCCAATACAGCGGAGCCCTGCCGCCCGGAGTCCTTCAGCCAGTTCAGGAATTTTCAAGATAATTTTTCCAAGCAAGGGACTTTGAACTTCGACTTATTCAACCCTGAGGACCTGACCGAAAACAGCACGTTTGGCGCTTCCATCACCGATCTGACGGGATTCTCCTTATTCGATGATCCCGACGATGATGAGACCTTCCAGGGCGTCGTGGCCATCAACACCGACAGAGGAAGCACTGTCAGGGGCGACGGCCAGTTCCGATCCGCGCCCACCGACTTGAACTACATGGATATAGATGTCAGAAACATAATCGTCATATCCATCAACACCGCCCGAGGCGGCAACGCCATCGCGACATCAGAGATCTTCATCGAGCCCACCCAGAGCGGCTCCTGCAGGTCCTGAGGCGACGGTGAACTCTGAAGTTCCATCTAAGTTTCATCTTCAAATCCAGATAGCCATTTTCAGATTGACGAAACCCTCACGGATCTCTCAGCCGTCAACCCCCCTGCCGTCAGCCGCCGCCCTCCTCAACGCCCTGCCCAGAGAAAGGGAGAGAGCCTCGACCTTCTGCCAATCATCGCTTCCCGAAGCCTTGAGATGGAGGGTGAACCTCCCGTTGTAGGCGAGGGTTCTCATGAAGTGGCCGAAGTTCTGAAGCTCCATACCCTCCAGGAGATGGCCGGAAAGCTCAACCTCCTCCCGGTATCCCGGTGATCCAAACCGCACGGCAGCGAAGGCCAGGGCATCTCCGGAGGGAACTTGGGAACTTCCTATTCCAGCATCGATCAGCTTGGCCAGGACCTGACCGAGGACGATGGCCACGTCCTCGACGGTGTGGTGGTCCCCCGTGGCAATGTCTCCATCCGCCCTGACCTCCAAGTCAAATCCCGATGCTGTGGCGAGGATCTTGAGGATCTCGTCGAGGAGGGAAACTCCAGTCTCGACAGTGATGCTCCCAGACCCCTCCAGGTCCAGGGAGACTTCGACCTTCGTCTCCGCAGTATCTCTCCTGAAAGAAGCGCGCATGATGTTAAGTCTATTCGAAGATATTTTAACTTATTCTATACGCGGCTGGATGTATCCCCGCCCTTCGGGGTGGCGAATATAATCAGCATACTGCATTTTTTATTGAAGCATTGCTCACCAACGGTTTTTTTCTGGATAGCGGAGTTAATAGTGGAGTCAATAGATCACCATCTTTCATCATAGACATCGGACCGATCGAAGGACTTATGTATACCTGGCTCATGTCATTCCGTTCCAAAGGTTGTAGATATGATAGATAAGAGCAAAATACAAGAAATTTTGGATGACTATGAGTTAAAAGAGTTAACTATTGCCACAGTATGTTCTCATAGCAGCCTCCAGATATTTCATGGGGCTCGGAAGGAGGGGTTCAAGACCCTGGGAATATGCCTGGGCCGGCCGCCGAAGTTCTACGACGCCTTCCCCCTGGCCAAGCCCGACGCCTTCCTGAGCCTGGACAGCTACGCCGCCCTCCTCGAGGAGAGCGACCGGCTCGTGGAGGAGAACGCCATAGTGGTACCTCACGGCTCGCTGGTGGAGTACCTGGGAGCCGAGAAGTTCGAGAACATGCCGGTTCCGACCTTCGGGAACCGGAGGTCCCTCGCCTGGGAGAGCGACCGGGAGATGGAGAGGGAATGGCTCCTCAAGGCCGGAATCGACCTTCCGCGGAGGTTTGCGACCCCCGAGGAGATCGACCGCCCCGTTATCGTCAAGTATCACGGCGCCAAGGGTGGGAAGGGCTTTTTCATATCCAAGAGCAAGGGCGAATACCTGAGCAAGGTAGACGCCACCCAAAAGCACACCATCCAGGAGTTCATCCTGGGAACACGTTACTACATCCACTACTTCTACTCGCCCATCCGGTCCGCCGGGTACACCCTCAGCAAGGGGACCCTGGAGATGCTGGGGATAGACCGGAGGGTCGAGAGCAACGCCGACGAGATATTCAGGATAGGCTCGATGGACGAGCTGGAAGCTGCCGGGATATTCCCGAGCTTCGTCGTCACCGGAAACATCCCCCTCGTCCTGAGGGAATCGCTCCTCCCGAAAGCCTTCGAGCTGGGGGAGAGGGTCGTCGAGGCCTCACTCGATCTATTCGGCGGGATGATAGGCCCCTTCTGTCTTGAGACGATCGTCACCGACGACCTGAAGTTCAAGGTCTTCGAGATCTCGGCGCGGATCGTCGCCGGAACCAACGTCTTCATCAGCGGCTCCCCCTACTCCGACCTGATCGAGAAGGACCTCTCCAACGGCAAGCGGATCGCCCAGGAGATCGACCTCGCAAGAGACCAGGGGAGATTATCGGAGATCATTAGCTGAGAGGAACGAGAGGAAGGGCCCAGAGATCTGGTGGGGCTTTCGCTCAGGCGAAGGTTTGGGCAAAGGCTTATTATCTTCCCCTCTCCTGACTTTTTCTCTTGTATGGCAGGTCTGATCGACACTTACAAAGATGCAACCGCCCTCCAGTGCTCGTTTATAGAGAAGCTGGGCAAGCTCGACCTGGAGAGCGTAAACGCCTTCGCCGACTCGCTGGCGTCGTTTTTGAGGCCGAAGGACGAGAATAACTTCGTCTACGGCCTCGCGGCCGGGAGGAGCGCCCTCTCCCTCTACAGCTTTCTCCAGCTCCTTTACAACCACTTCAACGCCTTCCCCTGCACCATGGAGGATCCGGTCCAGAAACACTTCCGGAATACCAGGAGGAACATGGGGATCGCGGTCTCGGGGTCAGGCGAGACCCCAGCGGTGAACAAGTACATCGAGGACATAATAGACCAGGGCGGGGAGATCAGGCTGATCACCGCCAACGAGGAGGGGACTGCCCACCGGCTTGTGGAGAGCTACGAGAACGGGTCGGTCCTGGTGATCAAGGGGAAGACGAAGTACGACGAGGACGTGACAAGGACCTCCAAGCTCTCGCCCATGGGAACCGAGTTCGAGCTTGAGGTCCTCGCCTTTCTGAACGCGGTCTTCAAGGAGATCCAGGGGAGGATCGATGGCGAGAGAAACGACTCCTGTGAGAGCTACCTCTCCACCATAAGGGATTTTGCAGGCCAGTGCAGGCTCATCTCCCATGTGGATGATGAGGAGAGGCTATCCCGATGGTTTGAGAGGCTCTTTCCCCGGAGCGGGAGGTACATCATAGGCGGCGTGGGCAGGTCGGGGCTTGTGGCCAGGGCCTTCGAGATGAGGTTCACCCACCTCAACAAGACGAGCTACTGGGAGAGGGACTTCAACACCCCCAGCTTTCAGATAGGCGACGTCTACGTGCCGATAACCGGGAGCGGGAACACCTACGAGTGCCTGGAAGGGGTGAAAAGCGCCTTCAAGAGAGGGGCGGACGTTCTGCCGATAACCACAAACCCATCGTCGGAGCTGGTGGAGCTGATGGCGGAGAAGGGGCGCGATGAGGAGATCGCCTTCGTTCCGGTCGCCGAAGAGTATATGGACCAGATATGCGGGAGCCGGAGGACCACAAGCTGGCTCGTCTCTGAATACAGCATGTATCGGTACCCGATATTCGAGATCAACGCATCGATATTCACCAACAGCGTCGTCGCCGTCGGAGCCGAGTTTCTGGGGATCGAAGAAGCGGGGATGAAAAGGCTTCACGCATGAGACGGATCGTCGCCATCTCCGACACTCATCTCGAGTTCGGATCTGAGATCCCTGCGAACCTGATCGATCTAGTGGAGGGAGCCGACCTCCTCCTTCACGCCGGAGACTTCGTCAGCCTCGAGGTCTACGAGGCCTTCTCTGACCTCGCCCCCGTAGAGGCGGTCTGTGGCAACTCCGACCAACCAGTGTTGAAGGCCGCTCTTCCCGAGAGGAGGATCGTCGAGGTGGAGGGGATGAGAATCGGCCTCGTCCACCGGGCCGCCCACTCTCGCGACCTCACCGGAGCCGACTTTTTGGCAAGAGAGATGGAGGTGGACGCCCTGGTCTTCGGCCACATTCACCGGCCCCTGGTGGAGGAGGGTCCACACCTCCTCGTCTCTCCGGGAAGCCCCACCGAGCCCCGCCTCTCGCCACCGGCGGCGGCGGAGATCGAGGTCGAGGGAGAAGAGATCCGGGCCAGGATCGTCCTTCTGGGTAAGCCCGTCTGCGGCTACTTCAAATTTGCCGAGTCCCTGGCGGAGGGATCGGCAGACGGGAAGGAGGAGCAGAGGGAATAGCGGAGAAAAGAGAGGCGAGGCCTCCTCAGCACCGCCTCAACGCCACTTCAGCTATCTCATCCTTCTGCTCCGGATTCGCCGTCCCGCTGGTGGAAGGCCTGCAGGTCGTCTATGGAGAACCAGCCGGAGCTTCCAAACTCGCGCCTCTCCCGGTCGGAGATGATGACGATGACAGAGGTCACGTTGCCGAGGTCGAAGGCTCTTTCTCCACATCCGCTCCCATCGGCCGCCTTGCACCCGAACTCCTGGTATCCCGCCTCCAGCTTCTTCCAGTCCGAAGAGGCGGTCATCTCAGCCCAGGTGAATTTGCTGATCGTCCCGCTCGAGTCCTCCAGCCGGAGCTCCAGGGCGATGGCGGCGCCGCCCCCCCGGGCGAAGAAGGAGATCCCGTCGGTCCCGGCTAGGTTGAGGCTCCCGTTCCCATCGATGGCCGAGAAGGACTTGGTGATCCCGACCCATCCATTCGGAACTAAGTCGTAGGATATCCTGGTGGCGTTGTCCTCGACCCCGAGAACAGATTCCATCACCCTGACCACTGATCCCCCCCTGTCCTCGATAGTGCTCCAGCCCCCGGCCATCGAGTCGATGAGAAGGGGCTTGAAGACCACAACCTCGACGGTTGCCTGCTCCGTCCCGGCGAAGTTCGTGGCGGTGAGGGTGTAGGTGACGTTCTCCTGTGGCGCCAAACTCATCTCGCCCTGGAGGGGGACGGCTCCGACCCCCGGCTCGATCTCCGCCTCGCCCGCGTTGGCGACGGACCATCGGAGGGTTACCGGCTCGCCCAGATCCACGGCCGACCTGTCGGCTTCGAAGCTCTCGATCTCGGGGAGGGACCGGGTGCTGAAGGTCCAGACATCGCCCTCTGCCCTCTTTCCTATGGCGTTCTCGGCCACCACCTGCCAGCGGTAGACGGTTCCGGGGGCGAGGGGCGCCGTCGTATTGACGAACAAGTTCTCGGACCCTCCGCCGCCACCGCGGACCGTCCCCACCGCCTGCATCTCCTCGCCCGCTGCCCCCAAGAGGACCTGGTAGCTGATCTCCGAGTTGGGGTCGAGCCCCACCTTTGAGATGGGAGGCGTTCGGGCGCCGCTGCCGACCCACCAGAGGGAAGGCGATAGCCCGATCCCGGTGATGTTGTCCGGGGGGCAGGGGGTCATTGGGACCCCGGGACCCGGCGACAGAGCGTATATCAAAAGCAAGGCCGCCAGAAGCGCCAGAAACACCAGCAAGCCAGTCCTCGACCGCCTCCTGCCGAAGAGATCGTCCGCCCTCTCGGCGGCGGTCATGAGAGCCTCAAATAAGCGATCGAAAGGGCCGGTCATATCTCGTCCTCCATCCTGAACATCTTCAGTCTTCCCCAGGTCTTTTCGGCTCCGAAGGGGTATATACTTAACTTTCCAACCTTGTAATCAGACGCTCTCGCTCACGATATCCCCAAGAACAGAATAAACTCCAGGTCGCTGGCGAAAGCCCCTTGGCGGATCGACATCACAAAGGCTGCAATTCGGTGGGCCAAGATTATTAGGGGTGATCATCTTCAATCGGTGAGGATGGTGAATACGCGGCCCTGCACATATCATCCATAAATTTTTATCCTCGCAGAACGCTCTTAGATCTATGAAGCTAATTCTCGTTCCTGCGGTCCTTTTGATCATCATGGGATCAGTGCATGGTCAGCAGACCGGAGAGGAGCTGTTCTACGAAACCATTCCACCCTATGACATGAGCGAATTCGCTGAAGCAATTTCACCTGATGAGATGAGCGAATTCGCTGAAGTCATGAAGACCTACGGAGAAGTCACCTCACAGAATCCCGAGTTTGTTCTGGCAGCGGATTGGAACGAGAAGGGGTGGGAGCTGTACACCCAGGGAAAGTACGATGAGGCCATAAGATGTTACGACGAGGCCATCGAGCTTGCTCCAGAATTCGCGTGGCCCTGGAACAACAAAGGCCTGGCTCTGGCAGATCTGGGAAACTACACAGAAGCCATCAGATGTTACGATGAGGCCATCAGGCTAGATCCGGAGTTGGCAGCTCCATGGAATAACAAGGGTTTTGCACTTGCTGATTTGGGCAATTATACTGAAGCTATCGAAGCTTACGATGAAGCCATAAGATTAGATCCAGAATGGGCAACTCCATGGAATGGGAAGGGATTAGCACTGTCTCATATGGGCAACTACACCGAGGCGATACAGGCATATGACGAGGCCATCGGGATCGATCCCGAGTACGCCTATGCCTGGAATGGGAAAGGAAGTGCTCTCGACTACCTGGGCAACTACACAGAAGCCATCAGATGCTACGATGTGGCCATCGAGCTTGCTCCCGAATTTGCGTGGATCTGGTACAACAAAGGCCTGGCTTTCTATAACCTGGGCAACTACGACGAGGCTATTCTGTGCTATGATGAGGCCATCAAGCTGGATCCTGAATATGTAGATGCATGGAATAACAAAGGCAGGGCTCTATACTCGTTGGGAAACTACACCGAAGCCATCGAATGCTACGATGAGGCTATCCGTCTCGATCCTGAATATGTTAATGCTTGGAATAACAAAGGCCTCGCTCTCGCAGATCAGGAAAACTACACTGAAGCGATCCAAGTTTACGATGAAGCCATCAGGATAAATCCCGAGTACGTCCATGCATGGAACAACAAAGGCGATGCTCTCGATGATCTGGGCAACTACACTGAAGCCATAAAATGCTACGATGAGGCCATCAGGATCGATCCCGAATATGTCCACGCCTGGAATGGCAAAGGAAATGCTCTCTATGGCCAGAGAAACTACACTGGGGCCATCCTCTGCTACGACGAGGCCATCAGGCTAGATCCTGAATTCGTCCATCCTTGGAACAACAAAGGCCTGGCTCTCAGGAATTTGGGCAACTACTCTGAGGCCATCGCATGTTACAATGAGACCATCAGGATCGATCCCGAGTACGCCCATGCCTGGAATGGGAAAGGAAGTGCTCTCGACTACCTGGGCAACTACACAGAAGCCATCAGATGCTACGATGTGGCCATCAAGCTGGATCCTGAATATGTTAATGCTTGGAATAACAAAGGCTTGGCTCTATACTCGTTGGAAAACTACACAGAGTCCATCAAGGCTTACGATGAGGCCATCCGCATCGATCCCGAAGATGCCGAGGTCTGGCATAACAAAGGCAAAGCTCTCATAATGCAGGGCAAGTACGACGAGGCGATCCAAGCGTTTGACGAAGCCACCAGGCTCGATCCCGAGTATGCCGAAGCCTGGAATCGCAAAGGCATTGCTCTCTATGGTCAGGGCAGGTACGACGAAGCAATCCAGGCATGTGACGAAGCCATACGCCTAGATCCTGAATATGCCAGTCCCTGGTTTGGCAAAGGTGCCGCTCTCATAATGCAGGGCAAGTACGACGAGGCGATCCAAGCGTTTGACGAAGCCATCAGGCTCGATCCTGAGTTTGTCATAGCCTGGTATGACAAAGGCATTGCTCTCTATAATCAAGGCAAGTACGACGAAGCGATCCAGGCCTATGACGAAGCCATCAGGCTAGATCCTGAGTCTGCCATGGCCTGGACGGGCAAAGGCTGGGCCCTATACTCGCTAGAAAACTACACCGAAGCCATCAGAGCTTACGATGAGGCCATCCGCATCGATCCCGAATATGCCAACGCCTGGATGAGCAAAGGCATTGCTCTCCATGAACAAGGCAACTATTCCGAGGCCATACAGGCTTTCGACGAGTCCCTCAGGCTAGATCCCGAGTATTCCACTGCCTGGAACAACAAAGGAGATGTTCTCGATGATCTGGGCAATTATACCGAAGCCATCCAATGCTACAATGAGGCCATCAGGTTAGATCCGGAATGGGCGACTCCATGGAAGAATAAGGGCTTCGCATTGGCGGATTTGGGCAATTATACCGAAGCCATCGAAGCTTACAACCAAGCCATATGGTTAGATCCAGAATGGGCAACTCCATGGAACGGGAAAGGCTTAGCACTGTCTCATATAGGCAACTACACCGACTCCATCAAAGCTTACGATGAGGCCATCAGGCTAGATCCGGAGTGGGCAAATCCATGGAATAATAAGGGATTTGTACTAGCGGATTTGGGCAATTATACCGAAGCCATCGAAGCTTGCGACGAAGCCATCAGATTAGATCCGGAGTGGGCAACTCCATGGAACGGAAAAGGCTTAGCACTGTCTCGTATGGGCAACTACACCGAGGCCATCCAGGCTTACGACGAGGCCATCAGGCTAGATCCAGATTGGGCAAATCCTTGGAATAACAAAGGCGATGTGCTCTACGATTTGGAGAACTTCACCGAAGCCATCCAATGCTACGACCAAGCTATCAGGATCGATCCGGACTGGGCAGCTCCATGGAACAACAAAGGCTGGGGTCTCTATTCGTTGGGCAATAACACCGGAGCCATGAGATGTTTCGACGAGGCCATCAGATTAGATCCGGTATGGGCAAACCCATGGAATGGCAAAGGTCTAGTATTGGCTGATAAGGGAGATTATTCCGGAGCTATTCAGGCTTATGACGAAGCTATTAGGTTGGATCCCGAATTTACGTGGGCTTGGAACAACAAAGGCTTAGCTCTCAAGAACCTTGGCAAGTATGACGAAGCCGCAAAGGCTTACGACGAAGCCATCCGATTGGACGCCGAGGATGCCGATGTCTGGTCCAACAAAGGGAATGCTCTCAGTCATCTGGGCAACTACACCGAGGCCATCCAGGCTTACGATGAGGCCATCGAGCTGGATCCTGATAACGCCGATATCTGGTATAATAAAGGGTGTACGCTATTAGATGGTGGCAACTTCACCGAGGCGATCCAAGCCTTCAACGAAGCCATCAGGCTGGATCCCGAGGATGCCGATTTCTGGAATAACAAGGGCGTCGCTCTTGAGTATCAAGGAAACTATTACGCCGCCATCCATGCCTACGAAGAAGCTATCAGGCTGGATCACGAGTATAGACGTGCCTGGAACAACAAAGGCCTTACCAGCCTACTCGCTGGTAATTACAGCGAATCTATCGATGCATATGACAACGCAATCGACCAAGATCCAAAAGATGAAGATGTTTGGAGAGATAAAGGCGACGCCTTCTATGCTCTGGGAGAATATGATGACGCTCTTGCCTCCTACAACGAATGCATCGAACTGAACCAGTCGGACCCAGACGCATGGCACTGCAAGTACTTCTCCCTTCAGGCGCTCGGCCGCCATTCGGAGGCGTCAGAAGCCCTAAACAAGTCCAGGGAGCTGGGGCTTTCCGACGCCGAGGCTCTGAACGACGAGGGATGGATGCTCTACCTATCGGGCAACTACACCGGGGCTCTGGAGCTTTATGAGCGAGCCCTGGAGCTGGACCCGGAGCTGTCGGACGCCTGGATCAACAAGGGGATCGCCCTCAGGGCTCTCGGGCGAGATTCCGAGGCTGATGAGGCCATCGTCACGGGGGTGAGGTTGAGAGACTGAGGCGCTGGTGTGTGGGGGGAGGGGGGTGAGATCCACTGAAAGAACCACTGCTGCTACGGGGCCGCTCACTTATATCCAGAATCCGCCCATGAATCACCAGCTATGGAGATTTGTTGGCCGAGTATTTTATTTTTAAATTAGATTAAATTTTCATCGATTAAAGAATAATTTCATCTTGGCAGAGTTGTAATCAGCAAAACATTATCTATGAGATGCATTCTGTCAAAAGTCAATCGGTATTGGAGGGAGATCTTGCACAATCGGTTCCGTCTCAAGAGCTATTTGCTGCCTGGGCTGGCCTTGGCTTGCTTTTTGCTCATAGGATTAGGGTCTGCTCTGGCCACAAACGATTCTGTAGAGGATCACGAATTCGACCCTACGACCTCAATCGTTTCAGAATTTGATAACGCCACACAAAGCTCCGACGAAAATTCGCAGAATCGCCAGCCTTTGGCCCCTTCGTCTGTGGAGGAATGCCCCTCCGCCAACTTGACGGTAAAAAAGACCGCATCCAAGAATTTGACCGCTGATGGAGAGGAAATCGAGTACATTATCGAGATTAAGAACGTCGGCGAAGTCGCTGTCCACAACGTCCAGGTGAGGGACGTCTTCCAGATAGATGGTGATCAATGTAGCGTTGAGTTCGTATGTGCTCATCCCGAACCCGAGCCTGGCTATACCTGGTGCTTCGATTCGCTGGCCAGCGGCAGATCTCTGAATATCTCCTATGTCGTGAAGGTCCCCGTAAGGAAGGAACTCGAGTTCGGCATGGACGAGGGAGTTTCCGGGTCGGGGTTCGTCAAAGTCGACAACGATTACTCCTCAACCTTCGAGCCCTATGTCATCGAGAATTTTGTTTACGTCTCTTCCGACGAGACGCCGACGATCTCAAACTGTGCAATCGTGACTGTTGTGGCGGGGCTGAATGCCGATCTCGCCACCAAGGAACACGGAAGCGGAATATATGAGAGCGAAGAGCTGATTTCGTTGAAATCGGATAACAGCTCCATCAAAATGGACAAAGACGCATCTTCGACCTTCGAACCGACTTCGATAGCCCTCTACAACAACAGGACGTTGAGCTTCAGCTCGCGATGGACTGGAGAGGCCTGCGCCAAGAATCGAGTGACTGGAGCTTCAATGAGCGAGTCCTATCGGCACGCCGCCTCTATCGATAGAGAATCTCGGATGGAGCTCGACGTTAATGGGTCTGTCATAGAGATCGATTCCGAGTTCGAGGGGATGGGCCACATCGGATTTCTCAGAACGTCTCCTTCACCCGATGCAATTCAAAGTTCTCAGAACTTCGAGTCCAGAGAAGATTACGTCGGAAGCTTCAGAGTTCAAGAGAGGATCGACGAGTACAGCTGCTATGGAGAATATCTCTACATCAACGATTTTTACAGCGTCGACTCCGATAAATCGGTTTCAGGATCTGGATTCGCCTCTGAAGATAAAAAGGTCAGAGATTCTCAGAGAACATACGAATACGGCACCGGCACCTACGAATCGGAGGAGCTGATAAGAACTCACACAAACTACATCGCCAAGGACTTAAGCCTCGTATACGCTCCCGTAAACTTGAGCCTGACCGACGATTTCGTCCTCAATCAATCGACGGCCTGGAAAGAGGGCATTTACTCAAGAAATAGTGGATTGAGCTTCATCGGCGAGGAGTACACCGGCGCTACCAAGCTAGACAAGGAGACGGTGGCCAGGGGCCTTAACGAGATGGTGACCGAGGCGAACTTCTCGGGCGTGGCCAGATATAGATCGGTCGTTGGGGATCTGGCAGAAGTGGATGAGCAGTATGAGGGCGAATACTCCCTTGGGATGTCGATCCTCGTCAAAGGGATACCAAAATACGATAGGCCTCATCTGAAGATTAATAAAACTGCCACATTATACCAGCTCCCTGAGGTGACCATCGCTAAATACTCGATCACATTGGAGAACGATGGGAATGCAGCCCTTGGCCCGATCTATGTAAGAGACATCTTCCCGCCAGAATCCGAGTTCTTTGGCTCGTCGATCAGGCCTACATATCTGACAGAGGGTTCCGCCAGATGGACTCTTACGCACCTTTCGATAGGCGACGTAACAACCATCACCTTCTGCCTCAACGTCACCGACAACAACTGCCCTGAACTGATCAGCTTCGCTGAGGTGATGGGCGGTTATGGTGACAGTTGGGTCATGGCCAATTGCACCTCATCTTTAGAAATGAACATGTTGAAGAGCGATCCACCAGGTTCCTTCAATGTGACCGAGGCAGAGGTCCTCAGCGGCTGCGACGTATCCGGTGACGTGTGTGAGATACCAACTACGATACCATGTGAGAGTACGATGCTGGAATTGTATTCATTCACGTGAAAAAAACGAAACGATAGCGATGGTGCACCAACGGATCACAGCCCGAACTTCTTGTACGTCATCGCCGAAAAGGAGCTGACGCCCAGGACCTTCGAGACCAGGGCGGCCTCCCCACCCTTTAGCGCCGAGGCCCGTGCCGGAGGGATCGGCTTTCCTCTGAGGGCGTAGACGGCGCCTCCGGTCATCTTGGCGCAGATGAAGCCTCCGGCATCGCCGGCGACGAAGATCTCGCCCCCCCTCATCTCGGCGGCGGTGAAGTCGTCGCACCGACCGGATACGACGAGCCTCCCCCCTCTCATCAGAACCCCGGTGTTCCTCCCGGCATCGCCCCTTACCTCCAGGAGGCCCGACCTCATCAGGATCCCCGCGCTCATCCCGGCGTCCCCCTCCACCCTCAACGCCCTCTTTGCTCGGGACCGCGCCGCCAGGGTCTCCCTCGGTAGGCCGTCGTTGAGGACGAGCTTTTCGTCGTCGAGACTGTTCGGCTCGCCGACATCGCCGACCCGGCCGCCCCGCTCCAAAACCTCCGTTATCGAGACGTACTTCCGGTATCCGGCCAGATCCGACTCGACCTCGACTACGTTCCCCAGGGGCGCAGCGACGCTTCCGCTGACGTAGATCGAGCCCCGGATCATGCTGATCCCCATCCGGGGGCCGACGTCTCCGTCGACGATGATGGAGCCCGCCTCTTCGATGGGGCCTCCGCCCCCGCCGAAGCTGGCGAGGTCGACACCGAGGCTGGAAGCCAGCCGGCCGCCGACGTCCCCCCGGATACGCACCGTTTCGCCCCGCCTCAGCGCCTCCACCAGATGCCGATGGGTATATGGATCGCATACTGGCTGGTCTGGATCCAGTCGAGAGCCCTGGTGCTGCCAGTAGAAGTCGAATGTGAAATCGCAGAGGCAGCTTTCTCCGCTCGTCTCGATCTCGATCAGAAGAACATCTCCGTAGAGATCAACAGAAAAATCGACGGGGAGAGGAGCGACGGATAGGTCGAGATCAACCTCATCTCCCGCCCACCATCCTCCGGGAGACCTTCACCCCGACGAGGGCGATGGTTATGGCCAGAGCCGCGGAGACGGCCAGGTACTCGGTGCTCGACCCCGAGATGAGAGGCAGGTCCATGTCAGCGCTGTTCACCAGGATGAAGACGGAGGCCGACCAGAAGATCAAACCTGTGGCGAAGATGAAGAAGGGGTACGAGTAAGACCTCTCGTCTCCCACCCCCTCGATGTAGAGGTCCAGGATCTTTCCGAGGTTGACACAGATCCCCGCGGCGACGTACCACCATACGCTGTGGTTGACGAATACCATTATCAGAACTATGTAGCCGTACCAGATCTCGCCTGTGTAGTAGTCCCAGAACTTCGCCGACCCCTGGATGGTGGCGATGAGGACCAGGGCCGCGGCGAGGACGTAAGTGATGAAGGCCACCTTTCCTCGATAGAGGTTCCCCTTGAAGGTCTGCTTGGTGCTGTCCATGAAGTCGTCGAGGCCGAGGCCTCGAAAGAGGAGGTAGACCCCGACGGCGGCGAGGATGGCGACCACGGCGAAGTCCGACCTTCCGAGGAAGCTGAAGGTCGAGTATATGAGAAGGGCAAGGCCTACGGGTATGAAGAAGGTGTGGCTGATCTTCGGGTCCCTGAAGACCTGCTTCAAAAGGTAGTAGGTGCTCTCAAGGTTGTGGCTCTGCTTTACGAGAACCCTTTTCACACCGTCGACCTTCACCCGGGACTGGATTATCGGCAGGATCGCCTCGTCCTCCGCCCCGTCGGATACCACCACCACCCCCTCGGGAGAGAACCTCTCGATTAGGGCGTCTATCTGGTGGGCGATCTTGCCGTCCGAGATCAGGCCGACGTTGGGGTCTCCCGCCACCGAGGCTATCTCGACCGCCTTCCCCTGGGAGGCGAGGTCGTCGTAGACCTTGATTCCGCCGAGGATAGTATTGACGTCCGAATCCTCGGGGTCAGCGAGGCCAAGCTTCAAAGTCGCCTCGATGTTGGCGGCCCTCCCGACGACGGGGCTCTCGATCCTGGCCTTCCGGCCCAGGTCGTCGTCTCTATCGATGCAGAGAACCAGGATATCCATACCGGAAATACCATCGGACAAGAACCTACTTAAAGATTCGCCGAGCTTCGGATCCCGGAGAGATTCTTTCGATTGAAAAGGCTATTATCGCTGAGGGGGAATATGGACGATTATGATAATGAAGATCTTCATCCTGGCGGCGAGCTTGGCGTTCGCCTCGTCGGCTCCGGGCTTTGCCATCGCCTTTGAAGACATTCAGCACGGAGTCGACGTCTACAACCAGGGCGCCGAAAACGCCCCGGACATATTGAAGGCCCTCCTCGGAGATGAAAGGGTCCAGATAGAGGTATCAAAGTCGGACGGGACCGTCTTATTGGCGGGCCTCGATACGAAGGACGGCCTGGTTGTGAACACGACGGCTGGAGAGATCGAAGACCCGACGATCGTCGTGAACGCCACGGAGGATGCGATCACCAGGGTCATCGAGTCGGACGACCCGGCCGCCGCCTTTGAGGAGGCGAAGGACAACGGCGAGATCTCCATCGAAGGCACGACCTGGTCGGCCAGGCTGAAGGTGGCGGCGGCCCTCTCCAGCACCGCAGTCCTCAGCTTCCTCGCCAGCCTCCTCGGAAAGTGAGAATCACCCGATGCAGATCTATCATCGGTGAGGTATATCATCGGTGGGGCATATCACCGGCGGAGGTCTATATTCTCCGCCACTATCTTGTGGGCGCAGAAGTCTCCACACATGGTGCAGACCTTGCCGTCGGCCGGGGCCCTCTCGGACCGTATCATCTTCGCCGTCTCAGGATCGATGGCGAGGTCGAACTGCTCTCGCCAGAGCATGTCCCGCCGGGCCCTGCCCATGGCCAGGTCCTGGTCGCGGGTCCCGTTCTTGATCATGTCGCCGACGTGAGCTGCGATCCTTGAGGCCATCACACCCTCCTTTACGTCCTGGACGTTGGGGAGGGCCAGATGCTCTGCAGGGGTTACGTAGCAGATGAAGTCGGCCCCGCTGGCGCTGGAGATGCTGGCGCCTATCGCCGCCACCAGATGGTCGTACCCCGGGGCGATGTCGGTGACCAGAGGTCCCAGCATGTAGAAGGGCTTCTCCCCCGAGAGCCGCTTCATCACCTTGACGTTCGCCTCGATCTCGTCGACGGGGATGTGGCCCGGCCCCTCGACGATCGTCTGGACACCGAAGTCATGAGCCTGGTCCGCCAGCTCGCTGTTGATTATCAGCTCCTGGATCTGGGCCCGGTCGGTGGCGTCGTGGACGGCGCCTGCCCGAAAGCCGTTGCCCATGCTGAGGGTGACCTGGTGCTCTTTTAAGATCTCCAGAAGGTAGTCGAAATCGCTATAGAGGGGGTTCTCCTTGTCGTTGTGGAGCATCCAGGCGACCATGAAGGCGCCGCCCCGGCTGCAGAGGCCTCCAAACCGGCCGCCCTGCTTTCTGATCCGGTCGATGCAGATCCTGTTGATCCCGGTGTGGATCGCCATGAAGTTCGTCCCGAGCTTCGCCTGCTCCTCGGTGATCCGGAATAGGTCGTCCTCGGTCATATCGACGCCTGAACCGTGCTTTCTTATCGCCTCGATGAAGGCCTGGTAGAGGGGGACGGACCCGACCGATAGGCTCGTGCTCTCGATCACCCTCTTTCTGATCTCAAAGAAGTCGCCCCCGGTGGATAGCTCCATCAGGGTGTCGGCTCCCGCATCCTCGGCGGCCCTCGCCTTCTCGACCTCCATCTCGACGTCGACGATGTCGCTGCTGGTGCCGACGGTGGCGTTAACCTTCGTCCGCAGCCCCTTTCCTATCCCGCAGAATCGAACCTCTCGATAGGGGCTGACCGGTATCACGATGGTGCCGCTGGCGATCCCCCGCCTTATGAACTCAGGGGTCAGGCCCTCGTCTTTTGCCACGATCTCCATCTCAGCTGTTATCCGGCCGGCTCTGGCGTCTTCAATAAGTCCCATGAACCATCACACCGAATTTGTCCCGAGAAGGTCGTATTTAAAGTTGGCCGAAACGTGAATGAGTGGTCGAGGGGCCGGTGCGGCGCAGCCCCCCCTCCCGACCCCATGATCACGTCGTCGAGATCGGAGAAAGCCCGGCGCTCATCCGTCCAATTAATCGGTCGAGGTCACCCCGGCATCTTCCTGAGCGAATGGTCGATCCAGGGCGCGCCACCACCCGCCTTCGTCCCTGATCCCCACCACCAACGCCGGATCCGGCTCGAAGATCACGGTCATGGCGGTGAATGCGGCGTACTCGACCTCCGTCGGAGATCCCAGGACGTTCCAGCTCGACCCGCCGTCTTGGCTTGCGAAGACCCCCGCCCGCTCGGAGAGTATATACACCGCCTCTGGATCTGCCGGGTCCAGGAGGATCTCTTTGATGCTGGATCGATCATGCTCATCGAGGGGTATCCCATCCGTCAGGTCGGTCCAGGTCGCTGCCCCGTCGGTGCTCTTGAAGAGGTCTCCTTCGTACCCGCCGGCGTATATGATCTGGGAGTTTGACGGATCGATCGCCAGTGATGCTATGGAGTAGTCGAGCATCCCGCGGTTCGCGGGGCTCCAGGTAGCTCCGCCGTCCATCGACTTGTAGACCCCGTTGCCGGCAAACCCGCTCCATCCCGTTCCCAGGTAGACGACCTGGGAGTCGTTCGGATCGATGGCGACGGACTGGACGTTCGTCCCGCCGTTCTCGTCCTTCGGAAGACCTCCTTCTGTAGAAAGCCAGGTGTAACCGCCGTCGGTGCTGAAGGCGGCCCCCCGGACGTCGTTGGCGACGAAGATGACGCTCTCATCGCTTCCGGCTATGTCCAGGCGGGGGTTGAAGCCGGCGTACCCGAAGAAGCCGAGCTGCTCCCAGCTCGCGGCCCCGTCGGAGCTGGCGTAAATGTAGCCGCTGCTGACGGCGGCGTAAAGGGTGCCTCCCGCCATGGCCAGGGACTTGACGTCCCCGCCGGCCAGCCCCTCGGAGGCGAGGCTCCAGTTCGCCCCCGATTCCTCGCTCTTGAAGACTCCGCTTCCAGACCCCGATAGGCCGGTCCCGGCGTAGACGACCCCCGGGCTATCAGCGTCCGCGAGGAGGCTGTTGATGGTGCGGGGCAGATCTGGTATATTCTCCCAGCCAGCGGCCGAGGCGAAATTTGCTGGGCCGAGGGCGAGAAAGACGAGGACGGCCGCCGAGAGGGCCAGGACGTTATTTGAATTTGGTGATGCTGATCTGTTCATTTGATCTCCGCCTTTTAGCTGAGTTACGATGCCTACATCCAATTTTTATTATGTAATGCGATAAACCCTTTTCGATTTTATCATCATTTTTCGCCCTGTGTAGTCCCGGATGGGCTTTGCACCTAAAGTGTAGTTAATGCTAAAATCATATGATTCCGGGCGACTTTCAGCTGAACCCATGCATTCGTAGTTGCAGCATAAGTTACAATCAACTCGATGAAGTTTACAGGGGTTTGACTTTACGTGCAAAGCCTCGCTGGCCTAAAAGTATATATCTCTTAAACCCAATTGGCATTATCTGAATAAATGAACCTGCTATCGCTATTTCACAAGGTGGATAAAGAAAACCGCAGATCTATTTTTAATCTGATCGAGCCTAATCCAGCCGCAAGAATTCTCGATCTGGGGTGCGGTGATGGCTCCTTTGCATTACAAGTAGCTGAGTGCGCTGGATCTAAGGATGTCTGGGGAGTAGATTTTCTAGAAAATATGTGCCAGGTAGCCAGGAAGAAAGGCGTCAATGCATGCTGTGCAGATCTAAACGGAAAGTTTCCGTTTGAGAATGAAAGTTTCGATGTCGTGCATGCCAATCAGGTTATAGAGCACTTGATTGATACGGATAATTTTGTACGGGAAATTCATAGAATACTGAAGCCTGACGGGTATTCCATCATCTCCACCCCAAATCTGGCGAGCTTGCACAATATCTTCTCTCTATTTTTGGGAAAACAGCCATTTTCGGCCCATATCAGCAACGAAGTAATTTTGGGCAACTCATTCGATCCAAAGCAAGGATTGAAGCACGAAAGCAAGGGAACTATTCACATTAGGATCTTTGCTCCAGAAGCGCTGAAGGAGCTTTTCGAATACAATGGATTAAAAGTGGAGCAATTTATTGGGGCAGGATATTATCCATTTCCTGGTAAAATAGCCGCAGTTCTCTCCAAAATTGATAGGACTCATGCAGTTTACATTACGATGAAAGCAAGGAAGCAACGTCGTTCACTGTACTAAAACAGATGCCAATGGCGGGGCTCGATTCCTTTCCAACCTGCTGGAGAGAGGCGTTTTGCTGTCGCGGGATGCTGTCTGGGGATGATATCGAGGTGATTCCAGTTGAATCGGTTCGGAAAAATCGGCGCACGAGAGGACAGCTCCGAAAACCGAAAATACTGAAAAGAAAGAGCGGATCAAAACGAAAGGCCAAGCTCCGAAATGATATCATAATGAGAAAAGAATCCTCATTTCTTCCTCATGATCCTGAAGATCATTATGGCTCCGATGACGTTTATCGCGATGATAGCGCCGACGGCGATGAGCTTACGGTTATCTCGATCGAAGATCGGGTGGAGAACTCCTCCGAAGCCCCGAGGGGATTCATCCAGAAGATCGACGGCCCGGTCACAGTCTAGGTACACCATAGCCTTCCGGCCGGCCGACTCCACCGAGTACGACCCTCGTTCCAGGCTCCTGAAGATGTAGCGAGAGTCGCCGGCGGCCCGAGCCACCAGGGATCCGTCCCGCCGGACCTCGACATCGGCCACCTTCCCGGCGCCGACGACCAGGTCGTATCGTTTTGAGACTGGTATGACCCGCCCCTCGGAGAGGGGCAGATCCGGACTTTTGCCGAGCAGGTCGAGGAGGGTGGGGGCAAGGTCCACCTCCGACCAGTTCCCCGTCACCGCTATCTCGTCGACCCCGGGCCCAACGAAGACCACGGGGACCATCACCGATTCCGGCTGGGACGAGTACTTTGCTGAGGAGTGACCGCCTTTGCCCTGGTCGGAGGGAAAGGACATCCCGTGGTCGGCGGTGATCAGGAGGATGACACCTCCGGCCTCGCAGGCCTCGACAAGCCTCCCCAGGGGGGCGTCGAGGCCCGAGATCGTCTCGACGTATTTCTCGGAGCCGAGGTTGTGGCCGGCGCTGTCGACTGCCCCGACGTTGACGATAAGGAAGAAGGGTCGCTCTCCCATCGCCGACACCACGTCAGCGGCCGCATCGAGCCCCCAGGCGTTGTATCCGACGTAGCCGGGAACGCCCCGCTTTCGGTTGTACTCGGGAAAACGATCCCTCCAGCTCTGGAAGAGGTCGGCCAGGTCCGAAGGAAAGTCGGCCTTCGATCCGACGAGGGGCTCGGCGCCCCATAGAGAGTTGTCGTCGAAGAATAGAACGCCGTCCTGCTCCAGTACCATGCTGATGGCGTCGCCCCGCTGGAGTATGGCAAGACATAAGAGGCCGTCGGCCCTGGCGGCGTCGAAGATCGTCGCCCCAGCCGTCCCGAGATTTGCAGAGTCCGCCCAGGAGCATCCCGTCACCAGGACCGAGTGGCTCGGCCCCGTCTCGGGGACGGGGACCGTCACGTTCAGAACTCGCGCCCCCTTCCCGGTCAGGTTGAATAAGATGGCAGAGCTGAGATGCGACCCATCGAGAGCCCGAGGCATGAGCTCGGGGTAGACATAAGCCGACCCCATCCCGTCGACGACGAGGATGACTGCCCCACGGGGATGGTCCCCCTCGTCAGCCAGGACCTCGGTGGTGGAGCGGGCCTGACCTGCCAGGATGAGGAGGACGAGGAGGGCGAAGATAGTGCGCATCTCAGAAGTCGGTCATCACCCTGTACTGGTCTATCTCCGTCTGTTTCAGCTCACTGAGGAACTGCTCGGCGGCGTCTTTGACGTCTTTTGATGCCGTGATCGCCCGGCCGGTGACTATGATATCCGCCCCCGACTTGAGGGCCGAGGCCACGGTATCGACCCTGATCCCGCCGGCGACGGCCACCAGGATCTTCTGGTCGGAGTCGGCGGCCATCCTCTTGATCTCGGCTATCGCCTCCCAGTTGTGCTTCTCCGCCTCCTGGTCTATCGCCCGGTGCATCTCCACCACGTCCGGGAGGACCGCCAGGGACCGGAGGACCCCCAGGGGATCGGAGACGTTCAGCATGTCGATCACCGAGTATACCCCGGTCTTTCTCGCCTCCCTGATCGCGAGCTCCAGGGTCTTCTTCGGGGCGAGCCCTGAGATCACCACGGCGTCGGCGGTGGCGTCGGCGGCGAGCCTCACCTCCAGGTTTCCGGTATCCAGGGTCTTGAGGTCCAGGACCACAAAGGAGCTGGGCCGCACGTTCCTGATCTCCTTCACCACGGAAGCCCCGAACTTCTTGACCAGAGGCGTTCCAACCTCGACGAGGAGATGGTCGCTATCCGGAAGCTGGGCTAGGACTCTGCGGACGACCCCGAGGTCCACCAGGTCCAGCGCCACCTGGAGGTAGGGCGGGTCCCAGAGCCTGATCACCCTGAACCCCATGATCGGGTGGGTCGACCTGTCCTTCTCGTAGAGGACGGTATCGATGTCCGGGAAGCTCTCCATCGCCCTCTTGATCGCGAGCTTCGTGGCGCCGTAGTTGTACCGATATATGGCGTCGTAGTCCCGGGCCTGGGGGTGGATGAAGACGCTGACGATCAATACCAGGTTCTCGACCTCGCCCCGAGGGATGACCCCCTCGGCGACGGAGTCAGCCACCGCTTTTGCAACGGCGGTCTGGGCGGGGCCGAAGATCTGGGCGGCCTGATCCATATTCTTCACCGTCACCTTCGGCACTATCAGGGTGGCGGGCTTCGGCGGCAAGTTGGGCCTTATAACTGAAAGAAGCGGGGTGTGTCCCGCTGAGAGCTGGGCAAGGCCGCTCGCGAAGGCGATCCCCACGGGACCATCTTTGTCACCAATTAATAGATCTATATGAGCGAGTTCGGGCTCGTCCCCTATCAGCGCCTCTCCTATCAAAAACAAGCGTTCACCTCAAAAACGAGAGACATCTCGCCGGTATTAATCCTTTTGCACATGCCTGAAATGCCGCTCGCCAGCAAGCGCAGTGGCGATGTCGTTAGCACCCGCCGCCCCCCCTCAGATGCCTGCGGATGAGGGGCGAGACTGATCCCACCGCAGATGAGGGAGCGTTACCAGAAGACGCTCTCAGATCACCTGCCAGTAGATGAGGGGGGCGAGGAGAAGGAGGGTGAGGCCGGTCGCCAGCCTGATCCCGGCCCGGTGGTCCTTCCTGAAACCGTCCACCTTCTCGGGGCTCATGCCCAGAGCGATGACGCCCCCCAGGATGAGTATGGGAAGGATCACCCCAAAGTTGTAGAATAGGAGGTAGACGGCCCCTGAGGAGTACCCCTCCTCGGCGATGAGGCCGAGGATGGCGATGTAGACGGCTCCGACGCAAGGGGCCTTCACCAGGGAGAAGAGGGCCCCCAAAAGGAAGTAAGAGCTGAACCTCCCCCTGGATAATGCCCCTTCGATGTACTTCTGCGACCAGCTCGCCTTGAAGAGGGATCGGCCACCGGCAGAAAGCCGCCTTGCGTCCTCGACGTGGACCAGCCCCAGCGCCAGGAGTAGGACCGTCAGGGCGATCCTAAACCTCGATGCGATCGCCCCGGCGTGGAGGGTCTTCAGCATCCCCACCCCGAATAGGTAGTACATGGAGAATATGCCCAACGAGAAGAATACCACCATCAGGACCAGGTCTCGGCGGCGTCCGGTGCTGGATATGACGGCGGCGGCAAGAAACGCCAGAATCCCCAGAAGGCAGGGGTTGAACCCGGCGAGGAGGCCCGCGACGAAGACCGTGACCACGGAGAGGGAAGAGACGTCGATCTCCTCGTCGCCACCGTCGGGAGGCGCCTTATGTGAGGAGCCGACTGCGACTCCGTCCTCGAACGAGCCGTCAGAGCCCGATACCTCTGCCCCTCCGGCGCCGGACAGATCAGAGTCGAGGGCCTCGCGGACCATCTCCTCCAGGAGGGCCTGGTCGCCTTTGTAGTCCTTGTATGCTATTGTCCGGTTTCCAACGGCCATCGCCGGAACTCCGCCATTGAGGCGGCGCTCTCTGATGACGGCCCTTCCCTCTTCAGTGGTGACGTCGTAGACGGCAAGCTCGGCGTCAGGATAATCAGCGAGGACCCGCTCCAGCGTCCTCTCCGCGGCGGCGCATTTGCTGCACCCCTGCGATGCCACGAGAACGACCTCCTCCGCAGCTCCGACCTGAAAAAGGGACGGGACGAGGGAGAGGGCTAGAACCGCGAGAAGGAGCACCGGTGTTCTCGGAACCATCGATCTTCTGTAGCTGGGATGGGGACAGTGCATCAGAGACGGAAGAAGGGAGATGGAATATAAAAAGTTAATTTGAGCGGCCGGAGATCCCGGACCGCTCCGGACTGGTAGAATCAGAAGAGCTCGCTCATCACCGCTTACTCATCACCGGTACTGACGGTCAGTTCGGGGACGTTCCCGTCGGAGGCCTCCTTGGAGGCGAAGCCAACAGACGTGTCCCCTAGAGCCACCAGGACCATTGAGAAGGGGCAGTCAGGACACTCTTCGATAGCCTTCTGCACCGTTTCTGTGGCGTCGATTTCGTACCACCCCTCTTCGGAGACCTCGGTCACCGCATCGACCTCTTCGTCGTAGTCGGGCTTACCTTCCCATACGATACGATCTTCGAAGAATCCTTCGTTGTAGAAGTGAAGCTCCACCTCTCCATCGGCCTCGACATCTGTGGCATAAATTTTCAGGGTCGCAGATACGACATCATCTGCGGATTCTATGCCCAGTGCCTCTTTTATTGCGTTGGTATCGAAGTAAAGCCAGGACTCCTGCACCGGCTCGTCATCTTCGGCGGAGACCCACAGGATCTCTTCGGCGCCGAAGTTCTCGTCTTCAGCGCTCTGGTCTATGTACGAGTCGCCTATCAGAACATCTTCGGAGGACCAGACCGCTGCGATGGCCGCGCCCACCATCAGGACCGCGCAGGCCATAGCGCATCCCAATTTGAACGAATATCTCAAACTGAACACCTCAAGCCTCCATACTACCGGGACGAATAAAAAGACTTGTGTCATCTTTGACCTACATGAACCCTACAAAAGCCTCCTGGAGGCGAGCTTCGGCGATTTTGGGCTCCATCGCGGATAATGGAGGGTTTCGGGAGAGGGGGAGTCCGCGTTAGCTTTATTAACTGAAGATCATCCTTAACCCCGGTGGGTTAGCTTGAGAAGTTCCGCAGATATCTCTACCTTCCTCAGCGTGACGGCGATCCTGGGGTTTCTTCTGATCATGACGGCATCGGCCGCGACTTACGAGGCGGGGTCAGACCTCCAGGCGGCGATCGACCGGGCAGGGCCCGGAGACACCATCCTGGCCCCACCGGGGGTCTACGACAGGGTGGAGATAACAAAGAGCATCGCCCTCATCGGCGACGACGCGCGGATCAGCGTCGGCGAGCGAGACATAGGGATCAGGATCCAGGCGGACGACGTGACGGTCTCGGGCTTCACCGTCGAGGGCGGGTTTTACGGGATCCACCTCACAAACTCCAAGAACTGCACCATCTCCAACAACACCGTCACCGGCTGTGTCCAGTGGGGGATCGGCCTCGTCTTCTCCGACGATAACAGGATCGAGAACAACGTCGCGAACTACAACGGCCTCGGTGGCGAGGGTTGGTACGGCATATACCTCTCCAACTCCAACCAAAACCTGATCTCGGGGAACGTCGCGAGCTACAACGGCGAGTACGGGATCGCCATCTTCCCCGCCTGCTCTGAGAACGTCATCCGGGAGAACGTGGCGGAGGAGAACGACTACGGCATCTACGCCTTCACCGACTGCAGCGAGAACCTGATCCATAAGAACCGGCTGGCCAACAACAGGATCTCCGGGATCAAGATGATCCACGGATGCACCAACAACCAGATCCTCGAGAACGAGATCACCGGAAATGAGGTCTCAGGCATATTTCTCCAGGAGGGGTCAGGATACAACCTGATCAGGGGAAACGAGATCGCGAACAACCCCTCTTTCGGAATCCAGATCCAGGAAGGACCTGACGGAAACAATACCATCCTGGAGAACAACATCTCCGAGAGCCAGAAGGGGATCTTCGTCAACACCGACGGAAACCACATATACAAGAACAGGATCTTCGACTGCGTCATCCCCGCCGAGGATAGAGGGACGAACCAGTGGTATGCGGACTACCCCGATGGGGGCAACTTCTGGGGCGACTACATAGGATCAGACGAGTTCGGCGGTCCGGGCCAGAACGTATCGGGCGGCGACGGCTTTGCAGATCTGCCTTACGTCATCAACGAGAAGGCTAGAGACGTATATCCCATCATGGGGGAGCTGGTCCTCCCTCTCCAGATAACAGACGCCTCCGTCTATCCCGCCCGGGCACAGGTAGGAGCCACGGTATCGGTGGAGGCTGTCGTCGAATCCAAATACGGAGTCGCTCAGGTGTCGGCCCGGGCCAAAAGCCTCCAGAGGTCCTCGGATCCGAGCAGCTACATCAGGATGGACCGAACCGGCGAGGACGTCTACGTCGGCACCCTCCAGACCGCTCTGATGGGGGATGGAAGATACGAGATCGTCCTTACCGCAAAGGACGCGAAAGGGTACGAAGTTGAGGAGACGATAGGAGAGCTGGAGCTTCTGCCGAGGTCCGGATGGGACTTCAACGAGGCCCTCTCCGAACAGCTTTAAGATTATCATGCTTCGATTCATTCAGGGGATAAAACATGCTAGGGGTTAGAAGAAAGATAAAATCTGCTGACGGGGAATGCCCCGCCAGCCGCAGGTCCGGAAGCCTCCGGTCCTGGTCTTTGTGGGTCGTAGCTATTGCGGCGATACTCGCTCTGGTCGCATCAGCGACCGCAGACTTGGATATTGATGATGAGCACGCGGGCAAATGGGACTGTCCAGCATGTAAAGGGGAGTCTAATGCGACCCTCGCGATCTTCGATTTTTTAAGCGACAATCCGACGTCGGTGAAGACTCAGGATCTCAATTCTGCCCAGCAGGCACGGGCTGATATGGTGGCCGGAAAGGAGGAGGATAAGGAGCTCAATTCGGCCCAGCAAGCACGAGCAGATATGGAGGCAGGAAAAGAGGAGACTGAGGATCTCAATTCGGCCCAGCAGGCACGAGCTGATATGGAGGCCGCAAGGGCCGAGATCGGCAATAGGAGCTATGTCCATGGTGAGTATCTCATCTCAGCAGAAGATGCCGAGGACGCCGATGTGATCCTGGACGTGGGATCCCACTACGAAACATCCCACATCAAAGGGGCGATCCCCCTCTACTGGGAGGAACTCCTCGACGAGAACAACAATCCAAAGTCCGCCGACGAGATGGCCGAGATATTCGGTGACGCCGGCATATCGCCCGAAGACTCTGTGGTGATCTACGGCAGATGCGAACCCTGTGATGACATATCCGTAGCTCCCTTCGTCTTCTGGGCGATGAGGTACATCGGCCACGACGACGTCATGGTCCTGGACGGTGGGCTGGACGCCTGGATCTCCGCGGGGCTGGAGACTGAGACCATAGCCAACGCGAGACCGGCCGCCAACTACACACCCCAGGTCAGATCGGGCCTGTTGGCCACATACGATGAGGTGGCCAGCGGCGAGTACCAGCTGATCGACGCGCGAATCCTCGAGGACTTCGCCACCTACAAGATAGCGGGTGCCATCCACATCGATTACGACGAGGTTCAGAAGAGCGGCATAATGAAGGGAAGCGATGATCTTGCCGACGTCTTCGCCGGCCTCGATGAGGACGTGCCCATCGTCGTATACTCCTATGCCGGCGCCAGGGCGGCGATGGTCTGGCTCGCCCTCCAGCTGATGGGATACGAGTCGAGCGTCTACTCCTTCAACGACTGGGAGGAGAATAGTCCTCCCGTGAAGGCCATCCTCAAAGACGCTCGGGCCGACCCCAACCCCGCAAGGCCGGGCCCCGTCAACATATACGCCCTCTTTGAGGTCGTCCTCGACGAGAGCTCGGATGGAGAGATCTTCACCGCGGAAGCTATCGAAGAGGAAACGGCTGATGAAAATGCCACAGAAGGCGGAGAGAACGTGACCGCCGATGTGATCATCCCGGACGGGAACATATCCGAGGGAGATAACGGGTCCGTCGACGGGACTGAGATCGAGGAGATCATATCGGAGGCTCTATCCGTCGAAGAGCCCACGGTGAAGACGATGGGCTGCGTCGCCTGTTTCGATCCCGTCACCCTCTACGCCTCAGGCTCAAACCCCTCCAATGCCGTAGGAGGGATCAAGCTCGGGATGATTGGAAGCTCAGACCTTGCGCCGATCACCGCCGCCGGTGCCCTGATCCAGGACTCCGAAGGCGAGGTGGTGGCCACCATCGAGCTCGAATCCACTCTGAGCGGCGAGTATCTGGGTACCTGGGACGCCACCGGCGCCTCCGACGGGAATTACACCGTGACCCTCGCCGCGGCGGCGGGAGGGAAGACCGCCTACTTCGAGGACGTCCTGACGATAGAGATCGACAGCTCAGTTCCGGTCGAGGAGACGACTACCGACGCCGCCACCAATGGCGTCAGAAAGCTGGGAAGTTATTAATCGGATGAAGACGTAGATCGAGGAGATGAGCCGACAAAGCCTCCTATTTTTTCTCGCCCTGGTGGCGATCGTCTTGACCGCCTCCAGCGGCGAGGCCATCTCCATCTCCGTCAAACCACCTCAGGAGGTTACGCCTCGGTGGTTCCTCCAGAGGTTCGATGCCGTCATCAACTCCGATGAAGATACGGAGCCTCCCGTCATCCTCTACGCCCACGTCCTGCCAGAGATCGTCGAGCGAGGCGACCCGGATGTCGAGATCAGCGCCTGGGTGAACGACGACGTCGCGGTGGACGCGGTCTACGCCGAGGTGGGTGGGCTTTTCATACCGATGATCGACCTCGGCCGAACCGGCAGGTACGAGGGGCGTTGCGGCTCTAACCTTCCATTTGGCGACCATCGGATCACGATCATCGCCGTCGACCGGGCGGGGAACGCCGCGCGGTCCGACGACCTGGTCCTCAGGATCCAGGACCCTCTGGACCTGAACTCCAACCGGATAGAGGACAGCCTCGAGAGGCTTGAAGATGAAGAGCTCCGGGTCATAGTCAAGTTCGAGGATGACGTCTCCATCGAGGCGGAACCAGCTGTCCAGGAGAGGGCGGCCGAGGAGTTCAGCGTCCTTCCCGGCGCCTCGATGGTGGTGCCTAAGGAGGAGCTTGAGAGCCTCGCCGAGACGGAAGGCGTCAAAGGGGTTTATGAAGATAAGAAGCTCACCATCCTGGGGGACGCCTCTATGGGGTACAGCCCCAGGACCGACCCCCGGCTCAACGTCAGCGAGTATGATGGAAGCGGAGAGACGGTGGCGATTCTGGATACCGGCGCAGATCCCAACCACCGATCCCTCGACGACCTGGACGACGATATCCTCACAGACGACCCCAAGATCGTCGCCTTCAAGGACTTCGTCAATGGGAGGGAGGAGGTCTACGACGACCACGGCCACGGCACCCACTGCGCGAGCCTGATCGCCGGGACCGGCGAGACCGGTGGGGTCGCCCCCGGCGCGAGGCTGGTGGTGATCAAGGTGATGGACGAAGATGGCGCTTGTTATCTCTCCGACGCCCTTACCGCCCTCGACTGGTGCCTTGAAAATCAGGACGACCTGGGGATAGACGTATTGTCCTTCAGCGTGGGAGGAGAGGACCCCAGCAACGGGTCCGACCTCCTGGATGAAGCCTGTGATCGGATGGTAGACGAGGGGATCGTCATGTGCGTCGCCGCCGGGAACGCCGGGCCGTCCACCAGGTCGATCGTGACGCCGGGGACGGCCGAGAAGGTGATAACCGTCGGCGCCATGGACCTCCGGGGGAACATATTTGAGAGGTCTTCCCGGGGCCCCACCCCCGACAACCGGCCAAAACCCGACCTGGTGGCGGTGGGGGTGAACGTCACCTCTGCTCGGTCTGGAACCCTCCATGGGGAGAGCGTCATGGAGGGGACGTCCATGGCGGCACCCCAGGCGGCGGGGGCCGCCGCGGTGATCCTCCAGAAGCAGCCGAGCCTCGATCCCGCCGGGGTGAAGAGGGCCCTTTTGATCTCCGCCGACGACATCGGACCGTCGGGCTTCGACAACACCTACGGATACGGAGCCATAAACCTCTCCTCTGCCCTCTCCATGGTGGAGGATGCCGACGACCCGACCGGACCCGAGGTCCGCAGCCTCGCCCTCAGCAGATCGGCGGGAGTGGTCGGTGACCCCGTCACCGTCGAGGCTGGAATCTCCGGAGACGCCTCCGAGGTGGAGGTCTACGTCGTCGGCGAGAATAGGGATATCAGAATTCCCATGGGGGACATCGACGGAAACGGAGTCTACACAGGTCGCTGGGAGACGAGGTTCTGGGACCCCGGCGAATACTCGATCGCAGTGGAGGCGAAAGATCAGTTCGGCGGGGTGGGGACGATGGCAGTCCCCTTCGATCTGGAGTGAGGGTGGCCTATGGACCAAAAGAAAGAGATGATGAGGTTCGGCAAAAAGCTCGTCTCATCCGGCCTGACCTACGCCCATTTCGGTAACATAAGCGTCCTCTCCGACGTGATGATCCTTATCACGTCGGCCGGATCGATCCTCGACGAGCTTACACCCGACCAGCTGATCGCCGTCACCAGATCGGGACCCTGCCCCGAAGACGCCCTCGCCAGCTGCGAGACCGTCGTCCACCGGGCCATCTACGAGAAGACGGCGGCCGGGGCCGTCATCCACACCCACTCCCCCTACGCCGTGGCGACGTCGATTTTGGAGGAGGGGCCCTTTGAGCCGATGGACGGCGAAGGGGCCCGGTTCCTGGGGACCGTCCCCATCGTCGAGGGGGAGATGGGAAGCCGCGATCTCGCGAGGACCGCCTCGAACGCCCTTTCGGGGAGCAGAGCCTGCATCGTCCGGGGTCACGGGGTCTTCGCCATAGGCGCGACCCTCGAAGAGGCCTACATCGTCGCCTGCATGGTGGAGCACAGCGCCATGATCAGGCGGATCGTCGGCGTCGGATGAAAAGGCTCGTGCATCTTCACTCCATCGGCGGGTAGACGAAGGCACCGTGCTCGGCGAGGTCGTAGTCGACGTGCATCAGGTCTTGCAGAAACTCCTGGTGGATCGCCTCGGGGTCGAGGTCGGCGAACAGCTCAGGGTAGAGCCACTTGGCGACGACGACGGTCCCGATGGTCATCTGGGGTCCGAGGGAGAAGTCGCCGGATATGACGTGGACCCGGCCGTCTTTTACGGCGTCGATGAGATCAAAGCCTGGGGCGGTCATGATCCCGTCTCTGTAGGCCCCGAGGAGGGAGGCGTTCTCCGCCTGGTAGCCGCCGCTGTAAGAGAGGCCGATGATCACGGCGGGGTTCTCCTCCATCACCCACTCCGCCTCGACGTCTCCGTTATAATCGATCTTCTCCCTTCCGATGTTGACGCCTCCAGCGACGTCGCAGAGGTCGGTGTACCCGGTATCGCTGGCGTAAGCCCACCGGACGGAGGCTTCCCGGTCGGCGCTCTCCCGCTCCATGAAGACCCTCACCCGGTCCTCTTCGGGGATGGCTGAGACCCTCTCCTCGACAGTCCCCATGTACCGGTCGTACCACTCCTGGTACCCCCTCGCTGCGTCTCTATCGCCGATGAGGTAGCCGAGAAGCATCATCTCCTCTTTGATGCCGTCGGCCCGAGAGAGATCGAACCGGACCAGGGCCGTCTCCGAGGGAAGGTTCTCGTCCAGCTGGTCTGTAGCCCCGAGATGGGTGAAGGTGATGACAAGATCAGGCTCAAGGGAGACTATCGTCTCCAGGTCCGGCTCCTTGGTGTTGCCAACGGACTCCACTGCACTGAGGTAGCCGAATAAGAGTTCTCGATCCTGGACGGTGGTGTCCACGCCCACGATCTTATCCTCGCCTCCAAGGACGATGACGGCGGTGGCGTGGCGCATGTTGAGGGGAATTATCCTCTCCACCGGGACCTCCGCCGTCACGACCCTGCCCACCGAGTCGATGAGGGCGATCTGTGTCGGGTCGCCCCGGATGATCTCCTCGACCCGGACCAGGTCGTCGCGGTCGACGTCGCCGTCGATGTCGGCGTCGGCAAGCTCGGTCCTGGGCTCCGAACCGTTGATCATCGCCTCGATGAGGGCGATGTCCTCCTCGTCTACGACCTCGTCACCATTGGCGTTGCCGAAGATGTTGAGGATGCGATCCCCGGCCATCGAGGGCCCTGCCGCCAGAAGCAGAAACAGAACTGATGAGAGCGTCAACGCTGATACGATCTTCATGATACCCATCCTCCGATTTGGGCGGCTTCCCCGGAAACAGATCTCCGATGTCTGAGGGAGGGCCGGTCACCGCCGGGGGAGAATAGTGGGGATTGGTTATAACTATTTCCATTGTAGTATTACAAAAGGGTATGGATATGGTGAAATGTGCGCGATCCTTGCGCTCCATGCCGAGGGATCGGAGGAGGAGGAGGAGCCCGCGACAGCCGGAAGGAAGCGTCCCTGGTCCAACCCCTCAAAAAAGATATTAACTGGCAGGATGAGTTTCAGATCATGAGCTCCGCCCTCCAGATCGGCAGGATCGCCGGAATCCCCATAAGACTCCACATCACCTTCCTTCTGATCATACCCTTCGTAGCCTACGTTTTTTCGACATTCACCCAGCCCACCAGCGTATCCCTCTTCGGCGATGTCTACGATTTCGCCTACGGGTTTGGAGCCGTCGAGCCCTCCGGGACCAGGCTCTTCTACTCCTTCGCCTTCTCCCTCCTCCTCTTCCTCTGCGTCGCCCTCCACGAGCTGGGCCACTCCTTCGTCGCTATGCGTTACGGCATCAAGATCAGGAGCATAACCCTCTACATCTTCGGCGGAGTCGCCTCGATGGAGGATATTCCGCGAAATCCCAGCATGGAGGCGAGGATGGCGGTGGCCGGCCCCAGCGTCAGCGGGATCATCGGGGTCGGATGCACCCTTCTGAGCTTCCAGTCGGCCCTCCTCCTCGGTGGAGGCAACCCCCTCACCACCCTCCTCTGGACCCTGGGGGTGATCAACATCGTCCTGATGGTCTTCAACCTCCTTCCAGCCTTCCCCATGGACGGGGGCAGAGTCCTCCGGGCCTGGTTTGCGTCCAGAATGCCCTACGTCGAGGCGACGAGACGGGCCGCAAACATCGGCAAGTTCTTCGCAATCCTGATGGGATTTTTGGGGCTCTTCGGAGGCGGCATCCTCCTGGTGGTCATAGCATTCTTCATCTACATCGCCGCCAGCGACGAGGATAGGTCGACGGCCATCGTCGTCCCCCTGGAGGGGGTGAAGGTGAGAGACATAATGTCGAGGGAGCTTCGGACCGTCTCCCCCGAGACGACCCTCCCGGAGATTATGAGCCTCATGTTCCGCGAGAAGCATCGGGGATACCCGGTGATGGAGGACGGGAAGCTCGCGGGGATCGTGACGATATCCGACGTCCAGAAGGTCCCCGAGGAGAATAGGGGCACCACCACGGTGAGGGAGGTGATGGTGAAGGCGATATACGTCATCGAGCCGGGCGCCGATGCCGCCGAGGCGATGAAGAAGATGATGGAGCGGCAGATCAGGAGGCTTCCCGTGATGGAGGACGGCCAGCTCGTCGGAATCGTCTCCCGCTCAGACCTTCTGCGGGCGATAGAGATATGCTCTGGCTGGTGACGCGGACGGGCGACGAGCGAGTACGCCCGACTTTATTCCCTCCGGCCGCGCAAAGGGTTTTTTAGGTGAGCGTCCCTGGGATGGCCAATCCCGAGGGGATGGAATTGGAAGAGATAAAATCAGGCGGCGCAAGTCCGGGGGAAGAAGGGCCCCTCCCTCCGAAAGAGACGAAAGGCGAGATCGTGATCGTGGGGACTGCCCACGTCTCCGAAAAGAGCGTCCAGGAGGTGAGACGGGCCATCGAGGAGCTCCGTCCGGATGTCGTGGCCGTGGAGCTCTGTCAGGGGAGGTACCGGGCCCTCACCGGGCAGGAGGAGACGGGAGAGATCCAGATAAAGGAGATCCTCAGCGGCGGCAAGCTCTACCTCCTCCTGGTCCAGTGGTTCCTCGCCTACGTCCAGAAGAAGATCGGATCGGAGCTGGGTGTCAAGCCAGGGTCTGAGATGATCGCCGCCATCGAGGCCGCCAACGCCGTCGGAGCCAGGGTGGCCCTGGTGGATAGAGACATCGCCGTCACCATCCAGAGGTTCTGGTCTTCCATGAGCTTTTTGGAGAAGGCGAAGCTGGTCGTCTCCATGATCCCCGCCGCCTTCGGGAAGGGGGAAGAGATCGACATCGACAAGGTGACCGAGGAGGACGTCGTCTCCGCGATCATCGAGGAGTTCCGGGGCGTGTCCCCCCGGGCCGCCTCGGTCCTGATCGACGAGAGAGACGCCTACATCGCCCGAAACCTGATCCAGCTCGGTCGGACGGGAAGGGTGTTGGCGGTGGTTGGCGCCGGCCACCGGGAAGGGATCACAAAATACCTGGACCACCCCGAAAAGATACCCCCCTTGGAAGCCATGGCCCAGCCGCCCAAGAGGAGGTTCTCGGCCCCCAAGCTCTTCGGAGCCCTTCTGATGCTCCTCGTGCTGATCACCATCGCCGCCGTCCTGATCGCCGGAAGCGATAGCCAGACCATCATCTCAGCCCTCAAGATCTGGTTTATCGTGAACGGCGTCCTCAGCGCCCTAGGCGTGGTCCTGGCCCGGGGCCACCCCCTCTCCGCTCTGACCGCCTTCATGGTCGCCTGGCTCACGAGCTTGAACCCCCTGATGGCTGCGGGCTGGTTTGCGGGGATAGTGGAGGCCTGGAAGAGAAAGCCCACCATGGCCGACACCAAAAAGCTCGCCGATGCCGAGACATTCAAGGAGCTGATGGCGATACCCCTCTTCCGGGTGATACTGGTCGCCGCCCTCGCCAACATCGGGAGCGTGGCGGGGACGGTCCTGGGGGCATACCTGATCCTAAAGATGTCTGGTCTCAGCCCCGAAGACCTCGTAGGAGGAATCCTCTAAAGAGGCGGCCTCAGCCCTCGATCACGGATATGCCGGCGTTCTTTACCTTGTTTAGCCTGCTTATGTTCAGCAGTAGAGGCGTCAGTCCCTCTATCTGGGCTGCGGCCTTCAGGGGTCCGCCGTCCAGGGGCCTGAGGTCTTTTACCATCCGGACCAGGTCTGCCACAACCTCTTTCGCTCTGGGGTCGTCGCCGGCGATCAGGACGTCGCCTTCAACTCGTTTGTCCAGATCCCCAAAGGCGGCGTAAGATATCGTATGAAATCCGGCGACCAATCGTACTGAGGGGGGAAGGAGATCTTTGACCAGGAGGGCGGCGCTTCCCTGGGCCGGCGGCGTGTACTCGAAATGCTTATCCACCCTGGCCATGGGGACGACGGGAGATATCACGATCTGGTCGGTGTAACTTCTCTTCAGGTCGACGGTCATCGACTCGATGAACTTGTAAGGTACGCTGAGGACGACGATCTCGCTCGCCTCGATGGCGCGGCCGTTCTCCATCCCCTCGATCCTGGCGTTGATCCCCCTCTCCTTTAAAAAGGAGGTTAGCTCTGCAGCTGCAGCCTCGGCCTTCTCAGCCCTCCTCGATCCTATGATGATCTCGTGCTCTATTGCCCAGCGCTTTATAAATCCCTGGCCGCAATCGCCAGTTCCTCCAACCACCGCGATCTTCATGGCGACCAGGTCTTTTGTCCATTTTATTTTATCATTTGCCTGATGGATGGTTGGTCGCAAAGCTGAGCTGCAGAAGGACCGAACCGAGAGCTGATATCATAAAAGGGGATACCTGGACGAGGGAGTCAGATAGGCAGGTCAAGAGAAAAGCAGAGAGAGTTGCAACAGTTCGCAGATGTGGTGCTCTAAAACAGGTTCATTGAAGGGTTGGCACGAGGTGACGTAAGGGAGTAGCAATGAAGGGGGTAATATTTCATCATCTCGTGCCACTAATCCACAGAGCATCTTGGCGCTGTGGCCATCTCAGCATATGTTCTTTATCCCTTATTAACTTTCGGGTCAAGCCGAAGATGAGGTCGCCGTATTCCCCACCAGAGGAGATGGAGCCGAGCCCGGCTTGATCAAACGGCGCACAAAACCTCCCTCAATACGTCGTAGGGCGCATCGGTCTTGATCCCTACTCCGCTGAAATGAGTTCGTGAGGCTTTCCAGCCGCGAGAGCGGATCGTCTCGACGAGATCTTCGGCAGTCCCTGGAGTAGCCTTGAATTTTCTGCAAAGTTTGTGCTGATCGTAGTACATCGGCTCGTCTATCTCATCCTTGCAGAGCTGGAGAAGCCGGACTCCGCGATCGGACCGGGCCTCCGAGCCCTCCAGAACCATCAGGGCCTTTCCTATCAGTTCGCGATCCTGGATCGGCCCAAGCCATAGGGGTCCTGCAGCATCGGCCCTCCCCCCGCAGAAGGAGCACCTCCCCGAGGACCGGCAGCCGACGCCCGGGACGGCTCGCCATCGCCCGCAGCTTTTACACTGCTCGATGTAGCCCATGCCGTCGAGGGTCTTGTCGGCGTTCTTCGCCCCCTTCTCGATTCCGGTGTATACCCGGACGTAATGGTCGGTGGCGTGGGTCAGGATCGGGCGCATCCCCTTGTCGACCCTTGCAAGCTCCCTTGCCACCGCCCCCAGGAGAATCCTTGCCCCCATCTCCCGGTGGTGCTCGGCCTTGACGGGGACTGCCATGTACTTTCTTATTCCGCTTTTGAGGTGGGCCCCGCAGAGGGGGGCGGTATCCGTAGCGGTGATGAAGAGGTAGCGGAGAGCCGATCGCGCCGCCGCCGCCAGGAAAGGGGAGGGGGACCCAAAGGGGTCGAGGTCGACGGCCTCAAAGCGTCTCTGATGGAGGAGGACGTTGGCGTTGGAGGAGAGTATCTCGCAAGCCCCAAGGCCGTTCCTCTTTGCGTTCTCTTTGAGGAGGAGGACGGCCTTCGGGCTGACGTCATTCAAGGTCACGTGAGGTACGTCCGCCTCTTTCGCCACCCGGAAGCCCCGGGCTCCGCTGGCGGCTAGGGCGTCAAGATAATCGGAGATGCCGAGGGCCTTTGTCACCGCCACACCAACGTCCCGGTTCAGCTTCATCCGGGGGTTGAAGAACGCCCCTTCGACGTTGAGGGTGACCGACCCCTCCTCCACCATATGGACCATTTCAGGTCACTTGTACCCCTTCTCCAAAAGCCCCTCGCTCCAGTAGTTGTCGCACTTGGGGCAGTAGTAGATCGCCTCAATCACGATCTTCTTCCAGTTGTTCGAGTCGAGGGCCCGCCTCAGCTCCCTCGCCTCGCACTCGGTCCCGCACTTCGGGCAGAAGGGCACAAACTGCGCCTCGAGAACAACGTCGTTATCGTTCACCTCAGAGACCTCCTGGATACAAAGATGCGGTGCCGTCAAAAAAAAGTTGTCGGTGAACCTTCAGAAGACGGCGACCCCAGATGCCATGGCGGCCAGGAGAAATCCGAGGATTGCGCCTCCGTTGAGGAAGGGGAGGCCCGCCTGGGGCTTATCCCGAGAGGTGGCGGAAAGGGCGGCGAATCCGAGGCAGGTGCCGAGGATCGCACCCAGGGCCGGAAGGTTGGCCCCGATTCCGAAGATCTCAAACTCGGGGAGGGAGAGCGACCAGTTGGCCGAGATCACCAGAACCGTCGGGATTATGGCATCGCCGAGGCCGAGGAAGTAAGCGCCCCGATCCTCCCCGGATCCCATGCCCTCTTTTCGGAAGCTGTAGCTCCACCTCCGGGGGACGACGAAGAGGAGGGGGGCTCTCATCTCCATCACCCCCTCGGCCAGGGTCACCATGTGGCGGGTCTTGTAGACGGATATGGCATCGTAGACCGCGAGGACCAGAAGGAGGATGAGGGCCGGAAATGGGGTCATGCTGAGGCCGAAGAGGGTTCCCACCCCAGCGCAGACGAGAAGGCCCACAAGGTCGATGACGTACCACTCAGGATATATGTGCAGCATCGCCAGGACCGCGAGGGAGATGATGAGCGCTGGAAGGGGCGAAACGAAGGCTGAGATGACGTAGTAGACCCCCATCGCCATCGCCAGAAGGACGACGCCGCTCACGATCCAGCCCTTCTTAAGCCTCATCGCCATCAGGATGAAGAGGGTGAACCCCAGGACCAGGATGATGTAGCTGAAGGGGTTGGCGGCAGATTCGGGGTTCTCGAAGACCCTCACCTCCGTCTCGGAGAGGGGGGGCATCAGGGCGAGGGAGAAGAGCTGGACCGCCACCACCAGAGTCATCATCGCCGCCATGGGGAGGGCCCGCTCGACGATCGATCCCGATGGCATTTTTTCAGATGGCGTTTTTTCAGAGGGCATCTCGTCTCTCCACCTCGGCCAGAAGCTCTAGGTAGGACTTTCGTATCGACTCATTGATCCCGAGCCGCTCCAAAATCTCAAGGGCGGCCCTCTTCTGAGCCCCCCACTCCTCACCGCCGGCCAGCTCCACCTCGATGAAGGTTCCAAGCCCCTCCACCTCGTCGACGGCGACGATCGCCTCGGCCAGGGAGTACTTGGTCCTCCTCTTCTTCACGACGGCGGCCCGGAAAAAGCCTATCGACTCCAGGATCGACTCCATCGCTCCGGGGTCGGCGACCTGGACGGTCAGCTCCAGCCGGGACTTCGTCTCAGAGTCGAGCTTCGGCCCCTTGTAGGTGAGGTATGCTCCAGCCCCCTTGATCCTGATCCGGAGAGCCTCGTCGGTCACTCTGAAGTTGCGAGCCTGAGAGTTGAAGTAGAGGTCGAGGTGGTCTTCGACCCCGACGAGCTTGCCGCCGAGGCCCGCGATCTTCGACTCGATCCCCGGAGGAGCCCGGGCCTTGACCTCGACCTCGATCATGATCCTGTCCTGATGAGGACGGTGGCGCCAGCGAGAACGATCATCTCGACGGCCCTCCCCGCCGAGAGGGTCTCGGTGGCGATCTCGACTGCCTCGGGTCCCAGCTCCACCGCGCCGTCGGCCAGCTCCAGAACGATCTTTCCGGCCGCGGCCATCCCGGCCACAGCTTCGGGGTCCATGGACGAGAGCTTTCGGATGATCTCCCCGCTCCTGTCCTTGAAGACGGGACCTATCGCCTTCATCTGAGGCTTCACCTCGACGGCCCTCGTCTCGATCTCAGGTTTGCCGCCTCTGACGGAAACAGGCGAGCTGGTGGAGCCGGAGAGGTCGGTCGTCTCCAGGTCCAGGTCCGAGTAGACCTCGATCTCGGCCAGGGGCGAGTTGAGGGCCATCCCCCGGTCCGACTTGTACCTTCTCACAGCCGCTGCAACGTCCTTGATCAGGCTTCCCTCGGGCTGGGGCGAGATCTCCAGGGGCTCCGGCCAGAGGGCGGTGTGGACCGACTCGCCGGAGAGGCTTATTCTGATCTCCTCGGCGATGAAGGGGGTGAAAGGCGCAAGAAGGCTCGTCAGGGCCTCGATGGCGGCGTAGATCGTCGACTGGGCCGCCCTCTTCTCGGGGCCGTCGGGGCCGTAGAGCCGGGACTTGACAAGCTCGATGTAGTTGTCGGCGAACTCGTCCCAGGCAAATCCCCTGATGGCCCGGAAGGCCTCGTCGAAGGCGAACCTCTCCATCGAGTCGGTGACCGACTCGATCATCCGTGATAGCTCAAAGAGGAGCCAGCGGTCGACCTGGTTTTTTGTGGCGTCGCCGGACTTGACGGCGTGGGGGGCTGAAAACCGGTACATGCTCCAGAGCTTCTGGAGGAACCTGCCGCCGCTGATGACGTCCTTCCATCTGAACATTACGTCGCTTCCGGGGCTTCCGCCGACGGCGGCCCATTGCCGGAAGGCGTCGGCTCCGTACTTCGCCACCACCTCTTCGGGAGCTATGAAGTTGTTCAGGGACTTGGACATTTTGTGGCCGTCCTCGCCGAGGACCATCCCGTTGACGAGGATAGAATCCCATGGCCTCGTCCCCACCAGGGCTTTGGCCCTGAGGATGGTGTAGAAGGCCCAGGTCCTGATTATGTCGTGGCCCTGGGGTCGGAGCTGGGCAGGGTAGCGGGGCGGATGGTCGCTCAGCCAGCCCGTGACGTTCAGAACCGAGATGGAGCTGTCCATCCAGGTGTCGAGGACGTCCGTCTCGGGCTCGAACTCGCCGGAGCCGCATTTTGGACACGAGACCGGCGGCATCTCCCGGTTCGGGTCGAGGGGGAGCATCTCCTCTTTGGCGACGAGAGGCTCGCCGCAAGATTTGCAGTACCAGACGGGGATCGGCGTCGCAAATATCCTCTGGCGCGATATGCACCAGTCCCAGTCCATCGTCCCGGTCCAGTTCTTAAGCCTCGTCTCCATGTGATCGGGAACCCACTTTATCTCGGCGGACGTCTTGATTATCTCGTCGGGGTCGATCTTGACAAACCACTGCCTCTCGGATAGGATCTCGATGGCGGTCTTGCACCTCCAGCAGAGGCCGACGTTCTGGTCGAGGGGCTCCTCTTTGTAGATCGTCCCCTTTGACCTCATCTCTTCGATGATGGCGTCCTTGCACTCAGAGATCTTCATGCCGGCGAACTTGCCCGCGATCTCGGTCATTCTACCAGACCGGTCGATCGCCTGGCGGAGGGGGAGGTCGTGCTCGACCCACCATCGGACGTCCTGCTTGTCGCCGAAGGTGCAGATCATGACGACCCCGGTCCCGAAGGCAGGGTCTACGACCTCGTCGGCGATCACCGGAACGGAATAGTCGAAGACGGGAACCCGCACCTCGGTTCCGATGTACTTCCGGTTCTTCTCGTCCTCGGGGTGGACGGCGACGGCGACGCAGGCCGCCAGAAGCTCGGGACGGCTGGTGGCGATCTCCAGGTCTCCCAGCTCCGAGCCGAAGCGGAGGTAGCTGAGGCTCGTCGTCCGGGAGTCGTACTCCACCTCGGCGAAGGCGATGGCCGTGCCGCAGCGGGGACACCAGTTGACGGGGTGGTCTTCCCGATAGATCATCCCCTTATTGAACATCTGGACGAAGGACTTCTGGGTCTTGGAGTAGTACTCCGGGAGCATCGTCACGTACTCGTTGGACCAGTCGTTGGAGAAGCCGAGCCTTCGCATCGTCACCCTCATCTTCGCGATGTTCTGGGCGGTCAGCTCCTCGCAGAGGCGGCGAAACTCCTCCCTCGGGACCTCGTTTTTGGTGATCTTGTGGATCTCCTCCACCTTCACCTCGGTGGGAAGGCCGTGGCAGTCCCAGCCCTGAGGGAACATTACGTTGTAGCCCCTCATCCTCTTGTACCGGGCGACGAAGTCGATGTAGCACCAGTTGAGGGCGTTGCCTATGTGGAAGTTTCCGGTGGGGTAAGGCGGCGGCGTATCGATTATGTACTGGGGCGCGCTGGAGTTCCAGTCGAAATAGTAGATGGACTCGTCCCAGCTGTCCACCCACCTCTCTTCAACCTGTTTGAAATCGTACTCCTTGGAGATCTCGCTCATCGGGATGGCCTCTGAGTTCATTTTTTCCGCTAAAGGGAATGATGCTGCCAGAGTTGCAAACAACGTTAATAGGATTATCGGTAGAAGAACGGTCCATGGAGCTGCTCATCTATTCCGCAAACCAGTGCGATCCCAAGAGGTGCACCGGAAGAAAGCTGGAGAGGTTCGGTCTCGCTCGGACCACCAAACGGTACAACCAGCTCCGGGGCCACCTGGTATTGAGCCCCTTCTCCGAGCGGGCCCTCTCACCCGCCGACCGGTCCGAGGTGGGCCGGGGGCTCGCCGCCCTCGACTGCTCCTGGGCCCACGCCGAGGAGGTCTTCGGCAAGATGCATTTCAAAGGGAGGGCGCTCCCCTTCCTCGTCGCCGCAAACCCCGTCAACTTCGGAAAGCCCTTCAAGCTATCCACCGTCGAGGCCTTCGCCGCGGCCCTGGTGATCCTCGGCCAGCGGCCCCAGGCCGAGGAGATCCTGGCCAAGTTCTCCTGGGGGCACGTCTTTTTGGAGCTGAACCGCGAGCCGCTGGAGGAGTACGCTGCGGCTAAAGATAGCACCGAGGTCGTGGCGATCCAGGCGGAGTATTTATAGCAGTACTCAAACGGTCAGCAGTTGTTTTCGAGATGGTTTGCCCCGAAAGCCAGAACTATCTCGATGGGGCCGGTGGTCCCCCGGGTGTGAAGCTCCTTGAACCGCCCCCGCTTGTCCCAGGCCCGCCTCAATCCCACCGAGAAGCACTCGGAGAGGAAGGCGAAGACGTCGAAGACCGTGGACTTGCCGCTGCCGTTGGGGCCGAGGAGGGCGGTGAGGGGCGAGAGGGGTTTAAGCTCCAGGTCGCAGAGCGCCCGGTAGTTCTTGACTCTGATCGATTCGATCCGCGGGACGGAATGCTTGGGGCTTTTCTGGTCGGTCATGGGAGGGACTCCGAGGGATGATTTAGTGGGATATTGGGACAAATAAGTTACGGGAGAATTTCATCAAGAGGTGTGGTGAAGGTGTTGACGGGTATAACTATGGCGCTTTACCTCCATCCCCGCCCCCTTATAATTTCTTTAACATAATCGTCAAATCCTTTTTTAACACGTCTGAATCGTTCAATATCACTGCCAAAAAATCCCGCTTTCAGAAGTGGCCAATCAACGCCTGCCCCTGATGCTTCGGCCTCTATTTCCTCCATAATGCTAACATATCTCCAGCCAAAACTGCCGATATGCCCAGAAGCACTAAAGCCATCCTCCATCTCAAAGTCGCTTTGAACTAAGCCATACAAATATTCAAACCTATCAAAACATTTTTGATATCTGGTTTCTTGAGGAAGGAACTCTTTAAGAGGCTCTTGAAGACTTCTATATAAATAATCACTATAAGGCGTTGGTGTACCTATTCCCTCCATACCGGGTAATGATTTTTGATCGTTTATTTCAACAACTGACCATGTACTAAGATATTTGACAAGGGGCGCCCAATCCTCATACCTGGATCTAACTTTAGGTTTAGTCAGAAGTGAATAAAATAGCTCATAGTTTTCCGTAGCAACGGAAATAATCCCACTGCTATAGAGTAGAAGAAGGGCCATGTGCTGTTTCAGGTTATACAACTGATTTCTTACTCTTTCCTCAGGAGGATTCGCAATTCTTTCAAGGCAATTTACCCAAAGATGCTCATGAGATTCTTTACCCCAGCGACATCTTGTGATCATCATAGCCAGTACGGGCTTTGTGAGTGATTCGTATAGCTTGACTTGTCTTCTGAACTCATCACCGAACTTATCATTAGATATACCATCAAATGGGAATTTTTCTTTATCAAACAGTTCTTTGTAAAGCCTCTCCACTTCTTGATTCACAAGATCGTGAAGACGAATTTCGTAACGCTCATCGACAATATATTTTTTAACTTGGGCTACTAATGCTTTTACAGAAAGTGGATGTGGCTCGTTGTATTCCTCCAATACGAAGATTTTCTCGGCTAATCCATCAAAAAATGCATCCGCGTTTTGAATGAGAATGAATTCGCCCCTCCGCAGTTCGATTAGCTTTTTTGCGCTATCAGTTGGGGTTCGGATATCGGTCCAAAAAGTTGTGAACCTATGGTTCTTGCATCTTTCCAGTGCAGAGCGTAAGGCAATATCCCACTCACCCGACCAGCCAGAGACGATTAGACCGAACTCGTCAAAGACGCGATCGAGGAGTTTGTCGATCTCTTCGTCGTAACTTGCCAGCTCTTCACGAGTATTTCTGATTCGAGTATCGAGATAATCCCCATTCACTTTGATGATGGTGCAATTTGTGTGTACGAGTGGTAACGCACCTTTAACTGAATCCGCTGTGCTGATAACGGTTGGTTCGATTCCCTCCTCTGCGAGAGCTTTTTCTAGCAAATGATCAAAATTCGTCGTCACAATAACTCGAAGGTAGCCCCGAGCGACCATTTTTGCTATCGCTTTGTGGGCTTCTGTCGGTAGCTTGATCCCTTCTTCACGTTCCTCATCATTGGGCTCAAAATAGGCTTTCAACAGCTGATTTCGCTCAGCGGGAGATTTGGCGATCGCATCGAGCAACTCCGAGTAATCTGGATCTTTGCCAAATGTGTCCTTGTACCAGGCGGCAGGATCTGGTTCGCAATCTTCATTTTCGAGTTTCGCCAGCTTTCCTATAAGATCCAAAACGATCTCCCAGCCTGTCGGAATTTGAGCTGAACGAGAGACGCCAGAACCCAACAGGAGGGCGTATACGCCCTTGTTGGACTGAACGGAAAATGCCAGCGAAACCAGGGGATCGATCATGATACCAACTCAGTAAATTCCTTACATAAACCAATCGGTTTTTGAATTTACAAATTCGGAGAGGTGTGGCCCACGAGGCGAGCCAAAAAGATTTCCCGCGCCGCCCGCCCCTACGGCGCAGCCTATCGCTTTTCTCCCCTTACCCCCGCTTCCTCGCCCGCTCCTTCATCGCCTCGACGAAGGCGAGGAACGGAGGCGAGGGGCGGCCGGGCCTCGACTTCATCTCGGGGTGGAACTGAGTCGAGAAGAAGAACGGGTGGTCGGGGATCTCGGCGATCTCCATCCGATTCCTGTTCTTGCCGGTGAAGATCATTCCCTTCTCTTCTATCGCGGAGACGTAGTCGGGGTTCACCTCGTACCGATGCCGGTGCCGCTCGACGATGAGGTCTTTGCCGTAGATCCTTTTGGCGATGCTGCCGTCTCTCAGCTCGGCGTCGTAGTTTCCAAGCCGCATAGTAGCCCCCATCTCCTCGACCCCCTCCTGCTCAGGAAGAATCGTGATGACCGGATGGGGGGTCTCGCCGAACTCGGTGGAGCTGGCCTCCTTGAGGCCGAGGACGTTCTTTGCGAACTCGACGACCGCAAGCTGCATCCCAAAACAGATCCCAAGATACGGGACGCCCTTCTCCCGTGCGTACCTCACCGCCTCCATCTTCCCATCGGTGCCACGGGCTCCGAAGCCGCCGGGGACGAGGATTCCGTCGACGTCTTTGAGGACCTTCTCTGGCGGGTTGTGCTCCAGATCCTCGGCATCGATCCAGGTGATCCTCGGCCAGATCCCGGCCTCGATCCCGGCGTGCTTGAGCGCCTCCCGGATCGAGAGGTAGGTCTCCTCCATGTGAGTCGTCCCTTGCGACCCGGCGGTGTACTTGCCGACGATCGCCATTTTGACCGAATCGTTGATCGAGACCATCTTCTCGATCAGCTCCACCCAGCCGGTCCGATGCTCCAGGGGGTAGAGCCGGAGCATCTTCATCAGGTACAGCGGCGTCCTCTGCTCCTCCAGGAGGAGGGGGACCTTGTAGACGTCGTCGACGTCGTGGTTGGAGACCACCCCCTCGACGGGGACGTCGCAGAACAGGGATATCTTCGACTTCGTCTCATCTCTCAGGGGCCGGGCGCACCGGACGGCGACGATGTCGGGCTGAAGCCCCAGCGACCTCATCTCCTTGACGCTGTGCTGGGTCGGCTTCGTCTTCTGCTCGCCGTCGGTCGTCGTCGGCGCGAGGGTGACGTGGACGAAGGCGATGTTTCCCATCTCTTCGTTCCGGAGCTGCCTCATCGCCTCGATGAAGGGCATCCCCTCGATGTCGCCGACGGTCCCGCCGACCTCGATGACGCAGACGTCGCAGCCGCTCTCCCGCGCGACGCCCCGAATCATCTCCTTGATCTCGTTTGTTATGTGAGGGATGATCTGGACGGTCTTTCCCAGATACTCGCCGCGCCTCTCCTTCTCGATGACGCTCTTGTAGACCTTCCCGGTGGTGATGTTGTGGTCGCGGGTCAGCTCCACGTCCAAAAATCGCTCGTAGTTGCCGAGGTCCAGGTCCACCTCGCCACCGTCCTTGAGGACGAAGACCTCGCCGTGCTGGAAGGGGCTCATCAGCCCCGCGTCGATGTTTATGTAGGGGTCGATCTTGATGGCGGTGACCTTGTAGCCCCTCTCCATCAACATCCGACCGATTGAGGCGGCGGTGATACCCTTCCCCAGGCCGCTCATCACCCCGCCGGTAACGACGATGTATCTCACGCTTATCACGTATCCGGGAAGGGTTTTCGTCCCTAGATAAGAGTGACGATCAAAATAAAAGGGATTTTTAAGAGACGTCTTTGGGGGCGGGACTTTGAGTTGGAGGTTCCCGATGAATAGCCGAAATAGCTGACCATATCGGACGAACAAACCCTGCGAGCGAGAGGCGCCCTTCGGCCCCCTAAGATGCCATCTCCTCCCGCAGGTCCGGCGGGAGCATGTTCGGTATCCCGTCCTCGATAGGATAGCACTCGCCGCAGCCCTTGCAGCAGAGCTTCCCGTCCAGGATCTCGCCGTCCTTCTCCTCGAATACTTCGAGGTCCAGATCGCCCTTGCAGATGGGGCAGGCCAGAATCTCCATCAGATCGCGCTTCATGCCCCTGAGACCATCTCGATCGGTTAAAAAAGTTGGCTCAGCGAAAGAGGATGGCTCAGCGGAAGAGGAGCTTTCGGGCGTTCTCGGAGAGGATGAGCCTCTTCTCCCGGTCCGAGAGGTCCATCTCCCTGACGAACTCGATCTCCTCGGTCTGGTCGGTCCAAGGGTAGTCGGTGCCGAATAGCACCCGATCTGCGCCGATCTCACAGATAAGGTCGCAGGCCTCCGCGGAGGTGAGGCTCGGTGAGATGTAGGCGGTGTCGAAGTAGACGTTCTCCCCCGCGGGGATCAGGTGCTCACGGACCCCAGACCACATCTCCCACCCGCCGAGGTGAGCGAGGACGACGACCAGGTCGGGATGCCGTTCCACCATCCGGGCGAAGCGGTCGGGGGTGCCGAAGAACTCCGGCAGGTCCTCGGGGACCTTCCCCGCGTGGAGGAGGAGGATCATCCCCCGCTCCTCCACCGCCCCGTAAAGCCGATCGCAGCGGGGGTCGTCGGGGTAGAACCTCTGCATGAAGGGGACGGCCTTCACCCCCTTCACCCCGGCCGCCAGGAGCCTGTCAAGCTCCTCCTCAAGGTCCGGCTGGAATGGGTGTATGGCGCCGAAGGCGATGAGTCCTTCTCCGTTGCCAGCAGCCGCGAGGAAGAAATCGTTCGTCGGAGCGACGTGCTTTGGGAGCGGCGCAAGGGGCAGGATGATCGACCTCTCGACGCCAGCTTTCGCCATCGAGTCCTGGAGGTCGGCGACGGTCCCAAGGCCCGGAACCCTCACCCCCATCCTCCTCTTGACGGAGGCGATGGCCTTGGGCGCCATCTCATCGGTATAAATGTGAGCATGAAAATCTATCGGCTTCGTGAAAAATCCCCCCATCTAACTCATCTGATAATCCATTGATCCACCGGCCTTCTGAGAAGTAAGTGATATCGGTAGGGCATATAGTATCACATAACTTATATGATGGTAGATGCATCTGCCCAGTCTGACCTAACAAAGACCAAGATACAACTAAGCTTGATAAATTTTCCGCATCCTATCATCGATCTTGAGCGAGGCCTCAAACGACTTCGAGTTCACGTGCCCAAATATGACATTGCGAAGGACGATCCGTAAAAGTAAGGTGCCGGGAACGGGATCCGAACCCGTGACTTCCAGATGCCTCAGGAGACGAGCGCCTCATTTTCGCTTCCCTATGAGTCTGGCGCCCTAACCAGCTAGGCCACCCCGGCACAGCAGATCCCCTAAGGCCATTTGTTAGATAAACGTTGTGCTCATCGGCCCTTGGGGTCCGAGGAGAACTATAGAGGAGAACTTATTTCTAAGAGGTGTCGGGATACGCCCTCCTGACGAACATGTCTTCGAGCATATCCTGCACGGTGAGCGATTCGCTCTCTGGAAAGCTGATCGTCCTTGCAGTCACTGGGTCCATCGCCGCGGTGAGGACCGTCGACCTGGTCCGCGACCTGATCCGCCGGGGGGCAGAGGTCCACTGCGTCATGAGCGGGGCGGCCGCGGAGATCATCCACCCTTACGCCCTGGAGTACGCGAGCGAGAACCCGGTGGTGACCGGGATAACCGGACGGGTCGAGCACGTTGAGTTCTGCGGCGTCGGAGGACGGGCCGACCTCCTCCTCATCGCCCCCGCCACCGCCAATTCCATAGGCAAGATCGCCTGCGGCATCGACGACACCCCCGTCACCACCTACGCCACCACCGCCCTCGGGAGCGGAGTTCCGGTGATGGTCGTCCCCGCCATGCACGAGGCGATGTACCGCCATCCGGCGGTGGCTAAGAACCTGGACGCTCTCCGCTCCATGGGGGTCGTGGTCGTCGACCCCCGGATCGAGGAGGAGAAGGCGAAGATCGCCGAGAACGAGACTGTGGTGATGGAGGTGGAGAGGCTTCTCTCCCCCGCGGACCTGGCCGGCAGAAAGATCCTGGTGACGAGCGGCGCCACCGCCGAGAGGGTCGATCCCATTCGGATTCTGACCAACAGGGCCTCGGGGAAGACGGGGACGGAGATCGCCCTCGAAGCCCGGAGGCGAGGGGCGGAGGTGACCGTTGTCCATCGAGGCCGCCTGGGGCTGCCCTTCAAGGAGGTGTACGTCGAGAGCGCCGCTGACATGCTCGCCGCCGTCCTGGCAGAGCTGGACGGTGGAGGATACGACGGAATGATCGCGGCGGCCGCCGTCTCCGACTACACTCTGGACCCGTCGGCCGAGAAGATCAAGTCCGGTGGCGAGCTTCTCCTGAGGCTTGTGCCCACCTCGAAGATCATCAAGAACGTCAGGTCCCTCTACCCCCATCTCAAGATTGTGGGGTTCAAGGCCGAGACCTTCCTCTCCGACGACGACCTCATATCCAGGGCTCGGGAGTCGATGGAGAAGAACAGGCTCGACCTGGTCGTCGCTAACGACGTCGGGAAGGGCGGGATGGGGACCGAGGAGAACCGGGTTCTGATCCTGGGGCGTGGGGGCGTTAAGTCCGAGGTCTCCGGGAAGAAGAGGGCGATAGCAAAGGCCGTCATCGACGCCCTGGCGGAGGAGTTCGCCTGAAGGCCACAGCCCCCGCCCACATTACTGGGTTTTTCGCCGCCCGGCGCGACCCGGACACGAGAAGGGCTGGGTCGGTCGGCTGCGGCATAAACCTCGATCTGTTGGCGTCCACCACCGTCCGCCGATCGGAGGAGACGACGATATTTCTGAACGGGGTCGAGTCTCCGGCTCCGGTCACTAGATTGGTCGCAACTCGGCTGGCGCCCCTGCCCGTCAGGGTCGAGACCGAGCTATCGATGCCCCTGGGATCGGGGTTTGGGGCGAGCGGGGCCGGGGCTCTGAGCTCTGCCTACGCCATCAACCAGGCCTTCGGCCTGGGGCTTTTCGCAAGCGGTGTCGGAGAGGCGGCCCATGTGGCGGAGGTGGCTTGCGGCACCGGCCTCGGCGACGTCATCTCCCAGAACTCCGGCGGCCTTGTGGTCCGGCTCTCGCCGGGGGCGCCGGGCCTCGGGGTCGTCGACAGAATCCCCGTCCCGCCCCTGGAGGTCGACTGCATCGTTCGGGGCCCGTTGTCGACAGAAGAAGTACTCTCCGATTCGGGGACGATGAGGGAGGTGAATCGGGAGGGGGAGCGGGCCCTCAAGGAGCTTCTCAGGAAGCCGACCCTGGAGAGGTTCGTCTCCCTATCCTGGGAGTTTGCAAAAAGGTCGGGCCTATCGAGGGGTTGGATGGAAGATGTCGTGGAAGCTGTGGAATCTTGTGGAGGAATGGCGAGCATGGTGATGCTGGGCGATTGCGTCTTCGCCATCAACGGGAGGGACGCTTTATCGGAGTTTGGAGATATCATATCGGCGAGGGTCAGCCTCGGGGGTGCCGGCCTTGAGTGACGTGCCGCCATCCCACCCCCGGTACGCCTCCCTGCTGACCCGGGAGAAGGTGGTGGAGGGGGTAGAGAGGGGGATCACAGGGCTCAACGGCCTGATAGCGCAAGGCAGGGGCGAGGCCCTCGACTACCTCATCGGCGAAAAGACGACCCCTCCTGCCGAAGAGGCGGAACGGGCGGCGGCCGCGATGCTCCTCCTGGCCGAACGGCCCGTCCTCAGCGTCAACGGGAACGCCGCCGCCCTCGTCCCCGAGGAGATGGTCCTTCTCGCGAACAAAATCGGGGCGCCCCTGGAGGTGAACATCTTCTACCGGACCGAGGAGCGGGTGAAGAAGATCGCCGACCTCCTCCGGAGCCTCGGCGCCGAGATGGTCTATGGCGAGAACCCCGACGCATTGATCCCTGGTCTCGACCACGCTCGGGCCAAAGCCGCTCGCTGCGGGATATACGACGCCGACGTCGTCTTCGTCCCCCTGGAGGACGGGGACCGGTGCGAGGCCCTGGTCAGGATGGGAAAGAGGGTGATCACCGTCGATCTGAACCCCCTCTCCCGGACCGCCAGGACATCGACGGTGACCATCGTCGACAACGTCGTCAGGGCTCTCCCAAACCTGATCTCTCTCGTGGACGAGATGGCGGGTCAGGATGAGTCGGATCTGGGATCGATTCTTGAGGGCTACGAGAACAGGTCCGTCCTCAAGAGGTCGGTGGAGGAGATGATCTCTCACCTATCCGGCCAATTTTCATCGCTGGACGACTGATCCCAACCAAAATATTTTATATATAGTTTGTATAACCACAGGCCATGCCCAAACGGGTCCTATCTCACCAGGAGCTTCTCGAATCGGTCCACGCTGCCACCAGCGTTCCCATCGAATCGATCTATCCGAACGACCGATGTTACCTGGCCCTGTCCCTGTCGGAGGTCTGGGAGGTGGTCCAGTCCTTCGGCCCCGGCTCGGCGAACGGGGATAGGGAGGACCCGGATCACCAGGCTCGAAGGCTCTGGTACGCCTTCAAGGAGATGAACAGCCGGTCGGCCTGCGGGATGGTGAGGCTGAAAAGCCCTCTCGCGCGGGACCTGGTGGGGGTTGTGACCACCGACGACCTGATCTCCGAGCCGAGCACGAGTTCCGCGGGCCTCGACGACTGCGTCCAGAGCGACGATCTTGCCGAGTACGCCGAGGAGGGCTACTCGGGCCGTTTCGGCGTCGTCTCAGGGAACGGAGGTGGCGGGGGCCGGACAGATCTCAGAAAAGAAGGAGACTGTCTCCGGGGCGGCGTCGAGATGACCCTGATCGATCCCCAGACCAGAGACGTCTTCAAGAGGAGCGAGGGGGGCGCCTTCGGCCCCGGCCAGTGGCGAGTCTCAGAGATCAGGGCCATAGCGGTCTGGTTCTGAAGGCAGCGTCCGCCTCAAACCTGCTCCGAACTAGACGGTTGATGGCGACCTGAGGTTCCGGCAGCACTTCTCCGATCCGAGCTGGTCGGCGCCGCATTTTTGGGATAGCCTCCCCTTCAGGAACTTTCCTGTGGCGCTCTCCGGGGCGGCCGCCACCTCCTCCGGCGTCCCCTCAGCTACGATCATCCCGCCGGCGTCGCCGCCTTCGGGGCCCATGTCGATGATGTAGTCTGCGGACTTGATGACGTCCAGGTTGTGCTCGATGACGACGACGGTGTTCCCCTTGGCGACGAGGTCGTTCAGAACGGCTATCAGCTTCTTGACGTCGTCGAAGTGAAGCCCCGTCGTCGGCTCGTCCAGGAGGTAGATCGTCTTTCCCGTCGCCTTCTTTGAGAGCTCTCGGGTCAGCTTGATCCTCTGGGCCTCGCCGCCCGATAAGGTCGTCGAGCTCTGGCCGAGCTTGATGTAGCCGAGGCCGACGCCGATGAGGGTTTCGAGCTTGTTTCGGATCATCGGAACGTTCTTGAAGTGCTCCCTCGCCTCCTCGACGGTCATCTCCAGAACCTCGGCGATGGACTTTCCCCTGTACTTCACCTCCAGGGTCTCGGCGTTGTACCGGGAGCCTTTGCACTCCTCGCACTCGATGTAGACGTCGGGGAGGAAGTTCATCTCGATCTTGATCAGGCCGTCTCCCTGGCAGGCCTCGCACCTGCCTCCCTTGAGGTTGAAGGAGAAACGGCCCGGCTTGTAGCCCCGGACCCGGGCCTCCTTCGTCTCGGCGAAGGCCTGTCTTATGGGGTCGAAGACCTTGGTGTAGGTGGCGGGGTTCGACCGGGGCGTCCTCCCGATGGGGCTCTGGTCTATGACGATCACCTTGTCTATCTCCGAATCGAAGGATAATTTGTCGTGGGCGCCTGGGGTCTCGCTGGACCGATAGATCCGCTTCATCAGGGCCCGGTAGAGGGTGTCGTAGATGAGGGTGGATTTCCCCGAGCCCGAGACACCCGTCACCACGGTGAATACACCGATGGGGATCTTGGCGTCGACGTTCTTGAGGTTGTTCTCACGGCATCCTCCGATCCGGACGAACCTCTCGCTCTCTCTTCGGGTCTGGGGCGGGTCGATCCGCTTCTTGCCCGAGAGGTACTGGCCGGTCAGGGAGTCGGGGTTCTCCTCGATCTTTTTGGGCGACCCCTCCGCCACGACCCACCCGCCGTGGATGCCGGCGCCGGGGCCCATGTCCACCACGTGGTCTGAGCTTCGGATCGTCTCCTCGTCGTGCTCGACGACGATGAGGGTGTTTCCCAGGTCCCGCAGCTCCTTCAACGTCTCGATCAGCCGGGCGTTGTCCCTCTGGTGGAGGCCGATCGATGGCTCGTCGAGGACGTAGAGGACCCCCATCAGGTTCGATCCGATCTGGGTTGCAAGCCTTATCCTCTGGGCCTCGCCACCCGAGAGGGTCCCTGCGCTCCGGGATAATGTGAGGTAGGAGAGGCCCACGTGCTGGAGAAAGCCGAGCCTCGACCGGATCTCCTTCAGAACCTGCCGGGCGATCTCCGCCTCCTTCTCGGTTATGGCCAGGTTCTCGAAGAGGGCTAGTTCATCGGAGATGGAGAGGTCAGCGACGTCGGCGATGGACATCCCCGCGACCTTCACCGCCAGCACCTTCTCCTTCAGCCGTCGGCCGCCGCACCTGGGACAGGGGAGGACCTTCATGAACCTCTCCAGCTCCTCTCGCCGATAGTCGGAGTTCGTCTGGTGGTAGAGCCGTTCGGACTGGGGGATGAGCCCCTCCCAGTGTCCATGGTGGGACCAGTAGGCGTCCCCGTTCTTCATCGACATCGAGAAGTTGATCCGATCACGGGAGCCGTACATCAGGGCCGAATATTGATCGGGGGTGAGGTCTTTTATGGGGGTGAAGATATCGAAGCCGAAGTGCTTTGCGACGGCCGCAAGGTACTGGCCTCGCCACCCGTCGACGTGGTTTCGATAGAGGGCCACCGCCCCGTCGGCTATGCTGAGATCGGGGTCGGGGATGATCAGGTCGGGGTCGAACTCCATCTTGATCCCGAGACCGTTGCAGGCCTCGCAGGCTCCGAAGGGGCTGTTGAAGGAGAACATCCGGGGCTGGAGTTCCTCGAAGACCATGCCGCAGACGGGGCAGGCCATCTTCGAGGAGTAGAGCCGGTCACGCCCCACGGAGTCGACGACGATGAGGAGGCCGTCGGCCCGTTCGAGGGCGGTCTCGCAGGCCTCGACGAGCCTGGACCTGTCCTCCAGGGGGTCGAGCCGGTCGATGACGACGTCGATGTCGTGCTTTTTATACCGGTCGAGGTCGATCTCCTCGTCAGTCCTCTGGATCAGGCCGTCGACCCGGACTCTAGAAAAGCCCTCGGAGTTGAGGTCTTTGAAGAGCTGGCCGTAGGTTCCCTTCTTCTGGCGGACGATCGGAGAGAGGATCGTGACCATTCCGCCTCCTGCACCCCTTCCATCACCGCTCCCATCTCTTCTCCGCCCCCATCCACTCCCCGTCTCGGCATAAGAATCGGCTCCGACGGCGCTCTTTTCGGCAGCTTCAATGATCCCGTCGGCTATCCTCTCTGGGGACATGGACTCGATCCTGACGCCGTGGACGGGGCAGTGGGGGTCCCGATCCGGGCGAATAAGAGGCGGAGGTAGTCGTAGATCTCGGTGACAGTCCCCACGGTGGACCGGGGGTTCTTCGAGGTCGTCTTCTGCTCGATGGATATCGCCGGGGAGAGCCCCTCGATGGAGTCTACGTCGGGCTTGTTCATCTGGCCGAGGAACTGGCGGGCGTAGGCCGAGAGGGACTCCACATACCTCCGCTGCCCCTCGGCGTAGATGGTGTCGAAGGCGAGGGTGGACTTCCCCGAGCCCGAGACGCCGGTGATGACGATGAGCCGATCTCGGGGAAGCTCGATGGTTATGTCTTTTAGGTTGTGCTCTCTTGCACCTTTGATGAGGATCGATTTCATCTCGATTTCTCGCTTGAGCATTGAAGGTCAAGGCTTGCGGCGAGGATGGGGTTAATAGTTTTCGGGCGGCTTTCAATGCCTGCCAATTTAAATTACATAACTTATAAAATTTGAGCGTTCTGGTGCGTCTTGGGGCGCAATATTCGGGGAAACATCCCGGATGGAGCGATCAGGTTTGCGAAAATTGGTCCCGAGATTCTGGGGGTGTGAACGAATGAGATCACAATTGTTCCGGCTAGCAACCTTGCTTAATCGAGGTATGAAAACAGCGTCTCGATCCTGCTTTTAAGCTGCCTCAATGTAGGTCTTCAAAACATTAGAGACAACATCTCAATATATTCCCAAGTGCTTTTGGATGAGCTTTACGTAGCTCAAAATCCTTAACTGATGACCAACGAGTGCCAATCTATCATTAAATCATAGGCGGGCTTAAGTGGTATAACGAACGAGGGAAAGTTTTCAATCTCTTATCACCCATACGTAATCGACCTCTTTTGCACCGATTGGAAGTCTGTCAAGTCCTGGCCAATTGCCGCCTTCTTTTTTACCCTCTTTATAATATTCTACAATTTCATTCAGGGCGCTATCATTTAATATGGCGGCGATTATTTCTTTATATTCTCCAGTATTACCAGATAAATATATTTCTGTTGACCAATTCCCGTTCTCATCAATTTGTAGGTCTCCCTTGTCTTGCGGATGGTAGCAGGTTCGGGAAGTTTTGACAAATATCCAAAGCATGTCATTCCGATCACTACCAATCCCCTTTGAGGTGCCGTTTACTATCTGCATCTCATTAACAGTATCATTATATTTTGGATATTCGATATTCACAGATGCCAACTTATAGTCGAGTTCTCTAAAGTCGTCCATGGTATCACCAAAAAGGCCGTTGCCATCTTTTACTTCGACTTTTATCCTGTATTTGCCATCCAGCGAAGACGCGTTTGCCTTTGATGTGTCCCACATCCAATAATTACACTTACTCCAATTACATTTCTTCTCATCATCAACATAAAAACTGTAATATAATTGATCATCATTTGCATCTTCTGCCTCAGCAATGAATAAAACTGGTTGACCGTAGATTTGTAAGCCCGTTGGCTCATAGGTAAAACTAGTTATAATGGGTGGCTGATCATCAATATAAGCGGAGACTGGCAACCATACCACTCCTAAGAAAGCAATTAATAATATAAAATAAGATACAATTAAATTTTTCCCCTCCTTAGGAGTGCTGTTCAGGGAGCCCCCATTCGTATATCGGCCGGATTGGCTATCGGGTGCGCTCCTCGCTAAAAATATGAAAAAAAATGCCAACAATACAATACATAAGATGAAGACTATAACGCTACTCCAAACACTTTTGACAATCCAATTATTATAAAACGCTGATACTAATGGTATTAAAATTGTAATAGACATCTTTATCGAATCTGGAGACGTCTTATTTTTGAACTTATCCATTAATTTATTATTAATTACATCAAACAGTGCTAGACCAAATATCATGGATAGGATGACCAACGTTATAGTACTTTGAATGTCTTTAATCATCATGTATAACTTATGCGATTTGATTAAAGATAAACTTTTCGGATTTCGCTAGTGACAAGTTTGCGTTTTCCAATCTAGTTGAGTTCAGATTGCAGATACAAAGGTTTGCGTCATAAAGGTCCGCTCCTTCTAAATTTGTAACAATAATATATTCACTCTGTAGAGGTTCAATCCGCTCAAGTCCGCACAGCTTAAATTTGGTTCATCATCCGGATTTTCCTTGCTCCATCAATTCCAGATATCCGGACCTTGCTTAAGAAGCTCGATATGTTACACATTTGCCGTTACTCTTGGAGTCTTGCTACGCCATCGATCGTGGACGTGTGATGCATACTCAAGAATTCGACGATCTTCCTCGCTTACCATGACCAACCCAACTAACCAACGATCTGCACCTTAAGGAAGTTTTTTATATTTAATTGGCCTTACGGGTACGACTAAAAACCGATCTCCTGTACTGGCCATATCGATCACGAAAACCTGTTAATATCTTGGCGCCAAAAGATACCATACAGCTGAGAAGGAATCCCAGCATCGGAGCGGGGTCCTCCTCTCTCAGGGGGTTTGATAATGATGAAACGGAATTCGTCCCATCTTCTCATATTCTTGACATTTCTTTCGCTGCTGATGCTACCGGCCGCCGGAGAGGCTGCGAGGATCGATAAGACAAACTTGGACCTGGCCATCGAGGCTCCGACGATGACCGCCGACGCCAGAGCCGTCGTCTACCAGTGCAGTTTCGAGGGGAGGGTCTCGGACGAGGAGACGGGCTCTCCCATCGAGGGAGCCCTTGTCAGCTTCATCAAAGACGACGATGGCCGCTCCTGGTCCGACACCACGGGCAGCACCGGAAGCTACCGGGTGGAGCTACCGGAGGGGAGGTACACTTACATCGCCACCCACAAAAACTACATCATGCGCTCCAACAGCCCGGAGCTGGCCGAGGTCCTCGCCCCCTATATCCGGCGGGTCGGCGGGGCGGGAGGGATCGTCCGGGAGATCACCGTCACCAGCGACAGCCAGAGGGTAATCGACATCGAGATGAAACCTCGACCCCGGAACGTCCTTCTGGTCACGACGTCCTTGCTGACGGAGACGTCCTCCCTCGATGACGTCGTGGACAGATACGCCGAGACGGTCGGTCGGACCGACGGGCTCACAGCGAGCCGGATCGTCCTCGACTCTGCCGACTGCTTCAACGATTACGGAGTCCGGGTGGCTGATCCCGCCGACTGGCATGGGATCAGGGACGTCCTGGAGGCTATCGTCGGGGAGACGGGACCCGCCTACATAATCCTCCTGGGTGGAGAGGCGGTCGTCCCGAGGCCTGCTGTCGTCACCATCGACGGCAGCTTCAGGTACCTCCCGTCCGACGCCTGGTACGTCGACTTCAACGAGGACGGGATCGTCGACGAGGGTTTCGTGGTGAGCAGGCTTGCCGACCTCTCCACCGGATCGTCGGGGATCGTCGCAGCCCTTGAAACCGCTATCGACCTTCACGAATCCGGCGGCTACGGCCTCAGCCCCGAGGTCCGGTTCAGCACCCAGTGCTGGTATGCCCCGCCCATCGGCCTCGGCGATGCCTGCGATCCCGACGCCGCAACCTGCGGCCTCTGCCGGGCGACCCCGCCCTACGGGGTCTGTGACGATTGCAGCATGAGAGAGGAGACCTTCGACCTGATCTCGGAGAGCGATTACATAGTCTTCATGGGCCACGGGAGCCCCGAGGCCTTCTCCACCAACGATCACATCCCGATATTCAGGGTCGAGAACGTCGACGACGTCGATCTCGATACCCACCACCCCGTCATAACCGGCTACGTCTCCTGCAACACCGGCCTGCTGTACGAGGACAGGCCGAGCTTCGGAACGGAATTCATTCGAGCTGGTGCCGCAGCCTTCGTGGCGAGGAACACGGAGGAGGGAACGCCAAGCTATTTCGCAGACCACTTCTCAGATTACATCGAGGGGACCGGATCTCAAGGGACATACCGGATCGGAGACGCCCTCTTCGAGCTGATGCGGGAGTCGGTCTTGAGGTCGGGAGACACCTACAGGACGAGCGCAGCCCAGCTCTGCATCTACGGCGACCCCACCCTCAAACGAAACTCCAGGGAGACGCTGGTCTTTTTGGGGCCGGCCATTTCGGCGACCCGGTTCGTCGGTCCGACCGAAGGCTGACGAGACCACCGATCACGCCCCTCATATCGGCTCGCCGGGAACCACGCCCTCCCAGCCGCCGGGAGGGGCGTCTACCAGGACCTCGCCGTATTCGGGCAGCTCCCAGCCGGTTTCGTCTCCGGCGGCCGTCTGGACCCCATATCCGTCGCCTGTTGCCTCCGATGGGACCCCATATACCCAGGCTATCCCCTCGCTCCCCGTCTCCGAGTTCTGCGACCAGGTGGCGGGGTCTGAGTCGAGGATCGTGTACTCGCCGGGACCGATGACCAGGTTCGGCCGAGCCGTCCAGTAGGCGTCGGAGACGCCGCCGGACCCCGGCTGCCCCGAGGCGGGCCAGGTGCCCAGGACAATCCCCCTCTCGTCCTGGAGGCCGATCATCCCCGGCGCCTTCCCCTGGCCACGGTTCCAGTGGTAGGTCTTGATCTCGGTGACCGTCCATTCCCGGTCGATGGTGAAGCTGGTGGGGCTCGTCGGGCTGTTATCGACTGCCCAGATCGAGTTTCGCTCGAATATCAGCTCCTGCTCCTCGATCTTGTCAGCCTCTGATCCCTCTCCAGCACCATCTTCAGCCTCGACTCCTATTCCGCCACCAGGCGTTGTCTCATCGCCCCCCACTCCCGCGCTCAGATCCAGGGTTCCAGAAAGGCTCGGCTCCATCGTCGAAGTTCCAGATTTAAGATCCTCGATCTCGCCGCCGGCGGAGATCTCGGAGGTCAGCTTCGCGCCGGACCCGATGGAGACGTTCGTGAATGAGACGACCTTCGCTGAAGCCTCGCCAACGGGAGCGATGACGTCGAGGTCCACAAGGCCGGAGCCGGTCCCGGTGATCTCAAGGCCATATGCGAGGTCCATCGGAAGGAGGTAGATCTCCACCTCGCCCGACGACATCACCTCCGCCCCAGGGATCTCGTTTATGACCCGTCCATCGACGGTTCCAACCCTTCTTCCCGAGGAGTCGGTGAAGAGAGCGTCTGCAGGGCATCGGACGGCAGCCGCAAACCAGCCCTCGTTCTTAAGGGCCTCGATCCAGCTTTTCGCCATATCCTTCAGGCCGGGGAGGAGGGCGTTCGCCTCCTCCAGGGGGATGGTCCTGAAAACCGGGTTTGCCGCGATCTTGGAGGGAATCCTCGATCCGTAAGATTGATTGCCGCTCTGCACAGAATAGCAGAGGAAGCCGTCGAGCCAGAGCAGGGCAACAGGCATAGGTTTATTCAAACTTTCCAGATCCGAGATGGGGGTGTTGGAGTCGTAGATGTAGACCTGCTTGTAGTCCTCGCCCTCCACCTCCACCAGTTTGTAGGCGAGGACGGCATGACCCCAAGTGCGATTATTTTTTTGGCCTCGGAAGCTGATTAAGAGGGGCAAGCGATCCTCTTTCAGCGAGCGCTTCACGGATGCGTAAGTCCTGCTCTGGCTCTCGCTGCTGCTCGAGCCATACCCCCGATCGAAGTACTGGCCTGCGTCAGAAAGGAGCGATCTCATCACCGGGATCATCTGAGCCCGTTGATAGATGTCTATGTTCTGGCTCGCCTCCTCCTTCGACATCTGATAGGCCTTCTTTGCGACGGGCCGGAGAGACGGGTCGGTGAAGTAGAGGGCGGAGGTGGCAGCCATCCCGTAGCAGTGGCCCCCCGCCCCGGACCGGTAGCTCTCGTTGAAGTAGTCCCAGAGCCGCACGTAAGTCTGAGGGAAGAAGAGCCGCAGCCACAGGTCCTTCTCCAGAGAGGAGGGAACGCCCGCAGCGACGGTGGCGATCAGCTCCTCGGCCAGCTCCTCGGTCTTGCTCTGGTTGAAGTTGTAGTTTCTGAAACGATAGGCATCGTCGACGGCGCTGTAGGCCCGCTCCCCGTTGAAGGCATAGTAGATGTTGACGGTGATGGAGACGAAGTCGTCGTCGGGGTTGACGTCGACCGCCCCCGGGACGAAGGCCTGGGCCCCCAAAGTCGCCCCCTCCACGTTCTCGCCTTTGAGATCCCAGTAGGTGTAAACGGCCCGGCCTTCACCGGGAGGGACGTCACCAGCCAGGAGGGGCTCGCCGAGCTTCGAGTACTCGAATTCGCCCGGCATCTGGAGGTAGAACTGGATGTGAACGTTCTCAGCCACTTCATCTCCCGCGTTGAAGACCTGGGCCTGGATAGCCTGCTGGTCGGCGGCGATCTCCGAAAGGGGCCTGTAGTTATCGGTGCCGATGAAGTATCCTTGATACTGATAGCCCATCACCAGGCTCAGCCCCCCATCTCTCATCTTCAGGTTCACCTGGACGGGTGGCTCGGCGTTCGAGACCTTGTCCAGCCAGAGGGAGGCGATCCTGTTGTCGTTCTCGTCCCATTGCCCGAATATGGTGCATGCCAAGTTTTTGTACCAGATGTAAGGGCCGATGCAGCTCCCCTCGCCTCCGAACCGGCTGTCCAGAGGATCGATGACGTTGGAGACGTGGTCGAAACCCTCCGGAGGAGGAAGCTCGCCGTACTGCTCAACGATAGTATTTTCCCAGGCGGACCTCGCCAGATCCGCGGTCTCGTAGACGTAGACGGAGAGGAGGTAGTTTCCGCCGATGCAGTCGTAGACCCCATCGGGGTCCGGCTCGCAGATGTTCTCGTGGACCTCGACGAAGGCGACCCTCTCCACATCGGCCCTGCCGTCTCTTTCAACGGCCATCTCCGCGGCTTGGGCCTCGGCACTGATCTCGCCTGCGACGTGCAGGTCGGCGGGCAGATCGGAGTCCAGGAGGACGTAGTCGGCAGGATTTATCTCGCTTATCCACTCCGGGACGGCGGGCTCCTCTTCGGCACCTCCTGGAACCTGAGCCGTGACAATAAGAGGCACAAACACAGACAGGACCAATGCGGCTCGGATCGTCTTCCAAAAACCATCGACCTTATCGAACATATCTCTCCCCTCGCCACCGCAGAGCCGTCTCGCCTCATCTCAAGGGAACTTTTGGAGATCACTCCATATGATGGACGAAAACGAGTCGCGCTCTCCATCATATCGTCCGCAATGGCACTAAAATCTTTGCCACCGCTCTGCCGGGCGGGGAGCCTTTCAGGTCGCAACCCACCTTCATTTCGTCCCCCCATCTCAGGGCCGAATCCTCCTTAAGCTTCAAGGTCGGTGACTGAGCGGACGATAAGAGGAGGCCGAATATGAGAGAGACTCCCGCCTGGCTTTACGACGAGACGAAGCAGATCGGAACCGACTACGAGGACGTCTCCGAGATCCGGATCTACGATCAGAGGATGGCGAAGATCAGGGACGTCGCAAAGGAGGTTGGAGAGGTCCTCGACCTCCTGGACCTCGCCCCGGATTCGACGGTCCTGGAGATGGGGACGGGGACCGGCGAGTTTCCCATCGCAGCCGTGAGCCGGTGCGCCAGGGTGATCGCCGCCGACATCTCCCAACCGATGCTCGGGTACGCCCGCGAGAAGGCGGATGAAAGGCTCCGGGAGGAGGGGCGTGCCGGGGACGTCGAGAGGATCGAGTTTGTCAAGGGCGGCTTTCTAACCTACGAGCACGAGGGCGAGCCCGTCGACGCCGTCGTAACTCAGTTCGTCCTTCACCACCTGCCCGACTTCTGGAAGCAGGTGGCGTTGATCCGGATCGCCGGGATGATGAAATCTGGAGGACGGCTCTACATCAGGGACGTCGTCTACTCCTTCGATCCCGCCGATTACGGGGGATTCTTCGACCGATACCTCTCGCGGATGGCGGAGATCGGAGGCGAGGGGACTCCCCAGGATATCCTGATCCACATCAGAGACGAGCACTCCACCATCGGCTGGATCCTGGAAGGGATGATCGAGAGGGCGGGCTTCTCGATCGAGAAGGCCGATTATCGGGCGGGGTTCATCGCGACCTACCTCTGCGTCAAAAGGGGCTGATACCGACAGATCTCGCCGCAACATCTTAATATTTCCAGAGACCTTGTTTCTATGGAGGATTTTATCATGATCGAAGAGAACCAGGACGCCCGGACCTGGGCGACCCTCTGTCATCTGAGCGCTCTCCTGATGCTCATCGGTGTGCCCCTGGGCAACGTCGTCGGACCCCTCGTAGTCTGGCTCGTCAAGAGAAACCAGCACCCCTTCGTCGACGACCAGGGGAAAGAGGCCCTCAACTTCCAGCTCTCCGTCACCCTCTACTGGGTCCTGGCGGGAGCGCTGATCTTCTTCTCGGTGGGGTCGATCGCCTTCTTCATGCCTTTCGCCCACCACGGGATGAGGGACTTCTGGAATCCACTGGCCATGCCCTTAGCCATGCCGTTTGCAATGCTTCTGGGCTTCGCCCTGATATTCGGATTATTCATCCTGGACGTGATCCTCGCCATCGTAGCAGGCGTCAGGGCTAGCAACGGCGAAGCTTTCCGGTATCCTCTGACCATAAGGGCGATAAAATAGGATATATCGAGGGACGGAATGGCTGAAGGCGAACTCGGGAGAAGCGAGATCTTTGAGGCTATAAAAAGGGTCGTCGAGGAGGAGCCCTACGCAAAGGGCCTCGGCATCAGGCTCGTGGACATCGACGTCGGCTGGGCTGAAACGGAGATGGAGGTCTCAGGCGAAAAAGAGGACATATTCGGGATGGCCCACGGCGGAGCCGTCTTCTCCCTGGTCGACGAGGCCTTCGGAGCCGCCGCCAACTCCCACGGGACCGTCGTCCTCGCCCTCAACGTCAACATCACTTACGTAAGCCCGCCATTCCCCGGCGAGACCCTCAGGGCAACGGCGGTGGAGGTCGATCGGTCGGAGACGGTCTCCACCTGCGAGATCCGGGTCCTGGGCGATGGAGACCGGCTGATCGCCGCGGCTCAGGCTACGGGCTATCGGAAAAAAGAGAAGCTTCCCTTCTTGAATTATTAAAAGGGGATCGAATCAGCCGATCCCCTATCGGCCGATCCCCTCAAAGCACTTCTCCACGTGCTCGGCCGCCGGGGGCTTCGTCGCCAGGCTGACGGCCACCGTCGCCACCAGAGATAGGGGCAGAGCCACCACGATCGGGTCGACGACGGGCCAGGGCATCGATGCGATGAGGACGTCCCGGCCCAGGATCATCTTGGCGATCCCCAGAGCTGCGGCCTCCTTCTGGTGGACGAAGACGAGCCAGAAGAGGCTGACCAGGGTCCCGGTGACGAGGCCGGCGATCGCCCCCGCCTTCGTCGCCCGTCTCCAGAAGAGGGCACACGCATACATCGGGAGGAAGGCGGCGGCGCAGAGGCCGAAGAAGATCGCCGTCCCCGGGGCGATGATGCTCTCGGGAAGGATGTATCCCAGGATCACGGCCAGGACCACCGCGATGATGATCCCGATCCGGGTTATGGGGATCGATCGGCCTCCCCTCATCCCCGCCAGGGTCTCGTAGACGTCCCGGCCGATGGCCGTCCCCTGGGCGTGGAACTGGGAGCTCAACGTCGACATCGCCGCCGCGAGAAGGGTGAGCATGAAGATGTAGACGAACCACTCGGGCATGGCGGCGTTTATGTAGACCGGAATTATGCTGTCGGAGTTTCCCGAGGCTGCAGCTATCGCTATGACGCCGTCGTGCTGGACGAAGTAGACGTTGGAGAGGGCCCCAACGACGAAGGCGACCCCCGTCATCATCAGGATGAAGACCCCGCCGACGAGGACTGCTCTATTCAGCTCCCGGCTCGACTTCACCGTCATGAACCGGACGACGAGCTGGGGCATCGCCAGAACCCCGATCCCGACCCCAAGAACCAGGGTCGAGATGAGGGTCCACCACCAGGCCGACCCGAAAGCGGGCATCGCCGTCCAGCCCAGATGGCCCATGGAGGCGAGGTTAGCGGGTACGAGGTCGGCCATGTCCGTCAGGGCCTGGTGGGCGGCGCCGATCCCGCCGAGGTGGCTGTAGGTCATCACCAGAAGAAACGCCATCCCGACGAACATTATCGTCGCCTGGAGGGCGTCGGTGTACATCACGCCCTTCAGGCCGCCGAGGACGACGTAGGCGGCGATGATCACCGAGAAGAGCATCAACGCCAGGTCGAAGTCTATCGCGAGAGTCGTCTCGATGAACCGGGCGGCCCCGATGAGGACGACGGAGGCGTACATCGGCATACCAAGGAATATCACAAGGCCAGCGAAGTACTGGATGAATCTGCTGTCAAACCTCCGGGCCAAAAGCTCCGGGAATGTCATGGCCGAGAGGTTGTGGCCCATCCTCCGGGTCCTCTTCCCGAAGACGACGAAGGCGATGAATATCCCGACGAAGATGTTCAGAAACGTCAGCCAGAGAAGCCCCATCCCGAAGAGGCCTGCGACTCCGCCGAAGCCGACGATGGCGGAGGTGCTGATGAAGGTCGCGCCGTAGCTCATGGCCATGACGTAGGGGTGGATCTTCCTGCCGGCCACCATGTAGTCGGCGGAGTCGCGGGTCTCCCTCCAGCCCCGATACCCCAGGTACCCGATCGCCAGGATGTAGACCAGAACGATTATGTTGAGCAGTATTATGTCCATTGCGATCACAGCCCCAGCTCTTTCTCTTCCATATCAGCTTCCCCTTTCTCCCAGGAAACTTCCTCACTAATCTCGTTTGGTTCCTTCTCTCCGCCCCTGTTCCAGTTGACGAGGCCGTAGGCCACGCAGAGAAGAGCGCTCAGAACGGAGAGGAGATAGACTCCCAAGATCCACGGATCGTTTATGCCCAACATGGTTTCACCAAATGTCGAAAGTTTGAACGTCTCCCTTCTTCAAGTGATAGCATGTTTCATATTATCACGTTCTTATAGATAACGATCGAACATTACGAAATTTGACGCAAACGGCACAGACGAACTTTAAAAAGACCGGCAGATCATGTAAAAAAGATTGGGAATCTTGAGGGATGGGCTGATCAGAAGGCTGAACGCGAGGTGGAGTTGATATCGCCGTCCGTTCCGTTCCACCAGTCCAGGGGGTCGAACTCGTTATCTGGATCGTCGTTGACCCAGGCGTAGCCGGCGTCCACCATCATCCTGTTGTAGCATGGGACGAGCTTCGGGGTTCCGTTCCCGCCGGAGAGGTAGACGACACAGCTTCTGCCTGCAGCGTCGTCCATGTCGAGGAAGATCTGGACGTTTAGGAGGTTCTCCATGCTGTACTCTCGCGAGTGGACACCGTCTGCGGTTCCCATCGGCGGGCAGTCGACGTCGGCGAGATGGACGGTGCCGAGGCCGTCCACCTCGAAGGAGCATCCGTCGATCACCCGGCGTACGATCCCGGATGCCTCGGTGGGATGGCAATAGCCCACGGAAGTCGTCATCAGAGCGAGGGTCAGGACCGCAAAAACCGACTTGAGGTTCATGATCTGACGATTGCCGGGTCTGGAATTAAGCTTTCTCTTGCGGGGCTGGCCGACTGCGGAAGGCCGGTCCGGATGGCGAACTTCTGCCGAAAAGTCGTTGGCGGAATGGGAATTCAGGGGAAGGTTTTTTTTCTTATCGATACCAGCATTAATGAGAGAAGTCGCCAGATATCGAGGTTCTTGGCGGCCATGGCGGTTGCGGAGGGAGCGGTTGGAATGGCAGGAGAAGAGATCATCGACGATCTGGCGAGGAGGTATCTCGCAGCGGAGGCGGAGAGGGCAGCTCTGGAGCCGATATCCGTAATCTGTCCTCATCTGACGGTGGAGGAGGCCTATCGGGTTCAGATGGCGATTGTGGCGAGGAAGCTAAAGGCCGGAGAGGAGCTCGCGGGAAAGAAGGTGGGGGCCACCAACGAGGCGATACAGAGGGCGATGATGATCTCCGAGCCGATCTACGGCACCATCTTCAAAAGCCAACAGATCGCCAGCGGCGATGTCGCATCCATCTCCCGGCTGATCCATCCGAAGGTGGAATGCGAGATCGCCTTCACCCTCAATAAAGACCTCTCCGGCCCCGGCGCGACCTTCGAGGACGCCCTGGAGGCGGCGGGGGCGGTGACGGCCGCCATCGAGATCAACGACGCCCGGACGAGAGACTGGATGATCGGGACCCGCGAGGTGGTCGCCGACAACGGCGTTGCCGCCCGGTTCGTCCTGGGAGAAAGGGTGCTTGCTGCAGGGGACCTCGATTTGAGGATGGTCAAAGTCGTCATGGAGAAGAACGGCGAGGAGGTGGCAAGGTCAAAGGGTGCCGCTATCCTCGGAAACCCCGCCGCATCGGTGGCGTGGCTCGCCAACAAGGTCGCCGAGCACGACGGCGGCCTCCGAGCGGGGGAGGTGATCCTCGCCGGGTCGATGACCCCAATGATGCCGGTGGTGAGAGGGGATCTGATCGAGGCGAGGTTCGACGATCTGGGGGAGGTCTCGGTTCGGTTCGATTGATCCTGGCAGCCGAATCGTGGCGGCCGATGCCCCTGGAATCTGATCAGGTCGCCGTTCCGATATGCTTGGCCTGGATCTGACTTGGATCTGGCCTGCATCAATTTGGATCGCTCTGGAGATGATCCGGAAATGGGGTACAGCAAAGCTCTGGTTATCTTATTCGACGGCGCCAGGTACGACGTCTTCAGGGAGATGCTTTATGCCGGCCGTCTTCCCAATATCGAAGAGCACGTCATCTCCCGAGGGTCTTTTCTGAAGGGCTACTCGTCACTCTCGACGACCACCGGCCCTGCTCACATACCTTTCCTGTACGGGATCTATCCAGGAACCGCAAATGTGCCGGGGATTAGGTGGTTTGACAAGGCCGCAGAGAGGGGGGCGTTGGATGGTTTCGGCCTGCGATCTTACGTCGGGCCTGGCAGCTTCTTCATGCCGTCCGACATCAAAAGCGGATACCCTCCGATATACGACTATTTTGAGAGGCCGGCGAGCATATTCAGCGCTCTTGACTGTGGGAACGGGGCGAAGGTCAGGAATAATCGGATTATGAAGGTCGGATCCTACATATTCGCCCATTGTACTCATCGCTGGGAGCGGATCGACGACCTCGTCTCCGCATCCCTCAAGAGATGCCTCAATCAGGGTTGCGATTTCGTATTCGCGGTATTTCCGGCAGTCGACGAGATCACCCACCTCCAAGATCCAAGATCAGAGCGGGTCCTGAAGCAGTATGCGAAGCTCGACGGCCTAGTGGGCGAGATCCTCGGCGGCAGCTTCTCGTCAGATGAGGAGATGGAGAAGACGCTGGTCTTCATCGTCAGCGATCATGGTCTATCTGAGACTCACACCCACATACCCCTCGTCGACATCTCCAGGTCGACGGGTCTCAGGCCGGTATTTTATCCGAGGATCTTCTGCCGGAGGTGGGATGCTGCGATCATGGAGAGCGGAAACGCCATGGCGTCGGTATATTTCAGAGATCCGGTCGATCGTAGGCCCTCCTTCTTCCGAGAATTTTCGGCCGTCGAGAAGAACAGGGCCTTCCTAGATCATCTCCTCTCATGCCGGGGGATCGACTTTGTCGCCTACAGGATTGACGATTCGACCCTGGGGGTCAAGGGCTCCTCCGGGGAGGTCAGGCTCGGCTTCTCCGAACGAGGCGTTGTGAAGGTCACTGTCGAGGTCGAAAACCCCCTGGGGTTTGGTGCAGACGGCGGCGAGATGGAGATGGACCTGAAAATGGACGATCTGACCGAGCTCTCCATGGAGACGAATTATCCCGACTCTCCAGTCCAGCTCCGACAGCTCTTCGGTTCGGATCGGACCGGAGATCTGGTGGTCTTCGCGAAGAAAGGGTTTGACCTCAGAAAAAGGTACGAATGGCCGGAGCACAGGAGCTCCCACGGCTCTCTCATCAAATCTCACATGGAGGTTCCGATCTGCACCAACGCGCGCCTCACCAGAGAATGGTGCAGAACCGTCGACGTCTTTGCCACCATCCTCCACCTTTTGGGGCGCGATCTGCCGCCGGGGATCGACGGGCGGGTCCTGGACTGATCCGAAGATCATGGCATCGGAGCTAGCTTCTTACTAAAATCCGTCCCTACATCCACTCCGGCGGGAAGGCGACGCAAACGACCCCGTTCTTCTCACATTCCTCGTTGAAGATCTCCACAGTCTCCCTGGCCGGAAGGCCCCTAGCCTCCAGCTCTGCGACCCACTCCCTCGTCACGTTCGAGAAGGCCGCGTGCCAGCGCGCCTCCTCCTCGGGCGGCAGGGAGGTGAAGACGACCCCGCTCTCGTTCAGGTCAGCCACGATCTCGTCGTAGGTCTCCTTCGTCATCCCGCCCGTGGTCCGGTAGGGGTTTTCGCAGACCTCCTCGATTATCGCTCTGAGGTCCTCCGGGGTCCTCTCCCAGGCGTCGCGGTTCATGAAGAGCCCCTCGCCGACGCAGCCGAAGGTGACGAGGGTGCAGTGATCGGCGACGTCGGAAAGGCCGAAGGATGAGACCATCGGAGGACAGGTGACGATTCCATCTATCGAACCGTTCTCCATCGCCTCCCGGACGGAGTCGAGGGGCATGAATATCGGTTCCGCCCCTATCGCCTCGATGCACCTCGTCTGGAGACCGCCGGGGCTTCTGATCCGCAAGTCTTGGACGTCCTCCAGGGACTGGATAGGCTCGGCAGTCCAGAGGTGGGAGTTGATGCAGGGGTTCAGCTCGATGACCACGACGTCCGGAAACTCGCCGCGGAGGGCCCGATCGCGGACGGCGTTTCCTATATCCGTCGCGGTCTTTTTGTCCTGGATGGCTGCGGGGAGGCTGAGGACGTCGGATAGGGGAAACCGTCCCGGAGTCCAGGTGAGGGTGGCGTACCCCATATCCGACCGGCCGTCGGCGACGATCTCGTAGTGCTCGGGCCCCGACCCGAGGGCTTCGCCGTCGAATAGTGTGTATGTGATTCTGCCCCCGCTCCTCTCCCGCAGGGCGTCGAGCATGGGGATCCAGACGGTCTGGACCTCGATGCTGTCGTGGGGGTGCCAGGTGCTGAAGTTTATGTTTATGCTCAGGTTCTCCCCAGCCGGGGAGAGATCCGAGGCGGTCCCTGTGCCGATCCCGCTGGCGAAGAGAAGGCAGGCCAGGAGGATCGAAGAAGTGATTCCGAACGCGCATATTCTCGTCATTTTCATCAGTCTCCAAAAAGACATTCTGAGTTGTGGGACATTGTACCGTTCAGAATGTTTCTTTCGATCATATCGACTTATCGAGTTTAGTAATTTATCTCCAGCTTATCTCCAACCTCCTCATCAACCACTTCATCAGCCCCTTCATCGGGACCGTCGATCTTGCGGCTTTACCACCCTTTCGTCCTCTGCGCCTCGAAGAGAGTCGGTCCTCTCAAGCCGTCGGCGGAAAAGGATAAAACCGGTCTTGTCCTTCGAACTCGGGAAGAACGGACCATTGGCCGGTGAACTCGGATGAAGCTCGAAGAACTGATCGCAGCGGCCCGCGGTGAGGTGGAGGTCGACCTCCTCTTGGAGGGAGGAGATATGGTGAACACCCTCTCCGGCGAGGTATACCAGTCGAATGTAGCGATCTTCCGCGGGACGGTGGTGGGGTTTGACTGCTCCAGCGCAAAAAAGACCATCGACCTCTCGGGAAAGGTTCTGGTGCCGGGGTTCATTGACGGCCACGTCCACATCGAGTCCTCCATGGTGACCGTCCCCGAGTACGCTCGGGCCGTCGTCCCAAGGGGGACCACGGCGGTGGTCGCCGACCCCCACGAGATCGCCAACGTCCTGGGGGCGGAGGGGATACGCTACATCCTCGAATCCTCGCGGCTATCGCCGCTAACGGTCTTCGTGATGCTCCCCTCCTGCGTTCCGGCGACTCATATGGAAACCTCGGGAGCCACCCTCGACGCAGGAGCCCTCTCAGAGCTGATCGGCGAGGAGGGGGTTTTGGGGATCGCAGAGGTGATGAACTACCCCGGGGTCATCTTCCGAGATCCCACGGTGATGGCGAAGCTCGGCCTCGCCGAAAGGACGAGGTCTGACGGCTGCAGGCCGAGGATCGACGGCCACTCCCCCTTCCTATCGGGAAGAGACCTTGCGGCCTACGTCGCCGCTGGTATCGGATCCGACCACGAGTGCATCTCTATCGAGGAGGCCCGTGAGAAGCTCCGGCTCGGTATGAGGATCATGATCCGGGAGGGGACGGCGGCAAAGAACCTCGATGACCTGCTGCCTCTGGTGACGCCGGCGAACGCCAGCCGTTTTCTCTTCGTCTCCGACGACCGCCACCCCTCCGATATCCTCCGGGAGGGTCACATCGACTCGATGGTCAGGAGGGCCGTCCGGGCGGGGCTCGACCCGGTCACTGCCATCCGGATCGCAAGCCTCAACGCCGCCGAGTACTTCGGTCTATCGAACTTCGGCGCCATCGCCCCAGGCCGGAAGGCAGACATCGTCGTCCTCGACGACCTCGACGGCCTTTTTGTCCAGACGGTCCTCAAGGACGGGGCCGTCGTCGCCGAAGGCGGCCGCATGATCGCGCCCCTGCCGAAGGCGGCGATGCCCCGATCGGCGTCCGTGCAGATCGGCCCGCTCGATCCCGGCTCCTTCGATATAAAGGCCGAGGGCGACCTGGTGCGGGCGATAGGGGTTATCCCAAACCAGATCATAACGAGATCGCTTCTCACCCGGCCGAAGGTCGAAGGTGGCAAGGTCGTCGCCGACCTGGACCGGGACCTCCTCGTGATGGCCGTCGTCGAGAGGCACAGAGGGACGGGGAACGTCGGCCTGGGCCTCGTCAACGGCTTCGGCCTCAAAAGGGGCGCCATCGCCACCTCCGTCGCCCACGACTCTCACAACATCGCCGCCGTGGGGGTCAGCTCAGATGAGATCTTCGCTGCCGTCTCGGCGGTGGGAGAGATGGGTGGCGGCCTGGTCGTGGTGGACGAAGGAATCGTCACCGAGTCCCTCCCCCTCCCCATAGCCGGCCTCCTCTCGGACCGACCGATGGACGAGGTCGCAGAGAAGATCGAGGAGGTGACGGATGCCGCGAAACGACTCGGCTCGGCCCTGGACGACCCCTTCATGACCCTCTCGTTCCTCTGTCTTCCGGTAATCCCGGAGCTGAAGCTGACCGATAAAGGGCTTGTGGACGTGAACCGGTTCGACTTCGTCCCCCTCTTCGTCCGGGGGGGCGGAGAGGATGAGGCCCCGCTTTCTGAGGGAATGTGAAAGGTATCAAGGCGAGGAGGATGAACCCCAAAAAAAGAGCCCTGGACACCAGCCCCGCTGGGATCTGGTTTCGCTGGAACAAGAGGAACAGCTACAGCATCGCCGCCCTCCTCCCTCTTGTCGAGGGCGCGGGCCTCGCCAAACAGCCGAGGGAGGGGATCATGCTCTACAGCTTCGCCACCGCCCAGGCCGAGGAGGTCTATCGGGAGGTCGGAGCCGCCAATGTCGACGCAGTCTTCGTAGCCGGGGGACCCCACCCCTCGGCGAGGCCCGAGGAGGCGCTCCGGCATTTCGACTACGTCGTCATCGGTGAGGGGGAGGAGACCCTCCCGGAGCTTCTCGGCGTCATCAAGGGCTGTGGCGACCCCGAGGCGGTCCGGGGCATCGCCTACAGAAGAGATGGCATTGTTCACATCACGCCAGCACGAGAGCACGTCGATCTCGATCTCTACCCTCCGTTCAAGCCGCCGATATTTTCTCCCCTGGAGATCAGCCGCGGCTGCCCCTGGGGTTGTGCGTACTGCCAGACCCCCTGCCTCTTCGGGAGGAGGATGCGCCACCGATCGATCCCGGTGATCCTCAGATACGCCCGGTGCTACTCCGACCTGAGGTTCACCTCCCCCAACTCCCTCGCTTACGGCTCCGACGGCGTCCACCCGCGGATCGAGAAGGTGGAGCATCTGCTGAAATCCTTATCGGAGCTCGGAAAACCGATCTACTTCGGGACCTTCCCCTCAGAGGTGAGGCCCGACTTCGTCACCGAGGATGCGCTGGACCTGGTGGTCCGGTACTGCAAGAACCGCCACCTCAGCATCGGAGGCCAGTCGGGGAGCGACCGGATTTTGAGGGCGGTGGGGAGAGGCCACGACGCCGAGGCGGTGAGGAGGGCCTGCGATCTCTGCCTCGACCGTGGGATCGTTCCGAACCTCGACCTGATCGTCGGCCTTCCGGAAGAGACGCCAGAGGACCAGAGGATGACATTGGATCTGGCCCGGGAGGTCGTCGGGGGAGGCGGCCGGATCCGGGCCCACCATTTCATCCCCCTGCCGGGTACCCCCCTCGAAGACGCAAAGCCCGCGCCGTTATGTGACGATGTAGCAAAAGAGATGGGAAAGCTCGCCCTCCAGGGGAAGGCGACGGGAAAATGGGCCGCAGGCGTTCAGAGGTAGAAGCGCCTGAAGGGGAGCTTGTAGTCGTCCTGAAGCTCGTACTTGACCACAATTCTGTCCTCGTCGACGTGGATCTCCTTCACCGACTGGGAGAACATGTACCAGCCGTAACCCCGGTCCGGCACCCTCAGCCTATCGGGCAGGCTTGACGCAAACTCCGTCTCGTTCAGGATGTAAGAGCGGAGCAGCTCGCTTCCCGAGGCGAAGAGGAAGGGAAAGCCCACCCGCTCCACCTCCTCCGCCATGCATGGGTCGGTCAGCCTCAGCCTCTGCTTCAGGTACTCGCGGTAATCTTCTTTTTTGATCACAATCTCGTTTGACTCGCTCAACGCGGTTCACCGGCCGACTGTCTATCGAGGGGTGAGATAAAAATTGCGGGGCCGATCTGGAACCTGGACAGGTCAGCCAGAGCCGGACTCGTTTACCGTTTCATATAGCCAATCCCGGGCGGGCGGCCTTTGCGGGCCAAAATGGAGGGAGGGCCCAAGGCCGCGACGCCTATCGGGGGATTGAGGTCGGAGGACGACGAGAGATGAACCTGTGGCCGACCTCGATTCTCGATCTGTCGAACAAATCTACTCGACCGAGACCTCCAGATCCAGTCCTGCGAGGGCGCCGGTCACGTCCTCGGCCATGGTGGCCCTCGTCTCGGGGTCGAGCTCCTTTGAGAGGACGACTCTGATCCTTCTTCCATCGACCTCGATCTTCTCGACCCTCTTCGCCGCGACGATGTTCAGCCCCTTCGCCGGGTCGAGGACTCCGGTCATCATTCTCTTGACGAAATCCTCGTCTACAGCCCTCTTCCCCGTTTTCGCCTCGTACTTCATGATCGCCGCCTTCAGGCCGGAGGTCGCAAGCTGGGCGCAGTGGACCTTGTGCTTGGGAAGCCCTCCCAGCTCCTCGACGACGTCCTTGAAGTGGACGTCTTTCGCCTCCTCCAGGGTCTTGCCTTTGGCCAATTCGGTGGTGACGCTGGTGCTGGCGATGTTCGCCGCGCACCCGAAGCTCTCGAACTTTATGTCCTCGATCACCTCGGTATCGGGGTTGACCTTCAGGTAGAGCTGGACCATGTCGCCGCAGGCGGCGCTCCCCACCTTCGCGGTCACGTCAGCGTCCTCGATCCTCCCCGGGTTTCTCGGGTTTTTGAAGTGGTCCAGGACCTTCTCGGTATATCCAAGGTTTGTCATCATCAGGCCTCGACTTTTTGTTCCGCCTTTGAGCCCGAAGAGGGAACCGGGTCTACGGAACATGCGGCTATCTTCTCGACGAGCTTTGCGAGAACCTCTTTTCTCATCCCGCCGACGAACTTGATCGACCCGACGACGAGGTGGCCGCCGCCGTTGACGCCCCCCGCCTTGATCTCCTCCCGCAGCTCCCTGACCATCTTCGGTATGTTCATCCGGACGCCCCGGCTCCTCAGGACGGCGAAGTCGGGTCCGTAGCCGATGGTCACCACCGGCTTTCCGTCAAACTTTTTGCAGAGGAGATCGTGGACCTCGCCGGAGGTCTTTCCCGGTGGCGGGAAGGTGAACTTGTGGGCGTAGTTCTCGACGTCCAGAACGTTCATGACGGCGCCGTTCGGGAGGGTCTGGGTCTTGACGTGGGCGAAGGACGCCCGGAGCTGCTCGTCGATCGCCTCCTTTGCCTGGTCGCAGAGGAGCTGGACGATCTTCCTGTGTCGATCGAGCCTTCCGAGGCAGAGGATGTCGTTGACGAGCCCACGACCGTCGTTGAACCGCAGCCAAAACGCCTCGTAGTCGAGGGCGAGGGCGATCTTCTTCAGCTCGTCGATCCCGAACCGGTCTTCGACGAGGCGGATGTACCTTTCGGCCTCGGGGGCCTCGCTCCGATCGCCGACGGCCGATACCGCTGGAAAGTGTTTGATCTTCTCCTCGACCTCGGGGTTGATCATCCTCGCGATCTCGGTTGCGATCATCCCCGTGGTGATCCCGAAGTCGCCCCCCTGGTGGGCGGGGTTGACGTGGGTTATGAGGTACTCGTCCACCGCCTCGTCGGGGTGGTGGTGGTCGACGACGAGCATCTCCAGGCCGTAGATCTGGGCCTGTTTCATGGCGGGGACGTCCTCCTCGGTGGAGCCGTTGTCCATCAGGACCACGAGCGGCATCTTCTGGTCGTGGCGGGACTGGTCCTCCAGGGCGTAGGTGAGATCTTTTGTGACGTCCTCCAGCTCGTAGAAGGGAGCCTTGGACGGCGCCCGCCGATAGTTGTAGTATTCGGCGTCGGAGCCCCCCACCTCTCTGATGAGGGGGATTACGGCGGTCTCGATGGCCACCGCCGCACTCATACCGTCGGCGTCGGCGTGGTGTCTCACCACGATCGGCTTAGACTTCAATATCGCCCGTCGGATCTCCTTTGCCACCTCCCTCATCTTCGGCTTGAGCTTTGTTATGATCTCGCTCTCCACCAGGAGGGGAGGATCGGAGGGCTCGGCCCTCTCGTCGATGGCCCGCTCGATCCTGTCCTTGACGACGGATGCCTCGCCGCCCCACAGCTGCTTCATCGACCTGATCTCGATCTGGATCTGGCCGTTTCTGACCGAGACGTCGCCGATGGCCCTCACGATCATCTCGGTGTCGATCTCGGGGTAGGCCCTGACCCCCGCCCGCTCGAAGGCGGCGCAGAATACGAGGCCGCTGTCGTCGGCGACGGTGAAGATGGTGGGACCGCCGGTCTGTTTGACCTGGATCACCTCACCCTCGACACAGATCATCTTACCGACAAAGCGCGAAAGGTCGCTCACCCTGGTGACGGGCAGCTCCTTTCTCACCTCGAGGGTGTGGTGCTCGCCCACCTCGGCGGGCTCAAGCTCGATGTTTCCGTTGGGGGCGACGTTTCTCACCCGGACGGTGATCTCCTCACCGACCTCGGGCGTTCTCTTCAAAAACTTGTTGTGGGCCAGGCCCCGGACGTGATCGTTCAGGTCCACGAAGGCCCCGAAGTTGGCGATCCCCGAGACCTTCCCTCGATATATGTCGCCGATCACCAGGTCGCCGGTGTCGCAGGCTCCGTCGAGGACGTGGACTACGGGCTTTTTGGAGCAGCTCGTGCACAGCTCGCTCTTGGCGTTGAGCTTCGTGCCGCAGACGGCGCAGAGGTACTCCCGGCCGAGCCCCCCACAATCGCTGCAGGTCTCAGTGACGGGGATCTTCCCCTCTCCCTTGCAGACGGGACAATTCGTCGCCCCTTTCGTCACCAGGTCGTCGATCTCGGTCGCAGAGGCTTCGCCCAGGCTGACGGACTCGATCTTGCCGGTCCCCTTGCAGTTGGGACAGGCCCGCTCCCCCACAGTTCGATAGCCCTTGCCCCCGCATTTTTCGCACAGGTTCATCCTCCATGTGAAGGCCGCCAAGGGATTTATCGGTTTTGATGGCCAATAAGATAAATAGCATCTCGCATCTCTTTCGGCCATGCGAGTTTCTGTCTTGCGGCTCGGCCACCGGCCGGAGCGGGACAAAAGGATCACCACCCACGTGGGGCTCGTGGCCCGGGCCTTCGGGGCCGAGGAGATGATCCTCGCCGGGAGGGACGACAAGCTGGTCAGTGGCCTTGAAGACGTAGTCGAGAGGTGGGGCGGGAACTTTCGGGTTCGGTCGACCGGCGGCTGGAAAGGGGAGGCGAGACGGTGGAAGGATGCGGGGGGGAGGATCGTCCACCTCACCATGTACGGCACGCCCCTATCCGAGTCCATCGACGAGATCCGCCGCTCTGAAGCCGTGATGGTGGTGGTGGGGGCGGAGAAGGTCCCCCCCGAGATCTACGAGGTGGCGGACTGGAACGTCGGGGTCGGAAACCAGCCCCACTCGGAGGTGGCGGCTCTGGCGGTATTTCTGGACAGGCTCTTTCTTGGTCAGGAATTGGATCGGGAGTTCGGAGGAAAGATCGAGGTCGTCCCAAGCCCGCGATACAAGACGGTCATCGAAAGGCGTGAGAACGCCGAAAGGCGAGATGAAGACGAGGTCGAGGGCGGATCGGTTTGAGGTCTGATCGACCCCGCCGAGTCCTGGTCGTCGGCCAGTCCGTCCGCCACATCGCCTCTTCTGCGGCCCGGGCCGGCCACGCGGTCTTCGCCGCCGACTGCTACAACGACCTGGACCTGGCGGAATCGGTCTATCAGACCTCTATCCTCGAAGCCGATCCCTCGATCCCCGGCGAACTCGCCATCTCGGCCCGCGACCTGATCAGAACAGTTCTGGACCGCGGCTTGGTCGACTGCATCGTCCTGGGTCCCGGCATCGAGGATATGAGGATCGAGGAGAGCGACGGGATCGAGGTTCTGAACAACCAGCCGGAGAAGATATCCCAGGTCTCCGACAAGCTCTGGCTCGCCCGCTGGCTCGAACGGGAGGGGTTTGCATCGGTTCCCACCTGGCAGATCGGCGAGGAGGGGTCAGCATCTTTTCCCCAGATGGTCAAGCCCCGGAAGGGGGCGGGCGGAGCCGAGAACCGGCTCGTCTTCTCCGACGTGGATCTGGCCCGCCTGGAGGGGGATCTCATCGTCCAGGAGATGGTCGAGGGCATCCCCGCCAGCGTCTCGGTGATAGCCGACGGCGAGGACGCGGTGGCGATATCCGCAAACGAGCAGCTGATCGGGACCGAGTGGCTCGGCGGGAGCGGTTTTCGATACTGCGGGAACATCTCGCCCCTGGATCGGTCCCGAGACGACCCAGATGTTGTCGATATGATGAAGGCCGCGGAGGAGATCGCAAGCATGCTCCGGCTGGTGGGCTCCAACGGGGTCGACTTCATCCTGACGGAGTCGGGCCCCGTCGTCCTGGAGGTGAACCCGCGGTTTCAGGGGAGCCTCGACGCCGTGGAGATCTCGTTGGGTATGAACCTCTTCGGCGCCCACCTCCTATCCTTCGATGGCATCCTTCCTGCAAGGCCCAAACCCCGGGGGTTTGGGGGGAGGGGAGTCGTCTTCGCCAAATCGGACCTGAAAATAGAGGGTGACCTCAGGCGCGCGACTAAGTGGGTCGCCGACGTCCCGAGGCCCGGATCTTTCGCGAAGAGAGGAGAGCCGGTCACGTCGGTCCTCAGCTTCGGAAAAAACGGGAAAGAGGCGATAAAGCTGCTTCAGAGCAGAAGCTCGGCGGTCTATCGGGCCTGCCGAGGCCGCTGATTTGAGCTTAATTTTAGCCTACTTTCTCACCAGGACATGACCCGGTAGAACCAGTTGCTGATCATGGTGAGGAACTTTTCAGATCCGCTCCCCTTCTCAAGCTTCTCCCGATCCTTCTCGCAGAACTTCTTATCCTTCATCCAAGACATGATTTTTGGGTTGTCGATCTGGAGATATAATGATATCGGTCTCGCCCGTCTTCCTTCCAGCTCCGGTGGCGATGCTCGTTCGGACACGCTTACTCGGACGAGGGACCGTCCTGCCACCCGGAGTCCCGACTGCTGACCGGACGGAAGCCTGAGACGCTTCGACCGGGGAGGCTTTCCCGAGGGATCGGCGAAACCTGCGAGGTTGGCATCGCGGCGGATGGGACGAACTGGCCCCGTCAGGCCGCCGATCACCTCCCCGGAGCAAAGGCTCTTCTTCCTCCGGCGAGAGAAACCAAAATCTTTATGAGACATAAGAGAGGCTCTCATCCCAGTGATGAACATGGATATCGTAACCACCATCGAATACCTTCAGTCTCTGGTCGTGCTGGCCCTCTTCTTCGGAATTCTGGCCGTCGGGTTCAAGGTCTGGCGCTGGAACTACGCCTGACCCGCCCGAGCCGCCTTCGACTCTTTTTCTTTGCCGATCGCAGATCCAGCGGATGCTTTATCACGCCCAGCCGCTCTGCTGCGGGGTGCGCCGTCGGCCGTCTGGCGAGATCGGCTGTCTTCACCCGTACTTCCCCAGGGCTACAATCCTGGTCCCCTGGATGTCGAGCTTAGAGCCCTGGCCTGCCAGAATATGGACCGATGCGGATCTGAAAGTGTAACCGTTGGCGGAGACCGTTATCGAGTGCCACCCTGGGACGAGGCTGGTCCAATAGCCGCCGTCATCGTCGGTGGTGACGGAAAATACGCCGTCGATCCGGACCGTCGCCCCGGGGACGGGGGCGCCGCTCCCGTCGGTGATCACGCCTTCAAGCCACCCAGCCTCAGCCGCGCGGCTCTCGTTGGGAAGAACCGAGCCGCCGGCGGGGTACCCCACAATGGTCCCCGCAGCTGAGACGGTCCCGGTCCAGACCCGAGCCGTCGACGTGCTGAAGGTGAACCCATCCAGCTCTGCGGTCACCGAATAAGTCCCCGAGGGGACGTCCATCCCGTAGTATCCCAGGCTGCCCGATACGATGCTGAAGACGCCGCCATCCGATCCCGAGATTCGGACCCCCGCGTTGGCGATGCCGGAGCCGTAGGGGTCAACGACCCGTCCCACCAGGCCGTAGCCTGAAGGATAGCCAGCCGAGCTGACGGATAGGGTGACGGGGTTGCTCAGAGTGCTGGTGTTGAACCGATAAAGGTGGGTCTCCACAGTCTCCGCGTATCTGTCCACCCGGTACCATCCCCGGCTCACAAACCCCTGGGACAGAATCCTGCTCCCACCGTCATAGAGGCTGAAGAGTCCCAGATCTCCGACGTAGAGCCAGAGGGTGTAGGGGGTCCCCAGGCCGACAGTCCCCTCGGTCACCAGGAGGCTCCCAGACTGGAGGTAGAGCTTGTTCGGACTCGCCACCTCATCGCCTATCGATAGATTCTGCTCCGGTCCGAAGGGGTCCGCGGAGACCATCTGGGGGACGTCGTAGCTCGCGGGAGAGTAAGGGTCCCATTCAGGCCTCCCGGGAGTATACCCCGAATCCTGGTCCGGTCCGAAGGGGTCCCACGCGGGCCGATCGGCAGCGAAGGGGTTTGGCAGATAATCGACCATAATCCCGTCGTAGGGATGAAAGCCGCTGGCAGAAAAGGCGGCAGCCAGGGATAATCCCCACAATATGAAGATAGTGGATCCGATGATCAGTCTCAAAGCTTCAACCTCCCCAGGAAGAGAGCGGTCGCCAGCGACTTAAAGATTGCGGGAGGTGATGCCTCGCCACAGATTCGTGACCCCATATCCCAGAATCAAATCTTCGTCCCCCCCACCAAAACGTTTATCTGAATTTGGTATTATCCGAAAGAACTGAAATTTGGGAAAAATCCGAAGTAACAAAACAGATCTCGGCAGGTGCTGATCGGGGCTCAGACCCCCTGATCCGAGGAGAGATCGATAGCTAAAAGAACAGCCATTTCACGAAACCCTTAACTCGGATCAGGTTCATCAGAGAAATGCCCGAGATCGAATCCGATTAAAAAAGTGGACCCCTTCGGACTGGGCGAAGGCTCTGAAGAGAGCGGAAGATACAGGTAACTTATATATAGAACTGACAGACGATCATTATATTAAAATCGATATAGGTGGGAGGAGAGTCATGAACTACCTTAGGGCTGGAGGACTGCTTTGCCTGCTCCTGGTCGCCGTGGCGGCAGTTCTGCAAATGGGAGCTCTGGCACAAGTTGATGCTCCAGATGAGCCGGCCTCACCGGGGTCCGAACCCTCGATGGAATCCGGCCCTGGAGATGAGACTGCCGAAGATGGAGCCGCCGAAATTGATGCGCCACAGGAGGATGCACCACCGGTAGATGCACCATCGGAAGATCAGCCCTCTTCGGAGGATTCTGAGGTGACGGCTGCTGAACCGGCTCCAACGGAGGAGGAAACACCAGCTGAGGTCTCCCCGTCTGAGGAGGCTGAGGTGACGGCTGAACCGACTCCGACCGAAGAGTCAGAGGCGCCACCGGCTGAGGTGACACCGGCCGAGGTGGCAGCAGGGGAGGCTCCGATGATGGACGCGCCACAGGAAGACGCTCCCAGGGACGACTCTGCTCCGACCGAAGATGCCATCGCGTCGGCAGTCGCCGACGAGGAGGTGACGGGGGAGGAGAACGTGGCGGATGACACCGAAGAGGAGTTCTCCGAGACCGACCGGATCTGGCGGGAGGGGAAGAACCCGGCAGAGTACACCTGGACCCCCCAGACCTTCTCAGGATTCTTCTACGACCTCGATGACGACGTGGGGACAGAGACTCTAACCGTCGAGCTGAGAGAGTCGGGCGACGGGTACGACAGGGCCATCAAAGAGAACAACCTGAAATACGAGACAGAAGCCGATTCGATCGAGTTTGACTTCGACGACTGGGGCAGCTACAACGTCATAGGCTTCATGGCTCAGAAGTACTTCGCAGGATATATCGGGACGAGCCCGGAGGTCGTGGACGACGATATCAGCCTCCTGGACGAAGAGGAACTCCGTGAGGTCCTCATCGACGACGACGAGGAGTACACAGTGGATACCGGCTCGGTCCTGCCTCTGGAGGAGGGTTATGAGATCAGGATCAAAGAGATCGACCTCGACGGGAACAAGGTCTGGTTCTCCCTCGCCAAGGACGGAGAGGAGGTGGACAGCAAGGTCATAGACCCGAGGGACCTGGGATCTTCAACCTACAAGTACGAGGTCGACATGAGCGGTGAGGATCTGCCCCTGGTGATGATCCACGTCTCGAGCATCTTCGCCGGGGCCGAGACGAGCCTCGTCACCGTCGACGGGATCTTCCAGATCTCCGACGATTACATCACCGTCGAGAGCGGCGATAAGTACGGAGATATGGAGATTGATACGGTATCCGGTGACACCATCAGGATGACCAACGACAACTCCATCACTCTCCGAAAGGGGAAGACCGTCCCTGTGATGGGTGACGTCAGCTTCATGGTGGGCGACTCCGATGAGCTCCGGTTCGGGCCGACGGTTAAGAGGACTGGAAGCTACGAGATCAGGGGAACGGTCGTCGACCCGGCAGATTACGACGAGTTCATCTGGACACCCTACAACTTCGAGGGGTTCTACTACGACATCGACGATGACGTGGGGACTGAAGAGCTCGAGGCCAAGTTCACCGGGGACAAGATCGATGATGGAGACCTCACGTACAAGACCGAACCCCAGTCGGTGAGGTTCGAGTACGAAGACTGGGGCGAGTACGACGTCATAGGATTCCTGGCCGAGAAGTACTTTGCAGGATACACCGACGAGACCGAGTTCACCGACGACTTCAGCGTCATAAACGAGGAGGAGCTGAGAAAGGTCCTCATCGACGACGACGAGTCCTACACCGTTCGGAGCGGGGCCACCTTCCCGTTGAAGGAGGGGTACGAGCTTCGGATCAAGGAGGTGGACCTCGACGGGAACAAGGTCTACATGTCCATCACCAAGGACGGGGACGAGGTCGACAGCAAGGTGATCGAGCCCGGAAGCACTCCGGAGAGCTCTACCTTCACCTACGAGGATGAGATCGGAGGCGAAGACGTCCCGATCATAGCGGTCCACGTCGATAGCGTCTTCCGGGGTAGGGAGGAGGACTTGGCCACCGTAGAGGGGATCTTCCAGGTATCCGACGATCCCAGCTCCGTCGAAGAGGGCGAGTCCTACGGGAAGATGGAGATCGACAGCGTATCTGAGAGCAAAATAGAGATGGTAAACGACGGCTCCATCAGCCTCGGAAAGGGCAAGACCGTCACCGTCATGGAGAATCTGAAGTTCAGGGTCTCAGACAGCGATCGAAGGCTCGTCGCCCCCATCGTAGAGGTCAGCGCGGAGACCAAGCCCATGGTGGTCGATATCCCGGCGGCTGTGGTGGGAACCCCCGCTGAGATCCTGGTCACCTCTGACGGAACGCCCGTCATAGGGGTTCTCATCACCATCAACGGGAGCGAGGTCGGGACCACCGACACCGACGGCGTCTTCGTCTACTCGCCGGAGGTTTCGGGCAGCTTCGACGTCGAGGCGAAGAAGGACGAGTACACCGACGTCAAGGCGGTCCTCGTCGTCAGCAACGTCCGAGAAGAGAGGATTCTCGCCGTCACCTCGCCTCAGGAGGTGATGAAAGGAGAGAGCTTCGTCATCAAGGCCACCATCGGACTCGACCAGAGGCCGGTGGAGGGTGCCGATATCGCCTTCGACGGAATCAGCGTCGGGGCCACCGATGAGATCGGCACGATCTCCTTCGCTTCAGACTCGGTGGGCACTCATACCATCGCCGCCTCCAAGGAGGGGTATGAGAACGGATCGAGGAAGATCGTGGTGACGACCCCCATCGAGATAACCGGTCTTGAGGTGGACGAGACCACCAGAGCCGGCAAGAAGGTCGAGATCACCGCCACCGCCGTGAACGATGGGCCGATCAGCGACAACGCCACCGTCGAGCTGAAGGTCAACGGAAATCCCGAGGGATCGACGAATATCACCCTCGATCCAGGGGAGACGGGATCTGCGACCTTCGAGTACACGCCCGAGGAGCCCGGCATCTATACAGTGGAGGTGGGCGGGGTCCAGAGGACCATCACCGTGGAGGAGAAGAGCTCCACCGGGATGGTGGTGGGGATTCTGATCCTCCTCATCGCCATCGGAGGTGGAGCCTACCTCTACTCCACCGGCAAGCTGAAGGAGATTCTGGAGCAGATCAAGAACCGCTGATCCTGCCCCAACCCCTCCCTTTTTTTATTCTTAATAACATCGAGCCCGAGCCGCAGCTCCGTTCCGGGATCGACCAGCCGAGATCCGGATTCCGGGGAGAGAGAGAGAATGGGGATCTGATCATGGTGCCTGAAATGCCAGAAGGGGAAGAGCGAGGAACGGAGATCGCACGGCCGATACGGCTTGGGGCTGGGGGAATGATTGATATATCGTGACGGAGTCTCTCACGACACAGCCTAGCATATCGGTTTTCGGCCGACTAAAATTTCAGGATCGCGATTTCCATGAACTTCTGGCAACCCAAGATCGAGACGATGAAGCGGTCAGATCTCGAGGATCTGCAACAAAGACGCCTGAAGGACGCGGTGAAGAGGGCCTACGACAACGTGCCCTTCTACCACCGGAAGATGAAAGACCTCGGCGTTACGCCCGGGGACGTGACGAGCCTCAAAGATGCGAGGTCCCTTCCCGAGACGAGGAAGGGAGATCTCCGGGACAACTACCCCTTCGGCCTCTTCGCCGTCCCCAAGAGCGAGATCGTCCGGGTCCACGCCTCCTCCGGGACGACCGGCAAGCCGACGGTCGTCGGCTACACCGCTCGGGACATAGAGACCTGGTCGGATATGGTGGCCCGAGACCTGGTTATGGTCGGCTGCACGAAGGAGGACATATTCCAGAACGCCGTCAACTACGGCTTCTTCACCGGGGGCCTGGGCATCCATTACGGGATCGAGCGGATGGGCGCGATGGCGGTTCCCAGCGGCACCGGGAGCACCAAACGCCAGATCGAGATCATGATCGACTTCGGCGTCACGGCGCTCCACTGCACCCCCTCTTACGCCCTCTACCTCGCCGAGACGGTGATCGACATGGGTGCGGTCGATGACCTCTCCTTGAAGGTGGGCTGCTTCGGGGCCGAGCCCTGGTCTGACCGGGCCCGGACGGAGCTGGAGGAGATGCTGAACATCAAGGCCTATGACTCTTACGGCCTCTCGGAGATGTTCGGTCCCGGCGTCGCCTTCGAGTGTCAGGAGCAGAACGGCCTTCACATCTGGGAGGACCATTTTCTGGTGGAGATCGTCGATCCCGATGGGGAGGCTTGCGCCCCCGGCGAGCGGGGCGAGCTGGTCCTCACCTCCCTCACCAAAGAGGCGATGCCTCTCATTCGGTACCATACGGGGGACGTCACCTACATGATGGAGGACGATTGCTCCTGCGGCAGGACCAGCGTCAAGCTCCACCGGTTCCTGGGGAGGGCCGACGACATGCTGGTGGTGAGAGGGATCAACGTCTTCCCCAGCCAGATCGAGGACGTCCTCCTCAAGATGCCCGAGATCGGGGACTACTTCCAAGTGGTCGTCGACAGAAAGAGGCACGGCCTCGACGAGATTGCGATCAAGGTGGAGATGAGCGACTCTGCCTTCACCGGCGAGCTGAAGGATCTGGCGAAGATCCAGAAGAAGGTGGAGGCCGAGCTGAAGTCGGTGATGAAGATAAGGTCTCGGATCGAGCTTGTGGAGAAGGGGAGCCTCCCCCGGACCGAGGGGAAGTCGAAGAAGGTCGTGGATCTGAGGGATATTTAGCTGGTGGCGCCAAAGGCAAGGCACCTCGCCCACTCCATTTCAGGGGCCGATATCGCCAGCCATCTCTTTCATCTTTTCGTTCACCCTCTCGCTGAGCCGCTCCAAGATCCCTTTCATCCTCTCGGAGTTGTCGCAGTGCGAGCCCGTCTTGGGGTTGCAGACAGAGAGGGCGTCCATCACCCGGTCGGCGAGCCGAAACTCTTCCATCTCCTCGAGGCTCATCAGAAGGTCCGCCATCTTCCGGTTGAAATCGCGGCATTTTTCGGCGTCGCAGATGGCGTCGCCGTGGAGACGGCGGAGTGACTCAACCTCTTTTTTGAGGGCTTGCCATGAGGTCTTCTCGGTCATATCGCATTCATCTGGCGTCTTCGGTGGAGGTGGAACGTTTTGAGAGCTTGAGCGGGACCGAATCGCCGCCTCTTCTGAGGGCTCAGCCATATCCCAGGGCCCTCGCCTGGTCGAAGGCCTCCTTTGCGGCATCGTCGTCTCCCAGCATCTGGAGGGACCAGCTCTTGTTGCTCCAGGCGGCGGCGTATCCGGCCTCGATCTCGATCGCCTCATCGAAGCAGGTTATCGCCTCCTGGTAGCGGCCGAGCCGGTTTAAGGTCATACCCTTCCTGTTCCACGCCTCGGCGAACCGTGGATTTATCCTGAGGGCCTCGTCGTAACAGACGAGGGAATCGTTGAACCTGAGGAGCATCTGGAGGGCGTTTCCCTTGTGGTACCAGATCTCTGCCGATTCGGGGTCGATCTCCAGGGCCCTCTCGTAGCACGCCAGGGCCCTGTCGTACCGACCGGTCATCATCAGGGCGTCCCCCTTCCCGTCCCAGGCGTCGGCGAGCTGCGGGTCCATCTCGACGGCGTTATCGTAGCAGCTGACGGCGTCGGAGTAACGGCCCGACCTGCTGAAGGAATCGCCGTCCCTCGTCCAGTCCTCGGCGGTGTAGGCCTCAACGGCGGGTGCCGCCGCAGGCTCCGGGGCAAAAGCGACGACTGGCTCTTCGATTACCGGCTCTGCAGACTCGTTCGCCTCTCCCCCATTCGCCTCCGCTCCGTCAGGCTCGCCATCCACTGCGGCGTCACCGGCGGCGGGAGATGTGGCGTTCTCCGCCGCTCCTTCCTCAGAGGTTTCATCGAGAAGACTGCTCAGCTGGATGGCGTCTATTCGGGGCCGCTCTTTCGGCTCCATAAAAGTCGAGGCTTCGAGGGTTCCGTTCTTCCCATCAGCCGATCCGTTCCCGGCACCGAGATCGGTCAGGTTGATGTCCGTCCCAGCCAGAGCGGTCCCGGCGGTCGATCCCAGGCTATCATTCAAGCCCGAATCAGAACTTCCTCCCACGAGGTCGGTCGTCTCCACTCCAAACTCTTCCCCACCCTCATTATCATCATTCTCAGGGTGATGATCCGCCTCGGTGACGTTTCCCGCCTCTGCCACCGGCTCTTCGACGACCGGCCCCATCTCCGGGCCCGAAGGAGAACGGTCGACACTCGATATGCCGTCGATCTCGTAGACGGGGCGGGACCCGTCGTAATCGCTGTAGAAGTTCCCCTCCCAGAGGTCTGTTCCGAGGTCGAAGGCGTTGCGGTCTTTGTTGTCCTGGAGAACGTTTCTAGTGATCCGGTTGTCCTGGGAGCCGGCGTTGATCCATATCCCGTACTTGTTCTTCCAGATGACATTCTCCTCGATGACGCATCCTGTGGCGTCTTCCAGGTATATGCCGTACCACCGGTTGTCGGTGACCAGGTTTCCTCGGATCTGGTTCTCATTCGACCTCACATCGATCCCGGCCTGGCCGGAGCCGCCGTTCTGGAGGATGAAACCCTCGAGGACGACGCCGTCGGCGATGAGGGTGACGGCGCTGCCCAGCCCGCCGGCGTCGATTATCGGAATATCGGTGCCGTCGCCGAAGGCCTGGAGGAACAGGGGCTTGTCCACCACCAGATTCTCGTAATAAGTCCCATTTGCGACCACCACAAAGTCACCGGGGCTTGCGGCATCGATGGCGGCCTGTATGCTGACGTGATCGAATCCCCCTGGACCTACGGTGATGGTGGCTGCATCCGCCGCCCCGAGGAAGATGGACTGGACGGCTGCCAGGGCCATCAAGAAGGAGAATAAGATCATCTTCGAGCTCATCAGAGGCCTCCCGCCGATATGTCCTTGTACTTCGTCTAAGAAAATCTTTTGGTAGAATAAGCACTTGCGGAAGATCATCCGAGGCATATAAATTCAAAAAATTCAGGAATACATCAGGTGGCCACAGGTCAAAAGATAGATGAGATGGTGCCCGCCCCGGACGGAGTCGGGCTTTGTGGTCGGTTCAGCTCAGGTCCGAATACCGGTTCCTGTCCTTCAGCTCCTGCTTTTTAGCCTCGTTCCATCCGCTCACCGACTGGAGGTAGCCGGTGACCCGGGAGAGGTGCTCCAGATGGTCGGACCCGCACCGCGGACACTCCTCCTTAAGGCCGGGGGAGACGCAGAAGCAGCTGAGGCAGACGGTCATGTCTCTTGTGAAGGCGAAGTAGCCTATCTGAGTGCTCCTCGCCAGGTTCATGGCGAAGTCCATCAGCCCCTCGGGATCGGGGACGGCCTCCCCCAGGAAGATGTGGAATATGTTTCCTCCGTCGACGATTGGGAAGAATACGTGCTCGAGCTTCGCCCTCTCGAAGATGGTGACGTCGAGAGATGGCGGCACGTGGGTCCCGTTGGTGTAGTAGACGGGAAGGTCTCGGGTCGAGTGGATCCTGTTCATGGCCGTTTCTATGTCGCCCTTCACCACCCGAGTGGCGCAGTCTCGAAACTCCTCCCGTAGGAGGTCGGAGACGGCGAACCTCTGGACCACCGTCTCCGCCGGGGTCCGGGCGAGGGCGATCGTCATGCCGTGGCGCCGGGATAGTTCTTTTGAGTAGATCTCCATCTCGGTCATCGCCCTAACCGCCAGCTTCCAGGCCTCCTTCGACTCGTGCATCTGGGAACCGGTGTGGAACTGGACCATCTCGTTCACCCCGACGACGCCGATGGTGTAGACGAGCCCCTCCAGTCCCACGGCCACAGTCCCCTTCTTTCCGGTCTGGGGGTCTTTGGGCCTCTGGGTCGCGAAGGGCATCCTCCGGTTATTGACCACCTGGTTCATCCATTCCCGCTTGACCTTGAAGATCTCGACGGCGGTGTCCATCAGGCCCCGGAGGTACTCAAAGAGGAGGTCGTCGTCGCCCCGGGCGAGGTAGGCGGCCCTCGGGCAGTTGAGAGAGACGACCTGCCACGATCCCATGGAGAAGTGCATCCCGTCTTTGAAGTAGAGCTTGTCCTCGAAGGCGGCGTCGCTCTCGAAGGTGGCGGCGAACTGATACGCGCAGCATTGGTAGCAGCTTATCCCCTTGCCCGCACCCCGGTAGGCGGGAAGCTGGTTGTCGTAGTAGGGTGTGCCGAACTTGGAGGCGAGCTTGAATGTGAGGAGGTAGAGATCCCGATACGTCGGAAGGTCGGGATGGGCGGCGTTGAACTCATCGTCCTCGGCCATGAAGTCGGGCTCGATGGAGATCTCGGGTTTGGGGAAGTTGAAGGGCTTGCCCCAGTAGTCCCCCTCCAGCATCACCTCCATCAGAGCCTTGAACCCGAGGCGGACCTCCTTCTCGAACTCGCCGTAGGTCCGAAGGGGCGCCCCAACTCCATCCCAGACTTTGCCCTTGTAGACGACGGGCTTGTCCCGCCAGAGCTTGGGGACGCCGGGGCTGAGCTGGACGGAGGAGAAGACGACCTGGCCGCCCCGGGCCACCATCATCTGGGTCATCTCGTAGACGAACATCTGCATCAGCTGGCAGATCTCAGAGTAATCGAGCCCCTCGAGGTAGGGGGCGAGGAAGGTGAGGAAGTTGTAGAACCCCTGGCCTCCGGCGAAGTTGGTCTGGGCCGAGGCGAGGGCCTTCACGGCGTGGAGCATCGCCACCTCCGGCTTCTTGGCTGGTCCCGCGACGGACGCCTTCGTCCCCGAGCCGTCGGGCATGAGTCCGTAGTAGAAGAAGTAGCGGAGGTCCCAGTCCTGGCAGAAGGGGCGGGTGCCGAAGTACTCCAGGTCGTGGATGTGGAGGTCGCCGGCCAGGTGGTGGTCCGAGAGGTAGGGCGGGATGAGGAGGAGGTACTGCTCCTTGGATATCTTGTCCGCCTTCTTCTTGTGGCTCGTCTCGGCGTTCTCCTGGAGGTTTGCGTTCTCGTGGGCCTCGAAGCCCGAGCCGACGTCGATGAGGTGGGCGTCGTAGACGGGGGTTCCGACCCGGGTGCAGATGTTCCTCCACTCCAGGTGGTGTCTCTCCAGGAGGATGACGTTGACGATCTCCCTGACCAGGGGGCCTGAGAGGAACTTGACGTCCATCCACCGGATCCTCCGTTCCACCTCCCGGGCGATCTCCTTCGCCTCCTCGTCGGAGATGCCGGGGATCCGATAGAACTGCTCTGAGAGCTTCGTCTCCCTGAGAAGCTGGTTCACCACGGCCTCCCTGTTCCACCTCATCAGGTGGCCGTCGGTGGTCCTGACCATCGGCATCTCCGATAGGGAGACGCCCTCCAGCGTGATCTGCTGCGTTTTATGTCCGTTAACCCTCCGACTCAAAGATGAATTCCCCCGATGAGATGCGGCAGAAGGCGCGACAAAGTACCCCCTCTTGGTCCGATCTTCAACCAGTCCTGTAAGAGCCCTAACTTATTAACACCTTCGGCCCATGCCGCCAAAATTTATAATTTAAGTTCGTCCTCAATTCGAGGTTAGTGCAGATGGGCGCTCGTAACTCTTCATCGATATTTAAAGCTGCGGAAAATAGCCGAGAATTTGGAGTTTTGGCCCTCAAAAACCGATAAATTCGGGTTGATGCCCCGCCGCGAACTCCGATCGTACGCCCGCTGGATTGAAGCCCGTCTCTCCACCCATCGCGAATGAAACGACGCCGATCTTCTCTGATTTTTGGTTACGATGGTGCAACAGGCATCAGTGCTTTGCATCTCCGAGATCGCTGCCGCCCCTGCCGCGCCGGAGGGCTTCGGCGTACTCGGCGAGGACGGCGAGGAACTTATTCGCCCGCCGGTGGTAGGCCTCCTTCTTGATCGCCCCGGCCTCGTCGAAGAGCTCCTGGACCTTGGGAAAGTAGAGAACCTCGCCAGTGGGGAGCATGTGGAAGCGGACGCAGGTTGCGACGAGATGCTCGATCATCCTGGCGCCGCCGAAGACCCCGGAGGAGACGCCGCAGATTCCGACGGGCTTTCCGAAGTACTCCTCGTAGAGCATGTCCAGCATCATCTTCAGCTCGCCGGGGTAGCCGTGGTTGTACTCCGGCGAGACGATGACAAGACCGTCGGCTCTCAGGACCCGCTCCTTCAGCCTCGCAGCTGCATCCGAGGTCTTGGTGTTGTCGGTCGCAGGGAGCCGATAATCGCGGACGTCGATGATCTCGCTATCGAGGCCGAACTCGGTGGCCTTCTCAAGCATGAACCGGGCGACCTTCTCGGATTCGCGCCCCTCCCGGGCGGTCCCGAGGATGATCGGGATGTACATAGGTATCTTTTTCTTGCTCAAGATATGAATAGGCTTGTCTCTATCCGGACGGCGCTGGAAGCTGGTGGCCCAATCTGCCAGCGATCACTGATATCATTATAACCTATCACTGAAAACCGATATAGGATATCACTGATAACTTTATATACATATCAGTAAACGATGATACCACTCATGAAGATGACCTCACCCTACGGCTCTGAGCTGATCGCGTTGCTTCGCAGAGAGCTTGAATTCGGCGAGAGCGCATTGATAAAGGAGGAGGGCGAGCTCAGCGACGACTACCCCATTCAGTTTGACCTGATCATCGAAGACGGCGGTAAAACGTACGTCGTCGAGATCAAACGGATCGTCCGCCTCGAAGCCCTATCCCGGCTTGTGCTGCTGAAACTGCTCCTGAATGCCGATAACATCAGCGCTTACGATATCGAATTCATCATTGCGGGGAAACGGATAGCGCCGGAAGCTGCAGAAGCCGCTAAGAAGACAGGTATACGATTCATCAAGCTGCCAGCTGACGTGAACCTGGAAGAAGCCCGCTACAAGTCCAGCGCATTGCCTGCGAAGCTCACATCCCCCAAGTCCTGGCAAGCCATCTCACATCTTCTCAAGATAAAAGAGGCTTCGATCAGGCAGCTTGCAATCGGGTCTGGCGTCTCGTACGGCTGGACCCATGCGACGGTGAAGGCTCTCGCGTCAAAGGGGATCGTATCGGCCGATAGAGGGCTTGTAAAGGTCACTGATATCAACAAGCTTCTAAACGGCATAGCTTGGGAGCGTCCGTTTGAGAAGCTCTTTGCCCAGGAGATCCGGATAGCTGCCAAGAGCCCAATGGCGCTCGCTCAGGAAATTTGTCTCGTCTGCGATGAGCAGAGGATTCCAAGCGCATTTTCCAGCTACACTGCCGGAGAGATTTACACTGGATACAGCGCAAGGCACGATTCGGTCTACCTGTATCTCGAAAAGAAAAATATCGATGAGCTTTCTGGGATGTTCGACGTCGAGGATGAGGAGGGAACGGCTGTACGAATCTATGCGCCAGACCGCAATGTCTTCGGGGATCGCAGGATGTCCTCCGTCCAGGGAGTTTGGCTTGTCTCACCCGCCCAGGCGCTCCTCGACTGTGCGGGCCTTGGGTATGCAGGTCGCGACCTCACACTTAAACTTGTGGAGATCTATGACCGCTTATAAAGCCCCGAGAACGATCGTGGACGCATCGCGAGAGGAGCTGATCGACATATTTCGCTGGGTGCGTGCTCGAGAGAAGAATGAGAGAGATCCCATCACCGTTTTGATCGGCGGCTGGGCGGTGTACAGCTACAACAAGTGGTATGGCTCGGTTGATATCGATCTTGTCACCAACAACAAAACCAGGCAGCGCATGATGAAATACCTCAGGGACAAGCGCGGATTTGTTCACGAGAGAGATCCGATGGTTCCCACCACTGTTGTGAAAAATATCCAAGAAGAATCGATACTGATCGATTTTGGGTCGCGAGAGGATATCTGCAGGTTTGAGGGGAGAGATGAGAAACTCCCGTTTTCGCTTCTTGACGGCCGCACTGAAGCAAGAGAGATCAGCCCAGGTTCTTCTGTTTCTGTGATCGTGCCCGAAAGAACGCTGCTCATGATCTTCAAGCTCAAGGCTGCATGGGATCGCTCGTTCCGGATACAGAATGGAACAGCCGACGATGAGGAATGGGAGAAGAGCAAGCTGCGGAAGGATCGCGCCGATGTTATAGCGCTCATCGACCCTGACGCCGGGGGAACTGAGATCGATATTCAATATCTTGGTGAGAGGCTTCATGAGAACCCGTTCCTTGTGGAAGTGCTGCGGGAGATCCCGAGCGACATCGATGCAGTCGATATGTATGAAAGGATGAAGCAGAATGAAGTCCGGGATTCCATCGGGAAGCTGCTCCTGCTGGCGGGAGAATGAAAATGAGCTTCGGATGAATGATTTCTTTCATTTTCATCATACCGATCTTAGCCCATCCTCGCCTGCGGCCCTCCAGTCCATCGGCCAACCTCAAGCTGGCTGCCCAGGAGGCGAAAAAGGCGACATCGGCATTGGGTCCGCGCGCCAGGCGTTCCTGGTGGAGATGGACGCCGTCGTGGTGGTGGCGGAGTAAATGCTCAGTTTGTCGAGGATTTCTATTAACCGGCTATCCGTGATCCTACAGATTGTTATTTGTCGACTAAATGTATTGCTATAGTGGAGAAAAATAGACTCCCGCTCAGATGGAAGTTGGATAAGGTATTTAAAGCTGGAGGGAGACGGGTCTCAGTAATTTCATATATCCTGAGGGAGAGTCATGCCACAAAATGAGTATAAAATAGATTACGAAGTAAGTAAGAATGACGACGAGTGTTCTGAGGAGGACACAGTTAAATTTTGGGAGGAGAAACAGAAAGAATTAGTAACCAGCGTAGTTGATTATAGTTTAAAATCCTTAGCAGAATTAGTAATATCAGAGGAAATTAATCTATCTCCTGCATATCAAAGAAGAGAGCGGTGGGACAACAGCAAGAAATCTAAACTTATAGAGTCATTTCTCATGAACGTTCCAGTGCCGCCAATATTTCTCAATGAAGATAAATATGGGCAATATTCTGTAATTGACGGAAAACAGCGTTTGATTGCAATTAGTGACTTCTTCCGGGGAGAGTTGGTATTAGAAGGATTAAAAATTTTTTCTGATATAAATAATATGTCTTTTAATGACCTCCCAATTGAACTACAAAATGTAATCAGGACTAGACCAACTCTAAGAGCGATTATTATATTACGTCAATCTGATGAGACATTAAAATTTGAAGTGTTTCAGCGCTTAAATACGGGTGGTGTAAAGTTAAACGAACAAGAAATAAGAAACAGCGCTTATCCAGGTCCTTTAAATGATCTAATATTAGAATTGTCAGAGAATAATAAATTTCACAGGTTGTTAGGTGTTGGAAAAAATAAGGAGAATTCAGCAATATACAAGGAGATGAAAGATGCAGAATTTGTGCTTAGATATTTTACATTTAAGGATAACTTGCAAAGATTCACAGGTGAAATGAAGCGTAATATGACTCAATATATGATAGATAACCAGAACATGAGTCCAGCAGATATCAAAACAGCTAAGACAGATTTTTTGCATAATATTGAAGCCGTTGAAGCAGCTTTTGGGGATCATACGTTTAGGAGATGGATGCCCGAAAAAGACAAGTGGAAAAACAAAATTTTGGCAGCACTATTTGATGCAGAAATGTTCGCTTGTAATGGGTTCTCAGCAGAAGAACTTCTCCCCAAGCAAAAGGAAATAATCGAAAATATGAAAGCGCTGTTTAGCGATGAAAAGTTCAGGAAATCAATTGATGCGGGGACGAATGCGCCAGGCTCCTTCAGAGAACGGATAAAAATTGTTAAAGAAATGCTTAATCAAACTATTTGCCGGTAGTGATGGCATGGTTAGATCAGCAGCGCTAATGCAATTTGGGGAATCTATCCAGATGGCAGAAGAACTTATAAAAATTGAAAAGAATTATAATGATCCGCCCCGTCCTGAGGAACAAAAAGCAGTAGAAGGATTAAGGGGCGGTGCTGCAGTTCTTATAGTTGCATCCTGGGAGAATTTTTTGAAGCGTTTAGTTGAAGAAGAGCTAACTAACTTAACAACGCATACACCAAAGGTTCCATTTAAAAATTTGCCAGTTGATATGCAAACACACAGCGTTATTAAAACGCTAGAAATTGCTACAAAGGGCCCGAATAAAAAAGAGAGGCTTCCCGACATTGAACTAGCCTGCAATTTTGTTATCTCTGGCAAAATTAATCCCGTCGTATTTATCGATACCAAGAGCAACCCCAACTCTAAATTGGTAACGGAGATGTTCAAGAATTTGGGCATTCCTAATATTTTCGTACGTATTAAAGAGGATTTCGAAAGAAGATCAAAAAGGAAAGTGGCAGACAGATTTATAGAAGACAAATTAAATGAGATCATCAACCGCCGTCACTTTGTAGCTCATGAAGCTTATGTCCTTAATATCTCCAGATTAGATCTTAACGAGTCAATCAAATTTATGAAAATATTGGCCCAGGTATTCGAAAGATATCTCCAGAAACATATGAAAAATATATTTAAAAATAAGATAAAGTAGTTATTAAAGATTTGTCAGTTAAT
>JAXGJB010000002.1:0-114590 GCA_040770465.1 Methanothrix sp. | reverse complement strand
CACGGGCGGCCGCCGAACGTGCCTATTTTTCATCTCCAAACCTTTTTATATCAGGAATAGGTCTTGGGGGTAAGATCCGATGATCGGTGGCAGCGAGACGTCCATCTTGATCCCCTCCTCCACAACGATGGAGTCGAGGGATCTGCGGATACGCACTCTCAAGGTGGGCATGATCGCACGGGCTGCAGCGGTCTTTCGGGTGGACAGGATCGTCATCTACCGCGACGCGGAGTTCGACGATTCAAGGTTCATATCCCGGATCCTGCAGTATGCAGAGACGCCCCAGTACCTCCGAAAACGGCTCTTCCCTCGGATGGAAGAGCTGAGGTACGTCGGCATCCTGCCGCCGCTGCGCACCCCTCATCATCCCACAAGCTCAAAGGTTTCAACGCTCAAGGTCGGCGAGTTCAGAGTAGGTTTAGTAGTCGACGAAGTGGGATCTGACAACGGCGCATGGGTGGACATAGGTGTTGAGTGCCCATTGCCCCTCAAGACCGCTCAGCGGTTTCATCCGGGGCAGCGCTTGAACGTCAGAGTCTTTTCGCTGAAACCCCTCGCCGCGGAGCCGGTAGACCGATCGGAGATACCCCACTACTGGGGCTACGAGACCGAGGTCATCCCGAACCTGGACGAGCACGTCCGCTCGACGGATAAGCTAGTCGTGGCCACGTCCAGGCATGGGACGCAAGCTGACCCAGACCTCCTCGCGCGGATCGTCCGCGTTGGAGGTGAACGCGGTCTGGAACTGGTCTACGGCTCGCCCGCACGCGGCGTTGATGCGTTCTTGAGCAGCGAAACGATGGAAGGATGTTGCATGATTAACACCATACCGCATCAGGGAACCGAGACGGTTAGGCTCGAAGAGGCGATATTCGCCACCTTATCCCAGGTCAACCTGATGCGATCACTGGAGGGCTAAATGGCAACCATACACCGACCAAGACGAGGTTCGCTGGCCTTCAGCCCCCGAAAGCGGGCGCAGAGCCAGGTCCCCAGGACGAGATACTGGGCCTCTGGCGAAGATAAGGCCAAAATGGACGGTTTTGCCGGGTACAAGGCCGGCATGACCCATCTCATAATGATCGACGACAAGCCCAACAGCCTCACAGAGGGCATGGAGATAAGCGTCCCGGTGACGATCCTTGAGACTCCGCCCCTGAACATAGCCGCCCTTCGCGTCTACGAGAAGTACAACGGCGGCATCAGGGCTGCGGGAGAGGCTTGGTCAGAAAAGCTCGACCCGTACCTCGCAAGGTCGATCACCGTCCCCAAGAACAACAGGGGCGCGTCTCTAGAAGATATCAGGGCTAAAATAGACGGCATGCAAGAGCTGCGATTGATCGCTCATACCAACCCCAAGCTTCTGACTGGGGTCCCCAAGAAGAACCCGGACCTTATGGAGATCCAGGTCAACGGCGGCAACATACAAGACCAGTTCGAGCTCGCCTGCGGCCTCCTCGGATCTCAGGTTCCCTTCTCCAGCATCTTCGGCCCCGGTTCGATCATAGACGTCACCGCCATCACCAAGGGGAAAGGTGTCCAGGGCCCCGTCAAGCGGTGGGGCATCAACCTCCAGAAGAGGAAACACGCCCGGGGCGGCAAGCGCCGCCACATAGGCAACCTCGGCCCCTGGAACCCCCACCACGTGAGGTGGACGGTACCGCTGCTGGGCCAGATGGGCTACCACCAGAGAACCGAGTACAACAAGAGAGTTCTGGCCATCGGATCCGACGGCTCCGAGATCACGCCCGACGGCGGATTTTCCGGATACGGGATCGTTCGGGGCGAGTACGCCATCGTCAGCGGCAGCGTCCCCGGCCCCACCAAGAGGCTGGTCAGGATGAGAGCCGCAGTCAGAGCCAAGGACGCCGATCTGAAGACGCCTCAGGTCCTCTACATCAGCACAGACTCGAAGCAGGGATTGTGATGAAGGCTAAGGTTATCGATCTATCAGGAAGCGAGGTCGGCGAGGTAGAGCTGCCATCGGTATTCGACGAGGAGTTCCGGCCGGACCTCATAAAGAGGGCGGTTCTGGCGGCCCAGGCCAACCGGCTCCAGCCCTACGGTCCGACCGAACTCTCGGGCCTCAAGACCACCGCCATCTCCTGGGGAACGGGCCGCGGCGCCGCTCGAGTTCCGAGGATCATAAACGGCAGACGAGCCGCTCGAGTCCCCCAGGCCAAAGGCGGCAGGAGAGCCCACCCACCAAAGCCCCAGACGGACAGAACCGAGAAGGTCAACGCAAAAGAGCGGAGGAAGGCGATCCGTTCGGCGATAGCCGCCACCGCGAACGCCGACCTGGTGCAGGCGAGAGGCCACGTATTCTCAGGCGAGCCCATAATCGTCGCAAAAGACGACCTGGAGGCCGTCGAGAAGACGGTTGAGGTCCGAAAGTTCCTGGCAGCCTGCGGCCGCTGGGAGGACGTCCTGCGAGCCAAGAATGGCAAGAGTGTCCGCGCCGGCCGAGGCAAGATGCGGGGCAGAAGATACAAGCAGCCAAAGAGCTTGCTGATCGTGGCGGGCAAAGAGGGCGGGCTTATCAGAGCCTCCAGAAACCTTCCGGGCGTCGACATAATCACCGTGGACAGGCTGAACGTCGAGCTTCTGGCTCCCGGAACCCACGCCGGAAGGCTCACCGTCTGGACAGAATCCTCCCTGAAATGGCTGGGTGAGACCTATGGTCATTAAGAGTCCGTTCATCACGGAGAAGGTCACCAACATGATCGACTCCGACAACACCATGGAGTTTCTGGTGGATATCGGCGCGAACAAGAAGGAGATCAAAGAGGAGCTCGAACGGCTCTACGACGTCGAAGTGATCTCGGTGAGGACGATGATCACATCCAAGGGCGAGAAGAAAGCGGCCGTGAAGCTGGCCGGTGACGGCAGCGCCAACGAGCTGGCAACGACCCTGGGACTATTGTAAGGTGAGGTTATGGGGCACAGATTAATACAACAGAACCGAGGTCGAGGAACCCCGACTTATCGGGCGCCCTCTCACAAGTTCAGGGCGGAGCTGAAGCACGTCAAGGTGGACCAGGACACGACCGTTCGAGGGCTTGTTAAAGAGATCGTCCACGATCCGGCGCGGTGCGCCCCGGTTGCGAGAGTGGTCCTCGACAACGATGAAGAGAGGTACATACTGGTCCCCGAAGGGGTATACGTCGGCCAGGAGATAGCCTGCGGCGCCTCCGCCGAGATCAAGCCGGGCAACTCCCTGCCCCTGGCGGAGATTCCCGAGGGGATTCCCATCTGCAACATCGAGTCGAGCCCGAGGTCCGGCGGCCAGTTCGCCCGATCCAGCGGGGTCTACGGCATCCTCATAGCCCACGACGTCGGAAAGACCGTCGTCCAGCTCCCCAGCGGAGAGATGAAGTGGCTCAGCCCCCTGTGCATGGCGACGATAGGCGTCGTCGCCGGCGGCGGCAGAACCGACAAGCCCTTCGTAAAGGCGGGAAAGAAGTACCACAAGATGAAGTCCAAGGCTGGCAAGTACCCCAGGGTCAGAGGTGTGGCCATGAACGTGGTGGACCACCCCTTCGGAGGCGGCGGATGGCAGCATCCGGGAAGGCCCAAGACCGTCAGCAGGAACACACCCCCCGGTCGTAAGGTCGGGTCGATTGCGGCCAGAAGGACCGGAAAGCGTTAAAGAGGGATTGTATGGCGAGGAAATCAGGATCAAGGCTTCCGAAGAGGAAAGAGGAGTTCACCTACCGCGGCCTCAAGATCGAGGAGCTGAACAAGCTCAGCGCTGACGAGCTTCTGCCGCTCCTCCCCGCACGGCAGCGGAGGAGGCTGAATAGAGGCCTGACCAAGGATCACAAGAGGCTCCTCTCCAGGGTCAAAGACCGGGACGTGGTGAGAACCCATCTTCGGGACATGATAGTCCTTCCCGAGATGGTGGGAAAGACGATCGAGATTTATAACGGCAAGACCTTCAACCGGGTCGAGATCATGCCGGAGATGGTCGGCCATTACCTCGGCGAGTACTCCCTGACCAGATCAAGGGTATCTCACGGCAGCGCCGGCGTGGGCGCCACCCGATCGAGCAAGTTCGTGCCGTTGAAGTGAGGTGTGAATTTTGGGAAGACTGAAATATTCCATCACCCCTGCAAAGAAGGAGAAGACCTCCAGGGCGATGGGCACGGAACATCACATCTCGCCCAAGCACGCTCTGGAGATCTGTAGCGCCATCAAGGGGATGCGAGCCGAGACCGCGAAAGAGTACCTGGAAGACGTGATCGCTCTGAAGAGGCCCGTCCCCTTCAGGCGTCACAACAAGAAGGTCCCCCACAGACATGCCCTGGTGGGCTGGGACGCCGGCAGGTACCCCCAGAAGGCGGCGAGAGCCGTTCTGGACGTTCTGGTCAACGCGACCAGCAACGCCGAGTACAAGGGGCTCGACCCCGCCGATATGAAGATCACCCACGTCTCCACCAAGCAGGGGAGAACCCTGAGGGGATGGATGCCCCGAGCTATGGGCAGAGCCACCCCCAAGGACACGGAGACGGTATCGATAGAGCTGATATTGACCGAGGTGAGCTGACTTGGGCGTAGAGAAGAAATTTGTAGAGGACGGCTTCACCAAAGCCCTGGTCCACGAGTATCTCTCCAAGGAGCTCAGTCGGGCCGGTTACGGTGGCATGATGATGAACAGGACCCCCATGGGGATCCAGATCACCGTCTATGCCGAAAAGCCTGGAATGGTCATCGGAAAGGGCGGAAAACTGATCCGAAAGCTGACCCGAGACCTGGACCGAAACTTCCGGCTGGACAACCCCCAGATCGACGTCCAGGACGTGGGCAAGGCCGAGCTGAACGCCCAGGTGGTTGCCAACAGGCTGGCCAGCTCCCTGGAGAGGGGCTGGTACTTCAGAAAGGCGGGACAGACCACCTTGCGCAGGGTCATGGAGAGCGGGGCTCTCGGCTGCGAGATCATCCTCAGCGGCAAGCTGACTGGACCGCGGTCCCGGGTCGAGAAGTTCCTCTCCGGTTACGTCAAACATTCGGGCAAACCCTCCCAGGAGATCGTCGACCACGGATACGCCGTAGCGGTGAAGAAGCTGGGAACCATCGGCTGCCAGGTGAGGATCGTTCCTCCAGACGCCGTGCCCCCGGACAGGTTCCAGATCGTCCCTCCCTCCAAGGAGATCGTCGAGGAGCTGGCTCCCGCGGAGGAGAAGAAAGACGAGCTGGAGGAGCTTCTGGAATCCGAGACCGCTGGTCCCGTCGAGGAGATCGTGGTGGAGGACCTGGAGATCGAGATAATCGAGGAAGTGGTCCCCACAGAGACGGTCGCCGAGGAGACAGCCGTTGAAGAAGAAACCGAGATGGCCGCCGAAGAGCTGGCTGTTGAGGAAGAAGCATCGGAGACGGTCGCTGAAGAGCTGGCTGCTGAAGAAGAAGAAGCATCGGAGACCGTAGTCGAAGAGACGGTCGCCGCCGTCGAGGAGGAGGCTCCCGCAGAGGAGATCTCCGAGGAAGAGCCGAAGAGCGAAGAGTGAGACGAGAGCGTGACTTGACATGGCGATATTCAGGGTCGATGAACTGAGGAACATGAGCCCCGAGGAGCTGGACGATGAGCTCGAAAAGCTCAACGACGAGCTCATCCGGGAGAGGGGGCTCGTCGTCTCTGGCGGCGCCCCGGAGAACCCTGGCCGTATTCGGGAGATAAAGAGGTCCATAGCCAGGATCAAGACGATACAGAAGGAGCGTGCTCTAGCGTGATGATATCTCCTGAGAATCTCGTCAGACATGAGCTGATAGGCCTGCCGGTGGAGGTCGTCGATAGCAGAAACCCCACCCATGAGGGGTTATCAGGCAGGGTCGTCGATGAGACCCGGAACACATTTCTGATCGAGACCAGGAGCGGAGCGAAACGCGTTCCCAAGTCCTGCAACTGCTTCATTTTTACCCTGTATCAGGACCTGAAGGTGAAGGCAGAGGGCTCAGTTTTAGTCTCACAACCTGAAAACAGGATTAACAAAAAAATACGGAGATCGAGGTGGAAATTATGAGGGATGTCGGACTGGGCGTCAAGTCACCTGATAAGGCCTGTGACGATCCAAAATGTCCCTTTCATGGAGAGCTTTCCGTTCGCGGTCAGGTCTTTGACGGAACGGTGGTCAGCGACAAGATGACCGATACTGTGGTGGTCCTGCGCGAGTTTGAGAAGAAGAATGCGAAGTACGACAGGTACGAGAAGAGGAGGTCTAAGCTTCACGCCCACAACCCCCCCTGTCTGAAAGCGAAGGTCGGTGACGTGGTCAAGGTCGCAGAATGCAGACCTCTCAGCAAGACCAAGTCATTCGTCGTGGTGGAGGTCGTCCGATGAGAGGGCTCAAGGCCAGTATCCCAAGGCCGATCAACGCCGGAGCGCGCCTGGAATGCGCCGACAACACCGGCGCGAGGATGCTAGAGATCATCTCGGTGAAGAGATACAGAGGCGTAAAAAACAGGATGCCCTGTGCCGGAATCGGCGACATGGTCGTAGTATCGGTTAAGAAGGGTACGCCGGAGATGAGAAAACAGATCTTCACCGCGGTGATCGTCCGCCAGAGGAAGGAGTTCCGAAGGCCCGACGGCCTGAGGGTCAAGTTCGAGGACAACGCCGCGGTCATCACCGATACTGCCGGAATTCCCAAGGGATCGGAGATAAAGGGGCCAGTGGCCAGAGAGGTGGCTGAGCGGTACGGAAAGATCGCATCGGCCGCGTCGATAATAGTGTGATTACCATGACGAGCAAACAGCCACGCAAACAGCGAAAAGAGAGGTTCTCCGCCCCCCTTCACAAACGGCAGAAGTACATGCACGCCCCCCTCTCCAAGGAGCTTCGCGAGGAGATGAAGACTCGCAGCGCCCAGGTGAAGCAGGGCGATACCGTCAAGGTGATGCGCGGCGACCATGCGGGAACCGAGGGCGAAGTCCAGAAGGCGGACATCAAGAGCGGCACCATCCACGTGGCCGGAGTGAGCGTATTCCGGGCCGACGGGACCGAGGTGCCTCGGCCCGTCCAGCCCTCCAACGTCGTCATCACCAAGATGGAGTTGGACGACGAAGAAAGGAAGAAGATCTTTTCCAGGTGATTTAGGTGAGCAGACATCAGAAGAGGATTGCAAGTCCCAGAAGCTGGCCGATCGCCAGGAAGATTCACACCTGGGTGGCCAAGAGCAAGCCAGGCCCCCACTCCGCAAAGGGGAGCATACCCCTAGTCGTCGTGGTCAGGGATCTTCTGGGGCTGGTCGACAACTCCAGAGAGGCGAAGCGGATCCTCCACGAGGGCGGGGTTCTCGTCGACGGCAAGGCGAGAAAGGACGTCAACTTCCCAGTGGGGATCTTCGACGTGATATCCGTCCCGGCGATGGACACAAACTACAGGCTCCTTTCGGACGCCAAGGGCAGGTTCAACCTCCACGAGCTGGAGGCTGGCGAAGCAAGGAAGCTCTGCAGGATCGAGAACAAGACGATCCTCAAGGGCGGCAAATTGCAGCTGAACCTCAACGACGGAACAAACATCCTCGCCGAGGGCGATTACGGTACGGGAAGCTCGGTGATCCTGTCGATACCCGATAAGGAGATCGCCGACGTCATCGAGTTCAAAGAGGGTAACCTCGCCATGGTAGTGGGAGGGTCCCACTCTGGCGAAGTCGGGACGATCAAGGAGATCGAGGTCGTCAAGAGCTCCCGGCCCAACAAGGTGATAATCTCCGGCAAGGTGGATTTCGAGACGACCGTCGACCACGTCTTCATGATCGGCAGAGATAAGCCCGCCATCAAGCTGGGGGCTGAGATATGAACGTCATGTTGGAGCCGCGGGTCGACAAGGTTACCGTCCACATAGGAACCGGCGAGAGCGGCCAGAGGCTGGTCAACGCCGAGACGATCCTCGGCGAGATAACGAGCAGGTCCCCCGTCAGGTCGGTAGCCAAAAAGACCCTTCCTGGCTTCGGCATAAAGAAGAATGAGCCGATCGGGTGCAGGGTCACCCTCCGGGGCAACGATGCTGAGGAGTTCCTCAAAATAGCCCTCGAAGTGGCGGGATCCGTCCTCCGGAAAGGCTCGTTCGACGACACCGGCAACTTCTCTTTCGGGGTCGAGGAGCACACCGACTTCCCGGGGATGAAGTACGATCCCGACATAGGGATCTTCGGCATGGACGTCTCTGTGGCCCTCAAGCGGCCCGGATACCGAGTCGCCCGAAGGCGGATCGCCAGGTCCAAGATGGCAAATAGCCATCGGGTCACCAAAGACGACGCCATGGAGTACGTCAAAAATAAATACGGCGTAGACCTCGTGGAGGCGGCATGAAGACGAATACCAAAGGCTTCGGCAGAGGCGCAAATGCTTGCAAGCGATGCGGCAGAAAGCCGGGGCTCATCCGAAAATACGGAATCTATCTCTGCAGGCAATGTTTCAGAGAGATCGCCCAAGAGATGGGTTTTGAGAAGTACTCGTAGGTGATGATTGATGGTACTGTTAGATCCGCTTGCCGATGCCATGTCCATCATAAAGAATGCTGAGGACGTCGGCAAAGGAGAATGCATCATCCAGCCCGCCTCCAAGCTCATAGGTAACACCCTGAAGGTTATGGCAGATCTTGGATACATCGGCGAGTTCGAGTTCATAGACGACGGCAAGTCCGGCGTCTTCAAGGTCGACTTACAGGGAAAGATCAACCGGTGCGGCGTGATCAAACCCCGGTTCTCCACCCAGGTCTCGGACCTGGAGAAGTGGGAGAAGAGGTACCTCCCATCCCGAAACTTCGGGGTGCTCATCATGAGCACAAGCCAGGGGGTCATATCTCACGTCGACGCCAGAGAGCGCGGGATCGGCGGCCAGCTTCTGGCTTACGTCTATTAGGTGGTCGAGATGGTCAAGGAGTTGGCGCGACGAATAGAGGTTCCAGAGGGCGTCGATGTGAAGATCGGCGACGACGCCACAGTGACGGTGACCGGCCCCCTGGGGACGGTCTCAAGGCGGCTCTGGTATCCCGGGATAGAGATCAGAAAAGATGAGTCCGGCCTGGTCGTGGACGCCGATATCACCAGGAAGCGGCATCGGTCCATGGTGGGAACCACCGCCGCTCACCTGAACAACATGATCAAAGGGGTCAACGACGGCTTCGAGTACAGGATGAAGGCCGTATACTCTCACTTCCCGATTCAGCTGAAGGCCACCAAGGGAGAGCTATTGATCAGCAACTTCCTGGGCGAGAGGAAGCCCCGATCGGCCAAGATCATGGGCGACTCCAAGGTGGAGATCAAGGGCGACACCGTGGTCGTCAGCGGGATCGATAAGGAGCTCGTGGGCCAGACTATGGCGAACATCGAGCAAGCGACCAAAGTGAGAGGGTTCGACATCAGAGTATTCCAGGACGGAATATACCTGGTGGACAAGAGGTGACGGAGTTGACTTCCGAAACTGAAAGGTTGATGAAAGTTCGGGCGAGGCAGAAGAAGAGGAAGCCCGAGTTCAACCGTTGCGATTCCCACAAAAAGAAGAAGCTCTCGCCCAGCTGGAGGCGGCCCCGAGGCCTGCACAACAAGCTCAGACAGCATATCGCTGCCAAGGGGAAGCAGGTCAAGGCCGGATACGGGAGCCCGAAAGGCGTTCGGGGATACCACCCCTGCGGCATGAGAGAGGTTCTGGTGAATAATCCCGAGGACCTGCTGGATGCCGAGGGCTGTGCCGTCCGGATCGCCGGGACGGTTGGCATGAAGAAGAGAGACGAAATCGAGGCGATGGCCCGAGAGATGAACCTGAAGGTTCTCAACCCCACCTCAGGAGGCGACTGAATTGCCGAACTTCTCAACCCAGAAGAGGCTTGCAGCGTCAGTCCTCGAAGTGGGCGAGAGCAGGGTCTGGATCAACCCCGATCCGGAGGTTGCAGGCGAGATAGGCGAGGCCATAACCAGAGAGGACATCAGGTCTCAGATCGAGGCTGGAAACATTAAGGCCAAACCGAAGAAGGGCAACAGCCGCGCGAGATACCGGGCGAGAGCTGCCAAGAGGGCCTACGGCCACAAGAAAGGTCAGGGCAGAAGAAAGGGCGCTCAAGGTTCCCGGTCTCCGAAGAAAGAGATGTGGATGACCAAGATCCGGGCTCTTCGCCGCAGGCTTAAGGGGCTGAGAGAAGAGGGCGATATCGACCGCCACACCTATCGGATGCTCTACCGGAAGGCAAAGGGCGGCGAGTACCGCAGCACAGCCCATCTCAACGCGTACATCAAGGCAAAAGGTCTAACGAGGAGTGACTGATGGCAACCGGACCGCGATACAAGGTGCCCTTCAGAAGGCGGAGAGAGGGCAGGACCGATTATCACTTCAGATACAAGCTCATCCTTTCAAGAAAGCCCAGGCTTGTCATAAGGAGGGGGAACAAGAACATCACGCTGCAGCTGATCGTTGCAGAGCCCGTCGGAGACAGAACTCTCCTCACCGTCAACTCCCAGGAGCTGAAGAAGTTCGGCTACCAGCAGAACACCGGGAACGTCCCGGCATCGTACCTGGCTGGCCTCCTCTTCGGCAAGAGGATGAAGGCGATGGGAGAGGGTGAGGCGATCCTGGACATGGGGATTCACGCCAACACCAGGGGCAACAGGATATACTCCGCCCTCAAGGGCGTGGTGGACGCCGGAGTAGACGTGCCCCACAGCCCGGAGATCTTCCCGGACGACGAACGGATCCGCGGCGAGAATATCGAGGCCTACCGGGGCGTGGAGTTTGTGGCCGAGTTCGAGGCTGCCCGCGAGAAGATAATGGGGTGAGAGGATGAGGATGGAATACAAAGAGGAATGGGTCCCCAAGACCAAGCTGGGCAAGCTCGTTTACGAGGGTCAGATCACCACCTTTGACGAGGCGCTCAAATCGAGGCTCCCCATCAGAGAGGCGGGGATCGTAGACGCCCTGCTCCCCGGGCTTGAGGACGAGGTTCTGGACATAAACATGGTCCAGAGGATGACCGACTCGGGACGGAGGGTCAAGTTCAGGGCCACGGTCATCGTAGGAAACAAGGACGGCTACGTCGGCATCGGCCAGGGCAGAGACAACCAGGTCGGACCCGCGATCAGGAAGGGAATCGACGTCGCCAAGTTGAACATCATAAAGGTACAGCGCGGTTGTGGCAGCTGGGAGTGCGGCTGCGGTGCAGAGCATACCGTGCCCTTCGAGGTCATGGGAAAGGCCGGATCCGTCTCGATCGCCCTCATCCCGGCTCCCAGGGGCCTGGGGATAGCCGCGGGTGGAACCGCCAAGAAGGTTATGGAGATGGCCGGGATCCAGGACGTCTGGACGAAGTCCTCGGGGAACACCAGGACCACCCTCAACTTCGCCAAAGCCACCTACAACGCGCTCCGAAATACCGTCACCATGAGGGTATGAGATGTATGCGATAGTGAGACTCCGAGGGAGCGTCAACACCAAGCCCGACATCAAGGATACCCTCGACATGCTCCGGCTTCACAGGATAAACCACTGCGTCGTGGTGCCGGACAACCCCCACTACAGGGGCATGATCCAGAAGGTTAAAGACTACGTAGCCTGGGGAGAGATCGACGAGGGTGCTCTCGCGACGATCCTGGAGATGCGGGGAAGATTGAACGGCAACAAGCGGCTGACTGACCAGTTCATAAAGGAGAAGACCTCCTACGGAACGATAAAGGAGTTCGCCTCGGCGGTCTCCGGGGGGGCGGCGAGCCTCAAGGACGCCGGGATAAAGCCGGTATTCAGGCTCCATCCGCCGAGGAAAGGTCACCGCGGCACCAAGAAGACCGTCAAAGAGGGCGGTGAACTCGGTTACCACGAGTCGATCTCAGATCTTATCTGGAAGATGAGGTAGGACCATGCCTAAAAGCAAGCTGAAGAAGTTCCGGGGTAGCAGGACCTGTGGAGGCGGCACCCACAAGAACCGCAGAGGAGCCGGGTCGAGAGGAGGCACCGGCAATGCGGGAGGATGCAAGCATCATTTCGTTCTGGATATGATGCGAGGAAGGACGATGGGCAAGCACGGGTTTACCCGGCCCAACGCCACGGAAGTCGACGTCATCAACGTCGGCGAGCTTGATTCGATGTCAATTGAGGACGGCCGGATCGATCTCGGGAAGATGAAGGTCCTGGGGAGGGGCAAGCTCACCAAGCCCGTCACGGTCAGCGCAGCAGCCTTCTCCGCCTCCGCCAGGTCGAAGATCGAAGAGGCCGGCGGTGAAGTAGTGGTATCATGAATCAGCACAGCTTCTTCTACGCGATAGAGCCTTTTGTGCGGAGGCTGCCGGCGGTGGAGAGGCCCGAAGGTCACGTCCACTTCAAGAAGAAGCTCAGCTGGACCGTGGGCATCCTCATCCTTTACTTCGCCCTCTCCAACGTCTCCCTATTCGGCCTCTCCCCGGCGTCGCGAGACCTCTTCGGGATGTATCGAGCCTTCTTCGCCGGGTCCTTCGGCTCCCTGATGCTCCTGGGGATAGGGCCCATAGTCACCGCCTCTATCGTCCTCCAGCTCCTGGTGGGAGCCGACATAATAAAGCTGAACCTGAGAGATCCGCGAGACCAGGCGGTCTTCCAGGGGACACAGAAGCTTCTTGTCTTCATCATGATCATCGTGGAGGCCCTCCCCCAGGTGACGGGCGGCTACCTCCTCCCCGACCAGGGACTGGCCTCGTCCCTCGGGGTATCCCTGGGCCTGATATCCTTCCTGATATTCGTCCAGATCTGCATCGGCGGAGTCCTCATCCTCTTCATGGACGAGGTTGTGAGCAAGTGGGGTATCGGGTCGGGAGTCGGCCTCTTCATCGTCGCCGGCATCAGCCAGTCGCTGATCACGGGCCTCTTCAACTGGACTATCGGAGACAAAGGTCTGCCCATAGGGATAATCCCAAAATGGGTCTTCATATTCACAAACGACGTCCTGGGCCTTGAGGACGTCTTCACCTCCTCCGGCCTTGAGCGGGTCTTCATCGACGGCGGCATCCTATCCCTGATATCCACAGTAGCGATCATCCTCTTCGTTGTATTCGTGGAGAGCACCAGGGTTGAGATACCCCTCGCCCACAGCTCCGTCCGGGGCGCTCGCGGGAGGTTTCCGGTGAAGCTCGTCTACGCCAGCGTCCTTCCCATGATCCTGGTGAGAGCCCTCCAGGCGAACATCCAGATGATAGGGACCCTCCTCGCCGGCAAGATCGGGACGATCACCACAGCCAGCACCACCGATACCGCCGCCGGGGTGAACATCGTCTATACCGCCTATTCGAGCATCATCGGCACCTTCACATCGACCTCTCGGTACGACATGATGACAAACGAACTGGTGAGCGCCACGTCGCCCCAGCCGGTATCCGGTTTCATGTACTACCTCTCGCCGATACACAGCCCCTACGACTGGATACCAAGCCTCGTCTCGAACAGCAACCCCGGGATGGAGCTATTGGGCCTTTCTCCGATCGCCAGCTGGCAGATCTGGCTTCACGTCTTCACCGACGCCACCGTTCTGATCGTAGGTGGCGTCATATTCGCCATGTTCTGGATCGAGACGACCGGGATGGGGGCGAAGAGCGTCGCCGCCAAGATCCACGCCTCGGGGCTCCAGGTACCCGGCCACAGGAGAAACCCGGTCAGCATCGAGAAGCTCCTCGGAAGGTACATCCCCAAGGTTACGGTGATCGGAGGCGTCATCATCGGCCTGCTCACCCTCGTCGCAAGCCTCATGGGAACCCTGGGTGGCGCGGGCGGCACCGGACTTCTCCTCACGGTGAGCATCGTCTATCGGCTCTACGAGCAGGTCGCCAGCGAGCAGATCCAGGAGATGTACCCGATGATGAGAAAGTTCTTCGGTGAGGCGGCATGAAGAACGGGGACCTGGCGAGGTACCTCAACTCCCTCCTTCTGGGCGTCGGAACCGCCCTGATGGTGGGGATAATGGTGAGCATGGAGTTCAGGCACAATGTAGGAGAGGTGATGAACACGGTTCTCGGGTGGCTCCCCGAGATCCTCCCCTTCCACATCGTCCTCTTCATCCTCGCCGCCATAACCGGCCTTTACGCCAGCCTCATCCAGAAGTACACCATGGACTGGAGCTACCTCAAAAAGCAGCAAGATACGATGAGGAGCTTTCAGCGAGAGTTTCGGGAGGCTCAGCTCGCCGGGGACAAGGCCCGTCAGCAGCAGCTTCAGGTCCAGCAGAGGGAGATGCTGGGCGATCAGAGCAAGATGATGAAGATGCAGCTGAAGCCGATGGCTTACATCGGGCTGGTATCAATACCCCTATTCATGTGGGCTTACCTCTACATCGGCGAGAACACACTGTACATCAACTTCCCCTTCTGGGGAAGGCACGAGATCGCTGAGACTGTGATGGGCCCCATATTCTACTGGTTCTATTGGTACTTCATCTGCTCGATACCGATATCTCAGATCATAAGAAAAGCCCTAGACATCGGCGGTACCTGATGATCATAACAGTCAGCGGCCCACCCGGAACCGGGACCAGCACCCTATCCCGCTTGCTATCTCGAGAGCTCGGCCTCCGCTGGGTCAACTCGGGGGAGCTATTTCGAAAGATCGCCAGCGATCGAGGGGTCTCCGTAGGAGAGCTGGGCCGGATCGCAGAGGAAGGCCCCGAGATCGACTACCTCATCGACGACGCCCAGAGGGCGATGGCGGCAGAGGCTGGTGGGATCTTTGAGGGGAGGCTCTCAGGCCACATCCTGGACGCCGATCTGAAGATCCTCCTCAAGGCCGACCGGAGGGTCAGGGCCGAGAGGATCGCATCCCGGGAGAATAAGCTAGTAGAAGACGCCCTCCGGGAGTCGAGGGTCCGGGAGGAGTGCGAGGCGAGAAGGTACGAGAAGTACTACAACCTGAACGTCAACGACTTCTCCGTCTACGACCTGGTGATAGATACCGGAACCTGGGACGAGAAAGGCGTCGTAGCCATCGTCCTCGCTGCTGTGAGGTCCATCGAAGATGCCAAAAGCTCTGCCGTCTGATCGGCCCCGGGAGGTTCTCGTCCGGAGGGAGGGTAGGACCGACCCGAGATACGGTTCTTCTCCAGAGGAGCGACCCCTGGACCAACACATCAGGCTCGGCTGCATAAACCTCGACAAGCCGCCGGGACCCACCAGCCACGAGGTGGTGGCCTGGGTGAAGAGGATCCTGGAGATCGAGAGTGCAGGCCACAGCGGCACCCTCGACCCCAAGGTGACGGGAATCCTCCCGACGATGCTCGGCGACTCGACGAGGGTCGTAGAGACCCTCCTCTCGGCCGGCAAAGAGTACGTATGCCTGATGCGGCTTCACGCGACCCTCCCCCGAAAGAGCGTCCTTGAAGTCTGCAGCGAGTTTTCCGGCGTCATCTACCAGCGGCCGCCCCTCAAGTCCAGCGTCAAAAGAGCCCTTCGAACGAGGGAGATCTACTACCTGGAAGTCCTGGAGATCGAGGGGCCGAGCGTCTTATTCCGGGTCGGCTGCGAGGCGGGAACATACATCAGAAAGCTATGCCACGACATCGGCCTCGCCCTGGGTTCCGGGGCTCACATGGAGGAGCTCCGGAGGACGAAGAGCGGGCCATTCCGCGAGGACGAGACCCTGGTAACCCTTCACGACCTCAAGGACGCGAAGGAGGTCTGGCGGGAGACCGGCAACGAGGTCCCTCTCCGGCGTGCGATCCAGCCGGTGGAGGCGGCCCTCCGGCACATGCCAGCTCTCGTCGTCAGCGACGGCGCCGTCGACGCCATCTGTCACGGGGCGCCCCTGGCGGCGCCGGGGCTCCTCAGCCTCGAATCGGGGATAGAGGTGGGGGAGAAGGTAGTTATTTATACCCTGAAAGGAGAGGCTGTTGCCGTGGCCCAGGCCGCCATGAAGAGCGAGGATATGATGAAGTCCACCACCGGGATCGTGGCCAAGACCTCGAGGGTCGTCATGGCTCCGGGGACGTATCCGAAGATGTGGGCCAAAAAGTCGTAATGTAATCGTGTCGAAATCGTGCCGAGGTAGTCTAGTGGTAAGGCGCAAGCCTGGAATTCTGCACTGAAAGCTTGTGATCCGTAAGGGTCGCGGGAGTTCGAGCCTCCCCCTCGGCGCTTCTTTTCAACGTATATTTAACAACTCACATACATGTTTTCAATTTGGGCAGGATTTGCCGTCTGGATAGGAGCATTATTCTTGGTTTAGTGAGTTTTTTTTGCTGACGTACATCCTGCGATCTGATGCTGGAGATATATGGTTTTACCAAACAAATTTAAACCTGCTAGTTACCCATGAAATCGAGGGATTCTAAGTCGCGAGACTGGCTGAGCAAGGTCGTCTTGGGTAATCTCGCTGACTGAACCCACCGAGGCAAATCCTAAAGTCGAATGATCACTCATCATGGATCGTGCGGAATGACGAGAATACCCGTTAGGGGGCCTGTTATTAGCTGGGCGCTAGAGCGCTCGGGCCAGAGAGCGAAACTTGAGCGGAGGTTCCCCAAGCTCCCCGAGTGGCTGAGCGGTGAGAGCCAGCCGACGCTGCGTCAACTTGAGGCTTTCGCAAAGGCCACCTCGACCCCGCTGGGGTATTTCTTCCTTCCAGATCCTCCCGAAGAGAGGCTTCCAATCCCCCATTTCCGCACCCTCGGCGATGGGAGTCTGCACCGTCCCAGTCCCGACCTCCTGGAGACGGTCCAGATGATGGAGCGGCGCCAGGCCTGGATGAGAGAATATCTGATCGAAGAGGGCAATGAGCCGCTGAGCTTCGTCAGTTCGGCAGAGACCACCGTCGAACCTGAGAGGCTCGCCGTCGAGATGCGAGAGACACTGGGCCTCGCTGACGGATGGGCTGCCGGCAATAGCACCTGGACGGACGCGCTCAGGCAGCTTCGCAACAGGATGGAGGAAGCCGGTATCCTGGTGGTGGTGAATGGCATTGTCGGCAACAACACCCATCGGAAGTTAGACCCTGCCGAGTTTCGAGGCTTCGTCCTGGTGGATGAATATGCTCCGCTTGTCTTCGTAAACGGTGCGGATGGCAAGGCTGCCCAGATGTTCACCCTGGCTCACGAGCTGGCACACGTCTGGTTCGGTAGCAGTGCAGCCTTCGACCTGCGGGAACTTCAGCCCGCTGACGATAAAACGGAGCTGGCGTGTAACCGCGTTGCTGCGGAGTTTCTGGTACCTAAAAGCCAGCTACGCGACATTTGGCCTTCCGCAAAACAAGAGCTGAAGCCCTATCAGGTTGTAGCTCGCCACTTCAAAGTCAGCGAACTCGTTGTCGTCCGCCGAGCGTTAGATCTAGGGCTCATCACGAAAACCGAGTATCTAGATTTTTACCAAGACTATCAGAAAAAAGAGCAGGCTGCTGCCGCCAGCCAGGGCCAGGAAGGCGGCAATTTCTACGCCAACCAGAACTTGAGAATAGGCCGACGCTTTGCCCGGGTAGTGATAGGTGCCGCCAGGGAAGGCAGACTTCTTTATCGTGATGCGTATCATCTGACAGGGCTCTACGGAAACACCTTTGAGAGATACGCCCAGTCCCTCGCCACCGGAGGGGCCCCGTGACCTTCTCTCGCCCCTTTCTTCTCGATGCCAACATCTTCATCGAGGCGCATCGTCGCTACTACGCCTTCGACATCGCGCCGCCCTTTTGGAACGCACTGATCAATAATGCCAAAAACGGCAGGCTGCTTAGCATCGACTGCGTTGAGAGTGAGCTTAAGCGGGGTGGCGACGAGCTTTCAGATTGGGCCAGTGGCAGTTTTCATCAGTTCTTCGCCTCAACAGACGAAAAAGCGATAACCGAGGCTTACCGCGAGATCATGGTCTGGTCTCAAAGTCAGGTCCAATTTACCGAGTCGGCCAAAAACGAATTTGCCCGCGCAGCGGATGGGTGGTTGGTGGCGTATGCGCTGGCCAAGGATTGCATCGTGGTCACCCATGAGCAGTTCCGTCCTGAGGCAAAGAATGAAATTATGATCCCGAACGCATGCAAAGCGTTCGGTGTTGAGTATGTTGACACGTTTCAGATGATGCGTGCTCTGGGTGTTAGGTTAGGATGAAAAAGTTTTTGAGGCACCGGCCCACAAATAGTATCCGATGGATTTTTTAGCTTCTCCCGACATGTCATATCCCAGGTTGTCAAAAACCTGCATTGAAGAAAGGGAGTTGCAATGAAGATGAGATCGATAGTTTTGCTGGTGCTGGCGGCCACGCTCCTCTCGACCGCGGCGGACGGCTGCTGCTGTGGAGGCGGGGGCGTGGACGGAGTAGGGGTCCCTAAGATGATGGAAATCGCCCCCATCGATGACGCCATCCTGAACCCCTCCATGACTTTCCAGGAGGACGGCAGGTTCGGAGTGGCAGTGATGAAGGGCCCCACAGGCGCGGTCAGCATGGAGTTTGTAAATGGCGATGAGGCAAGAGAGATTGAAGCCCCGTGCCCGTGTGAAAGGGTCGAAAGCCTTACCTTCGATCAGGAGGTCGCCGCTCACCTGAACGAGGTTCAGTTTGATTTGGAAGCATACCGAGGAGCATGGGAGGCCAATTAGTTCTAAAATGACTTAGAGTCCGTGGGTTTGAGCAAACTTGCAGGGCTTCTGGAGGGCGGATCACCCAGGACCTTGGCGCTCATAAAGGTCCTCTCGGAGGGGCACTGGAAGGCGGGGGTTTTTCGACGAGGTGATCGTCCCTCCAAGCCTTCCGTCCTCGATTCGGATCTCTCAATTTTCAAGATGGGAAACGTATATCAGGAGGTTTGGGCATAGCCCTCGCTAGGTGTTCTGATTTGGCTCCATCCGAACTTCCCATACTCGTAACCTGCGGACTGCCCTACGCCAACGGCCCCTGTCACATCGGCCACCTTAGAACCTACGTCCCCGCCGACATCTACGTCCGGGGGCTGAAGAAGATGGGAAAAAAGCCCATCTTCATCTGCGGCTCCGACTCCCACGGGACGCCGATCGTCGTCAATGCCGAGGAGAGGGGGACGACCCCCACGGAGCTTGTCACCCGATACCACGACCACTTCGACGACGTCTTCCGGCGGATGGAGGTGGAGTTCGACTACTTCGGAAACACCGACGACCCCTCAAACCACCACCGGACACAATCGATCGTCGAAGCCCTGATGAAAGAGGGGTACGTCTACCCCCAGGATATTCAGCTCGCCTACTGCCCATCCTGCGATCGTTTCCTCCCCGACAGATACGTCGAGGGGACCTGCCCCTACTGCGGCTCGCCCGCTCGGGGCGACGAGTGCGACCAGGGATGCGGCCGCCACCTGGAGCCCGGCGAGATCGAGGAGCCGGTCTGCAAGGTCTGCGGCAGCGGAGCCGAGTACCGGACCCAGAAACACTACTTCTTCCGGCTCTCGTCCTTCAGCGACTTTCTCATCGAGTACCTCGAAGGGCTTGGAGGTACCCAGAACGCCAGAAACTACGCCCTCGAGTGGGTCAAGCAGGAGCTGAAGGACTGGTGCATCACCCGAAACCTCGACTGGGGGGTCAAGTTCCCAGGCTCTGAGGGCCTGGTCGTCTACGTCTGGGTGGACGCGCCCATCGGCTACATCTCCTTCACCGAGGAGTGGGCGAAGCGGGCGGGGGGCGATTGGGAGAGCTACTGGAGACGCCCCTCTCGAATCGTCCACTTCATCGGAGGCGACATAGTCTACCACCACTGCATCTTCTGGCCGGCGATGCTGTTGGGGGCGGGCTACACCCTACCCAGCGCCGTCGTCGCCAGCGGCATGCTCAAGATCGACAACAAGACATTCTCCAAGAGCAGAGGGTACGTCGTCTGGGTGATCGACGATTATCTGGACAAAGGGCTCCACCCCGACCTCCTCCGGTACTACCTCGCATCCTACACCTCCCACACCAAGGAGCTGAACTTCTCCTGGAAGGTCTTCGGAGAGAAGGTCAACGGCGAGCTGGTGGGGGCCCTCGGCAACTTCGTCAACCGGGCCGTCACCTTCACCTCCAAGAACTTCGACAGGTCGGTTCCAGAAGGCGAGATCGACCCCGAGGTGACGGCGAAGATCGAAGCGACCCTCAACGAGGTGAAGGCCGCCATCGCAGAGTACGAGTTCAAGAAGATGGCCGACGGGGCGATGGCCCTAGCCGACTATGGGAACACCTACTTCCAGGCGAACGAGCCCTGGAAGCTCGCCAAAACCGATCGGGCCCGCTGCGGCGCCGTATTGAGAAACTGCCTTTTGATCGCCAAAGCCCTCTCGATCATCCTTCAGCCGGTTATGCCGGCGAAGATGGAGTCGGCCTGGAGACAGCTGGGGCTTGATGGAACCGCCGCAGAAGCCTCCTTCGACGACGCCCTCGCCCCTATCGAGGCGGGAAGGCGACTTGGGGCTCCAGAGCACATCTTCAACAAGATGGACGACTCCCTCGTATCCGGCCTAGACGACGTATTCAGGGAGAGGATAGCCGCCATCGAGGCGAAGAAGGGCGGAAAGACGGGTGAAGAGAAGATGGAAGTCATAAAGTTCGAAGAGTTCAAGCGCCTCGACATCAGAGTCGGGGTGGTGCTGGAGGCCGAGGGGATCAAGGGGTCTGATAAGCTCCTCCGCCTGAAGGTCGACATCGGCTCAGAGAATAGGCAGATCGTTGCCGGGATCGCAAAAACCCACCGTCCCGAAGATCTGGTGGGCCGACGGATCGTCGTCCTCGCAAACCTCGAGCCTGCAAAGCTATTCGGGGTCGAGTCTCAGGGGATGCTCCTGGCCGCAGACCTGAAGGACGCCGCCGTCATCCTCGGCCCGGAGAAGGACGTCCCGCCGGGAACGAAGATCCGGTGAGCCCTCCGGACGGATGGCCCTCGGCGGGGTCCACCGCCGATCCGGGGCGTTTGCTCCTTTGGGCCCCATGCAGAGCGCCGATAACGTCTGAAGCTTCTGCGAGGGAGGATGGACACATAGCCAGCCACGTAACCGGGCACGTAACCAGGCAACGTAACAGGCTCGGAAATGTCCGACGGCGCAAAACTTGCGGCGAGAGATTGTGTGTATGTATATGATTATATATGATGAAATGAAAAATAATAGGAGGTCCTGATATTGCTCCAGGTTGAGAACCTATCCAAAGTCTACCAGCTGAAAGATCGCGAGGTAAAAGCCCTCAAAGGCGTGAGCTTCACCGCAAAAGAAGGAGAGATCCTGGGGATCGTGGGGAAGAGCGGCAGCGGCAAGAGCACTCTGATGAAGATCCTACGGGGCATCGAGACCTTCGACTCCGGCAGGATCGAGATCGACGGCCTCGATATATCGCCCGATGCGGGGCCGGAACTGGTGCAGAAACAGAGGCAGATCACCGCGATCCACCTCCAGAGGGACTTCGGCCTCTGGACGGAGTCGGCCCTCAACAACGTGGCCAAGCGGATCTACTCCCGGAAGACCGGTTACGAGACGATCCCAACGGAGTACAATCCCGAGTATGAAGAGGTGATGGCCGAGGCGATGGGGTACCTGAAGCTCGTGGGCCTGGAGAGGAAGGCGAAGCATCTCGCCACCATCCTCAGCGGCGGAGAGAAGCAGAGGCTTCTTATCGCAAGGCAGCTCGCCAAAAAGCCGAAGCTTCTCCTCCTGGACGAGCCCGCCACCATGGCATGTCCGGCTACAAAGCAGGAGGTTCTCGACGCCATCAAGAACGTAAACCGGGAGCTTGGGATCACCACCGTCGTCGTATCCCACCTCCCCGAGGTTCACAGGTACCTGGCTGACAGGCTGATCTGGCTTGACGGAGGAAAGATCCGGGAGGAGGGGAAGCCCGATGAGATCTTATCGCGATTCCTGTCCCTCCTCGGCGAGGCTGAACCCCTGGCGCCGAGGCACGACGCACCCCCCGCCATCAGGATCGTGGACCTCTACAAGAGAAACTACATCGTCGGCACCGGTGAGGTTCTCAGGATCGAGGACCTGAACCTGGAGATCCGGGAGGGAGAGATAACATCCCTCATCGGGGCCAGCGGCGCCGGAAAGACCACCCTTCTCAAGATCGTTCAGGGGATAGCAAAACCCGACGAGGGCTCAGTCTTCTACCGGCTCGGCGACGGCTGGGTGGACATGGTGGAGTACTCGCGGGAGAGGATGGCGGTCCGGAGGAATATTGGCATAATGTACCAGGAGTTCGCCCTCTACCCCAATGAGACGGTCCTGGAGCAGATCGGCTACAAGCTGGGGGTGAAGGGTCAGGACGTCGTCGATCACGCCAGGAAGAAGGCCGAGGAACTCGAGATCAGCGACAAGGTCCTGGACGTCATCTACACCCTCACCGACATGATGGAGGAGGAGGCGAAAGCGGTTCTGGACAAGCTCGGCCTCACCAAAGAGGTATTCGGCGAGCTCTTCCCCCGGTTTCCGGCGACGGAGGCGAAGAAGTACGCAGAGCCGGTCTTCAGGGTTCTGGACCTCGACCTTTCGGTCCTGGACAAGTACCCCCACCAGCTCAGCGGCGGGGAGAAGGTGAGGGTCTCCATCGCCCTCCTCATGGCCTCAAACCCCAAGATCCTCATCCTCGACGAGCCCTTCGGGGACATCGACCCCATAACCCTCAGAGGAGTCTCAAACGCCATGAAGAAGATCAACGCCGAGTACGGGACCACCATCCTCATAGTCAGCCACCACGTCGACTTCGTCCGGGAGATATCACACAGGGCGATACTCATCGAGAACGGAAAGATAGCGTCGGACGGCGACCCGAACGAGGTCTGCGACATCTTCGTCACCCGGTGCGACGCCAGCTACCTCCGGCCGCCAACCGGGACGTCGGCCCCTGCTGGGAAAGCCTGAAGGTGGATATCGTGGACCGGGAGATCGGAGAGATCTACGACTCGATATCCGGTCAGATCTCGGCCGAGGAGTTCGAGCTGAAGGTCGAAGAGAAGGTCCAGCTGATGGGCGAGCTCTGCGACCGGAGGACGGCGGCGATGCTCGTCGCCCGGGAGTTCGGCGAGGTGGAGCTGAAGATCGAACGGGTCAGGCCCGAGACCGGAAAGGTCACCTTCGTCGGCAAGATAATTTCCATCTCAGAGGTCCACGAGTTTCCCCGAAGCGACGGCTCCGCCGGGAGGGTCGCAAACCTCACCATGGGCGATGAGACCGGCACCGTCAGGATCGTCCTCTGGGACGAGCTCTCGGAGCCCGTGTCCCAGGGCGAGCTGCGTCTCGGTCAGACCTTCAGAGTCCGTGGCTTCACCCGGGAGGGTTACTTCGGGACCGAGGTGACGGTGGACCGGGGCGGCCTTGAGGAGGTGGAGGTCGAGATCAAGATCCGGATCGAGCCCTTCAAGATCTCGGAGGTCAGGGCCGACATGGGGGAGATCAACATCCTCGCAAAGGTCGTCGACGCCGGAACGGTCAGGGAGTTCTCCCGGCGAGACGGCTCTTCAGGCCTCGTCAGGTCCGTCGTCCTGGGGGACGGTTCGGGGAAGATCAGGCTCACCCTCTGGAACGAGAAGGCGGAGATGGAGATCGCAGAGGGAGATACCCTGGAGGTGACAAACGCCGTATCCCGGGAGAGGTACGGTCAGGTGGAGATCCAGGCCGGCGGCTACTCGGCGGTGAGAAAGAGCGACGTTGCCGTCTCCTACGAAGAGAAGATCACACCCATATCGGAGATCGCTCCCGGATCGATCTACAGCATATCGGGTTTTGTCACCGGCCTCGGCGAGATCCGGGAGTTTGAGCGGGATGGCGGGACCGTCGGACGGGTCGCCAACATCTACGTCTCAGACGACTCCGGAAGGGTTAGGGTCACCCTCTGGAACGACCACGTCCGGCTGATCGAGAGCCTCGACCTCGGCTCCAAGATCGAGCTATTCGACGGCATGGCAAAGGAGGGGTGGAACGGCGAGGTGGAGGTCAGCTGCGGGTGGAGCACCAGGGTTACTTTCGCCCCGCCCGAGTAAAGGGGTTAAAGCCGAAGGGCTCCATTAGGGGTTGGTGAAATATGGCTGAAGTATTACTGGAAGATCTCTCCGGGGTGGGCCCGGCAACGGCGGAGAAGCTGAGGGAGGCGGGGTTTGCCAGCGTCGAGGCCCTGGCGGTGGCCTCGCCCGCAGAGCTTGCGGCCTGCGCCGACGTGGGCGAGTCGACGGCCGCGAAGATCATCGCCTCCGCGAGGCAGGCTGCGGACATCGGTGGGTTTGAGACCGGCGACCTGGTGATGGAGAGGAGGAAGCTCGTCGGGAAGGTGACGACGGGGAGCGAGACCTTCGACGCCCTGATGGGCGGCGGGTTTGAGACCCAGTCGATCGTGGAGCTTTACGGCGAGTTCGGCTCGGGGAAGACCCAGGTCGCCCATCAGGTGGCGATCAACGTCCAGCTCCCCCTGGATCTGGGCGGCCTCGACGGCTCCGTCATCATAATCGATACCGAGAACACCTTCAGGCCCGAGAGGATCGTCCAGATGGTCGAAGGGCTCGCCCCCTCCGAGGACCCGGACCAACCCTGGGAGCCGGAGGAGTTCTTGAGGAACATCCACGTGGCGAGGGCCTACAACTCCAACCACCAGATCCTCCTCGCCGAGAGCGCCCTCGACCTCGCCGAGAAGCTCAGAAAATCGGGAAAGCCGGTGAGGCTTCTGATCGTCGACTCCCTGACCGCCCACTTTCGGGCCGAGTACGTCGGCCGGGGGACCCTGGCCGACCGGCAGCAGAAGCTGAACAAGCACCTCCACGCCCTGATGCGGTTTGCCGACCTGAACAACGCCGTAGTCCTGGTGACAAACCAGGTGATGGCCAAGCCCGACGCCTTCTTCGGCGACCCCACAAAGCCAGTGGGAGGTCACATCGTCGGCCACACCGCCACATTCAGGATCTACCTCCGAAAGTCCAAGGGCGAGAAGAGGATCGCAAGGCTCGTTGACTCGCCGAACCTCCCCGACGGCGAGGCGGTCTTCTCGGTGACCACGGCGGGGCTATTGGATTGATCCGGGCCGTCGCCCTCGACATCGACGGGACGATCACCGACGACAAGAGGCATCTGTTTCCGAAGGCGTTGGAGGCGATATCAAGGCTCAACTCCCGCGCCCAGGTGATCCTGGCGACGGGGAACGTCCACTGCTTCACCCGGGCCGCGGCGGTCATGCTGGGGGCGAGCAGGACCTTCATCGCCGAGAACGGCGGCATCATCTCCTGGGGGGAGGGGGAGATGGAGCTCTTATCCGATCCCGCGGTCTGCCAGGAGGCGTACCGCCGCCTCAATGAGGTCTACCCCTTATCGAAGATGGACTCACGGTATCGGATCACCGATCTCGTCGTCGAGGGGAACTTCAACGTGGCAAAGGCCGCATCCCTTCTGGAGGCCTGGGGGCTCGAAGCCGACCTCGTCGACAGCGGGTTTGCGGTCCACATAAAAGAGAGAAAGGTGAACAAGGGTCGGGCCCTCGAAAGGGTGATGGACCGGCTCGGCCTTCATCGGGACGAGGTGGCAGCGGTGGGCGATAGCATCAGCGACCTTCCCATGTTCAGGGTCGCGGGGTTCCGGGCGGCCGTCGCGAACGGTGTCCCTGAGCTGAAGGCGGAGTCGGACTTCGTCTCAGATCTCGAGTTCGGTCCGGGGTTCTGCGATATCGTGGATTACATGGTGGACGAGAAGATTCTCTGACCGTCCCCCAAAAAAGTGATCGATCCGGTTCGCCATCCCGTCCTTCGGAGCTGATCATCCTTCACTCCGCTTCACTCCGGCTGATATCATCCGCTCCTTCCGCCTCATCCATCTCCTTGAGGATCCGGACCCAATTCGTCTCGCAGACGATCCACCACCCCAGAGTCTCTTTGACAAACTCCCTCGCCGCGGGGCAGAAGGCGTCGACGGCAAGGTTGTACGGCATCTCCTTCAGAGGCGGGTGGAGGGGGTAGCGGGTGCAGGTGAGGGGCCTTGCGGGATAGATGGTGCACCCTTTATCGGGGTCGTAGAAGGGGCAGGGCTGCTTGAGAGACCAGGTTTTCGTCGCCCTGTCGCGCCTGCAGAGGCTGAGAAGCCTCTTTCTCGACCAGCCCAGGTGGCGGCAGATCCGATCCATGTCCTCTTTTTCGAGGTAGAGCCCCGCCCCCGGGGTATAGCAGCACCTGCCGCACCCGGTGCATCGAAACCGCTCCCAGAACAGGTCTACTCCCTTCGAGGTCTTCTCGGGATCGGCGCGGTCTTTGGCCGGGAGGGGGATGGCGATATCGAAGGGCTCGGTCTCGCCCCGGTCGATGGTCCTCTCCTGCTCGTCTCTTTTCAGAACCGACCAGTGGGGCCTCATCTCCAGGAGCTTTAGATGAAAGCCCTCCCTCTTCAGAAAGACGCAGCCTTCGGCGCAAGATGCGTGACAGAGCCTCTTCGCCTCGGCCAGCTTCTCTTCAGGTGATAGCTTTGGAAGCCGTCTTCGGGTCATGGCCAATCGCCACCTCTGGTCCGTGGATCGTCTCGGCGGTTACTGGGATTTTGGGCGATCGTCTTCTGAAATCCGGAGGGTCCGACCAAGCTCGTAGCTCGGCTCATCTCTTCCAGACGATCTTATCGCCCTTGATCTTGATGACCCCCTCCTTCTTCAACGCCTTCGCGATATCTTCGGCCACCGCCGTCCCGTCGACCGTCATGACCAGATTTTCCATATCCTCTTCGAAGACGAGGAGGGCACTGAACTCGTCAATATCGATCTTGTTCGAATCTCCCGGCGGCTCGAGGAGCCGTTCGACGGTCATGCCGATCGAACAGATCTTGTAGTACTCCTCGGGGTACTCATCCGCGAATTCGTCATCTACATCTTTGGCGAGCGGGGTCGTCAGCTCGTCCAGCCGGACTTCGACCGTCTTTTCGAGGTGGACCGAGAGGACTGCCTTCGTCAGCTCGTCTTCGGGGTCGCAAGAGTCGGATTCAACGGCTATCCTCAATAGCGGGTCGTCGCCGAGCTCGACATTGGCGCCTTTTCCGATCTCGATCTCGTTCAGCTCGATGGCCCCATCCAGAAATTGGAGGGCTTCGAGCATCTCAAAAAGTTCGGCCGCTCGATCGATAATCTCATCGGGCGATCCGGGCTCCCCCTCCAGGGCAATGGAACCCTCTCCCATGAACTCGGCGATCTCGTCCATCTTCCCCTTCCAGGAAGGGTCCAGGTGGCAGAGGTACCGATCCGTGAACTCCTCCCCCTCGAGCCCCTCAGCTATGGCGGTCTTCAGAGCTTCTATATACCGATCGTAGACCTCAAAATCCTCGATCCTCTCCACAAGCTGGCTTTTCCTCCCCTCCAAGTAGACGGCGCTATCCATGACGGCGGAGATCGATGGTCTCAGATCGACCTTCACCCCAGCCTCTTTGAGATAGTCAGCGATCTCCGCAGCATCGAACTCGTCGTATTCTCCGAGCTTGAACATGGCGAGATATTATGGCGGAATTTCATTTAATATCTTTCGCGAAACCCTGAAAAGAGAAGATATGGACCGCCGGAGCGGGCCAGGAAAACCAGGAAAATATCAGATCAACAGAACCGGATCGCGGCTCGGCATGGACGGGCCGGGGTGATGCGGCGCCCATCGCCGCGTCCTCCCCGGGGCTCCAGCCATCGGCCTGTATCTATCACCTCCATTCTCTTTGATGGCGAGATCACTCCTTCGCCACGGGGGGCTTCATCATGAGGAAGGCTATGACGATTCCAGCAGCCGCCAAGAGGATAATATACGGGAAAACTCCGATGAAGCTTCCAGTTGCGTCTTTGATCCAACCCGCCATCATCGGACCCACCAGGGCCCCCGCACCGTAGGCCAGGAAAACCACGCCGTAACACCGAGGATAATCGCCCGTCCCAAAGAAGGATGCTGTGGAGGTGGGCGCTATGGCGAGCCAGCCGCCTAGACATCCCCAAAGGATGGCGAATGCCAGTATGTACACCGGGGCGGTCTGCATCTGCCTCATGATCAGCGACGCAAAGATGATCAGCACGAAGGAGACGATCGCCGCGTTTCTGGGTGTCAGCTTGTCGGTGAGGGTTCCGAAGACCGGCCGCCCGCCGCCGTTGAATATGGCGAAGAACCCGACGGGAGAGAATCCCAAAAGCAGGGCCGCCACTGCATCTGTCCCCACCTCTGCCGCCACGTCGGCGGAGATGGAGATGGCCATAAGACCGGCCAGGCATCCTATGAAGTAGCAGAGCCATAGGCCGTAGAAGGACTTTTCTTTGAGCATCTGCTGCCGCTTTAATTCACAAGAGGCTCCAGCACCGGGCTTCGGCGCCGGCGGCGTCCAGCCAGCGGGCTTCCAGCCAGCGGGCGGGAAGACTAGGGGCGTCGCCAGAACCACCATGATTATGATGAAGGCTATCCCAAAGATCCGGAATGTCTGCATCACACCGCTGGAGGCGATGAGGACGTTCGCTATATTCGCGGTGAAGAAGGCCGAAAAGCCGAAGCCAAGAACGGTGAGCCCCACCGCAAGCCCACGCTTGTCGGGGAACCATCTGCCGGACATGGCCACGGGGACGCCGTAGGCTATCCCGACGCCGATCCCGCCCACTATCCCGTAGGTCACGGTCATTATCATTATCGAACTTGCCATGGATGCCAAGAGCCATCCAAGGCCCGTCAGAACCCCGCCGACAATAACGACCTTGCGAGGACCGTACTTCTCGATAAAGCCCCCAGAAAGGACCATTGCCACCGCGAAGAACGCAAGAAAGATCATAAACGGCAATTGCAGCTCTGAAGCGCTCACCTCTGGACCAATGGTCTCAAGAAAGGCTTTAAGCGGCGCTTTAAAGACGCTCCACGAATAGATACTACCTAAACAGAGGTTGATTATCATGCCGATGATGACAAATAGCCATCGGCCCTTTTCAGCCTCCATACCCAGTATGTGTCCACTTTCTCCCATCTATTTAACACCCCGTATGTCAAAAGCTAGATTTTCGAGATAACATCATTCGTACATACGAACTGCTGAAAGATACTTCCCCAATTGGCGCCTCCCTCCCAGAGGACGTCATACCAAAGATTTGTGGGGCTATTTTATAGGAGCGTGCTATCTATTTAAAATTACCGCTAACTATCCCGATTATCCGTTACCTATATAAAATACAGGCCATTGACTGACGCTCAAAAGACGACTATCCTGCCTTCAGTTGGCATTATTGGTCCGGAAGTATCCCTAATAGGATGGTGATTATCAGAGATTTATATTATTTAGTTCGCGGTGGCGTTTTTATACTGATCTGACCCATGATAATGGCCACGGTCTTTGATGATAATGCCTTTTATCTTAGAAGGTAAGTTAGAGGTCGGTGAATTTGGATGATCAGAGCCAATCCGAGAACTTCCTGGAACGATGCCGAATCGATGCCCACCATCGCCAGAACAGCTTACGTCGATGAGGCAGCTTCAGTCATTGGAGACGTGCGGGTCGGAGAGAGGGTCTACATCGCCCCCGGGGCCTCCGTCCGGGCCGACGAGGCGACGCCGATAATCATCGGGGACGAGTGCAACGTCCAGGACGGCGCGGTCTTCCACGGCCTCGAGGGGACGAGCATAAGGCTTGGGCGACGGGTATCCATCGCCCACGGCGCGGTGGTCCACGGGCCTCTGGAGATCAAAGACGAGAGCTTCGTCGGCTTCAACGCCGTAGTTCACGCCTCGACCCTGGGCAAGAAGTGCTTCGTGGGCCATCTCTCTCTGGTGGTGGGAGTAAAACTCGCGGACGGAAAGTTCGTCCCGCCTGGGTCGGTCGTCGACTCTCAGGAGAAGGCCGACGGCCTGGGCCCCGTCCCCGAGAACCTCTTGGGCTTCAACGACGAGGTGGTCGGGGTGAACACCGAGTTCGCCAGAGTCTACCTGTCGATGAAGAAGTCGTGCTAGCCGCCGTTGGATTAAAAGAGAAGAAAGATGGGAGGGCGCTAAGAGATGATCTAGATGATCTCCAAGCGCCCAAATTTTATGACGATCAATCCGAGCCCATCACCGGGTTGATCATCTGGAAAAGGACCTCGGCCATATCCGCCCTCAGCTTGACCATACCGTCCTCGCCGTCATCGTACTCCAGTAAGTTGGCCCGGATCAGCTTCTCCGGGAATTTGGGGCAGCTTCCCCGACGGCAGAGGACGAGCGACTCTTTTCCGACCGCATGGGCGATCCCAAGCTCGTACATCACCATGGGGTCAGCTCCCGTCAGGTCGACCACCACCATCCTGGACCTGCATACGTCCCTCCAGATGGCCTTCAGCTTCTCCTCATCGTCGCCGAACTCCAGGGCCCTCCGGGGGATGAGCCCCGCCCGTTCCAGGGCCGGTTTCACCGCATCGTCGTAGAGGTCGTCCCCCTCGTCGGTGAGGGGGACGAGGACCGATGCCGTTCGATCGTCCACTATGTAGGAGGCGTGGCCGAAGAGAGGCCTGATCTGCATCAGGCTCATGAGGTCTATGGCTCTCAGAACCTCGGACTCCACGTGGGAGAGGGCGATCACCCGGAGGATGTCCCTTCTCTCCCCGTCGGTCTGGTCGAGGACCACTTTGGGGAAGACGATCATCAGGGGGTCTTCATACCCGAACTCCCACCGCGCGCTGCTGATCGCCTTCTGCTCGGAGATCTGCTTATCGGGATGGTATGTGTACATGGTGGAGAGGGCGCCGGCATGGTTCTGGGCCAGGATGTAGAGAGTGGCCTTGTCCAAGACCGCCACGATGCTGCTGGGGTTCTGGCTCCGGACGACACCCCTCTGGATCTTCCGCTCCACCACCAGGTTGTCCACGATCCCCATGAACTGATCCAACATGACGTCGACCTTCTCTATCAGGTCGATCGGCATATCTCCGCCCTTGATTCTATCTCCAGAATGCATCATGACCAATACACCAGATATTCTAAAGGTCGTCAGAATATAAGGTTCTTTGGGGTTGGATTTCGGGGCGGTGGACTTCGGGTGGCCTGTGATCGTCCCTTAAAGAGGACGATCTCCAGCCGAAGGGCAGCAGAAAGAGGATCGATGATTGAAGGCGGTCTACTGACGTCTTCCAACCATCTTGCCCAGGTTTCTGATCCAGCGCCGGTGGAGGGCTATGTGGATGACGATGAGGACAACAAATATCAGGCTCGTCAGAAGGTGAATGGTCAGCCATTCCTGGTGGGACAGGCCCAAAAAGAGATGCTCCACCGCCGCGGCTCTGCCGCCGCGAAACCCGTATCCTCCGCCTGGGAGAGCCAACCAGAGGACAAGACCTGAGACGGTCGACGCCAAAAAAGCAAGAAAAGAGATGACGTCGACCAGCAGGTTTGATGCTGTTCGATTCATCTTAGGCTCAAATTCATCTCAGGCTATATCCGGCTATTTCATCGGCCCTATGGGCAGGACCGTCCTGCCGTAGACCTCGTTGAGGACCTGGGCGCATGCGGCGTATATGGCGGTAAAGCCGCAGAATATCCCCTCGTAGCCGGTGATGGTGGCTATGGTGGCGCTGCCGGTGTAGTCCCTGATGGCCAGGAGCCAGAAGAGGATCGTCAGGGTGAGGAAGACGATCTGAAGGATCCTGTTCAGCCTCAGGGTGCCTATGAACATGTAGAAGGTGAATAGCCCCCACATGAAGAAGTACGCAATCAATGCAGGTTCCGACGTCTTCGTCCCAGCCGCCCATCCGGTGTTGGGCATCAAGATAAGAGCTACAAGGGTGAGCCAGAATAGCCCATAAGAAGTAAAAGCCGTGGTTCCGAAGGTGTTTCCCTTCTTCCACTCCATAATCCCGGCGATGATCTGAGCGATGCCGCCGTAGAACAGTCCCATGGCCAGGATCATGGAGCCGAGCTCAAACCAGCCAGCGTTGTGCATGTTCAAGAGGACCGTCGTCATGCCGAAGCCCATCAGACCAAGGGGCGCCGGGTTTGACGTTGTGTCTCTTATGTCCAGAGGGCCAAGATGCATTATGTCCTTCGCCCTTCCTCCACCCATTTCTGATGCCATATTAATTCCCTCCTATTTACCTTACAGGCCGAAAAGATTCGACTGGAACATCTACAACCGCATAGCATATATCCGTTTCCATTTAAAATAATGATATTTATGATTAACCATGATAGAATCCCACAACGGCAACATTTTTCCCGTCGACAGATTTTGCAGCCGAGTTTTTCCAGCCAACCCCCCCATATTCCAGAATTATTCTCAGTAGAGGCCGCTCTACGGCCCACCAGACGGCCGGAATTTTGCGGAGCTAGCGGAATAAGAGGGGGCTTTTGACTCGATCGGGGGGCCACAGATAGGTTTACTAAAGATGGCCCGCTTAAGTTTGATCATGTTCCCAGGCATCGGTGGCAAAGGGGTAAGCCCCAAGAAGATGAAGCAGATGATGAAGCAGATGGGGATCAGCATCGAGGAGATCGAGGGGGTCGAAGAGGTGATAATCAGGACCCCGGACCGGGAGATCTTCTTTTTGGACGCGTCGGTCACGGTGATGGACGCCCAGGGCAACAGGTCGTACCAGGTGGTGGGCACCGCCGAGGAGAGGCTCCGCGAGGTCTCGATCCCCGACTCCGACGTAGACCTGGTGGTGGCCCAGACCGGATGCAGCCCCCAGGAGGCAAGGGATGCCCTCAAAGAGGCTTCCGGGGACCTGGCCGAGGCGATAGTGAAGCTCGGGTCGAGCTGAAGGCGGGACTGGAGTCGCCCGTGGCCGAAGGGCTTCGGATCTCATGCAAAGAGTGGAGGGCGGAAGGTGGACCAGGCTCGGATAGAGGCGGAGCTGAACCTCGTGCTGCTGAAGACGGCTCAGGCCCAGGAGGCGGTGAGGGACGGGGTCGAGCGGCTCCGAGAGGAGGGGAGGCTCACCGAAGAGGTCGAGAGGATGGTCGAGATGGTCACGCGAGAGGTGGACGGCTGGACCGACCAGTGCACCGCCGCCGCCGAGGCGCCCCCGATCCTCCTCCGCCGGATGCAGGTTCAGATGGAGCGGCTCGCGAGGATCGAGAAGCTGATTGAAGACCTGAGGCGATGAGGGTGGCGAGAGTCTCCGTCTCCTCAATGTTCCTCTGGGATCTGGATCCCGGAAGGATGGCGGTGGTGATCCGCGATGCGGGGCTCGAAGAGATGGAGTTTTGGGCCGAGACCCCCTGGTACTGGGAGGGGGGGAGGCGAAGAGAGCAGGCAAAGCTGATCAATAGAGAGCTTGGAGGGCGGATAACGACCCTCCACGCCCCCGTCATGGACCTCAACCCCTCATCCTACAACGACCTCGTCAGCACGGCGACGATCACAGAGTCTCTCCGGGCCATCGACCTCGCGGAGTTTCTGGGCGCGGAGCTGGTGGTCGTCCATCCCGGCAAGAGGACGGCGAAGCGGCCCGCGCGTGAGGCGGAGCGAGAGAAGCTCCGCCGATATCTGGACGCCTGCCTGGGCCGGGCCGAAGAGAGGGGAGTTTTGCTGGCCATCGAGAACCTGGAACCAGCCCCCTGGAACCTCTGCGCAGATCCCGACGAGATGGCCTCATTTCTCGGCCAATTTCCCATCGGTATGACCCTCGACATCTCCCACGCTACGCCCCCTTCGTCCAGGGCGATGGCCTTCGTCGAGGCCCTGGGAGATCGGATCCAAAACGTCCACGTCAGCACCACTATCAACGGGGTTCGCCACCTCCCCGCAAGCTCTGGATCTGCAGACGACGTCCTGACGGCTCTCCGGGACGCTGGATACAGAGGGCCCCTGACCCTGGAGCTGGACGACAAGAAATTTCCCGAGACCTTGTCAACGGAGGACAAGGTCCGGGTTATAAAAAGAGAGCGGCTCCACCTGGAGTCGATATGGGATTGAGGCTTGCGAACTATTTGGCGTAGTCGTCGCGATCACATTTCAAAGGAAGGTTATCCATCCCCCATCATCTGGTGCTTGTTATAAAAATTATCCGACGACGCTGTTGAGGCCTCGCTGCTGCTCATCTCGCCCTTGACGTAGGGTGAGACGGGCTGCTCCATCGGCTCATCCATCAGGAACGCGTATATGCTGCTCGTCCAAGACGGCTCCAAGCCTGTGATCCGGCTCTGGTTGACGGGTTGGTCGAGGAAGTCATCCTGGGTGGCCGTGGTGGTCATGTTGTCATCGACCGCGATATCGCTGACGGGCTGGTCGAGGAACTCCTGCTGGCTGGCCGTGGTGGTCATGTTGTTGTCGGCGGCGGTCATATTCTCGGTGTCGTTGACTGTGTCATTGACGGTGTCGTTGACCGTGTCGTTGACGGCGATGTCGACCGTCACATTATCGCTCTCGTTCAGGAAATCGGTGAGGGCAGCGGGTGCCACCACAGGCGAATCGAGGGTGAGATCCTGCCCCATGACGGACCAAGCCTGTAAGAGGGCAAGAACTGCGACCATTAGTGCTAGATTCCTTCTCATAATCCGGCTCTTATACGCCGGTCGTGCATAAATCTTTCCGTCAATCGGGCCGATCCCGCAGGGAACGGCTGAGAAGGGCGAAATCCTCAAAACAAGACGCGAGAGGCGGTTTTCAGCCGACTTCAGCCCCCTCTCCATAGACCCTCTTCAGATCTTTCGTCGTCGCTTCTGGGTGCTCGCTGAGGTAGCGGGCCACATCTGGCCTGTGAACCAGGGCGCATTCGACGCAGCTCCAGAGCCTCTTGCCCCGCTTCGTCCTGATGAACTTGCCGAGCTCGGGGTCCTTGCACGGGTAGAGGGGACAGAAGCAGTGGGTGCAGTCCTGCCCCTCGAAATGGTGGCAGGGGTAGTACTGGCACTCCCCGGCCCTCACGTTGGTTGGGGGCTCGTCCGCGGCCTTCCGGACCCCGCAGGGGTCGTCGGTGACGATGCCGTCGGCTCCCAGCCTATTCAGCCAGCGGACCTGATCCGGGTCGTTTATCGTCCAGGGGTAGACCTCGATCCCCGCCCTGTGAGCCTTCTTGAAGAGGTTGGGGCTTGTGATCCTCGGAAAGATGGAGTCGGCCCCGGCCGCGACGGCCAGGTCCACCGGGTTTATGGGAAGCGACGATATGATGATCCCGGTCTTCAGATCTGCCAGATCCTTTATCTCCCGGACCGACTCGTGGCGAAAGGAGGTGACGATCGCCCTCCGTCCAGAAAGCTCCCCGACGACCAGATCTTCTAGCCCCTCATCCTTCATCTCGACGACGATCCCGAGGCTCAGCTCCTCGGCGAGACGGGCGGCCTCGGCGAGGGTTGGAACCCGTTCACCCGATCCCGCGTCGAGAAGTCTGATATCCTCCAGGGTCATCTCCTCCACCTTCCCCGAGCCGTCGGTGGTCCGATCGACGGTCTCATCGTGGATCACAACCAGAGTGCCATCTTTGGAGAGACGGACGTCCACCTCCACGAGATCGGCGCCGCATGCCTTGGCCGCGCGAATCGACGCCAGGGTGTTCTCAGGGGCGAGGGACAAAGCTCCGCGGTGGCCGATGACTATCGACATCGTGGCCAGTTCTTGCAAGAAGATATATCACCTTTTCCACGCAGGCGGACCTAGCACCACCTCCGCGAATGGAGGTATCCGCACCGATTTTTCCGCACCGACGTTTCTGTGGGGAAGATCCATCCGATTCGGGGCAGGGATTCGGGGCAAGGGTTATACCGCAGGATAGACCAACTCCGACAGGAATGCTTGACAATCTCGATAAGTTCGTCTGCCTGAAGAGGGGCACCGCGGGTGCGATAAACATCGACCCCCTCCAGCGAGGGGGGATCCTCACCCCAGAGGCGAGAGAGACGATCATGGAGTGGGCCGACGGATACTCGGTATGCGACTTCTGCACAGGCTCCCTGGAAGAGATCCAAAACCCGCCCATCAAAGAGTTCGTCCGCCAGGCCCTCCCCGAGTTTCTGGAGATCGACCAGGTCAGGATAACCCACGGGGCGAGGGAGGGGATGTTCGCCGCCATGCACGCCCTCTGCGAGAAGGGGGATACGGTGGTCGCCGACGGAAACGCCCATTATACCACCCTTCTGGCAGCGGAACTCGCGGGGCTGAAGGTGGAGCTGGTCGCTCCCGGCGAGAAGCCCGGATACCGGGTCGACCCCCAGGGCTACGAAGAGGCGATCGATAGAGTGAAAGGCCGCGGTGAGAAGGTGGGGATGGCGGTCCTCACCTACCCGGACGGAAACTACGGCAACCTGGTGGACCCGAAGGCAGTCTCCGAGATCTGCCACCAGAAGTCCGTCCCCCTGATGCTCAACGGCGCCTACTCAGTGGGGAGGATGCCCATCTCCGCGAAGAGCCTCGGCGCCGACGTCATCGTCGGAAGCGGCCACAAGTCGATGGCATCTTCTGGTCCGATAGGAGTCCTCGGCGCTTCGAGCGAGCTTGCGGAGAGGATATTTCGAAGATCGGAGCGGGTCCCCAACAAAGAATTGGAGATGCTGGGATGCACCCTGCGGGGCGCGGGTATCATGACCATGATGGCGAGCTTTCCCGCCGTCGTCGAGAGGACAAAGCGCTGGGATGAAGAGGTGGAGAAGGCTCGCTGGTTTGCCGGCGAGATGGAGAAGCTGGGCATGGCGCTCCAGGGAGATCGACCCCACGACCACGACCTCATGTTCTTCAAGTCCGAGATCCTCTACGAGATATCCAAGACCGCAAAGAAGGGTCGCTACTTCCTCTATAGGGAGCTGAAGAAGAGGAATATCTTCGGCATAAAGCCCGGCCTCACAAGACAGTTCAAGCTGAGCACTTACCTTCTTGCCCGGGAAGATCTGGAGACGGTCCTTTCAGCCTTCGAGGAGATCGTGGCCCTCCACCCCAAAGCATAAACTTTATGAGCCAGGCCTTCCCTAAGGTGGCTGAGCGGCTGTGGTCCAGGGGTTAGGACATGAGCTTCCCAAGCTCGTAGCCCGGGTTCGATTCCCGGCAGCCGCACCTTTTCTCCTGCAATTCGTCTTCAATTCTTCCGCAATATCATTATGGGTTGCGGCTTCTGCGGTTCGACCACCAGAAAATCGGCGCCAATCCAAAGAAGTGGCGCGACTTGGCGGCCTTTTCTCGCCGGAGATGGAGGAACCCGTTGATATTCGATTATTGCGGGGGACGGGTGGACAAAAACCATTTATTTCACGTGCTACGACCTGAAAAATAGAATGGAACAACGGCTTTAAATAGATAACAAGAGAATTTTAAAATTCTGCATATCGATAGATATTTATCATATTAGCTATCTTTGCCGTAGAGCGGCGTCCTTTGTGAAATTGTGTATTCTGATCGTAATGGAAAGAGGGAGTACCGAGATCCATTTGAGGCTCTTCTAATCTGCTTGGCATCAGGAAAGAAGGAATAAAAAAGCGAATTCAGCCCCAAGATCCAGGGTGATAAATATGCTGAAATGCGATATGGTCTGCCGACGGTACGACGTTGCGGAGGAGTCGCTGAAGTCCTTCACCCGCTCTAAAGTGCGAACCAAGGTCCTTTTATGCCTGAAAAACGGCAGCATGAACACCGGCGACCTGGAGAAGGAGATGGGCATCAGAAATACGACGATCCTTCACGCCATCAAGGAGTTGACCGGTTCGGGCCTTGTGACCAAAGTCGACAAGGGGTATGGACTCACCAACCTGGGCATGATGCAGGCTCATATTCTGACCGAGATGATCGACTTCGTCTTGGCCCTCGAAGAGCATCGGGACTTCTGGCAGAGCCACGACATTAGCGGGATTCCCGTTGAGCTTCTGAAGAATATCGGCATGCTGGCCCAGTCGGAGGTCATAAAAGACGACCTGGAGGCGCCCCTCAGATCGCTGGAGTACTTCGTTGAGGAGATGATGCGGTCCAAAGAGATTCGCGGCGTATCTCCCATAATAGCTCCGGGATTTTCAGATGCAATAGCTGATCCCGTCAAAAGAGGGGCAACGATAGAGCTGATTCTCACGCGGCAGGTTCTCGATTCGACAATTAAGAGTCACGAAGTTCTTTTGAAAAAGCTGTTGGAGCATCCCAACTTCCATCTCTATTCAATCAGCGAGCCCGTCAAAGTGGCGTTTACAGTCACAGAATCGTTATTAAACCTGGGGCTTTACAGACTTGACGGATCGTATGATGTCGGGAGGGACCTGGTCTGTGTCAGCGATAGCGCAGTCCAGTGGGGATTGAGCCTTTTCGACCACTTTAAACGGAAATCAGAGGTTATATATAAAATTTAGCTTATTTCTAGTAAGCTTAATAGCGCCCTTAAACATATTTTAATATAAATAAATCTTTCGCAAGTTATATAGTGTTGGACGGCTATCAATTATATTATGCCAGGCGCGCCGGAGATTTTATTAGAAAATATTTTTAATTATAGCATAGGAAACGCAGTGATCGGTATAGTCGGTCTGACGAGACGTTTTTTTATATTCCTGACGGTAAGTTCGATATTCATCGGCATAACAGGGTTCTTCCAGACCTTCGGCGGATTCATCCTCCTCCAGACCCAACCTGACATCCCTCTCTGCTTCTGTGTATTTCTGATGACCTTCAGCGTTTACAGCCTGAACAAACTCACCGATCTGGACGAAGACGGCATCAACATGCCCGAACGGGTCGTCTTTATATCAAGAAGAAAGAGGCTGGTCCTTTGCTACTCGATCGCCGCTTACGTCCTCTGTGTGGCGATAGCCCTGCTCCGAAATCCGGCGGTCGTCCCCCTGGTCTTTGTACCCATCGTCGCAAATGCAGCCTATAGCACCAGGCTGATCCCGGGACTGCCGAGGCTCAAAGACATTCCCGTCATGAAGAACGTGACTGTAGCCGTCTCCTGGGCGGTGGTATGCACACTGATTCCCGGAATGCAGATGGAACCGACCAAAATTGGTCTGATAGCTATCATCATGTATTTCATGATGGTTCGAGATTTCACTGCCACCGTTCTATACGACATAAGGGATGTAGAGGGAGACAGAAGATCTGCTGTCAGGACCTTGCCCGTAATCCTCGGACCATCCTATACATCCAAGATATTGTTTATATTAAACAGTACGCTCCTGCCGTTGCTGCCCTTTGTAGCGGGTGAGACGAAACTGCTGATAAAGGGGTTTGCCGTCTACGGATATATTTGCATCTGGTACTTCAGCACCCGAAAAGATCCGCTAATTCTGGATTTCTTTGTCGATGGCGAATGGATGCTCGTCACACTTCTCCTGCTCATTTACTGGCACGTCACAGCTTCGTGCAAGTAACTTCAGGAGGCAACCGGCAAACAAGTCGTACAAGTTCCTGAACACAAGTTCAACCCGGAAGGTGATCGACGAAGATAATCGCCATATACCGGTGAGATCAACTATTAATACGGATCAAGACAAACTGCGATGAAAGAAATATGGTGAGATCGAGATGAAAGTGATCAGATGGTGTATCGTTCTGTTTTCTTTGACGGCCCTCATCAACCCCATCGCCTCCCTCAGCAACGTCGACGCAACAGGAACCTGGCAGTCCAGCTATACCTTCGGCGACGTTGAAGAGGTGATGACAGCCAACGTCCAGCAGGTGGGAAACAACATCATCGGATCCTACTCAGTGGAGGTCAACGCATCCGAAGACGACTACAGTGGGATCGTCTTCGGGACTATAGACGGCGGAAAGATCGAGGCGTTCTATCTGGCAATACGGAGCGAGGATGGAGGAGACCCCATGACGACGATATCCTTTGTGGACGGACGGATGATAAACGACGACAGCATTCAGGGCGAGTTCTACTACCGAGACAGCGATCAGATGGAACTATCAGGGCCCTTCGAGGCGACGAGAATCTGAAATTGATCCCCAAGGGTCGAAAGAGGTATGAGCAAATATAGAAATTGGCGAAATTGGCGGATCCTCGACCTTTAAAGGTCTTAGGGGAGCTCCTCGAGATAGCCCCCGGGCAGCTTCCCCCTTTTCAAGCTTCTGCAGTCTCGTAGTCGGTGTCCATGGTGTCCTGGAGCCCGTCCTTGGAGATGTGAGTGACCATCCTCTCTGAAACGTCCTGGTCGGAGATTATCTCCTCGAAGCGCTTGGTATAACCGTCCCTCTCGGCAGCCTCCTGACAGTCGAAGATGTTCTTGTACTCGCTGATGGTGGAGGGGGCCACCCCCAGACTCTCGCTCATCTCCTTCACCGAACGGCCGGCCTCGGCCAGCTTCAGGAACTCCTCCTTTTTAAAGGGCGGCTTGAGGTCGGATTCCCGGAACAGGTGTAGCTTGATCCTGGCGCGACTGACTGTCTTGTTGAGCGCTCGATCTCCCAGCTGCTCGGCGATCTCGGTGTCGCTGAGCCCCTTATAAAATAACCTCACCACGGCGGCCAGCTGCTCAGGGGTGAGTTTGGTCTGGATGTTGTATTGCTTGCACATGTCAGATACGACCACTCGAAGCCTGCTTTCGATCTCTTCACTTCCCTTGAGATCGCCATGGACCGTGGCCTGCTTCTCGACCACTTTGGTGCTGCTTGAGATCTTCAAGAACAGCTCTTTCAACTGCTCCGTCTTATCGCTCATCTGAGTACACACCCCTCGATAACTCCCTTGTTTATACTATAAAGAGGTTTCCCATAATATTGGACCATGAACATAAGAAAAATAAATAGTAATAATGTTCTTTATGAAATTCGGGATGTGTCGCCCTTGTTAGGCGAGATTTCGGTACGATTTATGGGATTTCATCCTCAGCCTGCCCCGACCAGCTTCCTGTCCATGACGGCCAGACGATCCATCTCCGAATCATTCTCCGTCCGTCTTAGAGCTGGGAGAGCGTATCCCCACCATCGACCCCTCGACGGTTCGGTCCGGGGTGACCGGCATCGATGGAACAGGATATGGTGCGAAAGTTCAGAACCTCCTTCTTGGTCTCCTCTTCGACCTGTTATCGGGATTCATGTCCCGCGCCACGCTGGCAGCGATGAACCTCTCCACCCTGTCCTCCCGGGCCTTTCTCTCCTGGACCATCCTCTTCACGATGACGTAGTTGGCGATGAGGAATGCCGGCAGCAGAAGAAGGCATATGGCGGCTATCTGCCATATCTCAAGGTGGTATGAGGGGTCCATGTGATATAAATTGGTCAGCTAGTATAAAAATTCACCGGAATTTCGAGAGGAGTCTCGCGTAGAAATCTCGCTCGGGGCCACTGGCGGTTCGGGCGAGCCTCTCGATTATCAGCTCCGGAGTGCTTTTGGCCAGGTGATGATAGAGTGGGCTTCTATCGACGATGAGCTGGCCGGTCCCATCGAGTCCCCGGGCCTCGATGCCGTCGATCCTGACAGAGGTCTCTGCAAACCTCGCCACATCCTCTGCGAGATGGCTGACGAAGATGGCGACAGACCCCCCTCGAGAGAGCTCGTCCAGAAGGGAGGCTATGATCCTGGCCGAGGCTCCGGGCTCGGTCATCGCCTCCAGCTCGTCAGCCAGGACGAGCTTCCTATCCTCTCCGGAGAGGACGGAGAACTTTCGAATAGTCGCCTCGAAGGCCCCGGCCCCCAGGGTGCCCCGGCTCTTGCCGAAGTAGTAGAGGGCATCGAAGATGCAGAGGCGGCACGCGGCCGCTGGAACCGGAAGCCCCATCTGGGCGAGGATCACCATCGTGGCCACGAGCTCGATGAGGGTTGTCTTGCCGCCGGAGTTGACGCCGCTGAGGATCGCCGTCCTCTCGTCCGGCTCGGCGAGCCCCGAAGGACCCACAGAGTAGCTGACCGGCTCGGGATCATCGAGAAGCAGGTTTATTCCATCCAAAAAGCCGATGCAGGGGTCTTCGACGAAGGTTGGCATCGTCAATCCCATCCGGTGGGAGAAGGTGGCCAGGGAGAATCCCACGTCGAACTCCAGCAGACGTCTCTCTAGGGTCTCCACCAGGTCCCACCTTCCTGCGAGATCTCTTGCACGATCCCGGCGGGACTTCAGCCTCTTGGCCTCCGCCTTCTTCCGAAGCTCCCGAATGAACCGAACCAGAGCCTCCCGGTCTTCTTCCATGGGGTAGCGGACCTCCGGGGAGATGATCTCCTCGAGCCGCGCCCCCTCGGCCCCTTTCAGCTCCAGGCCGGCGGAGGCCCGATCCCTCGCAGCTTTCATCACTTCGGTGAAGGTCTCACCCATCCGGGATTTGAAGACGTCCCGGAGGTCACCGCCTCTTCCCAGGGCGAGGAGGAGGTCGTCTCCGGCGAAGGTTACAGAACAGCTCTCCATCCTCCGTTTCAACTCGGCGTTGGCCCAGGCCACCGCCTCATCCACCCGGCCTTCAAGCTCCGCCATCAGCTGGTCGAGCCGCCGAACCTCGGGATCGTCGTCAGCTCTCAGCCTCTCAAGGCCGCAGAGCAGCTCTTCGAGCCCCTCGAAGGAGGCGACCTCAGCGGCCTGCAAGATCCTGGCCGCTCCGAGGATGGCGTCGATGGTGGCCTCGTTCTCCTGGTAACGATGAAGCAGAAGCTCCGGGACCAGGTACCAGTCCTCGTCGCTCTCCGCCTCCTCGACCTCATCCAGGGAGAGGCTGTCGAGGTTTCTGGAGATGAAGGTCACAAGATCGTACCCCTGAGCCAGATCTCGCAGATCCCTCAGGCTCTCGACGAGATGAAGATCGACAGACCGCTCCATCCCCCTCTCCTTCAGGGCCCGAAAAGCGGATACAGAATCCGCCGCCACAGCCCGGTTCCTGACCCTTGGACCTGCGCCCTTTCGGAGCGGCTTGATATTCGAGAGGTGGCGGGCTAGGTCGGTGTCGATCAGCTTTGAGGAGGAGCTGATGGCCGATTCCGCAAATCTCCGGTTCTCCTCGACCATCTCCCGGCTGGAGGATGGGAAGAGGCAGGACAGCTTCTGCCTGGCATATTCGGTGTGGGCCGACCTGGACAGAAGCTCCATCAGAGACTGGTATATCCGGACCGCCTCGTCGGTGGCGAGAAAGTCGGCAGGAGAGACCCCCCAATTCGTGCTTCTCGCCCGCTGGACCAGGGCCGTTGCCTGCCGCTCGCTCAGCCCCCTCATCTTCAGAAGGCCGGCCACGTCCCCCTTCAGCAAGGCCTCCATGGCGGCGCCCTCATCCCCATAGTGGGCAATCAGCCGTTCATTCAGCTTCGCCCCTATGCCTGGAACGTCTTTGAGCTTCAAACCCTACTCCAGTCGACAGGAGACAATATAGCCGTTTCCCCGAAAGAAAACTTGATATCTGCCGGGATCGGTTATTTCCATCGTGTTGCTTCACAAGATCTTGAAGATCGACGACGGTGAAGAGATATTCCTGGCCGAAGAGTCCCTGGCCGATCTGATCGACCTCCCGGTCACCTCAGAGATCCTCGGGTCGGAACCGGTGGTTGTGGAGGCCATCGAAGTTCTGGATGGCGAGGAGGAGGGAGAGGAGGATGATACAGGGTCAGATGCGGGACGCAGATCCCGTCTGGGGATCGCCCTGAAGCTCACAGAGCCCGGCGAGGTCTGGCTCCTTTTGACGGACCGCTACTCCGAATCAAGCCCCCTGGAAGCGCTTCCCGAGATCCCGAGATCGAAGACCGTCGTGGTGGATGAGAGGAGATTTTTTGAGGGAGTAGTGGAGTGGCTGGCCGTCGCCCTAAAAGACGAGCTATTCTGCGAGAATTGCCCTGTATCAAGCCCGCCCCTCTTCGTCCCCGAGAGGACGGGAACCCTGGAGAGGTTCCTCAGACCCCTCATCCCCTCTGGGGGCGAGGTGCTGGAGATATGCTGCGGTAGCGGCATGGCCACCCAGGCCCTGAGGAGGCTCGGCGTTCGTCCATGGACCTGTGAGATCGATAGCTGTGAGGTATGCAATGGGTTGAAGTATGGCCACCTCGAACCCGAAAGGTCGATGGTCCTGGACGCCCGGCTCCTGGACCGGTTCTTTCGTCCTAAGCACTTCGAGGCGGTGGTGGGGTTCATGGTGGGGCTGATCGACGACGTCAACTGGCCCCTCTGGAAGGAGATCCTGGTCAGCTCGTCGGAGCTCGCAGGAGAGATGGTGATCTACACCACCTACACCGAAAGAGAGGCCCGGATGGTGGCCGCCGCCCTGAGGTCTGAGGGATGGGCTGCAGAGGTGGTCGCGAGCCCCGACGACCTGGGGATCTACGATCAGTGGGCCTGCATAGGCCGAAGGTCAGGCTAACGAAAGGTTAATACCGCCGCAGATCGGATTAAGATGGGGTGATGCTTGTGCCTAAGTTCAAGAAAAGGGACGTTGAGAGGAAAGGCGACAAGAAGACTGAGAACCTGGAGAAGAAGCTGATCGAAGAGAACCTCGAGGATCTCGTGGGCGCAGGCGGTGAGGAAGAAGAGTGACCGCTCTCGAGGTTAAAATCCGTGCTGATGGCCGCGTATCCGAACGGGTGATCGATTTTGAGAGGGGCGTCACCTATGAGGAACTCGTCTCGCTTCTGGGATTGAAACCCGAGACAGTGGTGGCGCTCTGGGAGGGGCGCCCCGTTCCCTCGGACGATGTGGTGGAACCCGGCGACCTGGAGATCGTCCGGATCGTCTCCTCCGGATGAAGGATCGCCTCAGACGTTGGCGAGCTTTCCGCTCAGATCCTTCAGCCGACCTATATTTTCCATCACCCTCGCCGACTCGCTCCTCTTCTCATCCTCAAAATGCCTTATGATCTCCTCAAGGGTTACAGCGAGCCTGTAGACCTTCATGGGCCTCCCCTTTCCGTCCTTCTTCATCTCCCTCTCCTCCACCCAGCCGTTCTCTCTAAGGGATCTCATGGCGATGCTGACCTCCGGCTGCCTGAGGTTCGACCCGATCTCGATCTCACGAGAGGTGGCCTCCCCGACGTTGGCGAGGTACGTTATCATGGCGGCGACGTTTCGGGGGATGCCGAGGTCTCGCAGAATCTCCACGAACTCCCGGTCGCCGTCGTCCAGAACTTTAACCGAAAATTGTCTCATAATTATCACATCTATATTTCCGGTTACAAATTCATTCTCATATAAATAGCTTATTTTTGTTTATTCAAAAAGATTATCGAATCAGCCGTCTGCGACCAGATATGTCGATCCTGACCGCACGGCTTTTCCCATGGCCACCAGATCCTCCAGAACTCCTGCCATCTCCTCGAGGTCCACCTCGATCTCAAATCTCCTCTTCAAATCTGCGATGATCTCATCCGCCGACATTGGACGATCTATTCCGGAGAGGACCCGTTCGCAGAAACCCACCAGGTCTTCGTGGACCGCCCAGGGGTAGATGATCCACCTCCATGAAACGATCTTCTCGGCGTAGTAGTCCGGGAGAAAAGCCGAGCTCGTCTTATGCTGGAGGACGGCGGTCCTCATCTCTGCAGGCCCCAGGCTCTCGACGTAGCCGACCGCCGTGGAGAGGGTGTCACCGGTGTCGGTGACGTCGTCGACGATCAGGACCTTCTTGCCGGAGACGTCCACGGCCAGGGGAAAGCGGACCATTGCCTGATCTCTCTTCTGGGCTGCGATCCCCCAGTGTTCGACCTTCATGCTGGTGAGAAGGTCGAAGACGAGGAAGTCGCAGACGACCCGGGCCGGGACGTAGCCGCCCCGACCGATGGCCACCACCAGGTCGGGGCGCCAGCCCGAGGACTTGATCTGTCGGGATAGCGCCTTGGCGAGGTCGTAAAACTCGTTCCAGGTCACAAGATCGCAGGGAAAGGATTCGCGGTTCATCGGCGGTATCATCTACGTTCGAATTTAAATAATTTTAGCTGCCGACCGGCGCTGACCGGCCAGCCCAGCCAGATGGTCGATGGTGACGAGAAGTTAAATATACCATATTCTGCATCGCCTGGACTTATGGCAACGAAGCTGGACCCCTGGGGCGCGGTCTCGATAGATGACTACTCGAAGCTCTTCGAAGAGTTTGGAATATCGAGCTTCGAGGACATTCTGCCCCAGATCGAAGATCCCCATCCATATATGAAAAGGCACATAATATTCGGCCATCGTGATTATCAGAAGGTCGTTCAGGCGATGAACGACAGGAGACCTTTCGCTGTGATGAGCGGGTTCATGCCCAGCGGGAGGGTCCATCTCGGCGGCAAGATGGTGATGGAGGAGATCATCTGGCACCAGAAGCATGGGGGGGACGCCTTCGTCGCCATCGCCGACATGGAGGCCCACTCGGTCCGGGGGATCAGCTGGCAGAGGTGCCGGGAGATGGGGATCGAGGAGTACATCCTCAGCATCATCGCCCTCGGCTTTGAGCCTTCGGGGCACATTTACTTCCAGTCCGAAAGCCAGGCCGTCCGGGACCTGGCGTTCGAGCTCGCCTCCGCCGCACGGTTCTCGGAGCTTGCCGCCATCTATGGCTTCTCCGGGGAGACGAACGTCGCCCACATGGTCTCTGTCATGGTCCAGAGCGCCGACATCCTCCACCCCCAGCTCTCCGAGAACGGCGGGCCGAAGCCGGTGGTCATCCCCGTCGGCTCGGACCAGGACGCCCACATCAGGCTGACCCGCGACCTCGCCGGCAGGATGAGAAAGTTCCTGGTGGAGGAGAGGGAGGGGCGCGTCAGCCTCCGGGGGAAGGCTGCGGGCTCCGACCTCATCGAGGCGGCGGCCTCCCGCCTTAAGGAGATGGGGTACAGGAAGGTCAAGCGGTACGAGGAGCATATCGACGTCTTCGACGCGAAGGCGACGGATGCGGGGAAGGTCGAGGAGGCGATGAGGGAGCTTGAGGTGGAGGAGGGGGGGTACGGCTTCGTCCCGCCAGCGTCTCTTTACCACCGGTTCATGACCGGCCTCACCGGCGGCAAGATGTCCTCCTCGAAGCCCGATAGCCACATCGCCCTCACCGAGGACCCCGAGGAGGCGGCGAAGAAGGTGATGAGGGCCGTCACCGGCGGGAGGCAGTCCCTCGCCGAGCAGAAGAAGCTCGGGGGCGAGCCGGACAAGTGCACAGTCTACGAGCTGATGCTATTCCACCTCTCCGAGGACGAGTCCGAGCTCTTGGAGGTCTTCGAGGAGTGCAAGAGCGGCGAGCGAGTCTGCGGGACCTGCAAGAAGGAGGCTGCCGAGAGGATCAAGGCTTTTTTGACCGAGCACCAGCGGGAGAGGGAGATCGCGCGGGAGCGGCTCCCGGAGTACGGGCTCTAATAGGGTGACGATCTCGCCACCGATCTATTTTTCAGCGGCATCGGAATCTCACCTCTCGGCAATACGATGCTTTGAGGGATTCTACTTACGACAGAATTTTATATAATTCGTATTAATAAATCATAAAGGCTCCGCAACGTATATGCTACTTCGTGGATCTCAACCCCCCATACCACTATCATCTTTCCTCTTCTCCACCACCCGGATCTCCTCGATCGCCGTCGAGGGGTAGTTTCCGGTCTCATCCTTCTCCCGGGACTTGACCATGTCCCAGACGTTGAGGAGCGCCGCCGAGACCCCCGCCAGGGCCTCCATCTCGACCCCTGTCTTTCCGACGGAGGTGACGACGACCCTCGCCCTGACCCGGTCTGGGAGGAGATCGAATGCCACTTCGACGCCGGTGATCGGGATCGGGTGGCACATTGGGATCTGGCGCGGCGTCTCCTTCACCGCCTGGATCGCCGCCACCCTCGCCACGGTGAGGACATCCCCCTTCACCACCTCGCCGTTTCTGATCGCATCCACCGTCGATTCTTTGAGGCGGATGAGCCCCTCTGCGACGGCCCTCCGCCCGACGGCGGGCTTCTCGGTGATCTCCACCATCCCCGCCCGATACTCCCGATGATCCTGATCTCGCTTCAAGGTATCACTGTCAATAATCACTATCACAGCCTTGTCCTGAGGGCTCACTGCCACATAGCCAGAGGTATATTCTCGATGACGTCGGTGGCCAGGAGCGAGTACCCCTTCTCCTCGAAGGCCAGGTCGCCGGCGGTCCCGTTGACGAAGGCTGCGGCGACGGCGGCCCGGAGCGGCGGGGCATTGGCGTAGAAGGCCCCGGTGACCCCGGCGAGGACGTCCCCGGTCCCTCCGACGGTCATCCCGGCGTTCCCGGTGGCGTTCCCTCGGATGACGGTGCCGTCGGTGATCAGATCGACCTTCCCCTTCAGGAGGATTGTGAGGCCCATGTCCCGAGCGAAGGTCATCAGCGTCTCGTTCTGGACCCGGCCTGGCGGCACCCCGATGGAGCTGACCCGCCGAAACTCGCTCTCATGAGGGGTGATGATGCCCTTGAGGGGGACGCCGGGGAGGAGGGCGTCGGCGTCCATCACCATCTTGCCGCATTCGGGGACGATCTTCGTCAGTGCCTCGGTCGTCTCGGGGTGGCGGCCAAGGCCCATCCCGACGACGACGACGTCGTGGCGGGGTATCAGCTCCCGGAGGGCCGGCAGGTCGTCGGAGGAGAGGTGGTCATCGGATAGGGGCCGGACGATCAGGTTCGGGGAGAAGCCGGCGATGACGTCGGAGACGTTCTCGGGGACGGCGACGGTGACCAGGTCCGCCCCGGCCCGGAGGGCGGCCATCGCCGATAGGGCCGGCGCCCCGGAATAAGGACCTCCCCCGATCACCAGAACCCGGCCGTTCTGCCCCTTGTGGCTCGCTGGTGCCCGAGAGGCGACGAGGGCGAGGTCGCCGGGCCCCGCCAGAAACTCGGCCGACGGCGGTATCCCGATCCCCGCCACCACCACCTCGCCGGGGATGCCCTCTTTCGGCCGATGGAATGTGACGGTCACCTCGGGCTCGACGACCTTCTCGGTGCCGATGCCGCTGGGGACGTCCACCGATATGACCTGCTTTCTCGCGGAGTTGATGGCGTCGATCGCCTCGGCCTCCAGACCCCGGACGGCACCACGGACGCCGGTCCCAAAGATCGCGTCCAGGATCAGATCGTATTTGGATAACTCCTCCAGCTCCCTCGAATCCCGAACCTCCCGGAGGTCGAAGCCGAGCCGGTCCAGAATCTCCCAGTTCCGCCTCGCCTCTTCGGTGGCGATATCTCTCGATCTGCCGAGGAGAAAAACGGTGACATCGAATTCGGCGAGGTGCCGGGCGGCGACGAACGCATCCCCGCCGTTGTTCCCCCGTCCGGCGACGACGGCGATTCTATTTCCCCGGGCCCTCTTTCTCGCCTCCGAGGCTAAGGCTGACCCGGCGTTCTCCATCAGCTGCAGCGGGATGAGCCCAAAGTAGGTGCAGTTTGAATCGATGGCTCTCATCTCTTCGGGAGAGATCGGTCTCATGGGAGACCTTTAGATCCCGCAAATGATAAAAGTTGTGGGGCGGCGGCTCACCATACGACTTTCTTTCGATAGTGGTTTCGCACCAGGATCGCCACCATGTTGATGGAGAGGACGAGGGCCAGAAGGACCAGGGCCGTCCCCCAGGCCTTCTCCTCGACGTCCCAGGCCCCCAGGAAGTATATCAGGTTGAGGAGGTGGTAGCAGAGGTTGTTGACGGGCTGGGTGACGTCGGGGACGACGCCGTAGAACATGTGGACGGGGGTGGCAGAGAAGGTGACGGCGGTCCACATGATGGGAGCCGTCTCCCCGGCGGCGCGAGCGACCCCGATGATCAGGCCCGTCAGAACTCCGGGCATGGCCGAGGGGATCACCACCTTCTTTATCGTCTGCCACCGGGTGGCGCCGAGGGCAACGCTCCCCTCCCGCAGGGAGTTTGGAACGCTCTTCAGCGCCTCCTGGCTGGTGAGGATTATGGTGGGCAGGTTCATCAGCCCCAGGATGATCGACCCCGCCAGAAGGGAGAGGCCGAAGGTCGCCACCAGAAAGGCGAGGCCGAAGAGGCCGTAGACCACCGAGGGGACGCCGTTGAGACAGCCCACGGCTATGGTGACGACCCGCTTCAGCCCCGAGTGCTTGGAGTACTCGTTGAGGTAGATGGCGGCCCCGATCCCCAGAGGAGCCGATATCAGCATCGCCCCCATCACCAGCCAGAAGGTCCCCTGGATACAGGTGCTGATCCCGCCCTCGGTGCCGAGCCGATAGTGGGGCTGGGTTAGAAACTCCCAGCTTATGGCCCCGATCCCCCGAAACAGTATGACGGAGATGATCCCGCCCAAGAGGAGGAGGGTGAAGACCGCCGAGAGCCGGACCATCGAGAAGACTAAAACCTCCCTACCCCGGGTGCTGTAGCCGTAAAGGAGGTTGATGGAGTCTTTTATCGCAAGGAAGCTCGCAAGAAAGACGAGGAAAGGCAGCACGATCTTGTAGGTGAATACGGCGCTCAGATCCAGAAGCTCAATCTCCAGGCCCGGCCGGACCCGAGCCGAATAGATCAGAAGGAAGACCACAAGAGAATAGGCGAGGTCCGCCGCCAGAGGCAAAAGCCTGCCGAAGGGCCAGACGACGGCCTTCCCGTCGGCCTCCTCCCTGCGGAGGGCGAGGGCAGAGGCGGTTATAAGAACGAGACAGACCAGAAGCCCCCCCTCCCAGAAGGGGACCAGGGGGATATCTCCCGGCTGGACAACCAGGTAGTAAAGCGAAGACGACAGCAAAAATAGGGCCACAACGAGCGAAGAAAGAGGTGCGGGCCTTATCTTCTTCATCTCAGTACCCCCCAAACCTCTTCTGGATCGCAGCCCTGACCAGGTCCGCCGATATGTTGATGACGGTGACGATAACCAGGAGGACGAAACCCACCGCGAAGAGGGCGTGATAGTGCATCGATCCGTGGGCCACCTCCCCCATCTCGCCGGCGATCACCGAGGTGAAGATGGCGCCCCGATCGAAGACGTCGAAGACCGGCGACGGGAGGCGGGCGACGTTTCCCACCACCAGGAGGGCGGCCATCGTCTCACCGATGATCCTGCCCACGTTCAGTATCACGGCGGCGATGATCCCCGAGGAGGCGGCGGGGAGGGTGACATTCCGGACCGTCTGCCAGTGGGTGGCTCCAAGGGCGAGAGACCCCTCCTTGAACTCCTTGGGGACGGCCCTGAGGGCGTCCTCACATATAGTCGTCAGAGCCGGGATGAACATGATCCCCAGGAGGATCGCTCCAGCCAGAATCGACCGACCCGTCAACATATCGAAGCTCCCCTCGAGGTAGACCACCAGAACCAGAACCCCCAGAAATCCGTAGACGATGGAGGGAACCCCGGCCAAAAGCTCGATGGAGGGCTTCAGAAGCTCCCGGGACCAGGGACCAGCCAGCTCCGAGAGGTAGATCGCCAGGGGCACGCCCACCAGGATGTTTATGAAGAGGGCGACGAGGGTGATGAGGACCGAGCCGACGATGATCGGAGCCATTCCGAAGATATCCCCAGCAGGGTGCCACTTCTGACCCAGGAGCATATCGAAGATCCCCACCTCCCTGAAGGCGAGGAAGCTCTCGAAGGTGAGGAAGTAAAAGATCAAGACCATGGCCAAGATCGAGGTGATGGCGGAGAAGAAGAGGAGGGATTCAACAACGCCTTCGCCGTATCGCCGAGACCGCCAAAGATCACGTTTCCCTGGAAGAGCCATGCTATTCATCTGACCGTCCTTTCATCGCTTAAAGCACTTATCTATATTCTCTATATAGGGCAGGTACAGCTATATATCCACCACGCCGAATTTCGAAGAAAATAGTTGCTCTGGCTCTTCAATGCCGGAGCAACTCGATATCCTTTCTTATTCCTGCTTCACCAGATCGGGACGAATCCGGATTCTTCAACGATCTTCTGCCCTTCGTCGCTCAGGACGAACTCGATGAACGTTTCGGCGTCAGGGCCCGGATCGCCGAAGGTATAGAAGTTGAGAGACCTCGATAGCGGGTATGAACCGTCCTTTATCGTCTCTGCTGATGGCATGACCCCATCGTAGGCCACCGCCCGGAGGGCCCCGCCCTCGATGTAGTTCATCCCGACGTAACCGATGGCCTTATCGCTGCTGGTGACGGCGGTCTTCACCTCGGCGTTGCTGCCGTGGTACGTTGTGACCCCCAGGGTCTCGGCCTCAACGCTTCCCATAACCATCTCGTTGAAGGTGTCTCTCGTCCCGGAGCCGACCTCCCGAGCGGCCACGTAGATCGGCTCGTCGGGGCCGCCCAGATCCTTCCAGTTGGAGACCTCGCCGCTGTAGATCGCCCTCACCTGATCCTGAGACAGCTCGGTGACGCCTGCCTCATAGATCGGCTGGCTGACGACGACGGCGATGGCGTCGTAGGCGACGAGATACTCCTCGAACCTGTCGCCGTAGGCGGCGATCTCCTCGGGCTTCACCTGCCGCGAGGCCATGGCGATATCCGCAAGCCCCTCGGCGACGTTCTTGATCCCAACCCCGGAACCTCCGCCGGTGACGGAGACGCGGACGTCCGACTGAACTTTGTTGAACTCCTCAGCAGAGGCCTCGGCAAGGGGCATCACCGTGGTGGACCCGGCGACGGTGACGGCAGCCGCTTCCACAGCGGGCGCGCCCTCTTCCTTCTGGTCGACGCATCCTGAGAATACCAGGATCGATCCTATCGCCAGAACGGCGACTAAAAAGGCGAGTAACTGTCTATTCATCAGATACCCCTGCTTACATGTATCAATTATAAAATTAATCACAATAGGATAAATAGAAGGTATTACTCCGAATTACAAATCGTACAATATATACCCTATATACTCCAGCGGTCTGGAGCGCCGTCTATGGATTATCCTTCGGCTTTATCCTATCCAGCACCTCTTTCGGGTCGTACCTGATCCGGACGACCCTGGACCTCCCCCGGTGGCCCGGTCCGCTGAAGTCGGTGTCCACGAGCCTTGCGGCGTCCAGCTTGTTCAGAATCTCGTGAAACCGGGTGTAGCCAGCGCCGGTGGCTTCTTTGAACTTCTCGTAGAGATCTCCGGCCTTCGAGGTCTCCATCTCCGCCGCGAGCCGGAGGAGGATAAGCTCGTCATCCCGGAGGGGCTTGAGGGCGCTTGAGAGGTGGACGAGCCTCGACCTCTCGTAGGCCCTCTCGACGTCCTCTATTGATATCGTCCTTGAGGCCCTCCTCTCCGCCTCCATCCCCGCCCTCTTTAAGAGGTCGATCCCGACCCGGAGGTCCCCGGCCCGCTCGGTGAGGTCGGAGACGAGATCGATGATCTCGTCGGATACGACGCCGGGATAATAGCCCAGATCAGCCCGTCGTTTCAGGATGTCTCGTATCTCCCCGATCGAGTAGAGGGGGAAGCTCACCTCCTCGGCCTGGAAGACCGACCCCACCCTCGGATCGAAGACGTAGTTTAAGGCCGGCTCGCTGAGGATGGCGATCACCCCGGCCCGGAAACCGGGGAAGGTCTCGTGAGCCCGGAGGAGGGTGTAGAGGACCCGGTCCACCTCCTTCTCGGGGAAGAGGTAGTTGACGTCGTCGAGGGCCACCACCAGGACCCGGTTCTCTTTGGCCAGGGTCTTCGCGATCCTCTCCAGGACCCTCTTGAAGGAGACGCCGCTTGACGGGGGCGAGTGGCCGAGGAGCTTGCTGTAGATCCGCAGGAATATGGCGTGTCGAGTGTGGTCCATCTGGCAGTTGACGTGGACGGGGACCACCTTCGAGGAGTGGGCCTCGATCTCGGAAAAGAGCTTGAAGATCGACGTCGTCTTCCCGGTCCCCGGGGGGCCGAGACAGAGGGCGCTGACGGGACGGCCCCCCGCAAAGGCGGGGCGGACGCAGAACTTGAGGGACTCCATCTGAGACTCCCGGTGAGAGAAGTGCTCGGGCAGGTGGTCGAACTCCAGGACCTCCCGGTCCTTGAAGATCGTCTCGTCCCAGAGAAGCATTTCCCGTTTCATACCTCAAGCCTCCAACGGCCTACTGATCTCTTCAAACAAAATAGTAGTTGGCCCGGTCAGAAATAAATAAGGTTCCCCGCCCCGAACTCGACGACGAGTTCGGAGACTCTGGCGGACTTAATCCGCCAGAATCCGATCGATCTCTCGCTTCAGCACCGCGCTGATCAGGGCTCCGTCGGCCTTCCCCCGAAGCTCCTTCATGGCGAGGCCCATCAGGGGTCCCAGGGCCGCCTCGCCCCTCTCTCTGACGAAGGCCTCCTTCTCGGCGACGATCCCGGCCACTACCTCTTCGACGCCTGTCTTGTCGACGCCCAAAAGTCCCGCGGCCTTCGCGGCCTCCGATGCCGAGAGCCCCGGATTCATCGCCATCGTCTCCAGGAGCTGAGGGATCCCCTCCTTGGCCACACCCTCCTCGGCGAGGAGGGAGAGGGCGCCCAGGTAGCGATCTTCGGTCAGGTTCGAGACCGCAACCCCATCCCGAGCCAGCTCCCGGGGTATCATCTCGATGGTTCTCACCACCAGGGCCGGGGGAAGGGAGAGATCTCTCACGGCATCCTCGAAGAGCTGGTAGTTTGGCGATGCGGCCATCAGCCCCGCAAACTCGCGGTTCAGCCCGTAATCCTTCTCGAACCGCGCCGCCCTCTCGTCGAAGATCTCCGGCAGTTCGAGGGAGGAAACATACTCTGGAGCCACCACCACCGGCGGAACGTCCGTCTCCGGGTACATCCGCGCGGACCCCGGAAGGGGCCTCATGTACTCGCTCGTCCCCTCGGGTAGGGCCTTTCTCGTCTCCTCGGGGACCCCGACCAGGGCCTCCTTCGCCCTATCGATGACCGCCTTCATCGCCGCCTCGGCCCGATCCTTTGGGGCGGCCACCATCGCCACGCAGTCACCGTCGCGGGCCCCAAGCTCGGCCCGAACCGCCTCCACCTCTTCCTGGGTGATGCCGTAGGCGGGAAGCTCGTCGGAGTGGAAGATCCCGCCAACCCCCGCCCTCTTGGCCCGGTCTGAGATCTCAGAGCCGAGCCGCCGTCCCGGCTGGATCTCCGTCCCCACAAGCCCCGCAAAGCCCGCGAGGGTCACCGCCAGAACGACGCCACCCCTCTTGAGAGCCGCCTTGATCACCTTCGACTCGGTTGGAGCGAAGATATCGGTGACGTCGGCCACCCGGTCCGAGACCTGAGCTTTCCGACCGAGAAGCTCATCTCTGATCTCCAGGAGGAGGTGCTGCCTATTCGCCTCCACCGCGACGATCGTCTCGATCAGGTTCAGGTCTTGGACGCCCTTTATCTCGACCCTCGCCCCGTCTCTGATGGAGACGTTGACGTCCTGGCGGATCGTCCCAAGGCCCCTCTTCACCCTGCCGGTGGACCGGAGGATCATCCCGAGCCTCTGGGCCACCTCCCGGGCGTGATGGGGGGAGACGACGTCGGGGGACGTACAGATCTCGACGAGGGGTATCCCAAGCCGGTCGAGGGAGTAGACGACCTCATCGCCCCGGTCGTCGATGATCCTCGCCGCCTCCTCCTCAAGACAGATCGTCTCCATCCCCACCTTGCCGCAGGAGGTGTCGATGGAGCCGTGGGAGGCAACGTAGGCGGTCCTCTGGAACCCCGAGGTGTTGGAGCCGTCGATGACGATCTTCCTCATGGTGTGAACTTCGTCTGCGATCTGCATATTGAGGAGCCGCGAGACGACCAGCCCGATCTCCAGAGCTTCGCGGTTCAGAACGCTAGGGGGCTCCTCGTCCGCCTCAACGAGGCAGGTGGAATCATACGATTTGTAAATGAACTTCCGGGTGACCAGAACCTCTTCCAGGGCGGCCCTGTCGATCTCGCCAAGCTCGCTTCGCGCCGGTCGCAGGTACCTGAAGAACTGATGGTCCGACTCCTCCGCGTCTCTAATCCTCGTAGGACAGCCGCAAAACAGCTTGGCTGCGGTATCGAGCTGCTGATGGATCTCGATCCCGCACACCAGACCCAGGGAGGCGTAGTCTAAGCTTTCAGGCATGAAGAGACGACCTTACCTCCAGGGTTAAATAATATCTGCCTCAGTCGGTTCCGGGCGCCCGAGGAGGCCGGACCCTCTTGACCGCCTCACGGATGTCCTCGGCCTTCACCGTCTTTCGCTTGGCGTGGTTTGCCCATTCGACGGCCTCTTCGGCCACCTCCATCCCGTAGCTCTCCAAAATTTCTGCCAGGGCGTCCCTCGCGCCCTCGCTTACCCGTTTCGCCCCCGCCTCGCGGATGAGCCTGCTGACCGGTGCCACCGGAAGTATCGCCATTTGATCTCCTCTCCTCCCAAAATCCGGCTCTGACAGTCAGAAAAAGGATTTAACCCGCTTATTCTCCGACTAAAGAGCCTAATCGACTCTGAGTTGTCCAACAGGTCACTATATATAATTTTCGTAAACTCGAATGCAGTATTATACAGAATAATCGAAGAAAAAGGGAGATATAGGCATCTTATGTCAAAAATCCACCAATGAAACTTTATTTTCATCGCGAGAAGACCTCGTCCGATATGGTAGGTTGACGGGTTGACGGTCAGGTCCTGCCCGACCTCCGGTGCCGGCTGGCTTTTTTAGGGCTGACGATATCCTCGATCCGTCCTAAAGATGAGAAAGGTTATTTAGGTCTCGCGACCCTTTTCCGGATGAGCGGGAGATCCGCTCGGGGTGGCGGAATATGGAATATAAGATCGAGAGGGCCATCGTCTACGACGGGCCCGAGGACACCTACGGGCCCTGTGGATGCGGCATGGACATGGCGATACTCCCGGTCCTTTTGCCGAAGATCTGGTTTGAGGACGAGTTTCCGATGGTGGCAGACGACCACGAGTTCTGCAGAGGCCTCGACTGCCGACGGATCATGGGGCTCAGCTGCAACAACATCTTCGAGCACGAGATGGCAGGGGTGACCTACCTCACCAACTTCTCATGCTGCCGGGATTGCGCGGACAGGGCCGTCGAAGAGGGGTACGCCGTCCGTTCGGAGAAGGGCTATCCGATGGTGCTGAGGTGAAACGCGCCCTTCGGCGAGGAAATGAGAAATCGATGGGGCGAGGAAATAAGAAGAATATTGAGGGGTGATCTGCCTTTGAAGTACGTCGTTTACACCACATCCGACTGTCCCCGGTGCGAGCAGGTGAAGAGGGTTCTTAACGGCTGGGGGGTCGAGTTCGAGACGGTGGATATGGCCACCGCGGAGGCCCTGACGGAGCTTCGGGTCAACGGGGTCTTCACCCTCAGCGCCCCCGTCCTGATGGTCGGGGACGACTTTTACACCGTGGACGAGCTATTCGACGGCGATGCCGTCAGGGATCTTGAGGCGATGGGGCTCCGGGGATAAGCCCGCCGCCTCCGAATCCGGCCGTCGGACGCCACCGTCATCTTCGTGCCGATCCGGGCCTCTGCCGATCCGAGCTCACGATCCGTCCTTTCCAAGCGATCTCAGAACTCCATCCCTTGGACCCTTTTTATGTCGAAGATCGCGGTCTTGGCGACGTGCATCACCGCGAAGGTCCCGGCCTGGATGGGGTCGGTCACCACCAGGTCTGCGTAGCTGGGTACCGATCCCGCCATCTTGAGGGCGATCACCGGGATCCCCTCTTCCTGGAGCCTCTGGACCTCTTCGGAGATCCTGCCGCCCATCAGGGCTCCAGCCAGGACCAGTACCGAGGCCCGGTGGAGACGGCCCACGGCGTTGACGGCGTCGGCGATGGGGTCTTCCCCCACCAGGGGGATGGTGTCGACGCTGATCCTCTCCCCCCGGAGGTTGTGGCGGTCGGCCTCGTTGACGGCCCCGACGGCCGCCTGGGCGACCTGGGCGCCGCCCCCGATGATGATCACCCTGGAGCCGTAGATCTTCTCGAAGGACTGGTGGACGGAGACCTCCATCACCGAGGGGAGCGACTCCAGGTCCTCCACCATCCCAGCGGCCAGCTGGTCGATCTCCATGTAGACGGTGGCCTTCCCGATGTTCACGCCCCGTTCCAGGACGAACTGCTGGGTGTACTCGATGTTCCCGCCGAGGCTGGCGACGACCCCGGCTATGTCCCGCAGCACCCCGGGCCTGTTCTCACAGATTACGTTCAATGCAGTGCTCATGATCACCTCAGAGTTGGAGCCGCTCGGGTGGCTCTCCTCATCATCATACACCTTTACTCAACTGGTAAACTTTAATATGACGAGTGAGTACTCGTCATCTGATGGAGTTTTGTCCCGATTGTAAGAGCATTATGGTGCCGTCGGAGGGCGTGCTGGTCTGCAGAAGGTGCGGCAAGAAGGTTGAGATGAAGAAGAGCGACAACCTCGTCAGCAAGACCGAGCAGAAAGAGCGCACCATGACGGTGATCGAGGATTCGGAGGCTGCGGGGCTTCCCACCACCAAGTCCAAGTGCCCCGAGTGCGGGAACGATACCGCTTACTGGTGGCTGCGGCAGCTGCGATCCGCCGACGAGAGTGAAGTCCGCTTCTTCAGATGCACGAAATGCAATTTCACCTGGAGAGAGTACGACTGATGGGATAATCTATATTTAAGATAAAATTGATCTCTCCGATGGAGGGGCTCTAGGATGTTCAAGGCAGTGATAAGCGCAGAAACCCTGCGGGATGCTGTGGAGGCGGTATCGTCTCTTGTCGACGAGGTGAAGTTCACCCTGTCAGAGAACGGCGTTGAGCTGAAGGCTGTGGACCCCGCCAACGTGGCCATGGTCTCCTTCCGGCTGAATGCCGAGGCCTTCGAGTACTTCAAGGCGACCGCTGGCGAGATCGGCGTCGACCTGGTGAGGCTCACCGACGTCCTCTCCATGGCAGACCGGGGCGAGAACGTCACCCTCGAGCTGGACGAGGAGAACCACAAGCTGAAGATAGGGGTGAACTCCCTATCCTACACCCTCAGCCTCATCGACCCCAGCGCCATAAGAAAAGAGCCCCGGGTGCCGGAGCTGGACCTCCCGGCCCACGTGATCCTTCCCGGAGCACAACTCCGAAAGGCGGTGAGGGCCGCGGAGAAGGTCTCCGATCACGTCGTCCTCGGCGTCACCGACGATCCTGAGGACCAGTTCTACATGGAGGCGAAGGGGGACATCGACTCCCTCAAGCTGAAGATGCCGGGAACGGAGCTTCTGGGCCTCAAGCCCGGAAAGGCGAGATCCCTATTCTCTCTGGATTACCTGGCCGACATGAGCAAGGCGATCGGCAAAGCCCAGGAGGTGAAGCTGGAGATGGGGGTCGACTATCCCCTGAGGATCAGCTTCAAGCTCGGCCAGGGGGTCGAGATAAACTACCTTCTCGCTCCGAGAATCGAGCAGGAATGAGCCTCTCAGACTACCCCTTCTCCCGCGAGGCGGCGGCCAGGGTGGAGGAGACCGGCTACTCCCTGGAGGGGCTCCTGGAAGAGCCGAACCCCCAGCCGAGGCTTGCCCGCCTCGTGAAGAGGAGAGCCACAGAGCGGGTGCTCGGCGCCGTCCGGGGGGAGATCTCCGACGAGAGGGCCCACCCCCTGGCAGAGCTTCTCTCCTACCCCCTGGCGAGGGTGATGGTATCCTGCCTCAACGACGATCTGTTGACGAGGAGGTACGCCCTCGCCGAGGCGAAGCTCGCGAGCCGGAAGATGGGCACAGAAAGCCTTCAAGATCTAATTTTGCTCGCCCGCGACCTGGACGTTTTTCCTCAATCCGACCAGGCCGGCCTGCGGGTCTACTTCTCCGACTACCTCAAAGGGGCCGCGAGGCTCCACAGCCCCGGCTGGAAGCTGGTCAACCGCTCTCTGGAGGCGGGGTGGGTCGCCCTCACCGGTCACGAGCTGGCCCGGCTTCTGGAGGAGAGGGCGAAGGATCGGGTCGGGCGGGGCCTTCCCCTCCCCGTCCCCCCGGCGATATGCGAGAAGCTCCGGCCAGACCTCGATAGGATCGAGGAGGAGCTCTCGGCGAAGAGGGCGGAGGAGAAGGTCGACTTAGGCGAGGTGACCGAGGACGCCTTCCCACCATGCATACGCGGTTTTCTCGCCGCGGTGGCGGCGGGAGGAAACCTCGCCCACACCGCACGGTTCGCCCTCACCACCTTCCTCCTGGCGGTGGGGATGACCGTCGACGAGGTGGTCGGCGTCTTTAACACCAGCCCCGACTTCGACGAGGAGAAGACCCGCTACCAGGTCGAGCACATCGCGGGGAAGGGCGGGACCGCCTACAAGCCGCCATCCTGCGCCACCATGGCCACCTACGGGAACTGCCCCGGCGAGGACCGGCTCTGCCGGTGGGTGAACCATCCCCTCAGCTACTACGAGAGGAAGGTGAAGCGGTCCAGGGGCGGATGAATGGAGTTTCGGCCGATGAGGGTCGGCGAGGAGGCGAAGGTCTGCGACCTCGCCCTCCGGGTCTTCGACCGATTCGTCGCCTCTCAGTTCTCATCTGATGGGCGTCGGGAGTTTCAGAGCTACGCCGACCCCCACCTCCTCCTGCTCCGATCGCGGTGGAACCATCTCGTCCTCTTGGCCATCGTCGACGGCGAGATCGCGGGGATGATCGAAGTGAGGGAGGACGGCCACGTCACCCTCTTCTTCGTGGAGGGCGAGCACCAGGGCGAAGGGGTAGGAAGCGAGCTGTTGCGGCGGAGTCTATCGATCTCTAAGAGGAGGAATCCGGACCTCTCGCGAGTCACCGTCAACTCGTCGCCGAACGCCGTCGCGACCTACGAGAAGCTCGGGTTTCGGAAGGCTGGGGCTGAGCGGGCCGAGGATCACATCCGGTCTGTGCCGATGGTACGGGATCTTAGGTGAAGAAGAGATCATCCTGCAGCGTTTTTAATGGTGGGTTTTAACGCCGAAGATTATTCTTATTGGATTTCTCCTTCTCCGAGATCTCTTGTTGGCCTCGATTCGGAATAATGAGAAAGTTGGTGCGGGGAACTCGTCCCCCCCCGCGCCTCAAGATTTCAAACCAATAGCGAAGGCATCATCTGCTTCTTCATCCCGCCCGAGAGCTCTTAGGGTGACTCCTTTGTTGAACCATGTATCGGATAATTCTGGATCCAGTTCCAGGGCCCGTTCGTAAGCGTCCAGAGACTCGCTGTAATTTCCTGATAAATACAACACCCACCCCTCGTCATTCAAAGCTTCCGCATCTGTTAATCCAAGCTCTTTGGAGTTGTTGAGGGCTTCTATAGACTCTGAATTGCGCCCAAGGGCCTGGAGAGCGAAAAACTTACTGTGCCACGCTTGCGCATCCGACTGGTTCAATTCGATTGATCTGTTGTAGGATTCAAGGGCATGATCATAATCGCCCATGGCATAGAACGCGTCACCTTTATCTTTCCAAGGGACGCTGTCTTCTGGATCTAGCTCGATTGCAGCATCTAAAGCCTCTATACCTGCACTGTAATTGCCCGCAAATAGGAGTGCTGCACCTTTAAGACCCCAAACATCGGCATCTTCCAGACCCAGATTGATCGTTTCGTTGAAGGCGTCGGCAGATTCGCTGTAATTGCCAGCAAGCAGGAGGACGATACTTTTCATCAACCAAAAATCTGCATTTTCTGGATCGAGCCTGAGGGCTTCGTCGTAAGCCAGGACTGCCTCATCGTACTTGCTCTGATTATAGAGAGCAAGGCCCTTGTTATTCCAGGCATCTGCATCATCAGGATCGAGCCTGAGGGCTTCGTCGTAAGCCAGCATCGCTTCGCCATACTGCCCGAGGTCATCGAGAGCAACGCCTTTGTTATTCCATGCTTCGGCAAACTCGGGATCAAGCTTGATAGCTTCGTCGTAAGCTTGGATCGCCTCGTCGTACTTGCCCTGGGCATAGAAAGCATTACCTTTATTATAACAGGCACCGGCATACTCGGAATCAAGCCCGATGGCTTCGTTGTAAGCTATGATTGCTTCATCGTACTTGCCCTGATCAGAAAGTGAATTGCCTTTGTTATTCCATGTATCTGCATCCTCAGGATCAAGCCTGATGGCTTCATCGTAAGCTTGGATGGCCTCGTCGTACTTGCCCTGAGCATCTAGAGCAAGGCCTTTGTTATACCAAGTACTGGCATCATCAGGATCAAGCTTGATAGCCTCGTCGTAAGCTTGGACGGCCTCGTCGTATCTGCCAAGGTCATCGAGAGCAACGCCTTTGTTATACCAGGCACTGGCATCCTCAGGATCAAGCGTGATAGCTTCGTCGTAAGCCTGGATGGCCTCGTCGTACTCGCCCTGTTGATAGAAAGCATTACCTTCTTCTAACCATTCCTCTGCAGTTTGCTGCGGAGCAACGTCTTTGTTATACCAGACATAGGCATCATCAGGATCAAGCCTGATAGCTTCGTCGTAAGCTTGGACGGCTTCGTTGTACTCGGCCTTGACATAGAGTGCAAGACCTTTATTATACCAGGCATCAGCATATTCAGGATCGATGCTAATAGCTTCGTCGTAAGCTTGGATGGCTTCGTCGTACTTGCCCTGTTCATAGTAAGCATTTCCTTTCTCTAACCACTCCTCTGCAGTTTGCTGCCCACAGACGGGCATCGCCAGCATCGTCAGTATCAACAGCGCCAAAAGGTGTCTTTTATGAGTTGCTCTCATGCTAAACGATGTTGTTGGAACCAAACGAAAAATGTTTCGATGCTGGCGCCCATTAAGATCGGTTAACCAAAATGATTGTATCAGAAGGGAGAAAGAGAAACCAACTGATAATATCAATCCCCTCCGCCCATTTTTAGATGAGAGTTCTACCACCTACATACGCCCCAAACGATACTACTCCCACTTTAAAGCCTCCAGAAATGCCCGAACCGCTCCCCGATCCCTCTTATCGGGACGGACGAGAAACAGTATCTCATCCTCTGCCACCTTCCTCAGAGCCAGCCCCGCCTCCTCGGCCACCTCCCGGACGCCGAAGCCCAGGTCTGCGCGACCTGCCTTGACAGCGGCCGCGACGGCGGCGTGGGTCCGGGCCGCGCCGACGAGCTTCGCCTTTTCTGAGCCCGACTCCTCCAGGACCCGTCTCAAGATCCGGCTCATCTCCGAATCCCTCGACCAGCCGACTACCTTCCGATCCTCGGCCCCAGCGAGGTCGAGAATTTCCGGGTCTCTTGCCATCATCACCAGCTCCCTGCGATAGCCGCCGACGGGTTCGAGCGCCATCTCGTCCCAGACGGGCTCCTGCCCAATAGACCGCGAGACGACTGCTATATCCGCGACGCCGTCCTCCGCCGAGATGGCGCCGCGCCTGCTACCGGTGGAGACGACCCGCATATCGAAGGACAGGGCAGAGGCGATGGATTCGAGCCGGGGGCAGTCCTCCCCCTCGACGAGAAGGGCAGCCTCCGGAGCGTTCCCGAAGAGCTGGACCTGTACCTCCTCGCCCCGGTCCAGGTGCTCGACCCGATCGGGGATGTCGATGAAGCCGTCGGCCAGGGCGAGGGTGGTGATGGAGCCGCTCCCCTTGTCCACAGGGTACACCCAGCCCCCGACGACCCCAACCGTCAGCATCTGCCTTCTGCCCTCGGACCGGACCGGCTTTGCGAGCCGCCCCCTGGCCCGGGGCGCCAGGTGCTCGGTCCCCACCGCCCTCCTGATGAATGGTGCCGCCAGAAGGCCGAAGACCGTCAGGGCGCTGGTCGGGTATCCAGGAAGGCCGATGAAGGGTTTTTTCCCGACGGTTCCGAAGAGGGTGGGCTTTCCGGGCTTGAGGTTGATCCCGTGAAATACGATCTCGCCGAGATCCTCGACGACCCGGTAGACCATGTCCCCGATCCCCGCCGAGGTGGACCCGCTGACGAGGACGAGATCGGACTCTTCGGCCATCGCCAACAGCCCCTCGGCCATGGAGTCGGGGTCGTCGGGTAGGATCCCGCGAATCTGAGGAGTCCCGCCGCACTCCTCGACGGCCGTAGCTATCGAATAAGAGTTTATGTCGTAGATCTGCCCCGGCGCGAGACTCTCGCCAGGAGAGATTAGCTCGTTTCCGGTGGAGGCGACGGCGACCCGGAGGGACCGGACCGACACATCCCTTCTGCCAACCGCCGCCAGAAGGCCGACCTCCCGGGCCGAGAGCTTTCTTCCGGGAAGAAGGACGGTCTCGCCGAAGGCGACGTCCCCCCCGGCCCGGTGAGCGTTCTCGCCTACGTGGACCGCCCGCCTGATGAAGAGGGTCGAGCCCGCGACCTCGGCGTGCTCGACCATGACGACGGCGTCCGCCCCCTCGGGCATCATCGAGCCGGTGGAGACCTCGACCGCCTCGCCCTCGCCCACGACGACCTCGGGCCTCCTCCCCATGGGCACCCGGCCGACGAGGACGAAGGCGACGGCCCGGTCCTCCCTCGCGTCCAGGGTCTCGGCGGACCGCAGGGCGTAGCCGTCCATCGCCGCCCGGTCGAAGCCGGGAACGTCGATTTTGGAGACTACCCGCTCGGCCAGGATCCGCCCCGCTGCCCTCTCCAGGGGTACAGTCTCCACCCCCGCCTTCGGCGCGGCGGCGAGGACGATCTCTATCGCCTCGTCGAGGGGGAGGAGGGTGTGAAACTCCTTCTGCATGACCATCGATCTTTGGGCGGGCGATATAAAATTTGGCAGGGATTTCAGATCCTGGCGGACCGGAGCCTCAGAAGGTGGTCTGCGAGGACGAGGGCCACCATCGCCTCCGCCACGGGGACGATCCGTGGGGGTATCACGGGGTCGTGCCTCCCCGTGATCTCGATCTCGGCGGCCTCGCCCGTCGAGATCTCAACCGTCCTCTGGAGGCGCGAGATGGAGGGGGTGGGCTTCACCGAGATCCTGCAGATTATCGGCGCTCCCGTCGATATCCCGCCGAGAATTCCGCCGGCGTTGTTGGTCTCAAACCTCGGACCCTCCGGCCCCGGGAGGATGGGGTCGTTCATCTCGCTTCCGCGCATCCGGGCCGCCTCGACCCCCGCCCCGATCTCGACGGCCTTGACCGCCCCGATCCCCATGAGGGCGCGGGCAAGGTCCGCGTCGAGCTTATCGAAGACCGGCTCCCCCAGCCCCGCGGGGACGCCCACGGCCACGATCTCGGCGACCCCGCCGAGGCTGTCTCCAGCCTCACGGGCCGCCTCGGCGGCCCTGACCATCTTCGCTGCAGCGGACTGGTCGGGGCAGCGGACGGGGTTCTTCTCGGCCGCCTCCCTCAGGGCTGATAAATCGAGGTCCTCGGGAAGATCCGCCCGGACGCCGCCGAGCTCAAGGACGTAGCCGACGACCAAAATCCCGCTCTCGGCCAGAAGCTTCTTGGCGACGGCTCCAGCGGCAACCCGCCCGACGGTCTCCCTCGCCGAAGCCCTTCCACCGCCCCGGTGGTCCCGGACCCCGTACCGGGAGAGGTAGGTCAGGTCGGCGTGGCCAGGACGAGGCCGGTCTCGGAAGGAGTCGTAGGCGCTCGATCTCGCGTCCCTGTTCCAGACGAGCATCGAGATCGGAGTTCCCGTCGTCACCCCTTCGAAGGTGCCGCTGAGGATCTCGACTCTATCCTCCTCCTTTCGCTGGGTCGAGATCGAACTCTGCCCCGGCCTCCTCCGGTCCAGCTCTCCCTGGACGACTTCCTCAGAGAGGGCGAGCCCCGCAGGGCAGCCGTCGACGACGACCCCGACCCCCCGGCCGTGGCTCTCGCCCCAGGTGGTGATCCTGAAGATGGTGCCAAAGGTGTTCCCTGCCATGACGAGATCCTTCAACCCGAACGGATATCACTTTTTGGTATCGAAGACGGTATCGAATGGGCCCTTTTCGTCTCGGAGACGTTCTCGAACGGACGCCCCCCAAAAGGCTTTTACATACCGGTCTTGATGGTGGAGACGATAAGATGAGCTACCTCGGAGAGATTCGAAAGAGGGGTAGGGAGGCGAACCCCTTCTTCAAACTGATGGAGATCGAGGTCGTCGGTTTCGGCGACGGAGAGGCTGAGCTTCAGATGGTGGTGAGGCCCGATATGCAAAACGGCGCGGGGTGGATGCAAGGGGGGATCTACACCGCCCTCGCCGACGAGGCGATGGCCCTCGCCCTCTTCACCGCCCTCGACGATGAGGACAGGATCGCGACGATATCGGAGACCACCACCTTCTTCCAGGGTGCCCGGGATGGAAAGGTCGTCGCCCGCGGGAGGGTCGCAAAGGTGGGACGGCAGGTCGCCTTCGCCGAAGGGAGGGTGACGGCGGACTCGGCCGACGGGCCGGTCCTCTCTCAGACCTCGGCTTCCTTCTCGATCATCCGCAGAAGATTATGAGTTGAAAGGGTGGGGGGGATTTTTTTTACAACAGACATTGCCCCATAAAATACAAGTTTTTGTCTGTGTGGTTGATACAAAGTTTTAGAATAAAATAGAGAAATTGGTGGTTTAGCGAGCAACCCACAGTACATCTCATCTCTTAACTACAACGATGGCAAGGGCAGGAGAAGCCATAATAAGATATAGCAATGCATTGAGCAAGGCGATCTTGACTCTCAGGCTCATGGAATCTCACCTCCTTTGGTCCAATTGGAGGTGCTATCTTAAATAGTTATCTGTTATAGATTCGAATAATGTTATGAGTTGCGTCAAAGAGTAAAGATGACAAAAGAAAAATATGCGTAGATAGATTCGTGTTCGGGCGGGCTGTGCCGCCAGCCCTGCAAGATACGGTGACGGCAAAGGGATCGTCCCTTGATCGCAACCAGCTCATCGAAGACCTTATGACCGATGACTGCAGGATAAAGTCGGGTTTGAGGTGGAGATGCGGCAGATGGATTTGCGGAAGAGCGACCTCTTGCGAGTGGTGGTGATCGGCGGAGGCGTAGGCGGCGCAGAGCTGGTGAGAAATGCCGCCACCAAGTGGGGGACGGACCTGGTCCTCGTCGAGCCGAAGGAGAGGATCGAGTGTCAGGCCCTCTACCCCGACTACCTCGGAGGAAAAATCGAGATTAAGGACATGACCGCCCCCCTGGAACCCTTTTGCATGAAGATGAACGCTGTCCACGTCAGGGACCGGGCCCTCAGGATCGACTTCGCCGACAGAAGGGTTGTCTGCGAAGAGAACGATCTCGATTACGACATCCTCGTCCTCGCCCCCGGCGCGGTCCAGAACTACTTCGGGGTCGAGGGGGCAGAGAAGGCCTTCTCCATCAACACCCTGGAGGATACGGTCAAAGCGAGGCGGTTCGTCGAGAAGAAACGCCCGAAGAAGATCGCTATCATCGGGTCGGGCCCAACCGGCATCGAGACTGCCTGCTTTTTGGCGGAGAACGCGGACTGCACGATATACGTCGTCGAGATGATGGACCGTCTCCTCCCAACCCTCTCAAAGAACGCCTCGATCCTGATGGACGAGATCCTGAAGGGAAAGGGCGTCGAGGTCCTGACGAACAGACGGGTCGAATCGATCCGAGACGACGGCGTCACCTTCGCCGATGGCACCGCCCTGGACTGCGAGATGACGATCTGGACGGCGGGGATCAGGCCCGCCCCCATCATCGAGAGCATGGACCTCCCGAAGAGAAGCGGCTGGCTCTTATGCGACCAGTACCTCAGAGTTCTGGGCTGCGAGAACGTCTTCGCCATCGGAGACTGCGCCTGGATAGAGATCGACGGGAAGCTCGCCACCAAGACCGGGATGGAGGCGGAGATCCAGGCGAAGCACACCGCAAGGAACCTGGCGAGGGTCGCTAAGGGGGAGGATCTGAAACCGTACTCGATCAGGGCGTCCACCGATAGCCCCGTTGCCCTGATCACTACGGGATGCGGCTGCGCCGTCGGGATCTACGGCGACCTCTGCGTCCCCATCCCCAAGAGGATCATCTACACCTTCAAGAGCTGGATCGACAAGTCCTTCGTCAAACGGTTCAAATAAAATAGATGGGCCCAAATAAAATAGAGGTTTTGGGGCTAAAGCGTCAGCGCCTGATGGCGAAACGCCTCATCCCCGGTCGATCTTTATCGTGCTTTACCGTGCCGCCTTCGCGACCCGCTCGACGCTGTCCTTTCTGTTCATGGCGAAGCTTCGGACGTCGCCCTTGGATGCGGCGATGATCTCGTCCGCGAGACAGCTGGCCGCCGACCGCTTGGACTTGAAGGCCGACCTCTGGGCACCGGTGGTGATGAACATCAAGGCCACGTCAACCCTTCTCTGAGGGGCGGTGTCTACGGCCTTGGGAACGGTTATGCCGCCGTACTTGAGACGGACGACCTCTTCGCGAGGACCGGCGTTGGAGACCGCCTTCGCAAAGACCGTGAGGGGGTTCTCCTTGGTCCTCTGATGGATTATGTCGAAGGCCTCCTCCACGATCTTGTAGGTCTTCATCTTCTTGCCGGTGTTGGTCTCTTTCTGCATCATCTTGTTTATCAGCCGCTCGACTATATGCTGCTCGGACTTTTTGAACTGCTGTCTTGCGTGCCTGCCGCCAGAATGCATCACGACCATGGGACGGAGGTTAAAATAGCGCTTTATGCTGAGATCGTCCACCTCGATCTCCTCAGGGTCCCACTTGTTGAAGATTTTAGCATTCATCGTATCACCTCACCGGCTTCTCCTTCCGTCCTGAGACCATCTCGTTCAGGGCCACATTGTTTACGGCGATGACCTGGAACCGGACGCCGGGGATATCTCCTTTGGCTCCGCCCATCCTGCCGCCTATCTTCTCCACAACGACCTCGTCGTGCTCGTCGATGAACCCTATGGCACCGTCCCCCGGACAGAAGGCGGTGACCTGTCTACCGTTCTTGATCAGCTGTACTCTGACGCACTTTCTGATGGCGGAGTTCGGCTGTTTCGCCTCGACGCCGACCTTCTCCAGGACTATGCCTCTAGCCCTCGGCGCGCCGCCCAGGGGGTCTGCCTTGACGTTCAGCTTCAGTGCCCTCCGGCTGTAGTTCAGATCGCTCCACCGGAAGCTCTTGCGGTCGCTCTCAAGTTTCCTGGCCGCGTACATTCCCTTTCCCATTATTTCACCTAGTTGAATGCTATATCCATCGCCAACGGTCGGCCCCCCGACCTCAAAGCCAGCTGGAGCCCGGGCGTTGGTAAATTTTTACTGGATGATGATGTCGTCAACGCCGTGATGCCTCGAAGAGAGCATCTTGGCTTTTAATATGTTGCGCCCATCCCGTCCTATGGCGATGCCCTTGTCCCTATTTGCTACTTCTACATAAGCCAATCGCTTATTGTTTTTCGAAACGATCGTCACATTCTTGATCGAGGCCGGCTGGAAGACGTTCTCCAGGAACTCCTTGACGTCGTCGCTGTGCTCCACGATCTCGATCTGCTTTCCTATCGACTTCTTAACCCTGTTGATGTTGCTGCCCTTCCTCCCGATGGCAGCACCCATGTCACCCTTCTTGATGACGAATATTATCCGGTCATTATCGTCGTCGATGATGCAGTCTCTGGCGACGCCGCCGGTCAAGCTTTCGAAGAGGGCGATGTACCTTATCCCTTCTGTGGTCAGCTTGAACTCACTCATCCTCGATACCCCTGATCTCCCTCAGGAGCGCCATTATCTCAGATTCGCCGGGCTCTATCACCGCCAGAGCCGCTATCGAGAAAGGTTTTCCGCAGGCAGAGCCCAGATCTTTTCCTCTGCCCGAATAGTTGTAGATGGGAACGTCGGTCTTCTTCAGCTCGACTGCCACATCTTCGGGACAGTCGGTGGCGCTGATGACGAGCTTAGCCTTCCCGCTGACCCCGGCCTCCAGGGCCAGATTTGAGCCAAGAACAACATTACCGGTTCTGATCGAACTTCTGAGCGCTCTATCAATGTTTATCATCCTTTTACCTCATCGTTTTGCGACCAATTTAACGTCGCCCGTTCCCAGCTGAATCGGCTGGCCTACAATGACATTCTCAGTTACGCCCCTGAGATCGTCCACGTCTCCCCGGACCGCGGCGTCGAGGATGTGGTTGACGGTCACCTCGAAGGCGGCCCTCGCGAGGACGCTCGCCTTCTCCCCGGAGACGCCGTGACGGCCGATCTGCTTAACCTCGCCGTCGCAGGTCATGATGTCTGCCACCAGCATGATGTGTCTCACGTCTACGGAGAGGCCCTGTTCTCGAAGGGTGTCGGTGGCCTCGTTTATTATGGCGTTTCGGGCCGCCTCAATTCCCAGGACATCGCCGATCTCGGTTATACTGTTTGTTTTCGTCCTGGTGGGGTCGACCCCCCTGAACTCGATGACGTCCTTGAGGGCCGAGCCCTCAGTGTAGAGGACGTACTCGTCTCCTTCCTTCCTGATGACGACCCTCTTGATCCCCTCTATCCCCTTGAGGGAGATCGTCTTGATCTTCTCTACCAGCTGGAGGAGGTCCCTATACGAGGGTTCGGGAGGCGTCATTATGATCTGGTTTCCGCGCTGTTCCGCCGAGAGCTTTGTGCCCTCCGCGAGCCGATCCGCCACCTCCTCGGCGGTGATCTTCCGCTGGACCAGGGCGTCCTCGTTCAGGTCGATCACCACGTTCATCTCCGCAAGGTCGGTCGCTATCGACCCCAGGTGGAGGATGCTGGTGGACTCGATGGACCAGGCCACCTCTCTTGCGATGTCCCGGTCGAGGGCGTACTCCTTCTCCAGCCGGATCGTCATGGTGGGGGTGCTGGGGATCTTTCGCGCGTCCACGATCTCTATCAGCCTCGGAAGCCCCAGGGTGACGTTGATCTCAGCGACCCCAGCGTAGTGGAAGGTTCGCATCGTCATCTGGGTGCCGGGCTCGCCTATGGACTGGGCGGCCACGACCCCAACGGCCTCGCAGGGCTCGACCTTGGACCTCTCGTAATCGGCCAACACCTGGTCCGCCACCTCAGAAAACTCCTCCTCGGATATCTCAGCTCCCTTCAGTTCGCCCTCCAGGGCCCTTTTTATGCTCTGGGGCAGGGGGAGATCCTCGATCTTCTTCTGGATCTCCTTCTCAGATAAGCTCATGCACCCTCCTTTTTCAGCACCCTCTGGACTATCCGATGGACGTTCTCGGGGCTCGCATAATCCCTCTTTGAGGCGTCGACCCCGTCCTCGCCGTAGTTGAACTGGACGATGATGCCTCTCGTCTCCTTGACCGTCCCGTCGTACTGGACCTCCAGATCCTGGAGGGCGTTGATCAGCCTCCTCTGGAGGTAGCCGCTCTGAGACGTCCTGATGGCGGTGTCGACGAGCCCCTCCCTCCCACCGATGGCGTGGAAGAAGAACTCCGTCGGGTTAAGCCCTTCCTTGTAGCTGGACTGGACGAAGCCGTGGGCTTCGGCCCCCAGGTCTCCCCTCCTGAAGTGGGGGAGGGTCCTCCCGTCGTAGCCTCGACGGATCCTCTCGCCTCGAACGGACTGCTGGCCGACGCAAGCAGCCATCTGGGTCAGGTTCAGCATCGACCCGCGGGCTCCGCTGACGGCCATCACCACGCCGCTGTTGTCGATGCCCAGGTACCGGCCGGCGATGGAGCCGGTGTTGTCCCTGGCCTTGCCGAGGGTCTGCATGATCCGCATCTCCAGGGTCTCGTCCAGGGTCCTCCCCGGCAGGGGTTCCAGCTCGCCCGCCTGGTAGGCATCGATGAGCTTCGTGACGTTCTCTCTCGCGGCGTTGAGGACGTCTGAGATCTGGTCTTCGGCCTCCTTCGGTATGTCCTCGTCGTCTATCCCGAAGCTGAACCCTGCGAGCATGATGCCCCGGATCGCCATCTGGGTCATCCCGTCGACGAAGCCGGCGCCCACCGTCGGGCCGTACTCCTTGATCACCCTGTCGGTGATCTTCCCCTTGAAGGCCCCCACGGCCGCGGCGTCGATGGTGCCGCTCCTGATCTGGCCGTCGCGAATGACGACAAAAGCGTCGTTCTCGCACGCCTCTCTCTTGCAAGAGTCGCAGTTCATGCAGAATGACGCCTTGAATTCGAGGTTCAGCCCCTTGGGGAGGGTGAGGCTGAACATCTGCTTTCCGGTCCAGTAGGGCTCGCCTTCATCATCGCGCCCCGCGGGTTCGGGAAGCTCCAGGTGCGGAAGCTTCTTTATGACCTCCATCACCTCGAGCCTGTTGATCCTCCGGTCTCCGTGGGTCAGAAGGAAGTTGCCGGTGACGTAATCGTGAATCCCGCCGATGATGGGGCCGCCGAACCTCGGCGAGAGAATGTTCTCCTGGACCCTCATCAGGATCTCGGCCTCCGCCCTCGCCTCCTCGGTCTGGGGGACGTGAAGGTTCATCTCGTCCCCGTCGAAGTCGGCGTTGTAAGGTGGGCAGACCGCCGGGTTCAGCCTGAAGGTCTTGTAGGGCATGACGATGACCCGGTGAGACATGATCGACATCCGATGAAGAGATGGCTGCCGGTTGAAGAGGACTATGTCCCCGTCCATCAGCTGCCGGTCCACCCTCCATGCGGGCTCGATCTGGTCGGCCACCTCTTCGGCGTTTCTGTCGGTGATCTTGACCCTCCGGCCGTCGGCCCGGGTGACGTAGTTGACGCCTGGATGCTTATCAGAACCCCTTCTGACGTAGTCTCGCATCGTCTCGATGTTCCTCGAGTTGACGACGAGAGGGACCGATAGCTCCATGGCGATCTCCAGGGGAACTCCCACCTCGTTTATGCTGAGGTTCGGGTCGGGCGAGATGACGGTCCGGGCGCTGAAGTTCACCCTCTTCCCCGAGAGGCTTCCTCGGAACCGCCCCTCCTTTCCTTTCAGCCTCTGAGAGAGGGTCTTGAGAGGTCTGCCGCTCCGATGGCGGGCCGGGGGGACCCCGGATACTGTGTTGTCGAGGAAGGTGGTGATGTGGTACTGGAGGAGTTCCCAGAGATCCTCGATGATCAGCTGGGGCGCTCCTGCTTCCCTGTTCTCCTGGAACCGCTGGTTGATCCGGATTATGTCCACCAATTTGTGGGTGAGGTCATCCTCGCTCCTCTGGCCGCTCTCGAGGGTGATCGACGGCCTCATCGTCACCGGCGGCACCGGAAGGACGGTGAGGAGCATCCACTCGGGCCTTGCAGTATCCGGGTTCATCCCCATCACCTTGATGTCGTCGTCGGGGATCTTCTCGAACCGGTCCCTGATGTCCGAGGGGGTGAGCTTGTGCCCTTCCTCGACGTAGGCGAGAGGCCTCTCGAACTTGATCTCCTGCTGGGGCGCGCCGCAGTAGGGACATACCTTGTGCTTCCGGGCTTCGGCGAAGGCCTTGTTGACGACGTCTTCGATGGGCTGGCCGAGGCGTACCAGGGTCTCTATCTGCTCCAGGTACATCCTCTTCTCGTTCTCCAGAAGCATCAACCGAGAGCAGTCCCTGCAGATACCCCGGAGGATCTTTCTTATCAATTTAGCAAACCCGACGTGGATGACGGGGGCTATGAGGTCGATGTGGCCGAAGTGGCCGGGGCACTCGCCGGGCCTGCCGCCACAGGACCTGCACCGCAGACCCGGATCGATCACCCCGAGCCTAGGGTCCATCAGCCCCATCTCTATGGGGAAACCGTCGTCGTCGTAGGTGTCTGCGGTTATGATCTTCACCACGCTCATCCTCCGGAACTCCTGAGGAGAGATGAGCCCGAAACTGATCTTGCCAATTCTCTTAGGAACGGTCATGTTCACACCTAAACTGCGTCCTCCAAAACCAGCCGGGGGGCGACGCCGAGGGATTTTATCTCGTCCAGCAGGAGTTTGAAGGCGTAGCTCATCTCTACGGGGTATATCTCGGTGTCCGAGCCGCAGACCGAGCAGTAGTCGACGTTCCTCCTTCTATCGTGGATGGCGATCATGCCGCAGCGGCTGCAGACGAGCTCCGTCACTTTGTCAGACTCGTCGACGAGCCGCTCCTTGAGGGCGAGAGCCGCGCCGTGGGCGATCAATACGTCGCGCTCCATCTCGCCGAACCGCAGACCACCCTCCCTCGCCCGACCCTCAGTCGGCTGCCTTGTGAGGACCTGGACTGGACCCCGCGACCGAGCGTGCATCTTGCCTGCTACCATGTGGTAGAGCTTCTGGTAGAGGATCACCCCGACGAAGATGTCTGCCATGATCTGTTCGCCGTTGGTGCCGCTGTACATCACCTCTCGGCCGGTGTGGGAGAACCCGAACTTGGTGAGGGCAGACCTCATGTCCATCTCCTCCTCGCCGAGGAAGGCGGTGGCGTCGGCGAACCTCCCTTCGAGAGATCCCATCTTGCCCCCGATCATCTCCAGGACGTGGCCGACGGTCATCCTCGAGGGGATGGCGTGGGGGTTGACGATCAGGTCGGGAACCTGGCCTGACTCGGTGAAGGGCATGTCCGCCGGTGGGACTATGAGGCCGACGACCCCTTTCTGGCCGTGTCGCGACGCGAACTTGTCCCCCAGCTCCGGTACCCGCTGGTCTCTCGTCTTGACCTTGGCGAGCCGGTTGCCGTTGGACGACTCTGTGAGGATCACCGTGTCCACCACCCCCTTCTCGTTGGACCTCATGGTCACCGAGGTCTCCCGCCTCTGCTGGGGCGTGATCCCGAACTCCGTCGGCTCCTCAAGGAACCGTGGCGGCGAGGTCTTCCCTATCAGGACGTCGTTAGGAGCCACCACGGCGTTGGGGTTGACGAGGCCGTCGTCGTCAAGCTGCGAGTAAGCCTCAGTCCCCCGAGCGCCCCGGACCTCCATGTCCGGTATCTCGAACTTGTCCTCCTGGCCTCCGGGATACTTCCGCTCCTCAGCCTCCGAGACCCGGAAGAAGTGGCTCCGGCCCAGCCCCCGCTCGATGGAGGCCTTGTTGAGGATGAGGGCGTCCTCGATGTTGTACCCCTCGTAGACGAGGACCGCGACGACGAAGTTCTGGCCCGCCGGCCTCTCGTCAAAGCCGATGGCGTCGGCGGTTCTGCTCCTGCAAAGAGCCCTCTGGGGGTAGTGGAGGTAGTGGCCCCGGGTATCGGGCCGGAGCTTTGTGTTGGCCAGAGGAGTCCCCAGACACTGCTTGATCATCCCGGCGCCCATGGTATTTCGAGGGCTGGCGTTGTGCTCGGGGTAGGGGACGAGGCCGGTGCAGATCCCCAGGACCATGGAAGGGTCCACCTCCAGATGGGTGTGCTCGGGAGTGATATCCCCATCCCACATGGCCACGAGAGCGTTCTCCTCCTCCTCGGCGTCGAGATACTCGACGAGCCCCTGGCCGACGAGATCGTTGAAGCCGATCTCGCCCTGCCGGAGCTTCTCAGTGTGCTCTTCAGTGATGAGGGACGCCCCATCCTCCACCACGACGAGAGGGCGCCGGGCCCTGCCGGAGTCGGTGTTGATCAGGATCTCGTTCGTCCTCGCGAAGTATGAGACGTTGATCTGGTTGCTTATCTTGCCGCCCCGCCGGAGCCGTCTCATATCTTTTGCGAGCTTTATGGGGTCGGAATGGGTCCCCACAAACTCCCCGTTGACGAATACCCTTGCGCTACTCAAAGCGACCACCTACAGGAGCGACTTCCAGATCCAGAAGCATCCTCTTCACGTCCTCGTAATCCTCGACCCCTGTAGAGAGCTCCACCCCCTGGGCGAAGTTCTTGACGAGGCCGCAGTTGGGGCCCTCCGGGGTCTCGCTGGGACAGATCCTCCCCCACTGGGTGGGGTGAAGGTCCCTCGCCTCGAAGTGGGGCTGGGACCGGGAGAGGGGGGATATGACCCTCCGGAGGTGGCTTAAGCTCGCCATGTAATCGGTACGGTCCAGAAGCTGGGATACGCCCGTCCTCCCCCCGACCCAGTTTCCGGTGGCGAGGGGGTGGATCATCCTCTCGGTGAGGACGTCGGCCCGGACGGTGGTGATGACGTTCAGCTCGCGGTTTCTCATGCTGGCCCGCTCCAGCTGGTACTTGATGTCCCTCGTCAGCCTGCTGAAGGCTACCCGGAATAGGTCTTCCATCAGGTCTCCGGATAGCTTGAGCCTCTTGTTGGCGTAATGGTCCTTGTCGTCCTCGCCCCTCTTCCCCAGGGCCAGCTCGAAGCAGGCCTCGGCCATCCTGGCGAGGAAGAGGCCTTTGGCGTACCGGTCGCCCTCCTCGACCCCGATGTGAGGCAGTAGGTACCGATCCAGGACGTAAGCGGCCCTCTTCTTCTGGTACTCCTTCGCCTGGCCTGCGGCGACCCGACCCCCGATCTTCTCCAGGGCCTCCTCTTTGGTCGCAACCTCCGCCTCCTCCAGGTTCTCCAGCATGAACTTGATGATCTCGGGGTTGTCGGAGACGGCCTGGACGATCTCCATATCCGTCTCAAGGCCGAGGGCTCTCGCCAGGGTGACGAAGTTCAGCCTTCCGCTGACGGAGGGGAAGGATACCTCCAAAATCGACCTTCTACCCCGCTCGACGATCACAAGTGACCTGTAACCCTGCCTCTGGGAGAAGACCTTCGCCACCTCGATGTAGTCGTCGTACCTCTGGTTGTACTCCACCAGGATCTTGTTGGGGGAGAGGTCCTCCAGGGTCATGATCACCCTCTCCGAGCCGTTGACCACGAAGTACCCGCCGGGGTCGAGGGGATCCTCGCCGTACTCGATCATCTCGTCCCGAGATAGGCCTGAGAGGTTGCAGATCTTGGACATTATCATGATGGGCAGCATCCCGATCATCGCCTCCACCGGTTCCTTCTCTGTCTCCCCCTCAACTATCGTCATCACCAGCCGGAGGGGCGACGCGTAGGTGAGGTTTCGAAGCCGCGCGTCGTTGGGATGGAGCCTCTCCACCGAGCCGTCCGCCTCGGTGACGGTGGGGTTCTCAACCCGGATCGTCCCCAGCTTGACGTAGGTCTCCTCGATGTTCGTCTCGATGATCCCCACCTCGTCGATCACCTTCTGAAGGCCCCGATCTATGAAATCGTTGAAAGAGTTTATGTGATGGTGGACCAGCTTGTCTTTTGTAAAATAGGCCTTATATAGAACGTCTCTGTCCAGCAAACTTTAAAACACCCCTTAGTCGATTACCAGCCTGTAAAAGACCGATTCCCCTGACGTGGGACTCTTCCTCATAATCCTCACCACGTCACCCACCTTTCCTCCGATCTCCTTTACCACCGGATCGGTGGCGTGGATCTTCGGGAGCTGAGCAGAATCCACGCCGTAAGCCTTGAACACCTCCTCCGCCTCTTCAGGCGAGAGAAGGATGTGGACCGGAACTATCTCGTGATCCTGCAACGCAAACTTCTTCATACAGCCACTTCCCAGAAATGAGCGATAAGCGGGCTCGAAGGGATTTGAACCCTCGACCACCTGGTATCTTCGTTCAAAAAACTTAAAAGCCAGACGCTCTGCCTAACTGAGCTACGAGCCCCCATGAGCAGATCAGCCCATACCACTGTCTTGGAGATGGTCATCCGACATAAAACCTTTTCGCCTTCCGATCAGATCCCGCCGAGGACCAGGCCTGCGATATCGTCGCCGACCTCCGAGGTCGTCGAGCTTCCGCCCATGTCGTAGGTCCTGACCTTCCCCCTCTTGATGTTCGTCTCTATGGCCCTGATCACGTCCTCGGCGGCCGCCGCCTCGCCCAGGTGCTCCAGGAGCATAGCTCCGGCCCAGATGGTTGCGATGGGGTTGACCTTGTTTTGGCCCTTGTACTTGGGGGCGCTTCCGTGGATCGGCTCGAACATGCTCGTCCCTTCGGGATTGATGTTGGCTCCGGGCGCAAGGCCGAGACCCCCCTGGATCATGGCGCCGAGGTCGGTGATGATGTCGCCGAACATGTTGGGTGCGACGACGACGTCAAACCACTCCGGGTTTTTGACAAACCACATGGTGATGGCGTCTACGAAGTTGAAGTCCGTCTCGACCTCAGGGTACTCTGCCGCCATCATCTCGAACTCCTCTCTCCAGAAACCGTATATGTCGGAGAGGACGTTCGCCTTGTCGACGCTGGAGAGGTGCTTATTCCGTTTCATGGCGAGGTCGAAGGCGTACTTGATGACCCGCCGGGTCCCCTCTTTCGAGATCATCCCGATCTGGTATGCGATCTCGTCGCTGTCCGACTCCACGTCCAGGCCGAACTTGACGTTGTAGAGGGTCCTCGCCACCTCGAACTCGTCGCGGCTCCTCCCCGATCTCGCCCGGCTGCCGATCCCGATGTAGAAGTCCTCGGTGTTCTCCCGGACGACTGTGAAGTCGATATCCGCAGGGCCCTTGTCCTTGAGAGGGGTCCAGACACCCTCCAGGAGCTTGACCGGCCTGAGGTTGACGTACTGGTCGAAGTAGAACCTCATGGCGAGGAGGACGCCCTTCTCCAGGACACCGGGCTTCACCCTCGGGTCGCCGATGGAGCCGAGGTAGATCGCCCTGTATTTGGAGAGGTCTTTGAGGGTCTCCTCGCCAATGAGCTCTCCCGTCTCCAGGTAGTGGTCTGCTCCGAGGGAGAACGTTCTCCACTCGATATCAAAACCGTGCTTTTCCGCCGCGGCCTCCGCCACCTTCTGGCCCTCGGCCACGATCTCGGGACCTATCCCATCGCCGGGAATAACGGGAACTTTGTACTTCAAAGAGACCTCACCTTCCTCTTGGTATACTCGACGAGCCCTCCCGCCTCCACGATCTCCTGGAGGAAGGGCGGCAGGGGCGTCGTCCTATATGACTCGCCGCGGGACCGGTTGAATATGATCCCCTCGTCGGCGTCGATATCGATGGAATCCCCATCGCGTATCCTCTCGACGTCGGCAGAGACGAACAGGGGCAGGCCGATGTTGATGGCGTTTCGGAAGAATATCCGGGCGAAAGAGCTGGCGACGACGGCCTTGACCCCCGCGCCTTTAAGGCCGAGGGGCGCGTGCTCTCGCGAGGAGCCGCAGCCGAAGTTCGATCCCGCCACCACGAAGTCTCCGGCACGGACTTGCCCGGCGAACTCGGGGCGCACCCCCTCAAAAACGTGTTCGGCGAGCCCCTCGGGGTCGTTGATCACCAGGTAGCGTCCGGGTATTATCGCGTCGGTGTCGATATCATCTTTGAACTTCCAAGCTCTGCCTGCCAAAAACCATCCCCCAAGCCTAATTGGACTAGTTAGCAATGCCAACGTAGTATATTAAAGTGACCGTTCCGCCTCTCAAAATTTCAACGCCCCTTTCCGGGCGAGACCGGCCGATTCGTCCGCGAAGATGGCCGGCTTCAAACCTGCAGATCCTCCCAGGTCAGAAGCTAAGCCGCCTGGAGAAGACATTATCAGTACCAGGCGCCGATGTAGATCGGCGGGAAGCGTCTCAAGAAGTTTTTGGGAGATCTGGTGGACGGCGGAAGACGCCGCATCCATAGAAGATGGCGGGTCATGACAGTCAGCTTGATAAGTGAGTACCTCTCTAGGTCGGTACACAGATCAGGATAATTTTGGGGTGCTTCGAATTGATCGACCGCAGCAAAATTTTTGAGGTTTTGGAGGGGTACGACCTCGACGACCCGATGATCGGCGTCGTCGCCTCCCACTCGGCCCTGGACACCTGCGACGGGGCCGTCGAGGAGGGGTTTCGAACCCTCGCCATATGTCAGAAGGGGAGGGAGAAGACCTACGCCAAGTACTTCAGGGCGACCAGGTCCAACGGCAAGGTCATAAGCGGATTGGTGGACGAGGTCAGGATCTTAAATAAGTTCTCAGACCTGATCAGGGGTGAACAGCAGGACGCCCTGATATCGAAGAGCGTCCTCTTCGTACCGAACCGGTCCTTCACGTCCTACTGCGGGATCGACTCGGTGGAGGACGAGTTCGAGGTGCCGCTTCTGGGGAGCAGAAACCTCCTCCGGTCCGAGGAGAGGGGCGAAGACCAGGACTACTACTGGATCCTGGAGAAGGCGGGCCTCCCCTTCCCCGAGACGGTGGAGGCGGACGAGATCGACGAGCTGGTGATGGTGAAGCTGCCCCACGCCGTCAAGACCCTGGAGCGGGGTTTCTTCACCGCCGCGAGCTACGACGAGTACCGCGAGAAGTCGGATCTTCTTCTCAAGCACGGGGTGATCGACCAGGACGGCCTCGACCTCGCGAGGATCGAGAGGTACGTCATCGGGCCCGTCTTCAACCTCGACTTCTTCTACTCGCCGATCCTGGACCAGATCGAGCTTCTCGGGATCGACTGGCGGTTTGAGTCGAGCCTCGACGGCCACGTCCGGCTTCCCGCCCCCCAGCAGCTCACCCTCAACGAGGCCCAGATCAGCCCCGAGTACACCGTCTGCGGCCACAACGCCGCGACCCTCCGCGAATCCCTTCTGGAGAAGGCCTTCGAGCTGGCGGAGAAGTACGTCGAGGCGACGAAGGTCCACTACAGCCCCGGGATCATAGGGCCGTTCTGTCTTCAGACCTGCGTCGACAAAGACCTGAACTTCTCCATCTACGACGTCGCCCCCCGGATCGGCGGCGGGACGAACGTCCACATGGCCGTCGGCCACCCCTACGGAAACGCCTTCTGGAGAACCTCCATGAGCACCGGCAGAAGGCTGATGCGCGAGGTCAAGATCGCCCTCGAGAAGGACGAGCTGGACAAGATCGTCACCTGAATTTGAAACCACGGCTCGACCAGAAGAAACGGAAAGGCAATCAGAATCAGATCCATCATGACCGAAATGTACGAGGACGTCGCGCACGAGAATCTGCCGAAGCGGATCGGAAAGGCGCTGGAGAAACTTGAGCAGGCCGGCGAGGTCCCCCTCATGGTCTTCCCGGCGGTCCCGCAGAGGTACCAGGACGAGAAGGCGAAGGCCTTCGCGAGGATCGGGGCCTTCGACGAGGCGAAGATCTCCTCCTGGATCGTGGCCACGGAGAGGGAGGTCGTCTTCGTCCGCTCCGGCCTTCTTCGAAATCGGATCGACAGGTTCCCCCTCTCGGGCGTAACGGGGATCGAGTACGTCAAGGAGTTTCAGGACAACACCCTGAAGATCCGGATCGGCGGTGCCGCCGAGGACGTTCGGTTCTACCACGAGACCGACGGCATCAGCTTCTATCAGCACGTCAAAGCCGCCCTCGAAGAGCGGGACGCGACAAAAGAGACGGGCCCGGAAGTATGAAGAAGATTCAGGTGGTCGCCCACTGCCTCATCGACCCCGAGACGAGGCTCGCGGGGCTCCGACCCGTCGCGTTCGCGGCCGAGCCGCCCATCATCCAGCTCCTCTGCCCCGAGGCCGGATGCCTCGGCCTCGACCGGTGGGCGGTCACCAAAAACCAGATCGACATACCATCCTACAGACGGTACTGCCGCGAGATCTTCGGCCATCATGCCGACCTGATCGAGCAGTTCGCGAAGAAGGGGCGCGAGATCGAGATCGTCGGCGTCGAGGGAAGCCCCAGCTGCGGCATAAGTTCCACCACGTCGGGCTACACCGGGGGGAAGATCCGCCACCAGGACCACGACCATGTTCCGGGGATGGGGGTCTTTATGGAAGTCGTGGCAGAAGAGCTGGAGAGGAGGGGCATCCCCTTCCGCCTCCGAGAGGCTGGAAGAAGAGACGAAGATACTGGGACATAGCCATCGTCCCACGATGAGCCTCACCAAAGAGATATCAAAGAGATATGATGGACTATCAGGGGTTCTCTTTTAGCTTCAGCTGGAACTCAAGCTCCCTTCTCGCAGGATCGTGCTTATACTGCACCTCAAGCTTTATCGGCTCCGCCGGGCTCACTGCCAGGGTCCAGCCCTCGGATGAGGCCTCTACCCTTCCCCGGCCCTCGATCTCGTCGGCAAGGCTCCGAAGGGTGCTAGCCACATCGCCGGGGGTCATGTAGAACTCCTGCTCAAACTTCTCTCCGCCGGTGGGGCTTCCCTTAGATCTGCCGAGCCTTCCGTTTATCCCGACCATAGATATCACCTGGTTCTGTCTTCCACCTGGTTGATGAAAATACTTTCTCGTATCGATGACGCTATTTTGGACGCCCTTCGATAAATAGATGCCAGCTTTTCCATCTGGCCAAACCCCGTCATCTCAAGACCTCTTTTAGCGCCGCCCGCAGCTTCTCGCGGGTCGCCTGGATGTGCTCGGGGATCACCCTCGTGTCCGCGAAGACCGGCATGAAGTTGCAGTCCCCGGACCACCGCGGAACGACGTGGAGGTGGATGTGGTCGGCGATCCCCGCCCCCGCGCACTCGCCCATGTTGATCCCGATGTTGAAGCCGTCGGGGTTCATCGTCCTCTTGAGGATCTCGACGGCGAGGTCGGCCAGTTCGAGAAACTCCGCCCTCTCCTCGGCGCTCCAGCCCGCCAGGGTCGAGGTGTGGCGGCGGGGGACGACCATCAAATGGCCGTTGTTGTAAGGGTAGGCGTTCATTATTATGAAGTGATGCTCGCCCCGGTGAAGGATCAGGTTCTCCGAGTCCCGGTCCTCAGCGATCTTCTCGCAGAATATGCAAGCCTCCGACTTGTCGGAGAGGATGTAGTCCATCCTCCAGGGCGCCCAAAGTGTCCTCAAGATCCATCCTCCTCCTTTTCCTCAACCTCAAAGACGACCTTCCTTCCAGCCACCTTCGGTTTGCCTTCGATGAAGAGCTTCAGGGCCTCTGGATAGGCCCTGTACTCCGCCTCCTGGACCCTCGCCTTGAGGCTCTCGTGGGTGTCGCCCTCCTTCACCTCTACGGGGACCTGGAGGATTATGGGGCCGTGGTCCACCTCCTCGTCGACGAGATGGATCGTCGTCCCCGTCACCCTGACACCGTAGTCGAGGGCCTGCTGGAATGCGTCCATCCCCCGGAAGGCGGGGAGGAGGGCGGGGTGGATGTTGATCGTCCTGTTCTTGAAGTGGCGGACGAACTCGGGAGAGAGAATCCTCATGTACCCCGTGAGGACGACGAGATCGACCCCCGCCCGGTCAAGAAATTCGATGAGAAGGGCTTCGTGCTCAGCCCGGCTGAGACCAGCAGGGTCGACGAAGTGGGCCTCGATCCCGGCTTCGCGGGCGATCTTCAGGGCGCCCGCTTCCTTTTGGTCTGCCAGGACGACTGCGACCTCGGCGGGGAGATACCCCGATCGAGAGGCTCCGATGATGTACCTCGCGTTCTCCCCGCGACCGGAGGAGATGACCCCTATCCTGGTGGTCAATGCCAAATGCGCTCCAGAAATAAGGCTCGAAAGGCTCGACTTCACTTCGAGAGGGTGATCTCGATGGCCGAGACGTTCGTCTCTCCACGATCGGTATTCAGGGTCTCTGTGGAGATCTGGATGTCCTTGACTTTGACGTCGCCCAAAAAGCGGCTTCTTGAGACCTCTGCAACGTCCACTGCTCTTGATATAGCGCGTCCTCTGGCCATGATCTTCACCTCTCCAGCGCCGCTGTTGAACTGGGTGACCACCGCCAGTACGTAGTTCATCACTGGTTTATTGCCGACGAATACCACATCATCTTCTGCCATGTACCATCACCACTTGGGAACTATCAGCACTGAGGTTGATGGTAGGGCTCGTTTACTACATAAAGTTAATGATTTGGTCAGAGATATCTACCCCGGCCCGCGATCTCCTCCACCCGCGCCAGAACCTCCCCCGCCCTGGGATAGGTTCTGGCGTAACCCCTTGCGAAGGCGTCGATCAGCTCATCGGCGCGGTCGTGGGTGCTCTTGACGGTCTGAAAAAATACATGGACGTCCACCCCCTGGGCCTCGATCCCCTTGTCGTGGAAGGCGAGGCCGAAGTCGATGAAGTATATCTTCTCCCCCCTCTGGATCATGTTGGAGGTGGTGAGGTCGCCGTGAATGATCCCGCAACCGTGGAGCTTTCCTACCAGCTCCCCCACCCTCTCGGATAGATCGGGGTTGATCACATCCTTCAGCTTCGCGCCCTCCACGTGCTCCATGATGAGGCTGAACCGGTCGACGTCCAGAACGATCGGCGTCGGGACCCCGCACCTCCGGGCCTCGGAGATTATCCGGGCCTCCATCACCGTCCTCTCACGCCTGATCCTCTCGTCGAGGGCGGAGAGCCTGTACCCCTTCGGCAGCCTCACCTTCGTCACCCGATCTCCGTCCCTGGTGATCACCGCCTCTGCGCCCCTTCCGATCTCTTCTGCCTCTGATCCGGTCGCCGCTTCGGTCGCTGCATCACTCACCGCTTCACACCTCCCTCAGAGCCTTCGCGGCCTCGACGAGGCCGAGGCAGCCAGCCATCATCATGTCGCCGCCCGGCGCCGCGGATACGACGGGGGCCACCCGTTCCAAAAGCCCGGATCCCAGAAATCGCTCCCGGTTGGGGCCCGTCACCACCACAGACCTGATCCCCCCGACGCCTGGCGCGTCCACCACGGCGGCTCCGTGCCCCCCGTCATCGAAGATCTCACTGTTCGTGATGGTCCCGTCGCATAGCCTCCTCGATAGCCGGAGAAGCTTCTCCGCCGTCAGGGCCGATGTGTGGTGCTCGAAAAGGGCCGTGATCCTCTCCTCCGCCACCACCGCCCCGATGGTGTGGCCGTTTCCGGCGTTCAATACCAGAGCGGGCTCCTCAAACCTGGGATCTAGGATCGCGCCGAAGATCGCGGCAGGGCCCGTGTCCATGACGATCGAACGGAACCCCGCCCGATCCAGGGTATCCTTGACGGACCTCATCCGGCTGAAGAGGGGAGGGGGATCGAGGTGGGCGAAGGACCGGATATCTCCTCCCGAATCGAGGACCTTTGCCATCTCCTCAAACCTCACGATCCGGTTGCTCCTCTCGGGCGAAAAGCCGTGGTCCTGGACGGCGACGGCCACGTCCTTCGGCATATCGAGGCCGAACCTCTCGAGGGTCGCCTCCAACGCCGGCAAGTCGACGTCCGCCATCTCCACCACCTCCGCCTCCGGCGGAGCCGACTCAACGATCAAAACCCCCATCCCCTTGACCTTCTCCAGGTCGTCGTGGATCGTCAGAGCCGCCTTCGGGGATGCAAAGACCGAAAGACCCGCCTCGATATGCCTTTTTATGGAACGGACGGAGGCTCCGCCACCCATCGTCGTTCCCGCGAGATAGACGTCATTTCCCCGACGCCTCGCCCCATCGATCTGCCGTCCTACGATCACCGTCTGGCTTGGCATCACCATCTTGGCCGAACTCTCCAGAGCCGCCCCCTCCTCGAAGAGGAGTATATCCTGGGTCCCGGCCCCCACGTCCACCGCCAGAATCGCCATGACGGTCGAGATCAACCTTTTCGGATAAAACCGTTGGGAGCGGTGAGAAGATCTTTATCCCTTCAAGGCGAATAGCTGATCGTGAAGATCGAGGTCGTCGTCGTGAGCACCTCCCGGTTTGAGAGGTTTGGGGCGGTGGAGGATCCCGAAGATGCCGAGGACCTCTCCGGCCGGGCGATCCTGGAAAGGCTAGTGGCCGCCGGCCGGAGCTTCGCCTACCGCCTCATCCCCGACGGGGTGGAGGAGGTGGGAGAGGCGATCCTGGCCTCGAAGGCCGATGTCGTCGTCCTCTGCGGCGGAACCGGCCTCGCCCCCAGGGATCTGACCATCGAGGCGGCCGAGCCGCTATTCGACAAGAAGATCCCGGGCTTCGGAGAGATCTTCAGAACGAAGAGCCTCGAAGAGGTGGGGACGAGGGCGATCCTCACCAGGGCCTCAGCGGGGATCGTCGGTGGCGTCCCCGTCTTCTGCCTTCCAGGCTCCCCCTCGGCTGCCCGGCTCGGGATCGATCTGATCCTCGCCGAGATCGATCACATCCTCCACCACATTTCAGAATGACAAAATTATAATACATTTTAAATTGGAGAGAAAAGGATGCAGTGATCCTTTTATAGAGGGAATCTCTCTAGTAAGAAAGGCGATCTGCCGCGGAGGTGACTTGCATGGAAACAGAGATTCCGGTGCGGGATATAATGGCCCGGCCTGTGATCACCGTCGATTCCGAGGTTGATGTGGTGAAGGCTGCGAACAAGATGTTCTCCGCAAACGTGGGCAGCTTGATCGTGATTCACGACGACCAGCCGATGGGAATCATAACCGAGCGGGATCTGGTCGGAAAGATTGTTGCAAAGGCCGCAGACCCGAAAGAGATGAAGGTGGGCGACGTGATGTCCTCGCCATTGATAACTGTCCTTCCAGACGTCAGTCTGAGCGAGGCCGCCATAAAGATGCTCAAATCGGGGGTGAAGAGGCTCCCGGTGATATCGAACGAGGGCAAGCTGATGGGCATAATCACCGATACCGACCTCGTCTCCGGGTCGGCATCCATCGGCATGGGAGAGATCCTCAGCCACCTCATAGAGATGCACAGGGATAGCGTCCATTTCGAGGAACAGAGGGAGATGATCAGGGGGATCTGCGAGCGGTGCGGCCAGATATCAGACTCTCTGGAATCGGTCAACGGCGAGCTGCTCTGCTGGAGCTGCAGAGATGTGAATAGATGAAGTTTCGAACAATCCGGACTTGAGCAGGAGGGCATAATATGGGAATTTCTGTTGGAGAGATCATGTCTAAAGACCCGGTCAGCGTCGAAGAAGGCGACTTCGTCACCCGGGCGCGGCAGCTGATACGCGACAACCAGCTGCGTGGCCTGCCGATAAAAGACGGCGAGGGACTCGTGGCCGGGATCGTCACAGACCGGGATATGCTGAAGATATCGTCTACCCGGTCGAACGTCACCGTCTCCGGCTTCTCTGTGGAGGCCCCCCTGGTCACCCCGGAAACGGACATTGAGGAGGCGGCAAAGCTCCTCTTATCGGTCAATTACGCGATACTCCCCGTGGTCTCGTCTTTGGACGACCGCCGCCTCCTGGGCGTGGTCAGCCCCATCGACATCTTCAGTAAGATCGACCCCGAGAAGCTGGCCGACAAAAAGGTCAAAGAGACGATGAACACCGAGACGAAGACCTGCGGCCCCCAGGACTCGGTGACGAAGGTCTGGGACGCCATGCTCGACTCCGACTTCACCGGGATGCCGGTGGTCGACGAGAAGGGAAGACCCCTCGGGATGATCACCCGGTTCGACATTATAAGGACGGGCGGCGCCCGGATAAGCAGGGATACCAGGGAAGTAATGAAAGTGGAGAAGCTGATGAGCACGCCTCTATTCAGCATAAATTCTGAGGCAAGCCTTCGCGACGCCGCAAAGACGATGCTGGATCGCGAGATAGGCAGAATATCTGTAGTCGACGACGGCAGGCTCGTCGGGATAATCGATCGATACGACGTGATCAAAGCTATCTTTGGTGAGGGACAATGAAGAGATCATCAGAGGATCGGAAGATAAGGATGCCGGGAGCTATGGACAGGGGACCGGTCTCGTTCGATTCGAGGGTTGCCAAGCGCGCAGGGGACGTTCTCACCATAGCAACTACTGAGGTGGTGACGGCACCTCCCACCACCACCATCATCGGCGCCGTCAAGATCATGACCTCTTATGGCTTCGGGAGGCTGCCGATCGCCGATGCGGGAACCCGACGGCTCCTCGGCTTCGTCACCGGCGTCGACGTCGTCGACTTCCTCGGCGGCGGCATAAGACACAACCTCCTGAAGAAGAAGTATGAAGGAAAGATCCTCACAGCCATCAACGCCGACATCAGAGAGATCATGAGCCCAAGGCTCATATCCATCGGCGAGAAGGCCTCCGTCGAAGACGCCCTAAAGTTGATGTACGAGAAGAACGTGGGCGGTCTGCCCGTGGTGGATGAGGAGACCAGGATAAAGGCTCTGATCACCGAACACGACTTCGCAAAGCTCGTGGCCGGGGTGAACACCGGAATCAAGGTCGAGGAGTTCATGAGCCCCACAGTTATCACCGCCAACGGTCAGACGTCCATCGAGAAGACCACCAAGATGATGGTCCAGCAGGGCGGCTTCCGAAAGCTACCCGTCGTCCAGGACTCCATACTGATCGGGATGGTCACCGCCTCGGATATAATGAGGTATTTGGGAAGCGGCGAGGCGTTCGGGAAGGTGGTGACCGGCGACATCGGAGAAGTCATGAGCCAGCCGATAAAGACCCTGGTCCGAAGGGACATCGTATCCACGGAGAAGGATGCGGACCTGGGCATGGCGGCAGAGACGATGATGGACAAGGGCGTCGGCGCCCTGCCTGTCATGGAGAACGGGTCGCTTCTCGGCATCATCACCAAGAGAGACTTCATCAGGGCATTTGCGGAGGAGAAACGAGGGATTATACCATGAGCAAGGTAAAAGATTACATGCAATCTCCCGTCTACGTCATCGACAAAGAGGAACCCGTCCAGAGAGCGAGAAACCTGATGCTCAAGCACTACATCAGCAGGCTTCTGGTCATGGACGGAGACAAACTGGCGGGGATTGTCACCAAACACGATATATCACATCGACTGAGCCAGGCCGCCCCGGAATGGCGGAGGCGACCCATCAGCAAAGTTCCCGTTAAGCTGGTGATGACCGACCGGCCCATCACCATCTATCCCGGAGCCACCCTAGAACAGGCCGCAGAGATCATGGGGGAGAACGGGATAGACGGCCTCCCCGTCGAGAGGGATGAGGGGGAGATCGTGGGGATCATAACCTCTAGAGACCTCATCTCCTACTTCGTCGAGAAGAATCCCGACTCAAAGGTGGGCGACATCATGGCCCAGGGGGTCATCAGCGTCCATCGACACCACACCATCGACCACGTCCTGGACGAGATGGTGGACAACGGCGTCGACAGGGTCGTGGTCTGCGAGGACAACGCCACCCCCGTCGGAGTGATAACCCACACCAACCTCGCGATATCTGGAATCTCCGACTCCAAAGACGAGCTGAAGACGAAGAGCATCAAGATGGCGAGGAAAGAGAGCACCGCCGGGAGGAAGGAGTACAGGTACGTCAAGGACGTCCCCCTGGTTGCAGAGGACGTAATGTCCTACCCGATCATCTTCACCGACCCCAACGTCAAAGCCGTGGATGCCGCCAGGATCCTTCTGGATAAGGAGATATGCGGCCTCCCGGTGGTGGACGACGAGAAGGTGGTGGGGTTCTTCTCGACCCGAGACATAACGATGGAAGTTGCGAGGTGGTCTTAACCATGATGGTAAAGGAGATAATGTCTACACCGATGACCATAGACAAATCGGAGAGGATCGGCCACGCCCTGGACGTCATGGAGAAGCACGATCTCCGAAGGCTTCTCGTCACCAGCGACGGCAAGCTCGGCGGCACCATCACCATGAGACAGATCGCGAGAGTTCTGGGAACCAGGCAGAGGCTGGGGCTGCCCGCCTCGTCCCTCCACGTCACCAGTGCCACCTCCGACTCGGTGATCAAGGTCCACCCCGATATGAAGATCGAGGACGCCGTCACTCTCCTCCAGAAGACCTCGGTTCTGGTGGTGATGGAGGAGGAGAAGATCCTGGGATGGGTGAGGCCAAAAGACATGCTGAAAGCCCTCAGGATTACGGGGCTTGCAGCCGACGCCATGCGGACGCCCCTCACCGCCACCCCCTCCGATCGGCTGATCCACGTCCGGCGGGTGATGCTCGACCAGGACGTCGGACGGCTTCCCGTCATGGAGAACGGCAAACTCATCGGGATCGTATCGGAGAGGGACGTGGCAAAGTCCCTCCGGGCTTTCAAGGACCTGGTCCCCAGCAGCCAGCAGGAGGCGCGGATCAAAAACCTCCTCGTCTCGGACATCATGAGCCGGGACGTCAGGTCGCTAATGATCGACACCCCTCTCGAGGAGGCGAGAAAGAAGATGCTTGAGCTGGACCTTGGCGGGATGCCGGTCTTAAACCAGAACAACGAGCTTGTAGGGATGCTGACCAGGAGGTGCTTCTTCGACTACCTGGTGAAGCCGAAATGAACCTTCGGGCCGTGGCGGACGGGCTCGGCGTCTCAGCCGAGAGGATGGAGAGGATGCTCGGCCGGATGGTCCGGGCATCCGACTGGCCGCCGCCACGTCTCCTCAGGTTCGACAAGGCAGTATCCGGGATAGAGGCGGGGACGGTCGTCTTCAACGAGGACGAGATCGTCTACGGCTACCCCAAGATAAGGCGGGCGATGATGCTTGAGCCCGCCATCAAACGACATTTTTCACAGCGAGTTCTCGTCGAAGAGAAGATGAACGGCCACAACGTCCGGGTGGCGAGGGTGATGGGAGAGACGGTCGCCCTGACACGAGGCGGATTCATCTGCCCCTACTCGACAGAGGCGGCTCGCGACCAGATACCACCCGAGATCTTCAAAGACCACCCGGATATCGTCCTCTGCGGCGAGATGGTGGGACCAAACAATCCCTACGTCCCAAAGGCGGTATACCCTGCAGATTCGATGGACTTCTACCTCTTCGACTCGTCGGGAAAGGGTAGGAAGAACCTGGACGGCTCCCTTGAAACTCACGCCCTCGCCGAGGAGTACGATCTACGGTCCGTCCGACTCTTCGGAGAGTTCGGGCTTGAGGATGCCGCGGCAAAGATTAAAGAGATCGTTCGAGACCTGGGGGCCAGGGGCAGGGAGGGGGTCGTCATCAAGGACCCGGCGAACCTCGCAAGCCCCATAAAGTACACCAGCTCCGAGAGCAACTGCATGGACCTGGAGTACGCCTTCCGGTACTACAACGACTACGGCCAGGACTTCTTCTTCTCCAGGGTCGTCCGCGAAGGGTTCCAGGCGGCGGAGTGGTCGGAGCCAGAGGGCGAGTTCGAGGAGAGGTGTCTTCGGCTGGGAAAGAGCATGCTCCGCCCCATGAGAGAGACGGTGGAGGCGAAGATATCAGGGGATGCGATCGTCCAGGAGGTCGAGATTATGGTGAAAGACCTCCAGACGGCGACGGACTTCGAAGAGCACTTCCGAAGGATGGGGGTTCGGGCGATCTTCGATCCGCCCCGAGCCTGTCCCGGAGGCCATCTGGTCAGGATCAAAAGGCTCGTCTTGAGCACCAACGACAAGACCGAGTCGATCATCGAGGGGCAGCTCTGGTGAACACTTCCACGAAGGGAAGATTCGAATCGGATGGATCGCCAGGTGTACAATTTGAATCGGACGGTTTGTCGGGGAATGGACGGTTGAACCGGACGGATTATTAGGGAATGGTTCTTAGGGTATCAGATCGAGAGTAAAGGTTGGTCACCATGAGCGAAAGCTGCGACATAGAGATGGAAGGACACCTTATTGATTCGCTCACGCTCACCAAGGCTCTGGACAAGATAATGAGCATGGGCGGCGAGTTTGAGATCAAGACGTTCCGGGTGGGCAAAAAGAAGCACGATACGAGCCGCGTGAAGATCGCCATCTTGGGAGACGACTCCGATCATCTCGACAGGATCCTCCTCGCCCTCCACCCCCTCGGCGCCCGGGCGATCGAGGCCGAAGACGTCCACCTCGAGATCGCGCCCAAGGACCGGGTCGTGCCCCGGGGATTCTACTCCACCACAAATCACCTCACCCACGTCAGGCACCGGGGCGCCTGGCTGGAGGTGGAGGACATCCAGATGGACTGCCTCATCGTAGTGAAGGACGATCGGGCGATGTGCGTTCCCATCGGCCAGATCGAGAAGGGCGACGCGATCGTCGTCGGGACCTCGGGGGTGAGGGTGGTCCCCCCCGAACGGCCCCGGGAGAAGACCTTCTTCGAGTTCATGTCCAACGAGGTATCCTCGGAGCGCCCCTCGGGAGAGATCGTGAAACAGCTGGCCGAGGAGATCCTGGCAACAAAGAGGAGCGGTGGCAAGATCGCCGTGGTGGGCGGTCCGGGGATAATCCACACAGGTGCCGCGGAGGCCCTGGCCGAGCTGATCCGCGACGGTTACATCGACGCCCTCCTGGCTGGAAACGCCCTGGCGGTCCACGACATCGAGCGGCAGCTCTTCGGGACGAGCCTGGGGATGGACCCTCACGGCAACCTGACCTCGGCAGGCCACCGAAACCATATCTACGCCATAAGCGAGGTGATCGCCAGCGGCTCCATAAAACAGGCTGTCGAGGACGGCAAATTGAAGGGGGGGATCATGTACCAGTGCATCAGGCGAAATATCCCCTTCGTCCTGGCGGGATCAATCCGCGACGACGGCCCCCTCCCCGACGTCATCACCGACACCGTCGAGGCTCAGAAGGCGATGTTCGAGGCCCTCCGGGGGGTCGACATGGTGATCATGATGGCGACGATGCTCCACTCCATCGCCACAGGAAACCTCCTCCCGTCGAGGGTCAAGACGATCTGCGTCGACATCAACCCCTCCACGGTGACTAAGCTGATGGACCGGGGGACGGCCCAGGCGATCGGCCTGGTAACCGACATCGGGATATTCCTGCCGCGGCTGGCCGAAGAGGTCAAGAAGATGGCCGAGTCCTCGTAGACGGGTGGATCGGAGAAGGGTCTGAGAGGAAAACTCGGGTGGTCGCAGACGTCGGAAAACGGATCGCAACGCTTAAATTGAGAACGGCCGCTATATGCCGGGTGTGCCTGTGCCGCCGTGGCTTAGCCCGGTAAAGCGGCTGATTCGTAAGGCCGAATTGACTGGCCCGATAGATCAGCAGGTCATGGGTTCGAATCCCATCGGCGGCTTCTCTTTTTTCCCCGAAAAATTCATCTCTACCCATGGCGTCCCGGCTCCGGTTTTCTTCCCGCCCCCTACCTTCTCCCCGGATCCGACCTTCTTCCCGGCTCCGACCGTCCCGCCATCCGCCATGATCGCGCCAATATCCTCATCTCAGAGGCCATCGGCGATATCGTAATTGGCGGAAGACCTTCCGACGTTCTGTCAACTCCGCAATACTTTATATACCCTCAGTTTAAAAAGGGGGTTTCCGGAGAGACGTGATTATGGAGTCCACCATCAACATAGAGAACGTCGTCGCCTCGACGAAGCTCGCCGAGGAGTTCGATCTGATCAAGATCGAGTCGGAGCTGGAGGGCGCCGAATACAACAAAGAGAAATTCCCGGGGCTCGTCTACAGGGTCAAAGCACCGCGGGCGGCCTTTCTGATATTCACCTCGGGGAAGGTGGTATGCACCGGCGCAAAGAACGTCGAGGACGTGAGGACGGTGATCACGAATATGGCTCAGACCCTCAAGTCCATCGGGTTTGAGGACGTCAACCTCAACCCCGAGATCCACGTCCAGAACATCGTCGCCAGCGCCGACCTCAAGACCGACCTCAACCTCAACGCCATCGCCCTCGGCCTCGGCCTTGAGAACATCGAGTACGAGCCCGAGCAGTTCCCTGGGCTCGTCTATCGGATCAAGACCCCAAAGGTGGTGGTTCTGATATTCAGCTCCGGAAAGCTGGTGGTGACAGGAGGAAAGTCGCCCGAGGAGTGCGAGGAGGGCGTGAAGATCGTCCGGGTCCAGCTGGAGAACCTGGGGCTCCTCTGATCTTCAAATCGACCTTCGACCTTCAATCGGGAGGATACGTCTCTCAAAGATCCGGTCGCGTAGGCGGCTGAGGCTTGATGCCGGGCCGCAAATCCATTTTGCCCACCCAAACCGCCCCACTGCTCTAGACCGCAGGTATAATCCGGCGAGGTCGCCCCACCGTCACTGTGCGGTCTAGCTCGCCAGCTCTTCTACGATATCTTCCAGGCTCAGACTCTCCTGAGAGCCAGTCGCCATGTTCCTCAGGGTGAACCTACCCTCTTCGACCTCTTTGGGGCCTATTATGACGGCGAAGCTCGCGCCGATGCTGCTCGCCTGTTTCAGCTGGGCTCCGAGCCCCCTGCCCATCACGTCCAGGACGACGGGTCGGGCGACGCCATCGCGAAGGGCAGCGGCAGCCCTGATCGCCTCGGCCCGGACCTGCGGGACGAAGACAACGGCGACGGGCGCGGGCGGCCTCTCTTCGAGGGCGACGATCTCCATGATCCTATCAAACCCGATCCCAAAGCCCGTCGACCTCGTCTCCTGGCCTCCGAGAAGGCCTGCGAGCATGTAGGTTCCGCCTCCGCAGATCTGGTTTTGGGCGCCGAGGCCTGAGGCGTAGATCTCAAAGACGGTTCCGGTGTAATACTCGAGGCCCCGGACGATCTCGAAGTCCACCGTCGCCTCCACGCTGTATACATCCAGAAGGTCCACAAGCTCCGCGAACTGAGCAAAGTCCAGGTCTGAGGACGCCGCCCGGTCCGACCTCGCCTCCCGATCCCCTGCGCCGCGGGAGGATGGTGCCTCAGAGGAAGCCGCCTCCACCTCTTCGGATGGCGTCTCGCCGGGCATGCGGGCCAGGTCCTCAGCCAATTCCATCGCCCGGTCGAGAGCCCTCCTCCCCTTGAGGTCGATCAGCTCAACGATGCCGAGGTGGTCTCTTCCGATCTCCTGGAGCTTCTCGGCGAGGAGGGACCGCTCCTTCTTGTCGATGAACTTCATAACCGCCGGCCTCTCGGCGGCCGGGATCTTCCCCATCATCGCCCTTATGAGGCCCAGGTAGCCGATGTGGAGGTCTCCTGAGACGCCGGCGCTATCGATCAGCTTTGATGCGAGGGCGATCACCTCCGCCTCGGCGTCGGGCCGGTCGCTTCCTACGAGCTCCGCCCCCAGCTGCCAGAACTCCCGGAACCGACCGCGCTGGGGCCGCTCGTACCGGAAGCAGTTTCCGAAGTAGTGGAGCCGGAGGGGCTTTGCGGCCGTCTGGAGCTCGTTGACGTACATCCTCATCACGGGGGCCGTCAGCTCGGGCCGGAGCGCCAGGTCCCGGCCGCCCTTGTCCTTGAAGGCGTAGATCTCCTCGATGATCGACGGCCCCGACTTGGCGGTGAAGAGCTCCAGATGCTCGAAGGTGGGGGTTGATATCTCCTGGTAGCCCCACCGTTCCAGCAGGTCCTGCATCCTCTTCCTCGCGACGCCCCTCTTGAAGGAGTCAGCCGGCAGGAAGTCTCGTGTCCCTCTCGGTCTTTGGATCGTCATGCCAAACCGCCCATGCAACAGGCCCCCTTATAGCTTTTGGGAAGCGAAGCCCTCGATTACTTTCGCCCCGCGAGCCTCGACCTTTTGTAGGGCGAAGAAGAAGGTATGGTTGTGAGGACGCAAACCCCAGGGTTGCGGCCTCCCATTGCCATGATATGATAGAGGCCGGGAGAGGCCCCCCTAAAAATCCCCCTTCATTCGCCTCTCCCCCCTCCAATTTTTCTATCCGCTCAGGGCGGAAGGCCCGGCTTGGCCTGCCAGAGTAGGTCCACGATGAATCCGACAAGGTGCAACGATGTAAAAAAAAGAGTTTTTGGGCTCTTTTCAGAGCCCAGTCGTCGCGAAGTCGTACTCAGCGCTCTGGCCCGAGTTTCCGCTCCGATCGGTCGCCGTCACCGCGAAGCGGTACCCCGTCTCCGGCGAAAGCCCGTCCAGGAGGAGGGTATGGTTCAACGCGAAGAGCTCGTCGGACCTCTGATCGGTGTAGTTTCCAGGATTAGTCCCGTACTCGACGAGCCCGTCTGCGAACTCGTCTGTCTCCCAAAAGAGTGTTGCCGAGGACCCAGTAACGTTCGTCACGGTGACGTTGGATATCACCGGAGGCCGAGAGTCCCGGACCGCCTCGACAGGGTAGGTCAAGGGCGAGAAGGCCTTCGCCCCCTCGTGGAGGATGAAGATGCTCTCCAGGGGCTCGGTGGTGGTGGGCACCTTCGTGGGGATGAGGGGCTCCTCCATCGAAGCCTGCTCGTTGACGAAGAATATGTCACTGATCGGCAGAGGCTCCGTCTCGATCTCGACGGCCGCGAGCTCCTCGACCGAGACGGCGTTCTCGTTGAAGCTGAAGACGTCGGTCACAGGCTCGGCGTTGGTTGGGATCGCCACCCTCGACAGGTTCCTCTCAAATATTCCGTCGGCGTCGGTCACGGTGACGTCAGCCGTTCCAGTCAATTGAAGGGCCAGGATCGAGATGAAAATAAGGGCGATAACTGCTCCTCTCATCTTCATCATCACCTACGTTGCCCTGTAGATCAGAACTGTGGCGACGCCTGCGGAACCACGATCTATACATCCAGAGCTTTTATCGTACGATATCGAAATTGTTTGTAGCGTCCCGGGACGAATCGCTCCCTTGTAATCGCCGAAATCGCGCCACCATTGGGAAACCTCATCTCCTGGGTATGAAGTCAACGCGTCACTAATTACAGACCCATCTACATTCAGATTGGAATCCCACCAATAAGTTTTCCAATTTTTCTCGATACCGAAATGGTATATGTAATGGTAGTAGGACGCTTCGAAAAGTATGTAATTTTCTGGAATCTCCAACTGATGTATACTAGAACCGGCAGTCGCTTGCGTCTTGGCGACGATCATCATCCGGTTGGCGTTGGGATACTCAAAATCGTAGTACTTTATGTTTCCTGCCACAATTCCCACGCCTGTGGCATCTCCAGCCTTATACAACGCTTGTTCGAGGGTTGTCGAACTTATCACACCGATGTTGGGATTATCCACATCACCACTCCACTGCATTATCTCTGATGCGGGCTCGCTCTTTTTGAGGTAAGCTACCACCCAGCCGTCGGCATCCGCGTACAGATGGACGTCTATATTTCCGCCCCAGTTCTCGATCGGGACCACGCCGACGATGTAGTTGTCTCCGACCTGATCAACTGAGGCGAAGATGGTCTTGACCTTCTCGATGTCTATCGTTTGGCCTGTGTTTATGTAAGCCGCAATTCCCGCGTCGCCTTCGGGGAACGCATCGCCACTGGGTTGTTCAAGCTCCAGATCACCGAGCTGGCCCAGTCCAGTCCCGCCGATGAAGATCAGCAGGACAAAACCGATTCCGATATTCTTGAATCCTCTCATGTAAGTCTCCCTCTTACGCGGAATAATAATGAACCCGATGCGTAAAAAGATTTCTACTCTGTATCTCGGACCCTGGCCGGATGAAACTTCTTCGTAGGTGAATAATTCCAGCGCGCACCCTTGAGCCTGTCATTCAAAGCTTATCCCGTCGTGCCATTCCAGCCCGGCATTACTTCCGCGCCGCGCGAAGAACTGCGATATAAAATGACGAGATTATGGGCGCCTGATCGGCTTCCCGCCGGAGGTGGCGCCTGCGGGGTCCATCCTCCAGGTCGGGGATAGGATAGGACAGGACAGGATAGGTGAGAATTGGTGGTAGCCATAGAGATCAACGAAGGGTCCCTTTTGATCGCCGCAGCGGGAGCGATGACCAGCGCCCTTCTGACCCTGATCTTCAGCTATCTCGCCTTCCGGGTGAGCATCGAATCGAGGCTGAAAGACCTGGAGCACCAGGTTGAGAACCTGCTGGATCTGGAGGAGGCGTTCATCTCCCAGGAAGAGAGGATCAGGGACCTTGAGATGATGGCCAGAAGCCCCGGAGGCGCTGCCCGGAGGCGAGACGAGATGCCCGGAGGCGCAAAGCCGATCGATGGAAGATGAAAGAATATTTCCGAGATGAACTCGTCGCCCTCGGCAAAAAAGGAGAAAAAGCGAAGCGCCCGATGTTGCTTCGGCTCAGTGCTAGCACTCGGCCTCGACTTTGCCTACTGCGTCATCTGCGGCCTCTTCAACGTCTTCGGCTCCAGTTGCTGCAGCCCCTTCGACATCTTCGGCTCCAGTTGTTGCAGCCTCTTCAACATCTTCGGCTCCAGTTGTTGCAGCCTCTTCAACATCTTCGGCTCCAGTTGTTGCAGCCTCTTCAACATCTTCGGCTCCAGTTGTTGCAGCCTCTTCTCCCTCTCCTGCCTTCTCCTGGCAGCCGCAGGCGAAGGCTGCGGCCAGGACGAGAAGCAGTGCCAAAACCCAGCTGTGCTTGAACATGAGAGCGACATGGGCGAAGTATGTTAAAAAGATTACGAGAGAAATGGATCAGCTGGGGAAGACAGCGGATGATATTCGCCGGATGGTCAGGGGCAAAAAGATAGAACTGGGCTCTTCAACCCGGGCAGGATTCGGCGAGAAGCACCGAAGAGATCCCAAATTCGTTGCCCATTTTCAAGCCGGATCAATCGCCAGACTTCGCCAATCGCTTCCCCTCCGCGATCTTCATCGCCTCCTCGGGGCTTGCAGCCTTTTGCATCCCATCGACGTTCCAGTCGCCGAGGTCGATCACCAATTTTCCCATCTTCAGGGCCAGGGCGATCTCGGAGAGGGTGCCGTAGAGGCCCGGGAGCGCGATCACCACGTCGGAGCTCCGGACGATTATGGCGTTTCTCCCGTGGCCCATCCCGGTGCCGATGGCGACGTTGACGTAGCTGTTTGCCGTCTCCTTCTCCCCGGGGAGGATCCCGACGGTCACTCCCCCCGCCTTCTTTGCCCCCTCTGAGGCGGCCTCCATCACTCCGCCAAGGCCGCCGGTGATCAGGACGTGACCCCGCTCTGCGATCTTCCGGCCAAGCTCTCGCGCGAGTTCGCACCTCTTCTCCTCGTAATCCCCTGCTCCGACTACCGCCACCTGCAGAAAAATTCCTCCACGCGAGGCTATTATTATCCCTCGGTGAACTTATGATTTGTGACCGCCTTTTCCAGGCTCCGGCCCGAGATCCGGGGGATGCTCGCCCGCCAGAAGATAGCGGAGCCGACTCCGCCCCAGGAGAAGGCCATCCCCCGTATTCTGGCAGGCGAGGACGTCCTCCTCATAGCCCCCACCGGGACAGGCAAGACCGAGGCTGCAGCCCTCCCCGTATTTCACAAGATCCTCCGGGATAAAGCCCGGCCTCGCGGGAGGACGGCGGGAAGGGGGGAGGGAAGTGGGGGGCGAGGAGAGGGCGACGGGAGAAAAAGTGAGAGAAAAAGTGAGAGCGGAGAGGACGGGAGGACAGGTGGGCGAGGAGGAAACGGTGAGGAGGAGGAGGTGGAGACGGGCGGCAGGATCTCCGCCGTCTACGTCACGCCGCTTCGGGCCCTCAATCGGGACATGCTCTCCCGCCTCAAAAGCTGGGGCGAGGAGCTCTCGATCACCGTCGCCGTCCGCCACGGCGACACCACCCAATCCGAGAGGCGCGCCCAGTCCCTTCGGCCTCCTGACCTCCTCATCACGACTCCAGAGACCCTCCAGGTGATGCTGACAGGAAAACGGCTCCGAATGAACCTTCGGGGCGTCAAAACCGTCGTCATCGACGAGGTCCATGAGCTGGCGGCATCGAAGCGGGGGTCCCAGCTCGCCGTCGTTTTGGAGAGGATGGTGGAGGTGGCTGGAGAGTTCCAGAGGGTCGGCCTCTCGGCCACCGTGGGATCGCCGGAGGCGGTGGCCGAGTTTCTCGTGGGGCCAGAGAGGATCTGCAGGATCGTCGAGGCGGAGGTGGAGCGGCAGGCGAGGTTCCGGGTGATCTCGCCCCAGCCGAGGGGCGGCGACTACGCCCTCGCAAAGGAGCTGGAGTGCGACCCCGTCCTCGCAGCCCAGATCCGGACGATAAGAGAGGCGGTGGAGAAAGAGAGGTGCCTCGTATTCGTCAACACCCGCCAGGCCGCCGAGGTGCTGGGTTCGAGCTTTCGGATTTTGGGCGAGAGGATCGGGGTCCACCACGGGAGCCTCTCAAAAGAGGCGAGGATCGAGGCGGAAGAAGCCTTCAAGGCGGGGCGCCTCCGGGGGCTCGTCTGCACCTCCTCGATGGAGCTTGGGATCGACATCGGAGACGTCGACCACGTCATCCAGTACAGCTCGCCAAGGGAGGTCTCCCGCCTCGTCCAGAGGGTTGGAAGAGCCGGCCATCGGATGGGAATGACCTCGGCGGGGACGATCATCGCCACCGGCCCCGACGACGTCGCCGAGGCCGCGGCGATCGCGAGACGGGCGAACTCTCGCGAGCTTGAGGAGACGAGGGTCCACCAGAGTCCGAAGGACGTCCTGGCAAACCAGCTGGTGGGGCTCGCCCTCGACTTCGGCGAGATCACGCTGCAAAGGTGCTTTGAGATCGTGAAGAGGTCTTATCCATTCCGGGACCTCGCCTTCGCCGAGATGGAGGAGGTGGCCCGCGAGATCGCAGACCACTGGCTCGTCTCCTTCGAGGACGGCGTCCTCCGGAGGAGGAGGAAGTCCTGGCAGTACTACTACCAGAACCTATCGATGATCCCCGACGAGAAGAGGTACAAGGTCTTCGACGTGGTGGGAAGAAAGCCCGTCGGCACCCTCGACGAGGCCTTCGTCGTCAACTTCGCCGAGCCGGGGGCCACCTTCGTCTCACGGGGCGAGATGTGGGAGATCGTGGAGATATCCGACGAGGAGGGGGAGATCAAAGTCGCCCCCATCCAGAGGGGGGGCGAGATCCCCTCCTGGTCGGGGGAGGAGATCCCCGTCCCCTGGGGGGTGGCCCAGGAGGCTGGAGAGATCAGAGGGCGGGTGGCCCGGATCCTGGAAGTGGGTGGCGGAGGGGGAGATGACAGCGACGGCGGAGCGGCGGACGATGACAGCGACGGCGGAGCGGCGGACGATGACGGTGACGGCGGCGCGGTGGAGGGTGACAGTGAAGGCGGAGCTGCGAATGATGAAGGGAAAGGCAACGGCACGGCCGGGAGAGGCGAGGCTGCAGCCATCGGCTTTCTGACCGGCGAATACCCGGTGGACCCGGAGGCGGCGATGGTCTTCGTGAAGATGATAAAGTCTCAGCTCGCTCATCACCTGCCCGTCCCCGATCACCGGACCATCGTCGTCGAGGGGGATGGAACCTACCTCACCGTCAACGGTTGCTTCGGCCATCAGGTGAACGAGTCCCTGGGGAGGGTCATGACCGCCCTACTCTCGGCGAGGCTCGGGACGAGCGTCGCCCTCGACGTCGACCCCTACCGGATCGGCCTTGAGACCCCGAAGACGATCATGGCCGAAGAGGTGGCAGCACTCATCGCCGAGACCGACCCCGATCACATCGGACCGATCCTGGAGATGACCCTCAAGAACACGTCGCTATTCACCTGGAGGATGGTCCACGTCGCCCGGAGGTTCGGGGCCCTCCGCCGGGACGTCGACCGGGAAACGGTGAGCTTGAAGAGGGTCCTCGGCCTCTTCGTCGACGGGCCCATCGGCCGGGAGGCGATGAGGGAGGTATTCTTCGATCGGCTCGACGTCGAGAGGGCGAAGGAGGTCTTGGAGATGGTGAGGTCCGGCGAGATCTCCGTCACCACCTCGGCGCCGAGCCCCATCGGCTCCGAGGGGAGGCGCGGCGGAAGGGACGTGACTGCTCCGGAACGGGCCGACGGCGCCGTAATCGAGCTTCTCAAAGATCGGATCATGAACGACCGGGTGATCCTCTTCTGCGTCAGCTGCAAAAAGTGGAAGTCGCTCCGGATGGTCAAGAATGTGCCAGCGGTTCCCGAGTGCCCCATCTGCGGATCGAGGATGGTGGCGGCCCTCAAACCCTGGGAGGAAGAGGAGATCAGGATCGCAAGAAAGCCCGAGGAGGCGAAGACCCCCGAAGAACGGCGGAGGACGAAAAGGGTCTATCGGAACGCAAACCTCGTCCTCACCTACGGCAAGGCCGCCGCCGTCACCCTCGCGAGCCGCGGCCTCGGCCCCGAGACGGCGGCGAGGTTGATGCGTAACCTCCGCCGGGACGAGACCGACTTCTACCGGGACATCCTCAAGGCAGAGCGCGAGTACGCCAGGACGAAGAGGTTCTGGAGCTAGATGCCCCAAAAACTTAAGGTCTGAGGGGATCTAGCCTCCTCTCATGAGTTTTGATCTCTTCCCCGCGGTTGACCTCCGCGGTGGAAAATGCGTCCAGCTTGTTCAGGGGGTGCCGGGCTCCGAGGTGGTCAGCCTCGACGACCCCCTGGCCCAGGCGGTCCGATGGGCCGAGATGGGGTCGCGGGTCCTTCACATCATCGATCTGGACGGGGCGATCCAGGGGGTTCGGATCAACGGACCCATCCTCCAGGAGATCGTGGAGACCCTCGACCTCTTCATCCAGGTCGGCGGCGGTATCAGGACCCGGGAGGATGCAGCGTCGCTCCTCGACCTTGGCGTCGACCGGGTCATCCTGGGGACGGCCGCCCTGGCCCGACCCGAGATGGTGACGGAGCTTGCGGCCGACTTCGGCTCCGAGAGGGTGATGGTGGCCCTGGACGTGAGAAGGGGGAAGGTGACCACCGAGGGGTGGCAGAGGGACCTGGAGAAGGGGGCGATCGAGCTTGGCCTCCTATTCCAGGAGAGGGGCGCAGGCTCGATCCTCTTCACCAACATCGACGTCGAGGGGCAGGTCCGGGGGATCGACCCCGAGCCGACCCGAAAGCTCGTCGAGGCGGTCGATATCCCGGTGGTGGCGGCCGGCGGGGTCTCGACGGTGGAGGACGTCCTGGTCCTCAGGGACGCGGGGGCCGCCGGGGCCGTCGTCGGTACGGCGATATATACGGGAAAGCTCGACTTCAGGGAGGCCCTTTCAGCCCTCAGATCGTGACCGAGAGGTTCATGGAGGGTTTGTGGAGGTTTCGTATAGGGGTGGAGTGGGTTTGTGGAGATTTCGTGGAAGGTTGGGTTTGTGGAGGAGAATAAGCAGGTGATGGCATGAGGAAGGGGAAGGGAGAATCAAAGGTGGGCGGAGCGCGGGCGATGGTCGATCTCGACCTCGACGGCAGGGGCGAGGCGAATCCTGATTCCGGATCGGGGTTTCTCGACCACATGCTCTCGGCCCTGGCGAGGATGAGCGGGATCGATATATCGGCGAAGGCCGAGGGCGGGATCGCGGCCCAGAGGGCTCGGGCCCTGGGCCTCGCCCTGGGGGCGGCCCTCGCCGCCGCCCTGGGGGATAAGAAGGGTATAAAACGGTACGGCTGGGCGGCGGTCCCCATGGACGAGGCCCTGGCCCTGGCGGCCCTGGACATATCAGGGAGGCCGTACCTGGTCATGGCCGGCGAGTTTGAGAGCGACCTGATCGGAGACCTCGCATCTCAGGATGTGAGGACGTTCCTCGCGGCCCTGACTGATGGGGGTCGGCTCACCCTGAACCTGAAGTTCGAAGGTGATAACGACCACCACAAGGCCGAGAGCATCTTCAAGTCCCTGGGGCTCGCGTTGAAAGAGGCGAAAAGGGTCGAGGGCGACCTCGTCCTCAGCACCAAGGGCGTCCTCTGAACTTCAGCTTATCGCGGTATCCGATCCCGTCACTCGAACTCGATCGTCCCCGGGGGCTTTGGTGTCAGGTCGTAGACGACCCTCGACACCTCGGGGATCTCTCCTGTGATCCTGGTGGATATCCGCCTCAGGACCTCCCACGGCAGCTCCAGAACGTCGGCGGTCATGGCGTCCCTGGACGAGACCGCCCTCACCGCCACCACGTAGCCGTAGGCCCTGATGTCGCCCTTCACCCCGGTCGCCTTCCCCAGGATCGCAGCGAAGGCCTGCCAGGGGAGAAAGCCCAACAGCTCCTCCTCGACGATGGCGTTTGCCGCCCGGACGACCTCGAGCTTCTCTCGGGTCACCTCTCCGAGGATCCTGACGGAGAGGCCGGGGCCGGGGTAGGGCATCCGCTCGCATATCTCCGCAGGCATGGATAGCCCCCGAGCGACGGCCCTCACCTCGTCCTTGTAGAGCTCCCGGAGGGGCTCGACGATACCCTTAAACTCCATCTTCAGGGGAAGGCCTCCGACGTTGTGGTGGGACTTGATCCCCCCCTCCGACTCGATCAGGTCGGGGTAGATCGTCCCCTGGATCAGGTACTCGGCGCCGATCTGCCTCGCCTCGTCCTCGAAGACCCGGATGAAGGTCTCTCCCACCACCTTCCTCTTCTCCTCGGGGTCGACGATCCCAGCAAGAGCGCCGAGAAACCTCTCCTCAGCGTGGACGGTGATGAGGTTGAAGTCGGAGAAGGTCTCGGCTATCTTCTTGGACTCGTTCTTCCGCATGAGGCCGCTGTCGACGTAGACCGGGAGGAGCCGGTCTCCGATCGCCTCCCGGGCGAGAAAGGCGCAGACAGAGCTGTCCACCCCCCCCGAGAGGCCGATGACCGCTCTTCCCTCCACCGTGCGACGAATCTCTGCTATGGCTTCATCGATGAACTTGGGGACGTTGAGACCCATGAAGTTCACAGGCCGGTTTCGAGGATAATAGACTTGCGGTTTGGGCGGATGATTTCAGATGAAACCAACGTGAACCGTACGTGAAAAATAGCCATTTAAAGGGGGGAGTTGTAGCCTATTTCAGCGGGAAGGGGAGTGGGAAACAGAAGATCGCCAGACCTCCTATGAGGATGAGAGGGCATCTCCCTCCGCCCTCTCATCCACATCCCTTTTGCTCATTTGGCGGTCCAAGTCTTCTTCCTGCGTTTTCATTCACTCAAATTAATACATCACTTATAGACCTCGCTTCCTGTTCTGAGGGAGTAGCTCCCCTCAAAGACGCTGGCGAGATCGGCGTCGCGCCCGGATGTGTGGCTCTTTATCTCGTATATCGCCATCCCGGAGAAGTTCGACTCGGAGTCGAGGATGAGCCTCGTGCTCCGAACATTGGCCCGGCCCGTGCAGTTGAGCCTGTCGGCGTATAAATACCGATCCCATATCATCGAGCCCCTCTTCTCGTCCATGCAGAGGTGGCTTGCGCCCCAGCCGGAGTCAAAGCCGATGGCGCGGCCGAAGGGGAGGGAGAGGGACGTCGGTGCCCGGACGGCGTCAAAGGACCGATCCATCTTCATGGTGGTGGTCCTGTAGCTCAAAACCTCCTCCGATGAGTAGCGCCCGGAGCCGTGCTCTGTGAAGCTGAGGGTCGTCCCCACGATGGGCCTCACCGGCGTCACCACCCTCCTCTGCCACTCCCGCTGGTCGGAGGATATCCTGACCTGGTTTACTATCATCGAGGGGCTCCTATCGGTGGTGAACCTCCGCCGGACGGAGACGAAGCCGTCCCCGAGGACCCGCCCATCGACGTCCGCGACGAAGTTCTGCTTATACATCTTCATCACCAGGACGATCTTGCCGTAGCTGCCGGGAGAGAGGTTTCCTATCGTCCAGACGTTGTTGGTCCCAGGGTCCGGGCGGGGGTCTGCCGAGATGAGGCTCATCCTGGAGTCATAATACTCAACGATGACGAAGTTGGTGAGGTTCGTCATCAAATCGTTCCCATAAGTGATGGTGTAGGTGATCTTGCCACCCTCGCTAATCCTGCTCGGTTTTCCTGTCTTCTCGGTGGGGCCCTCGTCCGGCTCAAAGCTGGCGACCATGCCGTTTATTCTGAAGTAATCGAATAGCCATATGCTGCCAATTGTTGGGTATGTTTTTGAAGTAGTATCGAATCTAACATATAATCTTATTAAATTTAAATTTTCTGTATCATCCATCCAGTCCTGAAGATCAAATTTTGGATCTCTAGCTCTGCTCTCGCCGTATTCAAGATCCATCGCATTAAGATCTGTCCATTCATTCACCACTAATCCAAGATCGGATATACTGAGCCGTGAGGTAAAAAGCTTCAAATCTCGTTCGCTTTTGCTTTTCCACTTCCCGTCACCATCGCCGTCAAACCAGAGTTCGATATATATAAATCCACATTCAGTCAGTGGTTTTATAGCTATAGAGAGATCATCTAACTCATCAAAAGGTATCGGATCTGTGATATCTATTCTTACATACCGTATCTTTTGGTCGTAATCTAATTGAACGGAGTGAGTGCCGTGGTAACCATCTCCACCAAATGGTTCTCCTTTGCCCCCAATATCGTATTTTAGACCTGATCCTACACCCACTATTAAAGCCGACCAGAGCAGCAAAACTGCACCTAAGATAGATATAAGTTTCATATAATACAGTTGGAGTACTCTAGTATAAAAAGACGTCTGTAGATAAAAACTTTTGTAGCCATTCCCGCCAACCCGACCGCCCCTCCAACCCCCACTCCCCTTCTTTCCCCCTATTTCCCCCTAAGGTCGTCTACATGAGGGTCACAGGCGGTTCACATAACCGGAACCGGCCAAAAACCGACTAACAGGGGCCTGATATGAAAAATAGGTATTTAAATTTCCCAGGCCAGGCTATGGTTGGTGGAGAGGTAGGTTGTGAACGAAGTAAGACTTTGTAGGTGATTTGAGCATGGTTGGGGGGTTGGCTACGACTAAATTGGGCGAAGAGTCCCTGAAGAGATTCGCGAAGGAGGCGTTCGCAAAGGAGAACCTTCCTTACATAATGGGGACTATATCTCTGTTGGCGATGATCCTGGCGACGGCGGTCTCGTCCGCCACCGCCGCGGGGGCTGGCACGGCGACGTTTGCGACCACGGGCTCCAGCATGTCGTTTTCATCTTTCGGGTGGTCGGAGTACGAACCGGGGCACAATATGGGGACGTCCTGGCCGGATGGGACATATTACCATCACGGGTACATGACCATGAACCACTACTTCTGGCCAGAGGTGACGCCTGCGGGCAGCAACCTCAATCTCTTGACGCCCGTGGGACCGTCCAGCCCCCGATACATTTGGGGCTGGTACAACCAGCGTCCTGCAGTGGCAGACCTGCATCCAGACAAGACTGGACCGGGGATGGCGGGATCGTCGGGATTATTGGGATCATCCGTGGCCTGGACCGCCGGGGCGACTGACCCGGCTCAATCCTCCGATCCTCATCAGACGTTCCGAAATTGGCGATGATACAACTCCGCAAGAGAAAGTCGGCACAGGGGGACCGACGCCGGGAGGGTCTCATCCTTCACCTCCTCTTCCTCCCGGCATCAAGATGATGAAGATCTCCCCAAAGGGAGGGGAGGATGATGAAGGGGGTGCTGGGAGGGGCGCGGGCGCGACCCCTTCCAGCTTCAATCTCATCGTGAACCGTCCTGTCTGGCAGGATGCGATGCCTCTTTTTGATCAGATCAAACGCATTCTGGATCATCTCCATCTCTCCATCGATCTCTTTTCCGGCACCGGAGGCATCGGATCGGCCAAGCCCGGCCCGGATCCGTCATCGCGCAAGCCTCTGAGGGATTCCTTGAAGATCCATATTTTGCCGGGCAGAACTGATCAGAAGATTTAAGATATGAGAGCGTAAATCGGTAAGGAGGGGACGAGATGCGCATCGAAATTACCGCACTTTTGGATCAGGACGTCTACACCCAGAAGGGGATCTTCGTCGGGAGGGTCGACGACGTGGTCCTCGACCCGGATGTAGGCGAGGTGAGCGGCCTTGCTCTTGGGAACGTCAACAAGTCCTTCCTCGACCTCAAGGGGAAGGGGATCATCATACCCTATCTGGGGGTCACCGCCGTCGGGGACATCATAATCACAAAGCACTTCGGCACCGTGCCCGCGCCTTACAGCGATGACGAGAAGAAGGGCTGATCGCCGCGAGGTCTACTCCGACCTCCGGGTCCGGGCTCCACTGGTGGTGAGGGCCGACGGGAGGGGGTTTGGAAAGCTGCTCAGCAAAGCCGATAAGCCCCACGACCTCGAATTCGCGAGGGCGATGGCGACGGCGGCGAGGGCGTTCGTCGAGGGGTCGGGGCTCGCAGCCTCCCTCGCCTTCACCTTCTCCGACGAGGTGAACCTCCTATTCGGCGAGGCGCCCTTCAACGGCCGGCTGGAGAAGATCGACTCGGTGGTGGCGGGGTCCCTCTCGGGCTTCCTCTCCATCGGCCTCGGAAAAGCCGTCGCCATGGACGCGAGGTCGATCCCCCTCTGCCCCGGCGAGATATACGAGTACTTCGCCGGAAGGCAGGACGAGGCCTGGAGAAACCACGTATTCTCCAGCGGCTTTTACGCCCTCATCGACGACGGCCTCGCCCCCGACGAGGCGATGGGCCGCCTCCGAGGGATGAAGGAGGCCGAGATCCACGAGATGCTCTTTGCGAGGGGCACAAACCTCGCCAAGAGCCCGGCGTGGCAGAGGCGGGGGATTCTGATCCGCCGGGCAGAGGTGGCGAAAGCCGAGGGCGGCGAAGAGGGGGAGGAAAATACGAGGAGGAAAGAGAGAAGCAGGGAGAGGTGGCGGATCGTCGAGGACTGGGAGCCGCCCCTCTTTCGATCGGAGGAGGGAAAGAGCCTTCTCGAAGGGACGATTCGAGATCATTAGGAGCTGAAGATCATGTTCATGGATATGAGGGGAGAGGGAGAAGAGGAGACGAAGAAGGAGACGACCAAGCCCAAGCAGTTCATCCCCAAGGCCGTGGGCCAGAAGGTGACGATCAGGCTGATGGACGGAAGGCCCCTGATCGCGAAGCTTGAGTCGCACAACAACTACGAGCTGCTCCTGGACGTCGGGAAGGGCAAGAAGATCATCGTCTTCAAGCACGCCATCGGCACCCTGGAGTACGAGGTCCAGGACGAGGGTCGGTGAAAGGGCCCGTCTTTTAGACTTTTGGCAAGGTTTGGCGGGGGTCAGCACGGTGGCGGATAATGAGCATCTTGGGATTCTCTGGCAGGGTGTGGAAGTCTGGAATCGTTGGAGGGAAGAGAACCCAGACATAATGCCTTATCTGACTGGGGCGAACCTGCTACATGCTGAACTGATTGGGGCTGATCTGGCTGGGGCCAACCTGAGAGATGCTAACCTGATCGCGATTGACCTGACTGATGCTGACCTGAGATGGGCCGACCTGAGCGGGGCTCGACTGGTTATGGCTAAGCTGAGGGGGGCTAACCTAATTGGGGCTGACCTGACTTGGGCTAACCTGATTTATGCTGACATGAGTGGGGCTGACCTGACTGATGCTAACATGAGTTGTGCCCAGTTAGTTGAAACTAAAATTGTTGATGTGATCCTATCAAATTGTAAGGTTTACGGAATTTCTGCCTGGAGATTAGAAGGTATACCCAAAGGCCAGTCCAATCTTATAATCACTCGTGATGATGAGCCAGTCATCACCGTGGACAACCTGGAAGTTGCCCAATTCATTTACTTGCTACTCCACAGCCCAAAGATACGAGACGTGATCGATACCATCGCCAGGAAGGCAGTGCTCATTCTGGGCAGGTTTACAGACGAACGAAAAACGGTGCTTGACGCCATCCGGGATGAACTGAGGAAACAGGATTATCTGCCAATAGTATTTGATTTCGATGGGCCTGCAAGCCGAGATACAGCAGAGACAATTTCTACCTTAGCTCACCTCTCCCGATTCATAATTGCTGATATCACCGAGCCCAGAAGCGTCCCTGCAGAGTTGGCGCATGTGGTAGAGAAGCTTCCATCTGTGGCTGTTCAGCCTTTAATGCTAAGTTCGGATTATGAATACGAGCTATTCAAACACATCAAACGCTATCCCTGGGTTTTGCCTGTTTATCTCTATGACAGCCAAGAGATGCTGCTTGCAAATCTCAAAGAAGGTGTTATCGATCCCGCCGAAGCGAAGGCCAAAGAATTGATCCCGCCAGCGGCAAACCGATAGCCCTCGGCGTCGTTACCATCTCTGCGACTTTCGAAGCCGCCGTCCGAGAGCCCCAGGAATCTTGGACCATTCGATCTCGTGCTCGCCCTCGCTGTCGTGGACGACGCATTTTCCGTGAGGCGACGGCTCGCCCCTCTCGAAGTCTTCGTATTTTCGGATTAGATCGATCGCCTCCCTGATCTCGACGATCTCCCGCATCTTCAGAAGCTCGGCGAGCACCTGAGCCTCCCCGGCGTCGATCTCTCCACCGAGCCCCCGGCACTCGGACCAGCGGAGACGACCGTCATCTAAGTAAAAAGGGTAGGTCTGGCAGAGGAGGGGCCTTGCGCCGTAGATCCGACAGCCTTCCTCAGAATAGTACTTGCAGTCCCGGCCGGCTTTTCGGAGCCGCCACTCCAGGGTGTGAAAGTTCCCCTCGGCGTCCCACTCCCCCTCCAGAGGGGGCTCGACGGCCGCAAGCCAGCTCTCGCCCGTCTCGGCGATGATCGCCCTGACCTCGAAGGGGAAGACCGCGACGCTGTTCTCCTCGCCCCGGCAGCAGTCGCCGCACCTCACGCACCGAAAGCCGATCCGCACGATCTCGCGGGCGATGGTCTCCGCGGAGAGGCGCTCGGCCGCCTCAAGCTGGAGCACAAAATCCGCCAGCATCTCCTCGATGCCGCTGGGACCGGCGGGCTCGCCTATCTCCGACATACCTCAAGGAAGTTTTCCAGGAGCTGGATCCCGCCCTCGGTGTGGACGACCTCGGGGTGCCACTGGACGCCATAGAGAGGCCGCTCTTTGTGCCTCATCGCCTCAATCTCGCAGACCTCGGACCTTGCCAGCACCCGGAAGTCCTCAGGAAGCCGGACTACCTGGTCGGCGTGAGAGGCCCAGGTCCTGATCTTCGGAGAGAGGCCCTTCAGAATATCGTCCTCCTCCAGCACCTCGACATCGACCTCGGCGTACCCGCCGACGGTGCCCGTCTCGACCTTCCCGCCGAAGGTCTCGGCCATCACCTGGAGGCCGAGACAGATGCCGAGGATCGGGATGTCGAGCTTCGTCAGGTACTCGGGGCAGTTTCCGGCTCGCTCAAGGGTCGGACCCCCGCCGAGGATCAGGCCGTCGGCCTCGATCTCCTCTGCTGGAGTCTGGTTCGAGATCATCTTCGCCGGAACTAGATCTCTTATGCTCCGGTGGATCAGGTGGTTGAACTGACCATAGTTATTCACTACCAGAACTGACATTTTCGCCTCGATCCAGCTCGCGCGTCTTAGATGATAAATCTTACATCTATCTATCTTAAATCTCGCTTTCGGGGATCAGACCAGCCCCTCGATATCCTCAGGCCCCTCGAGGACGACGAATCCGGGGATCGACCTCAGACGCTCGATGTTCGCCTTATCGAGAGGCCTGGTCACAACGGTGATCGGGGCCTTGCTGATGGCGCCGTAAGGGCAGAGATCCCTGCAGATCCCGCAGCCGTCGCACTTCAAGAGGTCGATCTGCTCCCCGATGGCGCCCTTTGGACACGCCTCTTTCGGCTCGCACGCCTCACATTGCCTGCAGAGATCTCTGTCGATGGAATAAGGGGGTTCGGTCTTTGTGCTCTCCAAAACGTCGGTGGGGAGAACGTAGACGGGAACACCCCCCTTGTTGGCGAGGGCCGCGGCGTTCGTCGGCAGGCTGTCGGCGATGCCGACGGCGATCTTGGCGACGGTGTTGGCGGTGGCGGGAGCGATGATCAACAGGTCGAACCTGTTCATCATGAACCGGCCGGTGCTTGGGCTGCTCGCACCCTCCTCCCGCTCCAGGAATACCTCCTCCAGGTACCCGCCCCCCGAGATCTCGGAGAGCTGGTCGAAGAGGCCGTACATCCTCGCGACCTCCTCCCCGGCCCGGGAGACGAAGGTGCAGACCCTGTTATCTCGCGAGACCGCCCTCATCGCCGCAAAGCTCTCGGCAAGATAGTGCCCCGCCCCCGTTACGGCCCAGGCGACGTTCTTCATCGATCGACTCATCCTCCAAGACGCTCCAAGACGACTGGTCATCGGCTCCGACGACTTATCACTCCAGCGGTCCGGCGTCCCCACAGCGAACGAAAATATATAAAACTTCATCGCAAACGTATAAGGTGAGACTGATCCCGTATGTCAGTCAGGGGGAGACAGAAACATGACTCATCACTTCGAAAACGCCCTGATAGGCGAGGCGCTGGTAGGAGAGGGGCCCGAGGTCGCCCACATAGACCTCGTCATCGGAAGAAAGGGGAGCTTTGTCGAGCAGGCCTTCGTTGCGGCCCTCGCCTCGCCGAGGATGGGCCACACCCCGCTTCTCGCGGTCCTGGAGCCGAACCTCATCCCCAAGCCCGCCACCCTGATGGTGAACAAGGTAACTATCACGAACGCCACCCAGGCCCTCATGATCTTCGGTCCTGCCCAGGCGGCGGTGGCCAAGGCGGTGATGGACTCGGTGGCAGATGGGAAGATCCCCGAGGCGGATGCCGAAGACCTTCTCATCATCGTCTCGGTCTTCATCGAGTGGGACGCCGAGGACAAAAAGAAGGTCCAGGACTACAACTACAGGGCAACAAAGCTCGCCATCGAGAGGGCGATGAAGGGCGAACCTACGGTGAAAGAGGCCCTCGCGAAGAAGGATTCGGCGAAACATCCCTTCGCCTGAGGCTTTCAACGCCTGTTGGGTCGCTATAATGGGAGGTTCCACTCATTTCCCTGTAGACTGGGAGGGCCAGCCGGAAAGCTGCAGTTCCAGGGTCGGGCTGGACCTACAAGAGATTCATATGAACTTTCTGGCCATGAATAGCAACAGGTTAGTGGCCTAATGTGAAAAATAATTACTTAATCTCCCATCCCTAGCTCTAAAGGCCGGATAGAGACCGGATCGCGAACGGCTCACTGCCGGCATAGGGGTGCAAAGAGATGTTAGGTCGAGAGTCGGGTCGAGAAACTATGAGCAGATTGGAGTTAGGATTTGGAAAGATGGTCGGGCACAAGTACCTCGACCAGCTTCTTGTGATCTCAGTCATCTTCATCTTCGGAATGCTATTTCTGATATCAGCCTCTGGGCAGGAGGATAACCAGCCGCCCATCCTTAACAGCCTGATATCAGATATATTCAGCCCCCAGGATCCAGGCATGTCGATCAGGTGGACGGCCGATGCTTACGATCCTGACGGGGACCCTCTGGAGTACATGTTCCTGCTGAAAGGTCCCTCCACTGGCGGCATCTTCGAGGATATGACCGGCTGGCGGAGGGATTCAACCTGGACCTGGAGGACGTCCGAGGCTGACGTGGGACAGAACCAGATCGAGGTCAGGGCGAGGGAAGCCTCCGACGAGCCTGTGGATGTCTACGACGTAAAAGATACGAAAGATTTTGTGATAAACGAGATCTACGTTCCGCCACCAAATAATCCTCCTGTGGTGAGGGCGCTTACAGCTTCACCAGAGTCTCCACAGAATGCTGGTGTCACAGTCAGATGGACGGCGACGGCTGCCGACGACGAGGACGCCGTCTACTTCAAGTTCGTCCTGGACGGATCGACGGAGAAGGACTGGTCAACTGAAGGGTACTGGGAATGGGATACGTCTAGAGTCGCTCCAGGAGACCATCGGGTCACAGTTCAGGTCAGAGACGGTCAGCACGAGGGCGAGTACGACGGATCGGTCGACTCGATATTCACGATCACGGCACCGAACAACCCGCCTGTGGTGAGGGCGCTTACAGCTTCACCAGAGTCGCCACAGAATGCTGGAGTCAACGTTCGATGGACGGCGACGGCTGCCGACGACGAGGATCCTGTCTACTACAAGTTCGTCCTGGACGGATCGACGGAGAAGGACTGGTCAACTGAAGGCTACTGGGAGTGGGATACGTCTAGAGTCGCTCCAGGAGACCATCGGGTCACAGTTCAGGTCAGAGACGGTCAGCACGAGGGCGAGTACGACGGATCGGTCGACTCGATATTCACGATCAACGCGCCGAATAACCCGCCTGTGGTGACATCGCTGGTGGCTGCACCAGAGTCGCCACAGAATGCAGGTGTCACAGTCGGATGGACGGCGACGGCTGCCGACGACGAGGATCCTGTCTACTTCAAGTTCGTCCTGGACGGGGAGACGGCAAAGGAATGGTCGAACGAAGGGTACTGGGAGTGGGATACGTCTGAAGTCGCTCCCGGCGACCATGCGGTCACAGTTCAGGTCAGAGACGGGCAGCACGAGGGCGAGTACGACGGATCGGTCGACTCGGTCTTCACGATCACGGCGCCTCCGGAGGACATCACCGAGCCTGTCGAAGAGGTCACTGTTCTTGCCCTGAACATCTCCGGGGTCAAGTTCAACGATCTGAACGGCAACAGCGTCAAAGATGCCGATGAGCCTGGCCTTCCAGGCTGGACGATAAACCTCGTCGCACCTGACGGGACTGAGACATCGACGACGACAGCAGAGGACGGATCGTACAGGTTCGAAGGTCTGGCTGCGGGATCATACACCGTCAGCGAGGAGTTCCAGGCCGGCTGGACCCCGACCGCCCCGGATACCGGATCCCAGACGGTGGATCTGGTCGATGCGGACGTTGCAGATGTCAGCTTCGGGAACGCGGCAGAGGCCGAGCCCGCTGAGAACATCACCGAGCCTGTCGAAGAGGTCACCGTTCTTACCCTGAACATCTCCGGGGTCAAGTTCAACGATCTGAACGGCAACGGCATCCGGGATGACGATGAGCCCGGACTGGCTGGCTGGACGATAACCCTCGTTGCCCCGGACAGGACCGAGACATCGACGATGACCGCTGACGATGGATCGTACAGGTTTGAAGGTCTGGCTGCCGGATCATACACCGTCAGCGAGGTTTCCCAGGACGGCTGGACCCCGACCGCCCCGGATACCGGATCCCAGACGGTGGATCTGGTCGAGGCGGACGCCTCTGATGTCAGCTTCGGGAACGCGGCAGAGGCTGGACCCGCTGAGGCGCCGACAAGGAACATCACCGGGTTCAAGTTCAACGACCTGAACGGCAACGGTGTCAGAGATGCTGATGAGCCAGGCCTTCCAGGCTGGACGATAACCCTCGTTGCTCCGGACGGGACCGAGACATCGACGACGACCGCTGACGATGGATCGTACAGGTTTGAAGGTCTGGCCGCTGGATCATACACCATCAGCGAGGAGTCCCAGGACGGCTGGACCCCGATCGCTCCAGATACCGGATCCCAGACTGTGGACCTGGTCGAGGCGGACGCCTCTGATGTCAGCTTCGGGAACGCGATCTCTGAAGCGCCTCCGGTGAACATCACCGAGCCTGAAGAAGAAGAAGAAGAAGAAGAAGAAGAAGAGGTCACTGTTCTTGCCCTGAACATCTCTGGGGTCAAGTTCAACGATCTGAACGGCAACGGCATCCGGGATGACGATGAGCCCGGCCTTCCAGGCTGGACGATAACCCTCGTTGCTCCGGACGGGACCGAGACATCGACGACGACCGCAGAAGACGGATCGTACAGGTTTGAAGGTCTGGCTGCCGGATCATACACAGTCAGCGAGGTTTCCCAGGACGGCTGGACCCCGACCGCCCCGGATACCGGATCCCAGACTGTGGATCTCGCCGAGGTGAACGCCACCGATGTCAGCTTCGGGAACGTGGAGGAGGCCAGGCCCCCTGAGGCGCCGACAAGGAACATCACAGGATTCAAGTTCAACGATCTGAACGGCAACGGCGTCAGAGATGCTGATGAGCCTGGCCTGGCCGGCTGGACGATAAACCTCGTCGCACCTGACGGGACCGAGACCTCGACGACGACCGCTGAAGACGGATCGTACATGTTCGAAGGTCTGGCTGCCGGATCATACACCATCAGCGAGGAGTCCCAGTCCGGCTGGACGCCGATCGCTCCGGATACCGGGTCCCAATCAGTGAATCTATCCGATGCGGACGCTGCAGATGTCAGCTTCGGGAATGCGATCTCTGAAGCGCCACCCGAGAACATCACCGAGCCTGAAGATGATGATGATGATGAGGCCACTCCGCTTGCCCTTAACATCTCAGGGGTCAAGTTCAACGACCTGAACGGCAACGGCGTCAGAGATGCCGATGAGCCTGGCCTTGCCGGCTGGAC
>JAXGJB010000001.1:0-160770 GCA_040770465.1 Methanothrix sp. | reverse complement strand
AGAAAGGTGATCATCCCGGCAGTAACCCCCTTCTCCGCGACGAACCTCTCAACCGACCCGATCAGGTCCTCGCCCTCCTCCAGCCTGACCACGAAGACCCTGCCGAGCCGTCCTTCCGAGTACTGCATGAGACGTCATACGAGAGGCATCGTAATAAAACCCTGACCCGGTCACGAAGGAAGATCGATCGACACTGTTATCTACTGAAAAGCTATTTTCAGTCGGTGTGAACCGGACCCGTCCGGACCACGGATTATCCATGGGGGAGGATTTGGATGAACCGAATTTCGTCAGCACTCTTGATATCTCTAATCAGCGCCGTCGCCCTCTCGGCGATCGGCGCGGGAACAGTGGTGATCAACGAGGTGGAGCTCAACCCGCCGGGAAACGCAACCAAATGGGTCGAGCTTTACAACGACGACGGTGAAGACGTCGACATCTCCGGCTGGATCGTCTCCATAATCAAAGAGCCCTGGGAAGGGCCGATGCCCATCCCGCAGGGTACCATCATCCCAGCCAACGGCTACTACCTCGCCGAGGGGGATGAGCAGTGGAGCCAGGACTACGAAGGATCTGTGAAACTGGTCAACGCAGAAGGGACGAAGGTCGACGAGACCCACCTCATAACCGACGACAGCGACAGCGACTTCACCTACGGCCGCTATCCCAACGGTATTGACACCGGCCAGGTATCCGACTGGATGCTCATGAGGGCCACCCCCGGGGCGGAGAACACCCTGCCCTGAAGGCTCGATCCCGACGATCCCGATAAAAATCAGCTGAGACGACTTCGATCGAACCTGGGCCGTCCGTTCTGAAGGGCGGCTCGGTATCGATCCGCGATTTTTCTCATCACGGCCAGGCAGAAAGGAGCCGGACACGTCTCTTATTCTCTCGATCGATACGGTTATTTATCAGGAGATCCTTCAGGCCGCCGACCCGGCGGGTTGAACCAGTCCGGGGGATATCTCGAATCGTGGTGGGGGATTCTGTAGTGCATCGAAGTTCGATGAGACTGTTGGAGTCTTTATTGGGCGTATTGGCAATATCCGCGGCAGGTCTTGGTGCCGTCGTCCTCAACGAGGTGGAGCTCAACCCTCCCGAGGGAGGGACCGAGTGGGTGGAGCTTTACAACAATGGGGCAGAAGAGGTGGAGATCAGCGGGTGGAGGGTCGAGATCGTCGACTCCGATCCCAGTTGGACAGGATCGATACGAATATTTTCGGGGACGATCATCCCGCCCGGCGGATTTTACGTAGCTGAAGGTACCCCCAACTGGATCCACAATACTGGAAGAGGAAGGGCGATCCTCAAGACGGAAGAGGGGGTCGTCGTCGATGAGACCCATCTTCTGACCGACGGAAGCGATAACTTCTTCACCAACTTCCGCTATCCGAACGGGGTCGACACCGACCATAGCTCCGACTGGATCTTCGGAAAGGGCACTAAAAACGCAAGCAACTCATAACTTCACGACAGATCAATTTTGAGTCGAGGGGCACGATAGTGATATCCTCGGCCCCCCCTTATCTTCGACTGAGGCAATCGGAGAGCCTGAACCGAAGATTCGACGGGACGACGGCATCCAACTCCTCAATCGATACGGTTATTTATTCGAAGCTCGTCCTTATCCAGGAGTCGGGGAGGGTTAAATCCCGGTTCTCGGCCTGAAGTTCATGTGGGGGTTAGTCATGAAGTTCATATTGAAGATTTTGCTTGCGTCTCTTTCGGCTCTCGCAGCCGTCGCCATATCATCTGGATCGATCGTCGTAAACGAGGTGGAGCTGAACCCTGCGGGAGACGAAAACGAGTGGGTGGAGCTTTTCAACACCGGAGAAGAATCTGTTGACATCGGGCGATGGAGCGTGACCATCGAGGAGACCCTCCCCTCTGGGGGGAAGTGGACGGGTGTGATCACCATACCCAGGAACACCTCCATCGAAGCCAGCGGCTATCATGTCGTCGAGGGGGAAGAACGGTGGGCCCGCGGCAACAACGGAACCGTCCTGCTCAGGACCGAATCCTGGGAGCTGGTGGATAAGACTCCGCTCCGCAGCGATGAGGGGGATGACGACTTCTCCTGGTCTCGCTATCCCAACGGCGTCGACACCGACACGACATCCGACTGGGCCTTCATCAGGTCCACACCGGGCGCAGAAAATGTTCTCGGCGTCGGCATCTGACCAGGATCTGACCAGGAAGGATTGCCTGTCTGCCCGGTGTCCCGCGCGCCTGGAGGTTGGCGGAAGATTCGGACTGAATGAGGCGGTACGAGTTAAGGATGAGCCAGACGACGGGGAATGATCTGAGAGATTTGATAAAAAGCTGTATTTAGAGGGATTATATGGCGAAAAAACCCCTTGCATTCATTTATATGAGAGGATGCCGTAAATAGGTCTCAGGTGGTTGTTCATGGTATCTCTGAAAGTGAATGCGGAAGGCAAGGCCAAAGTTCAGGGAAGCGAAGATGCCGATAGGTATCCCATCGTGGCTGAGGTGAAGGGGCCCGGAAAGGACGGGGGGCTCAAGGTCGCGGTGGGGATCGAGTCGCCGATAACGGCAAAGGTCTGCGGCGAAAAGGATAGTCCGGTGGCCGTAAATCTTCCCGAGCTTCAGGAGATCGCCAGGGCCGTCGCCCGAATGGCGGAAGGGATAATGGTCGGGGTTGGAGGCGACGAGGATCGCCCCGTGAAGGTATCCATAGGAAAAATCCCCGTGGACCTGACCGTCTCGGTAACCTCCCCCAAAGACGAGTCGGTGCTGACGGTCAGCATAAAGGGATCGATAGGGGAGTGAATATCGCCATCATCCAGAGGATTCTAGCTCCCGGAAACTTCTCATCCAGGCGCATCGTCGGGGGCCGGAGGTTCGGGGCGAATCGGGTGGACCCCTTATGATGGATTTTTTCAGCACGATCCCCGGCCCGTTCGTCACCTTCTTTCTCGCGATGTCGCCGATCTTCGAGCTTCGGGGCGCCATACCTCTCGCCATAGGGGTCTACGGCATCGCTCCAGCTGAGGCATACGCCATCTCGGTGGCGGGAAACCTGGTGCCGGTGGTCCTTCTCCTCCTATTCCTTGAGCCGGTATCCCGCTGGCTAATGCGATACGGCCCCGGCGAAGCCTTCTTCTCCTGGCTATTCACCCGGACCTACAGAAACCACGTCGAGCATCACCGGAGGTACGGCCTTCTCGCCCTCACATTATTCGTAGCCGTACCCCTGCCGGTGACGGGGGCCTGGACGGGTTCTGCCATCGCCTTCATCTTTGGCCTCAAGTTCAGACACGCCTTTCCCGCCATCGCCGCCGGGGTCTGCATCGCCGGGGTCATCGTCACGGCATCGGTCGTGGGAGCTATCACCCTCGCCTTCGGCTGAAACTCTCTCGGTCAAACCTTCCGATATCTTTTATCTCTTCACCTCCTGACGCTTTCAAATCCTGTCGACCTGGACCTCTGAACCTGAGGAGACTCCGAGGGCAAGAGCGGCGCTCCCCATGTTGATTGCTATCTCCAGCCGCCCCGAAGAGCCGATGAAGGCGACCCATTCTCCCTCGGGGACGTCGGCGTAGGTGGTCCCGAAGGCCGCCTCCACCTCCTCACCCCCAATGGATATCTCGATTCGATCGCCGGGCTCGAGATCCGCCCTATCGACCAGATCCCGAGGGATGTTGGTTATGAGGTTTCCCCAGTGGTCAACGTCTTCGACGACGCCGACGAGGGTCTCATTTTCAAGACGAGCAAGATCGACCTCCGATCTGACCGGATCGAAGATCTCGTCCCCCACCTCGGAGGGGTCCATCCCGGCGGCAAGGCGGGCGGCCACGGGGCCGTAAACGCCGATACCCCAGAAGTTGGCCGAGAAGTTGACCTGGACCGTGAAATTCTCATTCGTGATCTCGCGGACGCTGGCGACCCCAAGCTCGTTCATGACGTCTGTAAACAGACCGTTATCAGGGCCCACGAAGAGCTTGCCGTCACCCGTCAAAAGGACGATGGACCGTTCGTCCGTTGCTGCGCCAGGATCTACATCCGCCGCAAAGACCGCGCCCGGTGGATAGTACGGCGCAGCCTGGGCGAGGATGAAGGACCCCTCGGCGATGTTGAAGGCCGGTACATTGTGGGTTATGGTGGATATTCTGGCGTCGGGATTGGCCGAGTAGATCGAACCCTCCAGCGCCCCCACGTGGAAGTCGGAGGTTCCGTAGTCGGTGAGGAGGACCACAAGGTTTTCAACGCCGTCTCCAGCAGCAGCGCCAGCCGCCCCAAAGAGCAGGGCGGGGACCGTCAACATCGTCATGACCAGGATCATAAGCCGTCTTTTCATGCTCTATTCTCCAGGGAACTGTTCCCCATTCGTGTCAGCTTTATAAAGATGGTAAGACATAAAACGCTGATCTTAAGGAGCGGTCCGGTCTGGAGAGATCGGAATTCTCGCATTTCAAGGGACCTGGAGGGATTGGATGCTTGATTATCTCGAGATGGATCTGTGGTCCCCATACCTTGTGGGGGCGGGGATAGGGATTCTGGAAGTCCTGGCCTTTCTCTTATCCGAGAAGCCCATCGGCTGCTCCACCGCTTTCAGCAGGACGAGCGGGATGATCGAGAAGGCGGTTCGCGGACCGAGGGTCCGGGAGAAGGCATACTATCGGAAGTTCGAGCCGGTCGTCGACTGGGAGGTGATGCTGGTGGCGGGGATCGTCATCGGGGCGTTCCTCTCGGCCGGCCTCTCGGGGTCCTTCCGGCCCGAGACGGTCCCGGCCATGTGGGCGGCTCGGTTCGGCCCCGAACCGTTCCTGAGGATAGCGGCCGCCTTCGTCGGGGGCGTTCTCGTGGGGCTGGGAGCCCGGTGGGCCGGGGGCTGCACCAGCGGCCACGGTATCAGCGGGACCCTCCAGCTCGCCGCCAGCTCGTGGCTTGCGGTAGCGTGCTTCTTCATCGGCGGAATCGCTACGGCGATGATCCTCTTCGGGGCCGGGGTCTGAGGCGGTGGTGGATTTGGCAATTGAAGATCTGCGATCAAACGACCGGGTCCAGCTCATCATCGGCCTTTTGATAGGGGTCGGTTTCGGCTTTCTCCTCCAGAAGGGCGGCGTCACGCGGTACGAGGTCATCGTCGGCCAGCTCCTCCTCACAGACTTCACCGTCTTCAAGGTGATGGCCTCGGCGGTGATCACGGGGATGATCTGCGTCCACCTCCTCCGAAACCTGGGGATGGTGAAGCTCCACCCAAAGCCCGGCTCCGTGGGCTCCTCGGCCCTGGGCGGGCTCGTCTTCGGCGTCGGATTCGCCCTCCTAGGCTATTGCCCCGGAACAATAGCCGGGGCCGTCGGCCAGGGATCGATCGACGCCCTGGTGGGCGGGTTTTGTGGGGTTCTCCTGGGGGCGGGGCTCTTCGCCGAGTTTTACCCGAGGCTGGAAGAGAAGGTGCTGAAGAGAGGCGATTTCGGGGATGCGACATTTCCCGAGATCCTGGGGGTGAACTCTTGGCTTGTGGTGATCCCGGCGGTTTTGGTCCTCATCGGGCTGCTCTTGTGGATCGAAGAGATGGGGCTTTGAACCTTCAGAAGAATGAAGAATATCCATCTTGGCGGGTCGCATAAAAAGGCGAATGCTGGGGCTCAGCCCTGACACCCCAGCTTTTCGAGAGCTCTTGCCGCCGCAGCTCTGACATTCGAGTTCTTGTCATCGAGAGCCTCGACCAGGGGACCGATCGCCATGGGATCACCTATCTCTCCGAGAGCCTCAGCGGCCGCAGCTCTGACATTCGAGTTCTTGTCATCGAGAGCCTTGACCAGGGGACCAATCGCCATGGGATCACCTATCTCTCCGAGCGACATCGCAGCTTCCTTTCGGACATCGCTATCTGAATCGTTCAATGCCAAAATAAGAGAATCGACCGCTTGCAGATCGCCTATGTGGCCAAGGGCTTTTGCAGCATTGCATCTGAAAAGTCTATCAGAGTTATTCAATGCCAGGATTAGAGGGTCAACAGCTCGTGGGTCACCGATCAAGCCAAGCGATGATGCGGCTTCCTCTCGGACCCAACTATGCGAATCGTTCAATGCCTGGATCAACGGATCGACAGCCCGTGGGTCTCCGATACGACCAAGCGCCTGTACAGCATCTCTCCGGATGTATTTATCTGAATCGTTCAATACCAGAACCAAAGGATCAACAGATCGCGGATCGCCTATGTAACCAAGAGCTATTGCGGCATTCCATCTGAGACGGCGATCAGAGTTATTCAATGCCAGGATCAGAGGGTCAACAGCTCGCGAGTCGCCGATCAAGCCAAGCGATGATGCAGCTTCCTCTTGGAATTCGCTATTGGAATCGTTCAATGCCAGGATCAGAGGACCGACGGCCCTGAGGTCTCCGATATAACCGAGCGCCTGTGCAGCACCGACTCGGGCATCGTTATTTGAGCTATTCAGCACCTTTATCAAGGGATCGACAGCGGGCTCACCTATATAACCAAGCGCTGATGCAGCCGCATCTCGAACATAATCATCCGTATTGTTGAATGCCAGGATTAAAGGATCGACAGCTCGTGGGTCACCTATCTCGCCGAGAACCAATGCAGCCCGATATCGAATCCACGGGTCCTCATCTTTGAGAGCATCGATGAGAGGATCGACTGCTTCAGGATCACCTATATCGCCAAGCGCCCATACTGCCCCCCATCGGACATCGTTATCTGGGTCCTTCAATGTCTGGATCAGGGGGGCGACGGCCTGTATGTCGCCTATATTGCCGAGTGCCATTGCAGATTCCTTTCGGACATCGCTATCTGAATCGTTCAATGCCTGTATCAGGGGGGCGACGGATCGTGGATCGCCTATATTGCCAAGCGCCCTTGCAGCACCCTTTCTGACATCGCTATCTGAATCGTTCAATGCCAGGATCAGGGAGGCGACAGCTCGCGGGTCTCTTATATAACCAAGAGCCCCTGCAGCTTCCTTTCGGACATCGCTATCTGAGTCGTTCAATGCCAGGATCAGGGAGGCGACAGCTCGCGGGTCTCTTATATAACCAAGCGCCCCTGCAGCTTCCTTTCGGACATCGCTATCTGAGTCGTTCAACGAAAGGAGCAAAGGGTCGATGGATGGCTCGCCGATCTCTCCAAGAGCCCACGCAGCAAACCTTTGGACCTTAGTATCGGAGTCGTTCAATGCCAGGATCAGGGGATCGACGGCACGAGGGTCGCCTATCATGCCAAGAGCCTCAGCAGCCCCACTCCGGATATTGTTATCTGAGTTGTTCAATGCCGAGATCAATGGGACAATAGCTGGATCACCAATGTTGCAGAGAGACCTTGCAACCCAGTATTTGATATCCCAATATTCGTAAGCGCTATCTGAGTTGTTCAATGCCAGGATCAGGGGGTCGACAGCTCGTGGGTCGCCTATTTCGCCGAGCGCCCTTGCAGCTTCCTTTCGGACAATTTTATCTGAGTCGTTTAAAGAGAGGATCAGGGGATCGACGGCTTTCAGGTCCTCCATCTTGCCAAGCGCCCAGGCAGCAACGCTTCGGACATCGCCATCTGAGTCGTTCAATGCGAGGATTAGGGGATCGACAGCTTGTGGATCGCCGATTTTGCCGAGCACAAATGCAGCCCTCCATCGGACCCCCGGATCTTCGTCCGTTAGATCTGATATGTGATCGTCCACCTCGTCGGCGACAGCCGCCGACGTCAGCGCCAATAGCAACATCGAAGACAGAATCAACTTCAGCCGCATCAGGATCACTCTTATGGAAAAAGAAGGTTTCAAATTGTTAAATATGTTTCGGTTGTTCGACATAGCCAGAAATCTGTTTGCCCCATAGAGACCGATTCCGTTTTGGCGATCGGATAGGAGTTCTTCACCTCTCAAACCAGGCTGCTCTTTAGCCGACTTGGAGATCTGGGCATGGTCTCGCCTCACGAAGAAGGAGAGCGAATCAGAAAATATCAATCATTTAAAATAAAGCCCGGAAAAAAAGAAGGTTTTCAGTGCAGCAGAACAGCTGCTGCACTGTAGGCGAAGTCGATGAAGGCCTGGGGGAAGACGCCGATCCAGATGACGACCACCAGGGCCGCGACCATCGCCAGGACGTACCCCTTAGGCTCTGAGATCTTCGCGCCCGCTGGCTCTCTGACGTACATGTACATGATCACCCTAAGGTAATAGTACAGCGAGAGAGCGCTGTTGAGGGCGAAGAGGACCGCAAGCCATACGAGGCCGGAGTCGATCGTCGCACCCCAGAGCATGAACTTCCCGATGAACCCCGCCGTCGGGGGAATCCCCGATAGCGAGAAGAGGAAGATCAGCATGCAGAACGCGGTTATGGGGGCTCTCCGCCCAAGGCCCGCATACTGCTCCAGGTCGTCGGGGTTCTTCCTCCCTTCAGAGAGGGCCATGTACCCGACCACCGCAGCGGCGATGAAAGCCCCGGTCTTCATGAAGGCGTGGCCGAGGATCAGCATCAGGCCGCTCGCAAGGCCGTTTTGCGCCACAGCCAGGTCGAGGCCGCCGGTGTTGACAGCTCCTACGACCACAAATGCGATGGCTATGTACCCGGCGTAAGCGACGCTGGAGTAAGCCAGCATCCTCTTGACGCTCTTCTGCCAGATGGCGACGATGTTACCGAGGGTCATGGTTATCGCCACAAGGATGGCGAAGGCCATGTACCACTCAAAGCTGAGGGCCACCAGAGCTATGAAGATGACCTTGAAGGCCGCCACAAACCCCATCTTCTTCGAGCCTGCAGCAAGGAACGCCGTAACGATCGTCGGCGATCCCTCGTAGGTGTCGGGAGCCCACATGTGGAAGGGGACGAGGGCCATCTTGAACCCGAATCCCGCCACCACGAAGAGGAGGGCGATGAGGGTCGCAGGTCCCATATCCGCCACGGAGGCCGTGGCGATCTCCGCCAGCCTCGTGGTTCCCGAGAGGCCGTAGAGGATGGAGAACCCGAAGAGCATCAACGCCGATGAGACCGATCCGAAGATGAAGTACTTCATCGCGGCTTCCAGGTTCTGCTTCTCCTTATCGAAGGCTGCCATGGCGTAGGTGGAGAGGCTCGCAAGCTCGAACCCTATGAAGAGGGTGACGAGGTCGATGGAGCTAGCCACCACCATCATGCCCACGGTGGCCAGGAGGAGGAGGATGTAGAACTCGTCCTGGGCGGGGCTGTTCTTGTACCTGCTGAGGCCGGCCATCACCACGATCAACGAGACCGCGACGAATACCAGCTTGAAGAACTGGGATAGGGCGTCGACCTCTATCGTCCCGTAAAAGAGGGGGCCAGTGGTCCTGTCGGCTCCCATCACCAGGAAGAGCGAGGCGACGAGCCCCGCCAGGCTCAGATATCCCATCAGGTTCTTGTTCTTCATGAACAGCCCGATGAGGATCATCACCAGAGCAAGCCCCGTAAGCAGCGCCTCTGCACCCAAGAGAGAGAGATAGTCACCGATTGCTAGTGTCACTTCAGATCACCCCCGTTGCAGCCAGGGCCATAAACGGTTTGACCAGCGGCTCGGCCGCCACGCCCATGATGTCGGTGATCGTCCCAGGCTGGACCCCGAAGTAGATTATGAGCAGTATCAGTATGCTCATCGAGAGTAACTCGTACGAATGTGGATCTTTGAGATCCAGGTACTTCTTCAGGATCGGCCCGAACATGACCTTCTGCATCGACCACAGGTGGTAGCCCGCGGTGACCGCGATCCCACCGAAGATCACTACCAGGACGTAGAGCTGCATGTGGGGTTGTACGCTCGTAAAGGACCCTGCAAGCACAGAGACCTCTGCCACAAAGCCGCACATGCCGGGAAGTCCAAGAGATGCCATGAACCCGGCCAGCATCAGGACTGCGAACTTGGGCATCCTGTCAGCGAGGCCGCCAAGCTCGGAGATGATCCTGGTCCCGGCAGTGTGCTGGATCGTTCCTGCAGACATGAAGAGAACGCAGGTGATCAGCCCGTGGCTGAACTGCTGGAACATAGCCCCCTGGACCGAGAGGACGCTGAGGGCCCCGGCTCCAAGGAGGACGTACCCCATGTGGCTGACACTTGAGTAAGCGACCATCTTCTTGAGGTCCTTTTGGGCCAGCGCCAGAAAGCCGCCGTATACGATGCTCACAACCCCTATTATCGCCATCAGGGTGATGTAGTGGGATGAGACGTTCGGCAGCATCGGCATCACGATCCTGAAGAGACCGTAGCCGCCCATCTTCAGGAGGAGAGCTGCCAGCAGCACGGACCCCGCCGTCGGTGCCTCGACGTGAGCGTCGGGAAGCCAGGTGTGGAACGGCACCGCAGGCATCTTCACCAGGAACCCGAAGAGGAGCCCTATGAAGATCACGTTCAGGAGCATCGGCGAGAATATCGTCGAATCTCCCGTCGCCGCAAGGAGGGTCATTATGTCGAAGGTCCGGAGGCCTTCGGGGGTTCTGTAGCTGAAGTAGAGGGCGAATATCGCCAGCAGCATTATCAGACTTGCCACGTGAGTGTAGATGAAGAACTTGATCGCAGCGTAGTCCTTCCTCGGCCCGCCCCATATCCCTATCAAAAAGAACATGGGTATCAGCACGACCTCCCAGAAGATGTAGAAGAGGAAGAAGTCGAGGGCTGTAAAGACTCCGAGAACTCCCACCTCGTTTAAGAGGAGGAGGGCGAAGAACTGGTTTGACCTCTTGCTCTCACCCCAGGAGTAGACGACCACAAGGACGCTGACGATGGTGGAGAGGAGGATCAGAGGCAACCCTATCCCGTCGACGCCGACGGTGTACTTGACGCCGATGGCGGGAACCCAGTCGTAGCTCTCCACAAACTGCATGGCGTTCGATGTCTTGTCAAACTCCTGGAACATCTGGAGGGATATCCCCAGGGGGATCAGCGACCCTATCAGGGCCACGTACTTTGCTCCCTTCGCATTGAGGAAGGCAAGAACCGCAGCCAGGAGCGGCACGGCGATCATCAGTGATATGGCATAGGGTTCTCCAATCATATCGCCACCCCCAGGGACGCCAGCTCAATAAGTATCAGCAGGACCGCAAGGCCCAGAACTATGGCAGTGAGGTAGTTCTGTATCACGCCGGTCTGGAGCTTGCGGAGCGTTCCGCCGAATCCCACCGATATGGCGCTTATCTTGTTCACAGTCCCGTCTATGATCTTGAGGTCGATCATGTTGGAGACGAGGGCTATGCCGTAGATCACCTTCTCTGCAAACCAGAGTGTATAGATCTCGTTCTGGTAGTACCTCTTGAGGAGAATATGTCGCAGAGGATCTCTCTCCGATGTGACCATCCCCGAGTCGAACCTCTTCCACCGCGAGTAGAAGAGGGCAGCGATGAGGATGCCGCCGACACCGACTATGATCGGCAGATACTTGATGATGGGGGGCTCGTGCACCTCGGCACCGTGCTCGACGTGATGGCCTCCGATCACCGCCAGCTCCTCGAAGTCAACCCCGAAGTGATCAAAGTTGTTTCCGACGTATGTGTAGAAGGGATTCTCTCCACCGTCTTCTCCTTCCCCTCCTACGTTCACTATGTTCAGCCCTACTCCCATGAAGAGGGCGAATATCGCCAGAATCACCAGGGGACCGAGCATGATCCAGGGGGACTCGTGCTTGTGATAGTCGCTCCTCGCCTCGCCGTCAAATACCAGGAACCAGAGCCTGAAGGTGTAAATGGCGGTGAGAAGGGCTGCGACGACCGCGAAGATGTAAGGAACCCAGCCGAACCCCATGGCACCGTGTTCGTAGGCTGTGACGATGATCTCGTCCTTGCTGAAGAACCCCGTGGTGTAAGGGAACCCGGCCAGGGTCAGAGACCCCGCCAGCATGGTGAGGCCGGTCCACTTCATGTGCTTCAGGACGCCTCCCATCTCCCTCAGGTCGTTGGTGCCGACGGCGTGGATGACGCTTCCGGCGCAGAGGAAGAGGAGGGCCTTGAAGAAGGAGTGGCCGATCAGATGGAACATCGAGACTCCGACGGAGAACGCTCCCATGGCAGCTCCTATCCCCAGGCCTGCCATCATGTAGCCGAGCTGGCTGACCGTCGAATAGGCGAGGACTCTCTTGATGTCGAACATCACAAGGCCCATCGTGGCCGCGAATAGCGCAGTGAAGGCGCCGACGTATGCGACGACCATCAGAGCGTTGGGCGCGGCGTAGAAGAGCGGGAACATCCTCGCCACGAGGTATACGCCAGCGGTAACCATGGTGGCGGCGTGGATCATCGCCGAGACCGTGGTTGGACCTTCCATGGCGTCGGGAAGCCAGACGTGCAGGGGGAACTGGCCCGACTTGCCGACAGCCCCGCCGAAGAGAAGAACGGCGATCCAGGTGAGCTGGTCAGGCGGGATCAGAGTCAGACTGTCGTAGATCGTCTGGAACTGGAGCAGGTACGCCCCGTCGGGAAGGGTCAGGTTCAGCTTCACCATGTTGGTGTAGAGGAGAACTATCCCTGCGAGGAACATCACGTCTCCGACTCTCGTCACCAGGAAGGCCTTCTTGGCGGCGGATGCCGCCGAGGGCTTACGGTACCAGAACCCGATTAAGAGGTATGAACAGAGACCTACAAGCTCCCAGAATATGAAGAGCTGAAGCAGGTTGTCGGAGAAGACGAGGCCCAGCATCGCAGCGGTGAAGAGGCCAGCCTCGGCGAAGTACCGTGCCATCCCGGGGTCGCCTTCCATGTACCCGAGAGCATAGGTGTGGATCATGGTACAGACGAAGGTGACCATCAGGAGCATCACTATGGCCAGCGGATCTATCAGGATCCCGGCGTTGAAGTTCGCAAACCAATGCATCGATTGGTGGACGATCTCGTCGTTGGGATAAATCTCCCTGAATATCCCAAAGGAGAGTATGAACCCTGCAAAGGTCGCCAGAACTGTGAAGAACCCGCCTCCCTTTGGCAGATGCCAGCCGAGAAAGATCGTGAGGACGAAGGCCAGTATAGGCAGGCCCACGATCAGATAGGCGTAATCTTGGTACATCCCTTTACCACCTCAGCGCGTTGATGTTGTCCAGCTCTATCGTTCCGTACAGCCTGTACAGCACGATCAGGATGGCGAATCCAACGCCGGCCTCCGCAGCGGCCAGGGCGATGGAGAACAGGGCGAATACCTGACCGTTCACGTTGGGCAAGTACGCCGAGAACGCCACCAGATTGATGTTTGCGCTGTTCAGCAGGATCTCCACGCACATCATAAGCTTGATACCGTTCCGCTGAGTCAGAAGGCCGTAGAGGCCGATGGTGAACATCGCCGACGACAGCAGCACGTATAGCACTAGTGGGATCATCTGTTTTCCTCCCTCCACGCCATCATCTGGGCAACTCCTTTCTTGCGACGTGTATCGCGCCGATCAGGGCTGCCAGGAGCACCAGGGAGAGGACCTCGAAGGGGACGAGATAAAGCGTGAATATCTCAACGCCGATCTCCCCAATTCCGCTCTCCGGGGCTCTGGCCCCTTCTCTCGGCTCGAAACTTTTCAAACCCTTCTCCTCGCCGCCCCATGGTGTCGCTGCGAGAAGCACGAGTAGCGCGGCCAGAAAGATAAGCGTCAAAATCGACGTTTTAACCTTAACCATGGGATTCCTCCTCCATCAGCGTCTTTCTAGTGAGCATTATTGCGAAGAGTATCAGCACTCCCACCGCTCCGATGTACACCAGAACCTGGGCCACTCCGACGAAGGTGGCGTTCAGGAATATGTATAACGCAGCCACCGCGGCGAAGCTCCCCAGGAGATACAGACCGCTGTGGACTATGTTTCTGGAGTAGACGGTGAGGATTGAGAGGCCGAGGATGATCACTGCGATCAAAGAGAACGCTCCGAGCTCTATCAGGAACCTTGGATCGTAAAACTGAGCAAGATCTATCATTCGGTCTCACCTGCCGACTTCTTGGCGGCCTTCTTATCGGAACCCTTCTCTCCACCCTCGGCTTCTTTGGCCTTGGCTGCCTCTTTGGCTGCCTTCTCCTTCTTGAGCTTGGCTGCCTCGGCTGCCTTTCTCTTCTTCTCCTCTTCGGCCTTCCTCGCCTCTTCAGCGAGTTCAGCAAGCTCCTGGTCGGAGTAGAAGCCGACGGCGATCTCTTCGGGACTGTAGATTATGTCGTCCCTGTCCCAGCCCGCTATCTCGAAGACCTTGGACATGGTCAGGCAGCTCGCGGGACATTCGTCGACGCAGAGGCCGCAGAACATGCACCGTCCATAATCGATCTCGGGATACTGAAGCTTCTTGTTCTTCATCGGGTTTCCGCGGGCGTAAGGCACCAATTTGATGCAGTCGTTGGGGCAGATCCTGCCGCAAGCGCCGCATCCGATGCACTTCCTTATGTCCAGAACGTGGATCCCCCTCTCCGCATCGGGAAGATCCATGATCTTCTCAGGATAAAGGCGGGTGACCTCCACGCCGGTCATCGAGCGCTTGAGGGTCATTTTGAGGTTCTTAAGCACCATAGATCGTCACCTCATGCGAAGTACAGCCCCACGACCACTGCCCACGCGAGATTGACCATCGATAGGGGCAGCAGTATCTTCCATCCGAGGTCTGTAACCTGGTCTATCCTGAACCGCGCCAAGGATACCCTGACCCATATCAGGGCCACCAGCACTATGAGCAGCTTCATGAAAAACCAGATCATCGGCGATATGAAGGATATCACCGGGATGACGGGACCGTTCCAGCCGCCCAGGTAGAGGAGGACCAGAAGGACCGACCCGAGGAGCATTATGTTGTACTCCTGGAAGTAGAGGAGGCCGAACCGGATTCCGCTGTACTCGGTGTTGTAGCCGGCTATGATCTCCTCCTCGGCCTCGGTCTGGTCGAAGGGCATCCTTCCGAGGTCGGTTATGAGAGCGATGGCGAATATCACAAACCCGATAGGCTGGGCTATGACAAACCAGATGCTCTGGGCTTGGACGATCTCCACCAGGTTCAGGCTGTGGGCCATGATGGCGACGCTGATGACGCAGACGCCCATCGGGACCTCGTACGCTATCATCCTGGCGATGCCCCTGAACGCTCCCAGCATCGAGTACTTGTTGTTGGAAGACCAGCCCGCCATGAAGGCGGATATCGCCATGATGCTGAGGGCGGCCTCGACGTAGAAGGCGCTGATGTCCATGTTGGCCACCACCAGGGGGATCTCTCTGCCGTTGATTATTACGGCGCCGAAGGGCATCGCTCCCGCCACCAGCATTGTGGTGGCGCTGGCCACTATGGGTGCCCAGACGTAGACGGGCTTGTCCGCGCCCCTCGGGATGACGTCCTCTTTTGTGAAGAGCTTGATGGCGTCAGCTCCGAGCTGGAGAATGCCCCACCGGCCACCGACCCTGTTCGGTCCGTACCGCGCCTGGAGGTCGCCCATGACCTTTCTTTCGAGCCAGACGACGGCCATCGCGGCCACGTTGATGACCGAGGCGAGGATGGCAGCGCCGACCAGCCCGATGATAAAAGCGAATATCTTGGGCTCTTGGGCTGCAAATTCTGTGATCGCAGATAATACCATTATTCAATCCTCCTACCTGTCCACCTCGCTGGTGCAAGCGTCCATGCTGCCCGCGATGGCGACGACGTCGGCTATGTAGACGCCCTCCAGGAGCGGTGGAAGGGCCTGGAAGTAGGCGTAAACCGGACCCCGGGCCTTCACCTTTACAGGCTTGTCAGACCCATCGCTCACCACGAAGAATCCCATCTCTCCCCGGTGGTCTTCGACCCGGTAGTAGGCCTCGCCGGGTTCGGGCTTGATCTTCTTGGGGAGGCCCTCAGCCATGATGGGGCCGTCGGGGATCTGGTCCAGGCACTGCTCTATTATGTAGCAGCTCTCGAAGATCTCGTCGAGCCTCACCTCGACCCGAGCCCTGGAGTCTCCCTCTTTCCTCGTGATCACATCGAAGTCCATATCCTTGTAGAGGAGGTACGGATCTTCCCGTCTCATGTCGTAAGGCGTATCCGAAGCCCTCAGGGGCGGACCCGATACTCCGAGCCTCCTCGCATCCGACGGCGAGAGGACTCCCACGCCCTCCATCCTCTTATTGTAGATGCTGTCGGATAAGAATAGCTCCTTGTACTCCTCGGTCTTCTGTCTGACCATCTTCAGGGTGTCGAGGGTCATGTCCTTGAAGCCGTCGGGAAGGTCGTTTCGAACTCCTCCGAACCGGACGAAGCTATGGTTGATCCTCGCGCCCGTCACGCTCTCTATGCAGGTGAGGACGTCCTCTCGGTCGATGATCATGTAAAGGAACGGCGAGAAGACGGCGCTGGCGATGAGGGTGAGAAACTCGGCGGTGCCCAAGAGATGGCTCTGGATTCGAGATAGCTCTTCAAGGATCATCCGGATGTACTGGGCCCTCTCTGGAGCTTCGATCCCAAGGAGCCTCTCCACGGCGCCGCAGTAGGCCTCGTTGTTGGTGAGAGCGGCCATGTAGCAGAGCCTGTCGGTGATGGGGATCCCCTGCTGGTAGGTCCGGTTCTCCATTATCTTCTCGATCCCCTTGTGGATATAGCCCACGTCAAGGAAGGCCTTCTTCACCCTCTCCCCATCCACCAGTATGTCCAGGAGGAAGGGTCCAGGGACGACGGCGTGCTGAGGCCCCATGTGGAGGATCATCTCAGACTCGCCTTTGATCTCCATCTCCTCCCTCTCCCGGAAGGTGGGATACTCGGGCCTCTCGAAGGGGACGGTCCCCGCCTTGATCTCGGCCTCGGTGGGGGGGAAGGAATAATCGGTGTATCCTTCGGGATTGACCATCTCTATCGCCCTCTCGGCGGTGGTGTAGTCGGGGTAGCCCTTGAAGTCCTTTCTCCAGGGCCAGGCCCCCACCAGACCGTCCGATAGCAGAAGGGGATATAGCTCAGGATGGCCTTCGAAGTTTATCCCCAGCATCTCCCAGATCTCCCGCTCGTACCAGTTGGCGTTCCAGTAAAGGCCCGTCAGGGACTTGACCGATGGATTGTCCCTGGGCGTCTTCACCTTCAGGAGGGCCACCACCTGGTGAGCGCCGTGGCTTGCGAGCAGTTCTGTGACCTCGAAGAGGCCTTCGTTGATCCTGTCCACGCCCGCAGCGCCGGAGTAGTGGTCGAAGCTGTGATTGTCCCTCAGGTACTTACAGACGTCCACGATCCTGTCCGGCTTGACGGTGGCCCAGAGCTGGCGCTCGGGAGCCACCTTTGCCTCCTCGATCGCTCCCGGAAAGGCCGACTGCAGGGCAGCCAAGACATCATTTGCAGTTGTCAACGGTGAACTCCTCCTCTCTAATAGCCCCTCTTGTCCTCACGCTGCTTGATCTTCTCCTGGAGATTCCTGAAGCCCTCGATGAACTTCTCGGGCCTGGGCGGACAGCCCGGGATGAAGACGTCTATGGGGAAGAACTTGCTGGTGTCGTTTATGATGTTGTAGGAGTCGTAGAAGGGTCCCCCGGAGATGGCGCACTCGCCTATCGCCATGACCCATTTCGGCTCCGGTATCTGTTCCCAGAGGTTCTTGATCGCCGGCAGATACTTTCTGGTGATGTAGCCGCTGATGATCATGACGTCGACCTGTCTTGGAGTAGCCCGGGGAAATATACCGAACCGGTCGCAGTCGTAGTGGGGACAACCGAAGACGAGCATCTCGACGCCGCAACAGCCCATCGGCTGCATCAAAAACCAGAGGGAATTCTTCCTCCCCCAGTTCAGGACGTTCTTGATGGGCCCCATCTCGATGATCTCGTGGATCTTCTCGGTGGTGGTGAACCAGACGTCGGTGAGGGGCCTACCCCAGATGGTCCACTTCTCCAGTTCCTTATCAACCGCAACAGGCAGAGGTATGACATCGCTTATACCCAACGCAACGCCTCCTTCTTAATGGCATAGAGCAAACCGATCAAAAGCACCACAATGAAAATCAGCATATCGATGACTGCGATGTTCACTCCTCCCAAGGTGGGGATCACCTCTGAAGCGTAGACGTAGATCCACGGATAGAGGAAGAGAACCTCAACGTCGAAGATCACGAAGACAATGGCAAAGAGATAATACTGTACGTTGTACTGGATTACCGCCTCCCGTATCGGTCTCAGCCCGCCTTCGTAGGTAGACCTCTTCTGAAAAGTTGATTTCTGAGGAGATATGATCTTCACGGCAGCCAGCGCGCCAATAGGCACTATAGCACCTATTATCAAAAACATAATAAGTGGGATATAATAGTCCACTGCCACCATTTCGCCGCTCATTTTTTACCTCCGTTAGCCGTAAGAGCTAAACACAAGGTACTGATATAAAAGGTTTATGAGAAAATCGATTAGCATCACTACCGCTAAGCGGTGATGCGGTCGGTCTCTAGAGGCATCAAGCTCGGATAATTCGGGTGAGTTTCGGTGGATTATATAAGACAGATGGAGATAGAGCCCGGAATGGGCGCAGATGAGCTGGTGAGGATGATGGAAGCTTGCGGTTTCGGCGCGAGAAGGCTGGCCGAAGCCGTAAATATCTATGAGGAGATGCTCTCGGGGGATTACGCCAGGTTCTTCACCCTCGCAGGCGCTATGGTCCCCGCGGGGATGAGAAACATAGTATCGGACCTCATCAGAGACGGTCGGATAGACGTTCTCGTCTCCACCGGTGCAAACCTCGTCCACGACATCATCGAGGCCTTCAGCCACCACGTCCTGGGGGACCCCGAGGCCTCGGACGAGGATCTGAGAGACGAGGGGATCAGCAGGATATACGACGTCTACGTAGGAGACGACGATTTCGTCCGGTTCGAGGAGATCCTCCAGGAGATCCTCCCGGAGAGAGGAGATCTCATGACCGGAACCGAACTGTTGAGGCTGCTTGGAAAGAGGATCGAAGACGAGAAGTCGATCCTCAGGTCCGCCTCCGACGCCGGTGTGCCGATCTTCTGTCCCGCCATCTCGGACTCGATGATAGGGCTTCAGGCCTGGCTTTACAGGCAGACGCGAAAGCTGAACGTCGACGCCTTCGGCGACGTGGGCGAGCTGGTGGACATATGCTACGGAGCCGAACGTTCCGGGATCGTCATCATCGGTGGAGGGGTTCCCAAGAACTTCGCCCTCCAGTCGATGCTCGTCACCCCCAAGAGCTTCGATCTCGCCATCCAGCTCACGACGGACCGGCCCGAGCCGGGGGGGCTATCGGGGGCGTCCCTCTCCGAGGCCGTATCCTGGGGAAAGATCGCCCCCGAGGCGAGGAAGGTCACCGTATACGGCGATGCCACCATCAACTTCCCCCTGATGGTGGCATCGACATTGACCCGGCTCCAAAGACGGGGATTGTAGCGCTCATAAGAGAAGGAGATTGGTGCATTCATTCAAGAGAAGGGGATTGGTGCATTCATTCGTCATAGGATGTGATAACATCAAGAGGACGGGAAAGATTCTTGACGTGGTGGTGGGGATCAGCGGAGCCTCCGGGGTGATCTACGGGATCAGGCTCCTGGAGGTCCTGGCTGAGATGGGGTGCACGACCCACCTCGTTATGACGGAGGCCGCCCGGAGGATCATCGAGATCGAGACGGAGGAGAGCCCCATCGATGTGGAGATGATGGCGGATCGGGTCTATTCGGCCCGGGACTTTACGGCGTCGATCGCCAGCGGGTCCTGCGTCTTCGACGGCATGGTGGTGGCTCCCTGCAGCATGAGAACCCTGGCGGGGATCGCAAACGGCGTATCCGACACCCTCATCACTCGGGCGGCGGACGTCTGCCTGAAGGAGAGGAGGAGGCTTATCCTGGTGCCGAGGGAGTCGCCGTTGAGCCTCGTCCATCTGAAGAACATGGTGGCGGCCACGGAGGCGGGTGCGATAATACTTCCGCCCTGCCCCGGATTCTACTCGAAGCCGGAGACCGTCGAGGGGATGGTGGACGTGGTGGTGGGCAGGGTTCTGGACCTTCTGGGGATCGAGCACGATCTTTACAAGAGGTGGAGGACTCCGCTGAGCGGAAATGCTTATAACGACGAAAACCAGATTGGAAAGAGGTGACCTGGATGAAATGTCAAATCTGTGCTGTCGACAAGGAGACGTTGCCTGTTAAAGCCAAGCAAGCTACAATACACGGCCTGAAGGATACGGTTTTTCATGTATGCAAAGAATGTCTCGAGGCCGCTCATCAGTCTTACATGGACAAAGAGTTTCTTCTCAAGAAGGGAGGAGAGGGGTAGAGGTCATCTCATCAACCCCGACTATCTTTATCGGGTTACTGAGGGAGACTTTCCTAGATCTGGAGACCTAGCGTAGGGTTGGGCGAGATGCGTAATCGGCGTTATGCGTAATCGACGTTAATTGATCGACGGCTGCGGTCTCTGAGGGACGGTCTCGGATAAACTTAAATTCGGGATGGTTTGTAGTTCGTACACAATACCAAATAGAGGCGTGATAATTTGACACCATTTATTGAGATCCGGGACTTGACGGTGCGGTTTGGCGAAGTTGTTGCGCTGCGCGATGTCAATTTGGAGATCATGGAGGGGGAGTCGCTCGGCATCCTGGGGAGGAGCGGCTCGGGAAAGAGCGTCCTTTTGCACGTCCTTCGAGGCGTTGAGCCCTTCGAGAATATCAGCGGAAACGTGATCTATCACGTCGCAAGATGTGCCAAGTGCAACCACGTTGAGCCTCCGAGCCATGCAGGTCAAACCTGCAAGTGCGGCGGGACCTTTGAGGCCTTCGACGCCGATTTCGTATCTCTGGGGATCAACGATTCCAAGAGACGTGACATATCTCGCAGGATAGCCATAATGCTCCAGCGGACCTTCGCCCTCTACGGAGACGAGAGGGTGATCGTCAACGTCATGAGGGCCGTAGAGGAGGCGAGCGGCGGGTCCATCAGCGTCAACCGTGCGGCAGACCTCCTGGACGAGGTGAACATGTCCCATCGGATGATGCACGTGGCAAGGGAGCTCTCCGGCGGCGAGAAGCAGCGGGTGGTTCTAGCCCGTCAGCTCGCCAAGTCGCCGATGATGCTCCTTGCAGACGAGCCGTCGGGAACTCTGGATCCGAAGACCGCGGACCTGGTCCACGACAGCATCAGCCGGGCGGTCGACGACTTCAATATGACGATGATCATCACCAGCCACTGGCCCGACGTGATGGTTGAGCTGACGGACCGCGCCGTCCTCCTCGACCACGGCGCGATCGTGTCCGAGGGCAAACCTTCGGATATCGCCGCCGAGTTCGCCTCCATGGCCGGCAAGATGGAGGAGCGGAAGAGGGTTGATATGGGAGCCCCCATCATCCGGTGCAGAGATCTCGCCAAGAGGTACATCAGCATCGACCGCGGCGTCGTCAGGGCCGTCGACGACGTGGCTCTGGAGGTCTATGAGGGCGAGATATTCGGCCTCGTGGGGACGAGCGGCGCCGGAAAGACCACCCTCTCCAAGATGCTGAACGGGATCATCCTCCCCACCGCCGGAGGCATATGGTGCAGGGTCGGCGACGATTGGGTGGACATGACCGTCCTCGGCGCCGACCAGAAGGGTCGGGCGACCAAGTACATGGGGATGCTCCACCAGGAGTACACCCTCTACCCATACCGGAGCGTCATCGACAACCTCACCGAGTCGATAGGGCTGTCCCTCCCCTTCGAGCTGGCCGAGAGGAAGGCGATCCACACCCTCGTCACAGTCGGATTCACCGAGGAGGAGGCAGAGAAGGTCCTCTCCAAGAACCCCAACGAGCTGAGTGAGGGAGAGCGTCACAGGGTGGCCATGGCCCAGGTCCTGATCAAGGAGCCGAGGATAGTGGTACTGGACGAGCCGACGGGAACGATGGACCTCATCACCAAGATAGACGTATCCAAATCCGTCCTCAACGCGAGGGACGAACTCGGCGAGACGTTCCTCATCGTCAGCCACGACATGGACTTCGTCCAGAACGTCTGTGACCGGGCGGCCTTGATGCGGAACGGAAAGATCATCCACATCGGAACGCCCGACGGCGTCCTCTCCCTCATGACCAAAGAGGAAGAAGAGGAGATGCTGGGGAGTTAACTTGAAAGTTTTTGTAGATGGCGCGGAGATCTCCCTCTCCGAGGGGTCGACCCTCAAAGACGCCCTGGGCGCGGCCCGAATCACGCCCCGAGAGGATGCGATCATCGGGATCGTCAAGGGCCGGGAGGAGGAGGCGAAGGAGACCAACTCCTACTGGCTCAACACCACCAAAGGCAAGCTGAGGATAGATCTCTTTGATACCGGTTTGCAGGATGCCTGGCACCGGGCCGTCGGCCGGATCTCGGGGCTTGCGGCGAGGTGGAGTGACGGTGCCGCAGTCGCCTTCGGGCCGGTGGCGACGGCGATCTCCCCAACCAGAAACGAGCGCGAGTACGACCGGTGGGAGGTGATCTTCGGCGCCAGCGGCTTTGAGGCCGATAAGGCCCAGATAGTCTTCGCGAGGAAGAGACACTTCGCGGCCTACGGCGCACCTGCCGAGAACCGTGGGGTCTTCGCGTCGGTGGTGGGGGGCAAAGACGTTCTGGGAAGGCTTGAGATCGGCGACGTGATCCTGGACGTCGAGCCGATCGTCGAGTGGGCTGCCCTCTCCGACAAGATGACGACCGCGGACCTCTCCTTTCCCCTGACCGACGGGATGGAGATCTACTCCAGAATCGAGGTTGAGCTGATCGAGGACGCCCCGATGGGGTCCGAGTTCTTCCTCGCTGCGACAAGGGATGGGGTATTCTCGGTGGGGGGCGTATCCAGCTCCTACGCCTCCTCCGACGTCCTCCTGGGCGAGCGGATCGAGTTTGAGAACCGGGAGCCACGAGCCGAAGGCGCCGTCACCATCAGGACCACCGGTCGGGGTCTGGGACGGGTCTTCATCTACAAGGCGGACCGGACATCGACCCCAAGCCAATCCGTGGTGGGGATCGTAACCTCCGGCATGGATCTGGTCAAGCTTGCCGAGCCCGGGGCGAAGCTCGCGGCGAAGGTCACCCCCGAGAGGATCATGCTCATGGGCCTCCCCCTCAAAGAGGCGGAGAAGATCGCCGCCGATCGGGGCGTGGGTTTTGAGGTTGATGGCTACACCGGTGACGACGCTGTTGTGGTGGAGCAGAGGCCGGTCGCCACCATGCAGATCCTCAAAGAGGGGATGGTCAAAGTCCATTCGATACCGGCCGGCAGGATGGTGGCGATCGAGCTTTACGACGACCTCGCCCCCAAGAGCCTGGACTACTTCAGACATGTGGTGGGGCTCAAAGAGAAGCCCGTTGGACCTTTGCCCGTCTACTTCGTCTACGAGAACACCATACTATTCAAACCCGTGATCTCGGCCACCAGCTACAAGGAGATCCTCCCTGAGAACAAGCCATCAGAGATCGTCAGAGCCGGGGAGATCGGCGTCACCAACCAGGCTGCTCGGAACGCCGGCCTCGTCGGGGTGAAGCTGGAGGACGACCCCAAGTACGGGCCCTCGGGCGAGAAGTTTCTGGCGACGAACATCGTAGGTCGGATCCTCGACCTGGAGAAGCTCCGGGACGTCAAGGAGGAGGAGACCGTTTACGTTCTGGAGGTGCGATAAGTGAAGGCTACCAAGTACGTGATCACAGGTCAGGACTCCGACGTACTCCCCTCCGACATCGCTCTCAAGATCTACGAGCTCGGCCGGGATATCAACGTCAAAGAGACCTGCTTCGGCGTCATCATCGACGGCGAGGAGGAGGACATAGAAGCGACGGTCGAGGATATCAGGGCGATGGACGAGAGCAACATATTCATCAAAGATAGGGGCTTTCCGCCGGGCGATCCTCGAAGGTGTCGTGGCCATCGGGGCGGGGGTGCGAGGCCCGGTTTTTACATGATGCAGTACGAGTCCGAGATCCTCCCCCTGATATCTCGGGGGCTCGCCTCCGAGGCGAGGGGCGAAGAGGCTCCGCCGAAGGCCGAGGCGGTAAAGCGGCCGGGGCTTGCGGAGCTTGAAGAGATGATAAAAGAGGAGTTTTCCTGAGGTTGGTTCATGGTTAAAGTCATGGTTTACCCTCCCACCAGCATGATCCTCTCAGACCTCGTCGAGAGGACGGGGCACGAGGCGCTGGTGGTATCAAAAGAGGTCAGAAAGAAGGTCAACACCGCCGGTCTCGACTCGCCCCCCCTGAACATGACCCCTGAGGACCCGAAGAAGGGGCTGAAGTACGCCGCCGTCGACGTCCCCTCGGGGGTGAGGGGCAGGATGTCGCTATTGGGACCGATGATCGAAGAGGCGGACGCCGCCATCATTATAATGAACGACCGTTGCACCCTGGGGTGCACCGGCTGTGCCAGGACCAACGAGCTGACCCGTTTTCTCCTCCGGACAAAACGTATCCCCATCCTGGAGCTAGACTATCCCGCAGATGAGCTTTCAGCACGCCGGTTCGTCCACAAAATCCGGGAGTTTCTGGAGGGGTTGAATTGATCAGGATAGCCCAGCTCTCCTGCGGCCCCGAGTATAGCGGCGTCCAGCAGGAGCTGGAGAAGGCCGCCGAGATGGTGGGCGCCGAGCTAGTCTTCCCCGAGGTCTCCCTCGACGACGTCCGGAACGTGGAGGAGAGGTTCGGGATCGAGGTGGCGAGCGGCGATTTGAACCTCGCCATGGCGAGGGCAACCCGGATCGTCGAGAACCCCGACCTCGCCGACGCCGTCTTTGTGGCCACCTGCTTCCGATGCGCCGAAGGCGCCATAGTCCGAAGCGAGCTGCGAAAGTACATCCACGAGAACTCGAGAATCCCAGTCCTCAGCTACTCCTTCACCGAGAGGACGACGGCCGAGACCCTCCTCACCAGGATGGAGGCCCTGGTCACGACGGCGAAGTTCAAGGGGCTCCTCTCCCGGGAGAGGCAGACCGGCCTCACCGCCGGGATCGATTCGGGCTCGACGACGACGAAGTCGGTGGTGATGAGGGACAACGAGGTGATCGGGACCGGCTGGGTTCCCACCACCGAGGTTCTCAAGAGCGCCGAGGCCGCCTACAACGCCGCCCTCGAATCCGCCGGGGTCACCCGGGGTGAGATCGAGGGTCTCGGGACGACCGGATACGGCCGCCACCTGGTGGGCAAAGAGTTCGGAGCAAAGCTGATCCAAGAGGAGATCACCGTCAACTCCAAGGGCGCCGTCTTTTTGGCAGACGCCCAGAAGGGCGCGGCCACGGTAATCGATATCGGTGGGATGGACAACAAGGCGATATCGGTCCAGGACGGGATCCCCGGAACCTTCACCATGGGCGGCATCTGCGCCGGTGCCTCCGGCAGGTTCCTGGAGCTGACCTCGAGAAGGCTGGGCGTCGATATAACCGAGCTTGGAAAGCTCGCCCTTAAGGGGGACCACCAGAAGGTGCCGATGAACAGCTACTGCATCGTCTTCGGAACCCAGTCCCTGGTCAACAGCCTATCGGCGGGGAGCCGGCCCGAGGACGTGGCGATGGCCGCCTGCCACAGCGTCGCAGAACAGGTCTTCGAGCAGCAGCTCCAGGAGGTGGAGGTGAAGGAGCCGGTGATCATGGTGGGAGGGACCGCCCTGATCGAGGGGCTCCCCCGGGCCATGGAACAGCTCCTCGGCCTCAAGGTGATGGTGCCGGATTACGCCCAGTACATCGGCTGCGTCGGAGCAAGCCTCCTCGTCTCGGGCCTCGTGGAGGATTGAGATGGAGATGGACCCCCTCGAGGTCTTCGAGGTCCGGATGCCCGGCGAGGATTACGGGGCCGACAAGTACAGGGATATAATAATGGACATCCTCCAGGACCTGGGGCTGATCAGGTCGATAGGGAGGCTTTACGTCTACGTCGAGATCGAGATCCCCTACTTCGCCGTCCTCGGGATGATCCGGGGCAAACAGCCGCCCCTGAAGGTCAGGGACGTCGGCGATCTGGTTCCGACGGAGGGCGGCTATCAGATAACGGTGGAGGACGAGGAGCACATGGCAAACCTCATCCGGGTCCTCTGGGGCACTTACGGCCGGGAGAAGGTGGAGCAGCCCGACAGGAACGTTCTGGTGGTGCTGTCGGACGAGTCTCCCGAAGAGCTGATGGTGGCGGACCTGGAGACCGAGTTCAGGAGAGACCTGATGGACGCCCTGGTCCGGATAGCTCCCGAGGGGTTCAGGAACCGGAGGAACGAGATGGGCAAAGAGAGCTTCTTCTTTTTGGCGGCAGAGGAGACGATAACGCCCGAATTGGTTGCGGATGCGAAAGAGAAGATCAGGGGTATGCAAAATGCTTGATCCCGTGATGTTCACAGGCGGCGTCTACAAGCACGACCTGGTGACCGAATTGATCGAGGACCTTGGAGGCTACCTCCTCCAGAAGAACGTCACCCAGAGCGAGGTGATCCTTCTGATGCTGGTGCCTCACGAGGACATGCCGGTTCTGGAGGCTCTGACAAAAGAGCTGAAGGGTAAGCTCGAACGAGCCCCCCTGGCCGGGACGGAGATCGCCGTCGTCACCCCCACCCTCGCCATCCATCACCTACCCCACCCCGCCTGCGACGTCGCCGAGTACCTGAGAAGGCACGGGGCCAAGAGCAACATGATCGGTATGGGTCGGGGCGTCGCACGGGAGATCGCTCAGATCGACGAGTACGAGACCGGCCTCATCAACGAGCACGACGCCGTGGTATTCACCTTCGGAAACTTCGCAGACTGCATCCTCAAAAAGGAGCACCTATATCGGACCCTCACCATCCCCGTCATCGTCACCGGCGGCCCCGAGATGAAGAAGGAGGATCTACCTTACGCCTTCGAGTACGTCGCAAACGTCGGCAGGATCGCCCATCGGTCCCGGAAGGCGACGGAGATCGGAAGCCTCGACAACATCGTAGCGGCCGTCGGAAGGGCCCTCGACAGCGTCCGGGCGCAGATCTCAAAAGACCCTCTCACCACCACCCCGCCCCGGGTGATGGAGGCGGTGAGAGAGCAGGTCCCCGACGTCTCAGCGTCTCTATCGCCCCTCCCTATAGCCCTTAACCTCAACGGCCTGAGGATCAAGCTTCCTTACCAGGAGTATCATGAGGCGGTGGCCGGCGTGACCTTCGATGAGGGAGTGACCTTGGGGGAGATCGCCAAGGTGATGCCGTCGAGGATGAAGAGCTATATACTCGTCCGGATATTGCCCACCTCGGAGACCGGCTTTGTGGTTTAGATGAGGGGTTATGAGCTTATGAGCTTCGAAGACGATCTGGAACGGGTTCTCGATAAGGGCACAGAACAGACGGCGGAGGATATGCTCGCCTCCATCGAGAAGGCCTATGGCGAGGTGCCGTACATATTTCGGTTCATGAAGGACAAGCCCGAGCTTCTGGTCACCAAGATCCTTCACAACAACGCCATCATCAGAAGCTCTCAGGCTCTCGACCCGGAGACCCAGGAGCTGATATCCATCGCCGTCGCCGCGGCGATCCGCTGCAGCCACTGTCTCAAGCTCCACCTCAGGATCGCAAAAAGGATGGGGATCACCGACGACGAGATCGGGGCCGCCCTCCTCATCGCCGGGAATATCGCCAACGCCACCGTCCTCGCCATGGCCACGAGGGAATTGAACGAGGAGAAGGACGCCTGCCCCGTCTGTCAGATGGGAAAGGACGGGGACACGATGGAGATCTGACCCGGCATCGTGCCTTCCTCTTCCTGATCATCCTAATTTTCCATCATACTTCTCCGGAATCTTCCGGCCATCCCTCTCGTCGTTCCAGACGAGGCAGCTCACAAGCCACGATTCTCCGACTTTTACGAGCTGGATGCTGTTTATCCCGACGGTGAGGGGCTCGGCATCGTCGGGGTCGAACCTCGCCTCGTAGGTGCTGAACCGGTGGGCGATATTTCCGAAGATCTCGGTCCTCTCTGCGATCTCCCTCTCGCTGAAGGACTTCAGGCTCCCGGCGGAGATCTGATAATCGATGGCGTCCACGAACGAGTCGATGGTGAAGATCAGCGGGTCGTCGTTGTTGTTGATCAATATCCCCTTCTCAATGAAGAGCCCTCTCAGCCGCACGAGGTCCGGACTCTCCCCTTGAAAAAAGGAGATGCAGGAGTAGAGCGCCTCTGTCAGCTCTTCAATCTCTATCAGGTCCTGGCCGCTTTCCTCAAGGTCCAATCTCAATCACCTCTCGTCGAAAAAGTCGATAGATCGAGATCTGATTTGAGGATTCCCATCGGCAAGTCCCATCTCGTCAGAATCACAAAAAAGAAGAATAGCCCAAAAATAGCCCAAAAAGGGGGCACTTCCTCTCCCCCTTTTCGTCTTCGGACGCCGATCAGTGCCGGTGTTCTCTGCAGGCGTTCTCGTCGGTCGCCTCTTCGAGGTATCCTTCCTTCCAGTCGGATATGGCGTCTTTGACGGTGCCGGTCGCCCCGATGAACACCTCGATCCCGTACCCCTCGAACATCTTGACCGCCTTCGGCCCGAGCCCTCCCGCCAGCATGACGTGGGCGCCCTTGGCGGAGATCAGCTCCGGGGGAAGGCCGGTGCCTCCCATGTGCTCGCTGGTGTTTCTGATCACCTCGACGTCTCCGGAGTCGAGGTCGACTATCGTGAAGGTCTCGGCCCGCCCGAAGTGGGCGCATATCAGTTCACTGAGACCCTGATCTCCCATGGTTGGAACTGCCACTTTCATTCATATCACCAGTTTTGACCGCCCTGGCCCTGGCCCTGTCCTCTTCCGCCACCACGACCTCCTCCGCGACCGCCGCCCCGACCCATCCCGCCGCCGGCCCCCATCCCCGAGTGGGCCTGGACCGAGGCGGAAGAGGTCTCGGAGAGCTCTCCGTTCTTGAACTTCTCCACGGACTCTCGCACGCTCCCGCCCGTGGAGAGATAGACCTTGATCCCTGCGGCTTTCAGGGTTTCGGCGGCGTTGGGGCCGATGTTCCCCGTGATCAGGGCGCCGGCTCCGGCGTTGGCGATCGTCTGGGCCGCCTGGATCCCGGCGCCGCTGGCGGCGCTAGCGCTGGAGTTCGGTATCGATTCTGCCTCCATCGTCTCGGTCTCCACGACCACGAAGTAGGCGCATCGCCCGAACCTCGGGTCGAGGAGGGCGTCGGGGCCGGGACCGGCTGCTGTAACACACACTTTCATTTGAAGACTTCCTCATCGATTTCAATCGATTTCCAATTTCCTTCCTTTTTCGATCTTGCGAAGTTCTGGATATGTTCCCAGACTCAAAGACCATCTCTGGGGAGTTCAGAACCGCCGATCTCGCAGATCGTATGGTCGTTTGTTCTGAATACCCGATATATGTGACCATCTATTTCAATGTTGCGCGGTTATTGTCTAAATCAGAGGGTTTTTAATTTACATATATCTTCGAGATCCGAGCAGCGCCTCTACCCGACCCGACCCCTCGGGATGGATCACAAGCGTCCACATTAAAATCGTCTCCCGCTTGCTCTCTGGTTGGAGGAGTCTTTCTCTCTCCTGACCCCTCCGGCCATGCTGGCGAAGATCCCGCCAAAAGACAAAACCGCAAAGGCCCAGAAAGTGGCCTGGGCGCTTCTGATGAATGGGTCGATGCTGTCGGCGGATATGGCGACCCGCCCCAAATAGAGGGAGAAGGCGAGGATCGCCATCCCCATGCTCAGCATGTGCCCCGTTAGCCTCATCGTACCCAGAGTCGATGAGGCGACGCCGTAGAATTTGGGCGGAACGGAGCTCATGATGGCGTTGGTGTTGGGTGAGGAGAAGAGGCCAACGCCGAGCCCCAGGATCGCAAGGCTCACGAGAATCGAGCCGATCGACGTCTCCCGTCCGAGGTCGACGAGGGATAGGAGGCTCGCCGTCGTCAGGGCCATCCCAGCCCCCGCGAGGATCGAGGGGCTCATCCGATCGGAGAGCCAGCCAGAGATGAGGGCGATGAATACCATCAGCACGGGCTGGGCTATGAGGATGAGCCCCGCATCCTGGGCGGAGAGGCCTTTGACGTACTGGAGGTGGAGGCTTAAGAGAAATCCCACACCGAAGGTGGCGCTGTAGTTGATCAGGGCGGCGAGGTTTGAAAACGCGAAGGTCCTGTTACGCCGAAAGAGGCCGACCTCCAGGAGGGGGCTCTCCCTCCCCGACTCCACGAGGGCGAAGCCGGCGATCCCCAGAAGGCCGATGGAGATCAGCGCGCCGCCGACGGCCTCCGGAAGCCTGGTAAAGCCGTAGATCGTCGCCACCAGCGCTCCGCAGTAGAGGGCCGAGCCGAAGAGGTCGAACCTCTCGCCCCGGGCCTCGGCCCACTCGCCTTTGAGCCGGAAGGCGACCAAAAGCAGCACCATCAGGCCGACGGGGAGGTTCGAGAGAAAGACCGCCCTCCAGCCGAACTGGTGGGTGAGAAAGCCCCCGAGGGACGGCCCCAAAGTCAGCCCCAGATAGACGGCGGCGACGCTCACCCCAAGGGCCTTCCCCCTCTCCCGGGAGGGAAATGCCGATGTGAGGATGGCGGTCCCCGTCCCGAAGATCATCGCCCCGCCCATGCCTTGGGTGAACCGGAAGGCGATCAGCATCGGGGCCGATGTGGCGAGGGCGCAGAGGAGGGCCGACCCCGTATACGTGAAGACACCGCAGGTGAAGACCCGCTTCCGACCGTGGATGTCCGCCAGGCGGCCGAAGGGGACGAGGAAGATCGCCGCCGACAGGACCGCCGATGTCGCCACCCAGCTCAGTGTCACGGCGTCGAGGCCAAACTCCTCGCCGATCGCCGGGAGGGCGATGTTCACCGAGGAGCCCATGAAGGGTGTGAGAAAGGAGCTTGTAGCCGCCACCACCAGGGCCGCCATCTTCTGCGAGGGGTCTTCGGTCATCTCTGGGGCGTGGGTATGGGGGTGGGGGAGTTAAGGGCTTTGGAGGCGGTGGCAGCATCGAGCTCCTGTAATCTCATAGTGGATGGCGGAGTAAGTGGCCGGTCATCGAGACCTCCACCACCTCCCGCAGACTCCCGGCCTCGGTCCTGACCGTCTCGACCCCGGCCTCGGCGAGGGCGTAGCCCGGACCCTTCCCCTCAAGACTCTCGCCCGCCACGACGACGTCCGGCTTCTTCGAGAGGAGGAGGCCTGCGACCTTCAGACCCTTCCCCTTCTCCAGGTCCTTGAAGGGGTTTGCGACGATCGTCTGCTCCTCGACCTGGCGCTCTTTGAGGTTGAAGTCGACGAGGGCGAAGTAAGGGGACTCCCCGAAGTGGTGGCTGACCTTCCCGTCAAGGTCCGCCAGGGCGACGGCGTATCGGAGGTGGGTACGGGGGCGGGGCTCGTAGTGTATCAAAACCCGGTCGACGTTGGGGACCGCCTCCCGGATGGCCCCCTCGATCCTCTGGCTCGCCTGATGGGCCCGGGCGAGGTCCGTGACCCTGAAGGCGACCTTCGCCTCGACGAATAAGTAGCGGCCGGAGTTTCTCCCCGTCACCTCCTCGACTATTGAGACCTCGGGGTGGGCCTCGATCGCGGACTCAATCTTCTTCAGCGTCGCCGAGTCGATGGAGGCGTCCAGAAGGACCCTCATCCCCGAGACGAGGATCTCCCAGCCGGCCCTGACGATGAGGACGGCGATGATCGCCGCCGCCACCCTGTCCAGGGGCAGGCCAACCAGCTGCCCCGCCAGGGCGGCGAAGACTACAAGCTCGGTGAGAACGTCGGCCCGAAACTGTCGGCCGTCGGCGACGAGGCTGGGGGAGTTGTGCATTTTGCCGACCCGCATCTCGTATGTCCCGAATAGGAAGGGGATGGGGACGATCGCCGCCACCGCCACCAGGACCCAGCCGCTGTAGGGGACGGAGTGGACGGCCCCCACCGCCGCCTCTCGGCCGATCTCGAAGGCGGTGAGAAATAGGAGGAGGGAGATGACCACAGCCACCACGTTCTCGACCTTGTAAAGGCCGTAGGGGAAGCTCCTGCTCTTCCTCCCGGAGATGAATATCCCGAGGATCAGGGCCGTCGAGCCGAAGACGTCCACCAGGGAGTGGACGGCGTCGGCCCGGAGGGCGAGGCTTCCTGAGACGTAGGAGAGGGTGAGCTTGATCCCGACGAGGGATAGGTTCACCAGGAGCGAGAGGAGGGCTATCCTCGATACGGGGCCCATACCTCTTCCTGCCGGACCCGCATCGCGAGATCCGTCCATCTCCATCTCTGCCCCCCATCTCCCAGCCGCGCCGCCTTCGATCTTCTCGGACATGCTCAAACTTCCCGCCAAATTCCGCCCTCAAATATCCTCTTCAGATCCACGTCCCCGGAACTATCTCCCAACATTTCTCAAACTCATCCTCTAAATCAATTTCCCGGAATCTCCACGACCTTTCCAGCCCCGCCCTCCAGGCACTTTTCTGGATATCTCCTCATGATCTCGGACCTGCAGACGGTGCAGTGCGTGGGGCAGACGAGGTCGAGATCCCGGAGCCGATTCAGCTCGGAGAAGCCGTGTAGCCCCCCGATGAGGCCCCCAACTTTCCCAAATCCGGAGGCGACTCCGAGGATTCTTCCGACGCCGGGGTGGGCGCAGCCCGAGATCACGACGAGGCCGATGCCCGAATCGATGCCCGAATCGATGACCATTGACTGCTCTATCCCTGCAAGCTCACCGGTGGAGTATATGCCGGGGTGGATCTCGGTTGGGCTTTCGACCCTCAGAGCTTCGACGTTTCGTGGCGCAGGGGCTGAGAGGGGGACCACCACCCTGACAGGTTTGATCCTGAGAAGGTCGGAGAGTCCTCCAACATGATCGGCGTGGGGGTGGGATATGAAGACCTCCTCGATGGATCGAGGATCGATCTCCAGCGCCCTCATGTTCCCGAGGAGGATCTCGCCCCTGGCGCCGGCATCAAAGAGGATCCTCCTCCCTCTCGCCTCGACGAGGGCGGAGAATCCCCAGTCGGCTCTGAGATCCTCCCGAAGTGAGGTGTTGTCGTAGATTATGGTGACTTTCATGACTTAATTCACATCTGGATCTTCATTCAAATGACTTCGTATTCCAGGAGGATGCCGTAAGAGTTCTCGCCCGGAGACTTAGCCGCTATCCGGGCCACTCCTTCGGATAGCACCGCTTCCCCCCGGAAGGTCTCGCCGTCCCTGGTCAGAGGGGTCCATGTCCCATCGGAGATAACCGTCGCATCCTCGGCTCCGGGGACGATGATCTCAAATTCGGTGGCGTTCCCTGCAACGAGCCTTCCCTCGAGTGGGCTGATGAGGGTCGCCCCAACCTCGGCGAACGACCCCATCGTTCGCGGGAAAGTTCTCTCTTCGATCCCGTCGTCTGCCACCACCGAGTACTCGACGACAGAGGTGTACTCGCCGGCTCCGCCTCCGCTCCCGCCTCCGTCCCCCCCGTCTCCTCCTCGTCTGGCATAGATCCTGAGGGTGTAGTCTCCGGCCTCGGGGAACGACGCCATGACGGCGTACCCGTCCTCCTCCCTCTGGGCGAAGGTCCTCTCCTCAGCGAGTTCCTTTCCTCCATCGTTGAGGAGCCTAGCCAGGAGGAGGACGTCTTCGGGGGCCGAGAGGGTCACCTTCAGCTCGGCTCCCGTCTCGATCAACCCCTCAGGATGGCTCTTGAAGTCGAGCCCCAGATCCCAGAACGCATCCCAGATCACGGGAAAGCCGGTCTGAACCGGAGAGTCCGGCCCCGCTTCGATCCGATAGTCCAGGGCCCAGTCGTAGACCTTCTGGTCGGCCTCCTTGCCCCCTTCTCGATCCCCTTCCTGATCCTCGCCCCCGAACCTATTCGAGTAGATCCGCAGAGTGTAATTTCCGGGGCCGGGGCAGGCCGTCCTCACCGACGCACCCTCGCCCTCGCCCACTCCCTCTGGGGACCGCCGGACCTGGGCGAACCGGCTGGGAAGCTCTCTTCCATCCCCATCCAGGAGGTTTGCCATGACCCTCACATCCCGGGGGGCCGAGAGGTTGACGGTCGCCCCGCCGTCGGCTTCGATGGTTCCAGCCGGGGATCCGGCTATCTTCAAATCGTCCCTGAAGAAGGCGGGCTTTGCGTAAACGAGCCCCTCGAACTCCACCCTCGTCATCGGCTCGTCCAGAAGCTGCCAGGCGGGATCGTCGGGAAGGTGGGTCCAGACCAGGTCCTCGGGCGGGGTGAGGAAGTAAAACTCCTCGAACTCCCGGAAAAAACCCACAGCCGGGTCCAGGTGGCCCGCCCCCCAGGTGGAGTCGATGAGCCGCCACTCGCCATTGATCCTGACGGCGTTCCAGGCGTGGTTGCTGGAGTTTGGGATCTGCGAGCCGACGGTGTACCCGTACCCTTTGCCAAACCCCCGGATCACCACCGCCTCCAGCCCCGATAGCTCGCAGAGCCTCTCGAAGAGGCGGCTGTAATCGCTGCACACCCCCTTCCTCCCGTCCAAAACCTCTTCTGGGGGCCGGCCCCCATAGGCCGCCGAGACGGAGGCCCCGACGTCGTACTCGACGTTGGCTGTGATCCAGCGATAGATCGCCCGTGCCCGCTCTTCGTCGCTTTCGGCCGATCCCGATAGGTAGAGGGCCAGATCTTCGGGGGACGACTCAGCCTCGGCCGGGGCGGAGTCGGCGAGTTCGTCGATTCTCCGGTAGAGGCTCTCAAACCTCCAGTCCTGGAGAATTTCGTCGTCAAACGAGATTCTGGTCCAGACATTGTTGCCGTTTTCCGAATCGTTTATTGGTGGGGTCTCGTCGACGACCGTCCCCGATTCGTCGAAAAGACGGATCGACTCCTCAGAGTCGGCGAGGCTCAGGCCGTCCTCGCCGAAACTCGCCCTGAGGCTTCCCTGGGCGGGCACGACGGCGTCTGCCGAAAGGGTCGCGGCAGCACCGCTCTCCTTTGCAACAAGCCTCCAGCCGCCGATCGGGGCGTCAGCCCCCCCGGGGTTGAAGATCTCCGCCCACTCACGGCCCCCGTCAGACCCTGGGGGGTTGATCTCCACCCTGGAGATGACGACGGCCGGGCTATCGCTCCCGGCCTCTCCGGCCCCGGCTCCAGCTGCCGCCATCGTAAAAAAGAGGGGCAGGAGGATAACCCCCGCCAAAAGCCGGCTCATAATGGCCCTCCGACCCCGCAACCGGGTCAGGTCACCTCGATCCTCTCAACGCTGATGGTGTTGAGGAGCCTCTCCGTCGTGTCCCAAAAGAAGCTCGACTCCACCTCGCACCTGGCCGTTCCGATGACCTGTCCATCCTCCGTCTGGACCTGGTCGGGCCAATAGATCGCAGCATAGAGGATCTGGTGGTCGTCGTCCTCCCCGACCCCCAGGACCCCCGCTTCGCCGCCGATCGTCCAATCCGTTGCGTTGTTCCTTGTGTACCCCCCCGCCGCCAGGAGGGCTTCGGCGAGGAGCCTCTCAGCTTCGAGGTTTACGGGCCTGAAGTCTTCGTAGCCGGTGATCTTGATGGTGGCCGCCCTGTTTCCCTCGTCGAGGGTTATCCTCTGAGTCTCAACCCCCAGACCGGCCTCGCCGGGCTCGGGAGCCTCCAGGGAGATGGTGTAGTTCAGATCCCCCAGGTCGAAGGAGACGGCGTAGGGGCCGGCGATCACCGTCTCAGCCGTCGATCCGTTCAGGGCCGCCTCCGGCCTTCTCTCGACGTGGAGGGTATCGAGCAGCTCTTTTGTCGCCACCCAGGGGAGGCTGGAGGATATGACGCAGGACGTCTCTCCCTGATAGTCCCCGGGCGCCAGGTACCTGTCCAGCCAGTATGCGGCCTTATAGACCTCTCCACCTGCGGCGAGCGAGAAGGTCGTCAGATATCCGGTGTGCCGGTCCACGAGCCGGGCCTCGGTCTCGACGCCGATGCACCCGATACCCCAGGGCGTCTTTTTGCTCAAAGCCCGGGTGGCGCCGTCGCCCGCCGAGACGGGGCTGACGTATTTTGCGATCCTGATCTCGGCCCGACCGTCGTCGCAGTCCAGGGTGATGGAGCGTTCGACGTAATCGGTTCCCGTCGGCGTTCTCCCCTCGACGGGCTCCGCTGCCAGGATGGTGCAGTTTTTCGAAGCCGTCAGGTTGAAGGAGACCAGGTAGGGTCCCAGGCCCACGGTCTCCTCGGCCGCGGAGTAAACCGGGGCCAGAATGAGGGCCGCCGCCAAAACCAGAAATAATTTCGTTCTCATGATCACTAACTCCATCATAAGCCGGTCATCATCTCGATCATCTGAAGTCGGCTTCACTCTTAAAGGCTTTGGGATCTCTCGGCCGAGCCCCGCCCCCACATCATCTGAGGCGATAGCAGGCCCCGTCCTCGGCGATCCTGATCATCACCTTCGGCTTCGGGATGAAACCGTCGATGGCAACCCTCCAGTCCTCGTCGTCGGGGACGTGGTCGTAGAAGCCCTCGGTGTAGTCGCCAAAGCCCGAGAGGTGGTTTATGAGGACCAGGACATCCTCATCTCCGGAGGACCACCGGTCGATCCGTGCCTTGTTCTCCTCGAAGCTTGCGTGATATCTTCCGGAGGCCTTGATGGTATTTGAATCGAGGACGATGCAGGCCGGATCCACGAGATCCGGACTTTCTTCGACCCATTCTTCCATCGACTTGAAGTCCCCGGAGACGACGACGTTTCTGGTTTTTCTCCCTCCACCATCCCGTTCGCCGGGAGGGCCACCGACTCCGCCCGGTTTGAACCTGAATATGAAGAGGCAGGACCCTGGAGCGTGCTTCGAGTGGCGGACGGGAAGGGCTGCAAACTCCAGGGGATAGAAGCTCCCGGGACCCGGGAGATCCATGGAGCGGTCGATCCGGCGACCTTCAAAATTCAAAGGCTCGATCGGGAAGATGGAGCCGTCCTTCCTCCGGACCCGGTGCCATACGCCAAAGGTCGATATCGGCTTGTAGGAGACGAGCCTTCCAAGGTAGCCGAACCTCGCCTTCACCCCGTCCTCGGGGTGGTTCAGACACCCATAGGTCCCGATCACCGGGAGCGGCCCGAAGCTCCTCTCCGCCCCCTCGAAGTCTCTCTTCCCCCTCTCGACCATGAGCCCCCTCATCCTGCTGTTTGCGAGCCTATCCAGGTCTGAGACGTGGTCGAAGTGGGGGTGGGTCAGAAAGAGGAGGTCTGGGGACCCCACCCCCCTCTCGATCATCGTCTCGACGAAAGGGGCACCGGCGTCGACGAGGACGTGGGCCCCGATCCCGCCGCCTTCACCCTCATCTGAGAAGATGATCGACGTCGCCGTATGGCCTCGCCGTCTCCGGTTGGGAGAGATGCCAAGCTCTCTTCCGAAGGGTCCACCCGTCCCCCAGGTCCACACCTCAATCTTCACGATCTCGCCTCGTCTTCTCTTTCTTCTCTTGGTCTATTCTTCATCTGGCCTGTAGGATCTTGAGGGATTTAAGCCGACCTGACGACGGCGCCTCCAAACGACACATTTTTTAATTAAGATGCCGAATAATAGGTCCGAGCAACGACTGTGGGGCGAGAGGGACGAAGGGGGCGACTTTTAGCGCGATCCTCCTCATCGCCGTTCTGGCGATGAGCGTGGCTGCCGGAAACCCGGCGATCTCCGAGACTGCCCAGAGCGAGGATTATTACAACAGGGTCAGGGCGTCTGGAACCGGCTACTTCGAGGTGGGCTCCTCGGTGGTGGACAAGAGGATTGGGCTTGAGTACTACAGCTTCGTCTACGGAGACGGCCACCTGGAGATGGACCAGAAGAGCGCCGTCTCGACCAGCGCCGCAAACGTCCAGGGCGATCTGAACGGCTCCAAAGTCCCCCTCAACCTCCTTGACGAGGTCAAGATGAGCTACGAGGGGGAGACCCCCATGGTGGGGAGCAAGTACATCAACTCCAAAGCCTTCTGGGGCGGCATCGGCGCCGAAGTAAAGGAGTATTTTGAGGTGACTGAGATGGAGAGGATCCAGAAGACCTACTTCGCCTCCACCGACCCAGGATCACGGTCCTCAGACCCCGCCGAGGCCGCGGCCCTGAGGGAAAAAAGCCCCGCCCACATGGTGGGAATGGACCTTGCCACAAGCTTCAACGGAACGTGGCAGACCGACTCCAGGTGGCACAAGATCTTCTATAAGGACATGTTGGAGCACCAGACCTTCTCCGGAGTCTTCGAGGTCGAGAAGACTCTGCGGTTCTCCGAGAACCCCACATCTGAGGGGTTTGGCGGAGTATGATCTTTTATAATTCAATTTATTTTATATATACGTTTAAAACGGGTTCTGTGATGAGGTGATTCATCTGCTGGAGATAAAGACGGAAAAGCCGGTTCAGGTCGTAGACATAACCGATCAGGTTAACGGAGCCGTGGCGGATAGCGGCGTTGTTGAGGGGATCTGCCTCGTCTACACCCTCCACACCACCACGGGGATCGTGATCAACGAGTCGGAGAGCGGCCTTGTTCAGGATCTGATCCGGAGGCTCTCGTCCCTCGCGCCGCCCGGGGACGGGTACCTCCACGACAGGATCGACGACAACGCCCACGCCCACCTCCAGGCCGTCCTTTTGGGAAGTTGTCAGACGATTCCGATCGAGGAGGGATGCCTGGTCATGGGAACCTGGCAGAGGGTCCTCTTCGTCGAGCTGGACGGCCCCCGGAGGAGGAACGTCCTCATCAAGGTCGTTCCATCCTGAAGATCCTCCCATTCCGGTTTTCTTTTCGTCCAGGAAGTTCAGGCCGTCCGCGTCGTTTCTGATGGATCGGGAGAGTTCAGATGGGAGTTCCCGTCGTTTCCGTCATCTCTTTGAAGCCCTCGATGATATCTCTGGTGACCGGGCCGGGCTTTCCGCCGCTTATCACCCTGCCGTCGATCCTGGTGACCGGAGCGACCTCCGCCGCCGTCCCCGTGACGAAGATCTCGTCGGCGGTGTAGAGGTCGAAGATCCCCAGGTGGACGTCCTTCATCTCGTACCCCCGGGCCAGGGCGACCTCGATGACGGCGATCCTGGTTATCCCCTTGAGGTTGTTCAAGGTGTGGGGGGTGAATATCTTCCCGTCCTTGACGACGAAGATGTTGTCGCCGCTCCCCTCGGAGACGTTCCCGGCATCGTCCAGGAAGATCGCCTCGTTTCCGCCCTTGACGTTCGCCTCGATCTTGGCGAGGATGTTGTTGAGGTAGTTGAGGGACTTGATGTTTGGTGGGAGCGCCGCCGACGAGTTTCTCCGGACGGTGACGGTGACGGCGGTGAGGCCGACCTCGTAGAGGTCTCCGTACATGGCGTCCCACTTCTGAGAGATGATCATAACCGTCGGCTTTGCGCACTTCCTTGGGTCAAGCCCCAGGTCTCCGACGCCTCGTGTGACCAGGGGTCGGATGTAGGCGTCGGTGAGGCCGTTCTTTCTGAGCGTCTCCCGGATCGCATCGCACATCTCCTCCTGGCTCATGGGTATCTCCAGCATGATCGCCTTGGCGGAGTCGTAAAGCCTCTTGACGTGCTCCTCCAGCCTGAAGACCCTGCCGTTGTAGGCCCTTATCCCCTCAAAGACCCCGTCGCCGTACAGAAGGCCGTGATCGTAAACCGAGACCGCCGCCTCTTCAGCGGGAACGAACTTCCCATCCAGGTAAACCCAATTCATAAGGCATCCACCAGCCCGGATAAATTGGCAAAGAATAAATGGGTTTTGACCCTTCGATAGGTTTTGGCTCCGAGAATTATGCCACCACCGATCGATGGTTTTATTAGCGCAAAATGCGCCGAGCTTAAGAAGCTACCCACCCTCTCTGGCGGTGTTGAATTTATGATAAAACTTGGTTTTGTGGTCGCAGAGTTCAACCGGGATATCACATACCAGATGGAGATCCTGGGGCGAGAACATGCGGAATTTCTGGGCGCAGAGGTCCCAGTTACGCTTCTGGTACCTGGAGTCTACGACATGCCTCTCGCCGTAAAAAAGCTGATCGCCCGCGACGACGTCGACGCCGTGGTGACCATCGGCTGCGTCATCCAGGGCGAGACCGGCCACGACGAGATCGTGGCCCAGCAGGCTTCGCGGAAGATCATGGACCTGGCCCTGGAGTTCGACAAGCCCGTCACCCTGGGGATCTCCGGCCCCAAGATGTCCAGGATGGACGCGCATCGTCGCATAGACTACTCCAAGCGGGCCGTGGAGGCCGCGGTCAAGATGGTCAAAAGGCTGAAGGGTGATTAGATTTGGTATCAGAGAGACTCGCCTCGATCCCCGAGTCCACCACCATGAAGATCTCGGCGATGGCCAAGAAGCTGAACGCCGCCGGGCTTGACGTCATCGACCTGGGGGTGGGAGAGCCCGACTTCGATACGCCCAAGAACATCTGCGATGCCGCCATCACTTCTATCCAGAGGGGTGACACCCACTATCTCCCCACCAGCGGGATCCCGGAGCTCCGGACGGCGATCGCGGAGAAGCTCTACAACGAGAACGGGATCGAGGTATCACCGGACCTCGTATCCGTCGTCCCGGGGGCGAAGATGGCGATCTTCGCCGCGATGCAGGCGCTTCTGGACGAGGGGGACGAGTGCGTCCTCATCGGACCCTCCTGGGTCAGCTACGAGCCATGCGTCAACTTCGCCGGAGGGAGGGTCCGATGGGCCGAGGTGGACGATGAATTTGAGCCCGTCAGCCTGGCGGATTCCATCAACTCCAGGACGAAGATGATCCTGGTCAACTCCCCCTCAAACCCCACCGGCGCCGTCTTCGATAGGTCGATCCTCGAGGAGATTAGGGACCTGGCCGTCGACCACGACCTTTTGGTACTATCCGACGAGATCTATGAGAAGATCATCTACGGCCAGGAGCACCTCAGCATCGGGTCGCTTCCTGGGATGGAGAACCGGACCGTCACCGTCAACGGCTTCTCCAAGTGCTACGCCATGACCGGCTGGCGGCTCGGCTACCTGACAGGACCCCAGGAGATGATGGCGTGGGTGAACAGGATCCTCTCCCACTCCGTCTCTCACGCCACCACCTTCGTCCAGTGGGCGGGGATCGAGGCGCTCAAGGGCCCCCAGGAGAGCATCAGAGCGATGGTGGCCGAGTTTCAGGCCCGGCGGGACCTGCTCGTCGCGGGGCTCGCGGAGATCGGCATTCGATGCCCTCTTCCCGGCGGCGCCTTCTACGTCTTCCCCGACGTCTCGGAGGTCGGAGGCGGGGACAGGTTCGCCGAGAGGATGCTCTCGGAGGCGATGCTGGCGGCCACCCCCGGCTCGGCCTTCGGACCGGGCGGAGTCGATCACGTCCGGATCTCTTACGCCGCCTCGCGGGAGAGGCTCCAGCAGGCTCTGGAGAGGATGGGGAAGATGCTGGGGTGAAAGGCTCGATTTATAAGAGGCCGAGGAGTTTTCCTCGGCGACAATCACATGTTTCATCTTTGGTCTTCGTCGTCGATCTACGTCGATCTATTTTCAATCCTCGATCGGAGGAGGAGGGCGACGCCGACCTCGGTCTTTACTCCATCCTCCGGCCCCAGTTCGTCTTGACCATCATCGCCATCCGCGGGTTGTTGAACTGCTTGTAGATGGCGAGGTCTTTTGGGTAGCCTATGAAGGGGTCGATCGTCCCCTGCTCCATGTTGGCGACCCAGACCTTGATCTCGGCCAGCTCCGCCTCCTTCCCTCTCTCTCGGAAGAAGGCGATGAAGGGGCCGGGGCTCTCGGCGTGGGGGACGATGACGACAGACCCCCCCATCCCCTCCACCAGCTCCACATCCTCGATCGATGAGAATATCCAGAAGTCGAGCCTCTTGCCCTCGGGGCCCGCGAAGGTGAGCATCCCCGACCCTGAGGAGCCGTCGGCGACGGCGTAGCCCGCCCCCGCCATGAACTCGGCCACGAGGTCTTTGAGGTTAAGCCGCACCAGCTCCTCGATCTCTTTCTCGGAGTCTTTGAACTGATTGAAGGCTCGTGCGAAGTCGGGGTCTGCGTAATTCCCGGTGTGGACGAAGTGGAACATCCTATCGTTGATCTTTATCACGCTGTCAAGCTTCGGAAGGTTGATGAAGATCGGCTCGCCGGAGAGGAGGTTGAAGAATATTCCCGAAGCGACGTTCTTTTTGCCCAGGGTCTTCTTCAATTCCACCTTCTCTTCGGGGGAGAGGTCCGCCCTCCTGACGCAGTCGTAGACCCGCTGGAGAAGCTCGTACCTGGCGATGATCTCCTTTTCTGTCAGGAGGTCGGAGAGGCAGCTTCCTATGAACTCGATCTTCTTTTCGGTCATTTCTTCGGCACCTCGATGGCGCTGGTGCTGGTGCTGTTGAGGTCCTCGGCCCCCAGCTCCGCCCGGAGCTCCCCCATGGTGGCGCTCCTCTCGGCGAAGGCGTTGTGCTGGTGGATGCTCTCCTCGTTCACCTGTTTGAGGACGACGACGGCGTCGTCGGGAAGGTCTTTGAAGGATTCCACCAACTTCTGGGCCATCGTCCGCACGCAGTCCTCTACGAACTTGGGGTTGCTGTGGGCCCTTTGGACCACCAGGGCCTCGTCGGGGCGCTTGAGAAGGCCAAAGACCCGGGAGCTCATCGACCTCTCGATGATCTTGATTATGTCGTCCAGGGATACGCAGCGGCGGTCGCAGACCTGGATCGATATCATCCCTCGGCCGCGCTGGTTGTGGGTGGCGACTGGAAGTTTTGCGGCGAACTCGAAGGCCTCTTCGGGGCTGAGCCCCAGGGTTGATAGCTCCTTTCGGACCTGGTCTCTCATGATCTCCTGGGCGCAGGGGCAGGCGGTCATCCCCACCACCTCCGCGCCCACCAGCTTTCTCACGTGGCCAGCCCGCGCCACCGCCTCGGCGAAGATGTCCACCACCTCCTGGCCCGCGGTCTTGGTGACGGGCGAGCTCCTCTCGACGATGTACTCGCTCTTCATCTTCACCTCGGCCCGTGTGGCGTACTCGTGCTTTGAGAGGACCCGGCGGGCGATCTCGCCGCAGAGCTCCTCGATTACGTAGACCGGCTCGTTTACGGCCTCCTCCAGCACCTCGTCTATCACCTCAAAGTTTCGAGATAGGTTCGCCCCCTTCCGGTCGGATGGGAGGTCGACGAAGACCTCGAAGTTGGAGATGAGGACTATCGGCCGCTCCTCGTCCTCCCGGAGGACCTTAACCAGCTTCTTGACGCCGGTGAGCCCTACCCGGGTTAGGTTTATGGGGTACTCGGGCTGGCAGGCCTGAACGTCTGGCAGCGTCTCCAAAGGGCATCACCTGCAGATCTCGTCCTCGGATTCCAGCTCGTCGGAGAGGGCGATCAGCTCCTCCACCTCGGCCAGAAGGGTCTCCAGGGTCTCGGATATCTGGCGATCCCTCTCTTTCATCGCCTGGAGAAAGGTCTCCCGATCGAGGGAGAGCTCTTCTTCGTCCAGATCAAGAAGGTCACCGCAACTAAGCACTCTCTCGATCTTGTCCAAGTCCAGCATGGCCAGATCTCAGGGATCAAATTCTATTTCAGGCTTTGCCCTCCATCCTGAAATTTCCCTTGACCTGCGAATAACCGGAAGACTGAGAGAGGAAAAAAGAGCAGGGAATGGAGGTAAAGAGAGCTGCTGCGCGTCTGGACTCCCAAGATTCGGCCTGCCGCTGGCGGTGAGTCAAGGTTTCGTTCTGGAGTCAGCTATATCTATCTGTAAGACGACTTTAATTTCAGCCGGAGGCGATAATCGTGATCAAGAGATGTCCAGAACACGGATTTTTCCGGGGGGAGCGGTGCGTTTGTGGCAACGCCGGTCAGATCGTCCTCGAAGAGGAGAGAAGCGAGAAGCTCGGCAGGCTGGTGGCCGGCGCCCTCAGACACTTCCCCGACGATCTGGGGCTGGACATGAACTCCCGTGGGTGGGTGGATCTGGACGACCTCACAGAGGCTATCGGGACCAGGTACCGGTGGGCAAATAAAAGGATGGTGATCGCCCTGGTCCAGTCCGACCCCAAGGAGAGGTACGAGATCAGGGAGGGGAAGATCAGGGCGAAGTACGGACATTCGGTGGATGTCGCCCTCGACTACCCCAAAAACGACTTGGCAGCCCTCTACTACGGGGCGAACGAGGAGGAGGCCGACAGGATCCTGGAGGTGGGGCTTAAGTCGGCGACCCAGAGGTACGTCCACCTCTCCACGACCCCGGAGAAGGCGTGGTACGTCGGCACCTTCAGGACGAACAGCCCCCGGGTCATCAAAGTCGACGCCGAGGCCGCCCAGAGGGCGGGGGTGAAGATGATGACGGTGAGCGATCAGATCGTCATCTCGGAGAACGTCCCCGCCGAGTACCTCAGCTCCGTCCCCTTCTCTCCGACGAAAGAGGGCTGATCATCTCCCAAACCTCCTCTCTCTCCTCTGGTAATCCCTGACGGCCGAAAGAAAGTCGGCCTTCTTCAGCCGGTCCCAGGACCGGTCGATGAAGTAGAGCTCGGAGTAGGTCGACTGCCATATCATGAAGTCGCTCAGCTCTCGATCTCCGAGCCTTATCATAAGGTCTGGCCTCTGATTTATCTGGAGCTTCGCCTCGATGGCGGCCTCGTCGATCTCCTCGGGGTCGACTAGCCCGGATTTTACGTCTTCAAGAAGGGATCGTATCGCCTCGGTCACCTCCTCCTTTCCGCCGCGGCCGATGGATATCGCGAGGTCCAGAGGACCTCCCTTCCCAAATGAGGTCTCAACATCTCCGAAGATAAGGCGGCCATTCGCCGGGAGCGCCGAGAGCTCTTCAGCCACCTCTCGGGCGACGTCGTCGAGCCGCCCTTCCCCATCCAGCTCCGGGAAGATGGTTGCCTCGCGGATCCCGAGGGTTGTGCACCAGCCTGCCACATCGCCGACCCTCCTCCACCACCGGGGGGATATCGCCTTTGAGGAGATGATGACGGCTATGGAGGTTGGTACCTCGTCTTTTCTGATCTCCTTCTCCAGCATCTTTTCGCGCGCGCGGTCGAACATCGGCCCCCCCTGGACGGTTCCGTCGAGAGAAAGTATTTTTGCGATAGGCTTCATTTAGCGGTCGATGAAGAGAGAGGGCGTGGCGAGGGCGTGCGTGGGGATGACGGTTCTGCTATTTCCTTACGCCGGGTTTTTTTCCATCCTCGCCCTTTTTGCCATATTCCTTGCAGAGCGGAGGATTCGGGTCCTCGTCGCTTCCCTAGCCTTCCTCTTCCTTCTGAGCTGGAGCCTTGAGCCGACGAGCTTCAAGCTCCCCCTTTATCTGGTGGCGGTATCCTTCGTCGCCCCCACCTTCGGGGCCCTCGCCTCCTCGAGGTTTCGGGATTTATCAAAGAGCCTCGTCTATCTGGCGACGACGACGGCCTTGGGCTGTCTTGCCATCATCTGGACGACGATGCCGCCGGTTCTCGGCGAAGCCGCCTCATTTGCATCAGTCGCGTCAATAGCGGCGGCCGCCTTCGGCATCGAGCCCGAGAGGACCCTCTTTCTGGCGACCCTTGGGGGGCTTGCCGGCGCCTTCCTCGACTCCGCCTCGAGGAGGGCTGAGCGGGACTTCGCCGTCCCCTTCGGCTCCTGCATGGTGATGTGGCTCTTCAGCTTCGACTATCCTCTTCCGGAAGTTGAATACATGGCTGGCATATACGTCTTCGCCCTGGCCCTGGGGGTCGGAGCCTATCGGATGAAGGCGGCCGATGCCGAGGCGGTCCTCAGCATGGTCATAATCTGCCTCCTCGTCATCTTCTTCGCAGACATCTTCTGGTTTCTCCTCCTCCTCTCCTTCTACCTTCTGGGAAGCGGCTTCACCAGGTACAAGTACGCGAGAAAGCAGGAGCTGAGGATCGCCCAGTCTCGGGGGGGCGTCCGGGGATACAAGAACGTTTACAGCAACAGCCTCGTCCCTCTGGCGCTGGCGGTATTCTACGGGGTTTACGGGTCGGACCTGTTTGTCTTCGCCTTCCTCGGCTCGGTGGCCACCGCCACCGGAGACACTCTCGCAAGTGAAATAGGCGAGACGGCGAGATCGATACCAAGGATGATCACTACCTTCCGAAAAGTCGAGCCTGGCGTCGACGGCGGCGTCACCCTCCTTGGCGAGGCATCCTCCGTCTTCGGCTCCCTCTTCACCGGCGTCCTGGCGGTGGCGACGGGCATGGTCGGTTACGACGGCCTGGCCGCCGCGGTCCTGGGGGGATTTCTGGGGACGAACTTCGACAGCCTCCTGGGGGCGACCCTCCAACCGCGGGGCCTCCTCAGCAACAACGGCGTCAACCTCTTTGCAACCCTCTTCGGCGCTCTGGTGGGCGGAGGGATCTGGGCGTTTGTGTTTTCGGGGACGGTTTGACGACGTACGACGTCAACGCCATCACATCCGGCAGGAGGATCTTGGCCAGAGGGTGGATGAAGAGTGTGGTCGATGATAAAAGAGCAAAATATTCTGATATGGTTATTCTTCCAGTTCTCATGGTGATCTCACCGAGATCTTAGCTCACGATTCTCCGCTATGCTGAGGGTCGAATCTCAAGAATGTGTATGCGGAAATGCTGGTCCGAGTTATCATGGTGGTTGCTGGAACTGATGAAGTCATCCGCTCATACCCCAGAGGTCGTCGCCGACGTGGTGGACCGACTTGACCGCTTTGCCCGATCCCCGCATCTCGGAGCCGGGGAGGAGGGCGACCCCAACGGCCAGGGGCTTTCTGTGCCTCTCCTCGACTATCACCACGGGATCTCCGGTCACGATGTCGGGGTCGGCGTCCACGATCCCCGGGGCCATCACGTCGGCTCCGTTGACGATGTAGCTGACGGCGCCCGAGTCCACGACCACCACGCTCTTCTTCGGCGCGAACTCCAGGGCGCCGCGGACGGTGAAGAAGGGCCTCTCCTCGATCATCATGAAGACAGGCCTCCCCTTCAAGAGTATCAGGCCGAAGTCCTGATCGGTCTCGGCGACCTCCAGAGCCAGCCCTCGCAAGGACATGGGGTCATCCAGGAACGGCTCGATCGCCTTGAGGATCTTCTTCGACTCGCTCCCCTTGAGGTGGTGCCTGGATTTGATTTTCATAATTCCCATATACCCCGACAAGTTTAAATACGCAACGTGCAAGTCTCGGCATAGCTTTTGTATTCGCGACTGGAGAGAGGCCGATGGCTCAGAGACCCCTTGATATTTTAAATGAATCGCTGAACGGGCCCGTGATAGTCAAGCTCAAGGATGGTAGGGCGTTTCGAGGAGAGCTTCAGGGTTATGACATCCACATGAACCTGGTCCTCGACAACACCGAGGAGATAAGAGAGGGTGTAGACTCCAAGAAGCTCGGAACCGTCGTCGTCCGAGGAGATAACGTAGTTTACATTTCACCGTGAGGTTTTATAAATGACAAAAGGTACCCCATCGATGGGAAGGCGCCACAAGAAGACCCACGTCAAGTGTCGTCGATGTGGCAAGGTATCCTTCAACTTCCATACAAAGACCTGCGCATCCTGCGGCTTCGGAAGGTCCAGGAGGCTGCGGGGCTACGTCTGGCAGAAATACAGCAGCAACTACGGCGGAAACTGATTGGAGGTCCGGGTTGCAGGACAAGTGCGGCGTGGTGGGGATCTCCTCTGCAGATCCGTGTCGCAACGTGGCCAAGTCAATATACTACGCTCTTTACGCCCTGCAACATCGAGGCCAGGAGTCGGCCGGAATCTCCGTCTACGACGGAAAGGTGGTCCGGACCCATAAGGCCATGGGGCTCGTCGCCGAGGTATTCAACAACGCCCGGATAGACGCCCTGGAGGGGCCATCGGGGATCGGCCACGTCCGATACTCCACCACCGGCGAGTCAGCCCTCAAGAACAGCCAACCTATTTTAGTCAAGTACAAGGACAGCTCGGTGGCCATCGCCCACAACGGAAACCTCGTCAACGCCGGAAAGCTCAAAGAGGAGCTGGAGGCGGAGGGAGAGGTATTTCACTCCACCTCGGACACCGAGGTGATGGCCCGCCTCTTCGTCCGATCGATGCTCGAGCAGGAGGATATCGCCGAGGCGGTCCGGACGATCATGAGAAAGACCGTGGGGTCGTACTCCATCGTCCTCCTCGTGGGAAACACCGTCGTCGCCGTCAGGGACCCCCTGGGGATCAAGCCTCTATGCGTCGGGAAGACCGAGACCGACGTCATCATCACCTCCGAGAGCGCCGCCATCGACACCCTCAACGGGAAGCTCGTAAGGGACGTCCGGCCCGGCGAGATGGTGATCGCAAGGGACGGAGACGTCCGGTTCTACCAGCTCACCCACAACCAGTGCCCGGCCCACTGCGTCTTTGAGTACATCTACTTCGCGCGCCCCGACAGCATCATGGACGGGAAGCTCGTCTACGACGTCCGGGTGAAGATCGGTGCCATCCTCGCCGAGGAGCATCCGTCGGACGCGGACACCGTGACCCCGATCCCCGACTCGGGGATCACCTTCGCCATCGGCTATCACCAAAAGTCGAACATCAAGTACCGGGAGTGTCTGATGAAGAACCGGTACATCGGCAGGACCTTCATCATGCCCGGCCAGGAGCTGAGGGAGATCGCGGTGAAGCTGAAGATGAACACCATCCGCCCCAACATCGAGGGGAACAGGATCATCATGGTCGACGACAGCATCGTCCGGGGGACGACGAGCAGGCGGATCGTGGACATGGTGAGGTCAACGGGGGCGAAGGAGGTCCACGTCCGGATCGGAAGCCCCCCGATCGTAGCCCCCTGCTACATGGGGATCGACATGGCCACAAGGGACGAGCTGATCGCAGCCCACAAGACCGTCGCCGGGGTGGAGGCGGTGATCAACGCCGACTCCCTGGGCTACATAAGCCACGAAGGTCTGGTCCGGGCGATAGGAATCCCGAGGGAGCAGCTCTGCATGGGCTGTCTCACCGGAATCTACCCCATCGAGATCCCCGGCGAGGTCTGCCGCCTCGCGCAGACGAAGATCACCGAGTACATCGACGAATGAGAAGATCACCCGTCTGGGCGTGTTGGTAGTTTTTCGAGCTCTTATTTTGATGGTGCCTTCACGGGTTTGATGCCTAAGCTTGCCTCTTGCCAACCCCTTACTGGGCTTGCTTTACCACCTTGAAGAAATCTGCATCCCGAGGTCGCCGAGTTGCAGATGACGCGGGAATCTCTGGCTTGGCTGGAGATGATTGGGCGAGGGGTACGGAGGTACTGGATGCTGGGTTGGGTTTCAGCAAGGCGAGCGGTCATTTAATAGCAGAAGGTAATTATTAATTTATCTGAATGCTCAACATCGAACTCAACAAATCCCTGAACAAGTGATATTCTTCCTCATCAGGATTTTGAATCTTATTTATATTAAAAAACTTGTTCGTAGTAGGCGTCTTTATTTTTGCCCTATTGATGTCTACATCAACTCGGATAATAGTCCAAAATTCGGTAAAGCCATTATCTTTAGCAGTTTGATGGCTCTTCTCAGCCTCGCCAAGTCTATTATAAATGTTAGAATAATCGTAACCACCTTTTATTTCGATAGCTACAAGCGGACGATTTGTGGCGCCAATCGTTTCTGTTATGCTGATATCAGGATCACCTGAGAATTTAATGATTACTTTACGGTTTGAGTCATTTAAGATCTCGATCGAATCATCCTTAACATTTTTGATGTAAGGCTCTGTTATATCTCTTATCATATCAAAAACCATCTGTTTAGCTATTTCGCCTATTTTGTTATTAATCCCGCCTCTTAACTGTCCTCCTAATGTTAAAAGCTGCAAGTCCCGGACCATTGATAGTGAAATCATATCAATTTCTCTTATTAATATTTCAGATGTTCCAACCAAGCTCGTGCACAAATCCTCGATACGGGGTTTTACATCTGAAGATATCTTTCCTCGATCTTCCAACGGCTTGAACCCTGAAAAATGCTCTTTTGAATAAAAATTTTTTTGTGATATTCCTAGTAGCAACCGATAATATCCCAGCAACTTTGGGTTTGCTTCGATTATATAAGGGACGGGGAAAAATATCTCACCTCTTATTCCGAAAGATGCAACTTTTTTTAAGCATATAGGATCAACATAATTGGATAGGTCATCATCTATTTTTCTAATATCTAACTTACTTACTGTTTCCTTCAAAGCATCTAGCAAGTATCTATCATTAAGATATCTCAATCTATAATAAAACTCAATTTGAATATCAGGCGCCAGCACTTGATACCTTTGGCCAGTCAATTAAATATCCCTCCTGCAATGATAATTCTTGATCGCTGGTGATATGCTTAGATGTTCATCAATAAATCTTCTTCGAGCAATTTCAATAAATTCTGGATTTAATTCTATACCAACAAATCTACGATTCAATTTTAAACCTACAATTCCTACAGTCCCAGATCCAAAAAAGGGGTCTAAAACCATATCACCCCTATTGCTTCCACCCAATATACATGGTTTGATAAGTTCCTCAGGAAAAACAGCAAAGTGTGAGTACTTAAATGGCTCTGTTTTTATGGACCATACGGTCCTACGATTTCGCAGACCCCTTCTGTCCTTAGAGGGCTCCATAAGATCCTCATAGTTATATAAATATCTCTCTGATTTTGTAAGCAGGAATAAGTATTCGTGGGATCTTGTAGGCCGATCTTTAACCGATTCAGGTTGGCAATTAGGCTTATGCCATATTATATCTGATCGCAAAAACCAACCATCCGATTGCAGTGCAAAAGCCAATCTCCATGGTACTCCAATAAGATCCTTGGATTTTAATCCACTGGGTGTAGGTGGCCTATAATCCATACCTCGTGCAGGATTTTTTTTATCTGGATCTCTCCAGGTTCTGTTTCCGCTCGTATAAGAATCCCCAATATTTAGCCATAATGTACCATCATCGGATAGTGTACGTCTCACTTCTCTGAAAACTTCAACCAAATTAGTTACGTAATCGTCAAGTTTTGGCTCGCCTCCAATTTGATGAGGAATGCCATAATCTCGAAGTCCCCAATAGGGCGGACTTGTGATACAGCATTGAAAATGATTATCCGGAAATTTTTTGAGTTCTTCTTTAGCATCACCACAAATAATCAAAGAATCAAAATATTGGCTAGAGTAGTCGCAAGTGATGAGAATATTCTTAAGCGGCTTGACTTCTGGGTCCAAGCTCGATTGAGTCGTCCAAATTATTTCGTCATTAATGGTTTCGCTCATAGCCACTTCGAGATTGACGAGAACGCTTATATCGTTAACGCCCCCGATACAAGTTAGTTATATTATTAAATATTTATATGTTATCTGCATAACTTCAGATCAGTTAGATTTTGGAATCTCGGCAATAGACATAACATCTACTCCTGTAACCTCCACAGCCTTTTTCACCTCCCGCCGCCTACACACCCCCATGAGAGCGCTGGCGGTGACGGGACGGCTCGCCGAGCGGATGGTGAGAGAGGCGGTGGGGGACAGAGCCGACGTCCTGGTGATGGACGTCGACGTCGCCTCCTTCATAACCCCGAAGATGCTCCGGAATGCTGCGCCCGAAGGCTACGATATAATACTGATCCCGGGGGCCATTACCGCCGACTTCGGCCCCGTCGCCGCGGAGCTGGGTACCAAGGTCAGGCTCGGGCCCAAGCACGCCGTCGACCTCCGGCGGGTTCTGCCGCTCCTCGATGAGGTCGAGCTCTCGACCACCATCCCCGCCTGTGTCCTCCTCGAAGAGAGGCTGAGAGATGAGGCGCGGTCCGCCGTCGAAGAGCTAGAGGCGGGGGCGACCGCGCCGATTGTGATCAAGGGGGTCAAAGTCGGCGGCGAGAGCCGGATGAAGGTTCTGGCCGAGATCGTGGACGCGACCCGCTTCGACGATGCGGCCCTCGCGGAAAAGGTCCGCCACTACCAGCGCGAGGGGGCGGACATGATCGATTTAGGGATTCCGCTGGACGCCGAGCCCGCCGACGTGGCGCGGGCCGTTGGCGTGGCGAAGGGCGTGACCCGCCTCCCCGTCAGCGTTGACAGCTTGCGGCCCGATCTAATCAAAGCCGGGATCGAGGCGGGATGCGACCTGATCCTGAGCCTCGACGGCTCCAACCTCGAAGAGGTCGGGGGGGTGGCGGCCGCCGCCGGGGTCCCCGCCGTCGTCCTGCCGGGGCCGGGGGAGACGACCCTCGCAGAGAACCTCCACCTGGCCCTCGCTCTGGGGGTGGGAGCGATGGCAGACCCCGTTCTGAGCCCGCCGCTTCTGGGGCTCGCCGAGTCGATCTGCAGGTACAGCGACGTCCACCAGGCGTTTCCTGAGCTGCCTTTATTCTTCGGCGTCGGGAACGTGACGGAGCTGTTGGATGCAGACAGCCAGGGCGTGAACGGGCTATTGACCGCTATGGGGGCGGAGGTGGGTGCGAGCGTCCTCTTCACCCCCGAGTACAGCGAAAAGGCCCGGGGCAGCATCCGGGAGCTGCGGACGGCCTCCGAGATGATGCTCCTCGCAGAAGCGAGAAAGAGCCCCCCAAAAGACCTGGGGCTGGACCTTCTGGTCCTCAAGGAGAAGCACCGCCGCCCCGAGGAGGAGATGCCCGAGGAGTTCGTGGCGGTGGGGGCAATGGGGGCGGTCGGCCCCGGCGGCGAAAGCGGGAGAGTGGCCGGTGATGGCGGCGAGGAAGCAGGCAAGATCGAGGCCAGTGGCCGCCGGTGGGAGATGGACCCCGCCGGAAGCTTCAGGATAGCCGTCGCGATGGGAAAGATCGTCGTCCGCCACGACGCAGTCACCCTGGTGGGCGAATCCTCCCGCGACCTCCTTTCGGAGATCGTCGACCGGGGGCTCGTCACCAGGCTCGACCACGCCGGATACCTGGGCCGGGAGCTGGAGCGGGCCGAGACGGCGCTCCTGCTCGGCAGAAGCTACTCTCAGGACGAGCCGCTATTCCCGACAAAGAATTAAATAAGATCGACTCGTCCACCGCCCCCGATGGATCAGAAATCTGGAGCTATTATAATAGCAGTCTTCCTCGCCGGGATAATGTTTTTCTCCAGCTTTTCAAGCTTCATTTTTCGAGGTGGGGAGCCTGCCGAGACGACCGTCCAAGCGACCTGGAACCCCTCAGACTTCGGGGTGAGCGGACGGCTGATCAACTGGGACTTCGAGAGCCTGGGCGACGCCCTCGGGATGTACCCCGAGGACCTGGTCTTCGCCTTCTGGCTCAACATGACCGCGTCGGATAACCTCACCGAGGCAGCTGCTCTTACCCTTCCGGCCACTGTCGGGCTGACCCTGAAAGATCAGTTGAACCTCTACCCCTCGCCGATTGATGAGATCTCCTGGGGCTTCTTCGGAAACGAGACTGCCGAGTTCCACTGGACGAGACCCGCCCCCCTGGGAGCCCACGGCCTCGCAGTCCTCTACAACGGATATCAGGTGATACCCCTGGGAACCTCAGAACTATTCATAGTTATGGGAACTCCCGTCCTCTTCGGAACCGAAACTTCCGTCAAGAAGGTCGTGGACGTGATATCGGGCACCGCACCCACCACCGAGGGCTTCGTCCTCCCCTACGACGAGAGCGACACCCTTCAGATCTCGGTCCTGGGAACGGGCGCCGCCTCCAATCCTAGCTTACAGTCCCCCCTGGGCGGAGATTATGCGGAGTCCTACCTGGGCATAAGCCCCAACGATGGCGGCTTCACCCTGACGGCGAAGTACCTCACCCTTGGGGGCAGAAGCGAGTCGAGAGTATCTGACCTGGCGGAGAGCTTCGGCCTTGAGACGCGTTCAGAGGACGACATCGTCACCGTCTCGGGGGCGGTTGGAGCTCAGAACCTGACCGAGACGCTGGGAGCGTTCGTCGCTCCATAGCGCAACCTTTTTAGCTGGGAAGCTGCCCCCATGAGCTAAGCCTTAATGGGGCGATTTTTGCGATGAATGATGACGGGCACCGCCCTGAAGGAGAATGATTATGGCAAGACCGATATACGTTAGATTTGACGTTCCAGCTGACCTGGCCTCCAAATCCCTGGAAGCGATCGAGCTGGCCCGAGATACTGGAAGGCTCAAGAAGGGGACAAACGAGACCACCAAGGCCATCGAGCGCGGCGTAGCAAAGCTCGTGGTGGTGGGCGAAGACGTGGAGCCTCCAGAGATCGTGGCCCATATTCCGCCGCTCTGTGAAGAGAAGAAGACTCCTTACATCTACGTCAAGAAGCAGAGCGAGATCGGCGCTGCTTGCGGCATGAGGGTGAAGAGCGCAGCCGTAGCCATCCTGGAGCCGGGGAAAGGAAAGGACATCTTGGACGAGATAGTTCAGAAGGCCCAGGCCCTGAAGTAGGGGGATGGTAGCTGATGGCAGACGATTGGGAAGGAGTTCCCGCCGAAGTCATAGAGATCATCGGCAACACCGGGATGCACGGAGAGGCCACCCAGATCAAGTGCAGGATTCTGGAAGGCAGCAACAAAGGCCGCATCATCACCAGAAACTGCATGGGCCCCATCAGGATGGGGGACGTTTTGATGCTGCTTGAGACCGCAAGAGAAGCCAAGAAGCTTACCACCAGGTGAGGTCTCATGGAAGAGAGAAAGTGCTCCTTTTGCAACCGGAAGATCGAGGCCGGCACGGGGAAGATCTACGCCAAGAAGGACGGGACAGTTTACTACTTCTGCTCGTCCAAATGTGAGAAGAACATGATCGAGCTCGGCAGAGTTCCGAGAAGGATCGAGTGGGCCATCAAAGGGTGGTAGGGCTTGGAGAGGACCTTCGTAATGATCAAGCCCGACGGCGTCCAGCGGGGGCTGGTGGGCAAGATCGTCCAGAGGATCGAGGCGAAAGGGCTGAAGATCGTCGCCATGAAGATGAGGACTCTGCCCCAGGACGTCGCCCGCGAGCATTACGTCGAGCACGCGGAAAAGCCCTTCTTCGGAGACCTGGTGGGCTTCATCACCTCCGGCCCTTCGGTCCCGATGGTGGTGGAGGGAAAAGACGCCATCTCCGAGGTCAGGAAGATGAACGGGGCTACAAACCCCACGAAGGCCCAGCCTGGAACCATCCGGGGCGACTTCGGGCTGGACATGGGGCGGAACGTCATCCACGGCTCCGACTCTCCCGAATCGGCGAAGCGCGAGATCTCGCTCCACTTCAGCGACGCCGAGCTTTTGAGCTACACCAGGATAGACGAGGCCTGGCTCTACGAATGAGCCGGCGTTCGTCACTTAGGTCTTAGATCTGACCGGAAGGCGGCCTCGTCGCCGCCTTCGAAACTGACGGGGTCCGGATGTGATCGGTCATGAAGCAGAAATCGAGGAAGGCGAAGAAGGGGAAGGGCCAGACCGAGTCCGACCTGAGAACTCCCATCGTCTGCGTGATGGGCCACGTTGACCACGGCAAGACCACCCTTCTCGACAAGATCAGAGGCACCACCATCGCCGACGGTGAGGCTGGGGCCATAACCCAGCACATCGGAGCCACCGAGATCCCCCTCAACGTCGTCAAAGAGGTCTGCGGACCCCTCTTTCGAGGAGACTTCCAGATACCCGGCCTCCTCTTCATCGACACCCCGGGCCACCACTCTTTTACGTCCCTGCGGAGCAGGGGCGGCTCTCTCGCCGATCTCGCCGTCCTCATCGTCGACGTGAACGAGGGTTTCCAGCCCCAGACGATAGAGTCGATAAACATCCTGAAACGGTACCGCACCCCCTTCCTGGTGGCGGCTAATAAAATAGACCGGATATCCGGATGGCAGCCGGTTGAGGGGGCGCCCCTGGCCGCGACCCTAAAAGCCCAGAGCGAGCGAGTTACTGGAGATCTGGACAACCGGATCTACGAGCTGATAGGGGAGCTTTACAAGTACGGCTTCAACTCGGATAGGTACGATCGGATCAGCGACTTCACCAAGAACGTGGGCGTAGTGCCCGTCAGCTCCCTCTCCGGTGAGGGGGTCCCGGACCTTCTGATGGTTTTATTGGGCCTCGCTCAGAAGTTCTTGAAGGACAACCTGAAGGTGAGGGCCAGCGGTCCCGGCGTCGGAACGATCCTCGAGGTTAAGGAGGAGAGGGGCCTCGGAACCACCCTCGACGTCATCCTCTACGACGGCGAGTTTCGGGCCGGAGACACCGTCGTCGTGGGAACCCTCAAGGAGCCGATCGTCACCAAGATCAGGGCCCTTTTGAAGCCGCGACCCCTCTCGGAGATCAGGAGCGAAGAGAGGTTTCTTCCCGTCAAGCACGTGGCGGCCGCAAGCGGCGTCAAGGTGAGCGCCCCAAAAATCGAGAACGCCCTTGCAGGCTCCACCGTCAGGGTGGTGGAGGAGGGCGAAGATATCGAGGTAGTCCTCCAGGAGATAAAGTCGGAGCTGGATACGGCGAGGATAGATACCGAGAACGTCGGTGTCATCATCAAGACAGACACCATAGGCTCCCTCGAGGCCCTGGTGGGGGAGCTGGAGGCAAAAGAGGTGCCGATCCACGCCGCCGACGTCGGCCCCATAACCAGACGGGACGTGATCAGGGCCGCGGCCATAAAAGACCCCCTCTACTCGGCGGTCCTGGGCTTCAACGTCAAGATCCTCCCCGACGCCCTCGCCGAGGTCCAGAAGAGCGATGTGCCGATCTTCCTCTCCGAGGTCATCTACAACCTCATCGAGCACTACGACGACTGGGTGGCTGACCAGAAGATGAGGATGGAGCAGGAGAGGCTCCAGGCGGTGATCAGGCCGGGCATGATCAGGATCATCCCCGACTACGTCTTCAGACAGAGCAAGCCAGCCGTCGTCGGCGTCCAGGTGGTGGGGGGCCAGATCACAAACGGCGTCAGCCTCATGAGGGAGGACGGGGCCGTCATCGGGACGGTGAAAGGGGTCCAGGCCAGCGGGGAGAACGTCGGCTCCGCCGGCGTCGGAAAGGAGGTGGCGGTATCCATCGACGGTCCCACCGTCGGCCGCCAGATCCACGAGGGTGACATACTCTTCGTCAACATCCCCGAAAAGCACGTCAAGATCATCGAGGCCGAGCTGAAGCAGCGGTTCTCCGAGGACGAGCTGGAGGCCCTGGAGAAGTTTCTGGATATCAAGAGGAATAGAGACCCCTTCTGGGGCCGCTGATCCGATATAGACCGGGATTTTTCTCAAGACCAAGTTTTTTGTTGGGCATCCGATCGAAGATGGTCCCGAAATCTGATTGAGTTTTGCCCTCCAGACTGGAGTCCATCTACGGGTTTGCGTTGTTGGATATCGTTTACGGCTGGATATTGGGCCCCGGATATCCAGCTTTCAACCGCCCAGAGATTTTTCTATGATCCGGCTCCCATCTTAATTCTTCATAACATTTGTGAACTCGTCTCAAACAGATATAAATCGTCAAGGACGACTTTTCAGCAAGGAGGCAAAAAAGAGATGGTAACGTCGTCCAGCAAGGATAAGGTGTTTGAGGCGATTGAGTCAAAGGGCGTCAAGTTCGTCCGATTGTGGTTCACAGATATTCTGGGGCTCCCAAAGAGCTTCGCCGTCTCCCCATCGGAGCTTGAAGGAGCCTTTGAAGAGGGGATGGGCTTTGACGGCTCCTCGATCCAGGGTTTCGCCAGGATCGAAGAGAGCGACATGGTGGCAAAGCCCGACCCCGAGACCTTCCAGATCCTCCCGTGGAGGGCGAAGGAGGGGCAGAACGTGGGCAGGATGTTCTGCGACATCCTCCAGCCCGACGGCAGCCCCTACGAGGGGGACCCGCGGTACGTCCTCAAGAGGAACCTGGCGAAGCTGAAGGATATGGGCTACGACCTGTATGTTGGCCCGGAGCTGGAGTACTTCTACTTCAAAGACGACAAGAGTACCGAGATTCTGGACAAGGGCGGCTACTTCGACGCCATGACGACGATGGACGCCGGGAGCAACCTCAGGAGAGATACGATCCTGACCCTGGAGTCTATGGGGATCAACGTAGAGTACAGCCATCACGAGGTGGCCCCCTCCCAGCACGAGATCGACCTCCGGTACCAGGAGGCTCTCAGGATGGGCGACATCGTGATGACCTACAGGATCGTCGTCAAGGAGATCGCCCAGCAGTACGGCTACTACGCCACCTTCATGCCGAAGCCGATCTTCGGCGAGAACGGGACGGGGATGCACGTCCACCAGTCGCTCTTCAAGGGTAAGAGGAACGCCTTCTTCGACCCCGATGACAAGTACAACCTCTCAGACCTGGGCAAGCACTACATCGCTGGCCTGCTCAAGAACGCGCCGGTGATAACGGCCGTCACCAACCAGTGGATCAACTCCTACAAGAGGCTCGTCCCCGGCTACGAGGCTCCAGTCTACATATCCTGGGCCCGGAGGAACAGGTCGGCCCTGGTCCGGATGCCGATGTACAAGCCCGGAAAAGAGAACGCCACCCGGGTGGAGTACAGAAGCCCCGACCCCGGAGCAAACCCGTACCTCGCCTTTGCGGTGATGCTGGCAGCCGGGATGGACGGCATCAAGAACAAGTACGAGCTCCCCGAGCCGATGGAGCGGGACATCTTCAAGATGACCGAGGCGGAGAAGGAGAAGGCCGGAATCAAGTCGCTTCCTGGAAGCCTCATCGAGGCCCTGATGCTGACAGAGAATAGCGACCTGATGAGAGAGACTCTCGGCGACCACATCTTCACCAACTTCATCGCTTCGAAGAAGGTCGAGTGGGACGAGTACAGGACCGACGTCAGCAGGTGGGAGATCGAGAAGTATCTGCCGCTGCTGTAGGCGGAGTTGCAGGAGGAAACAAACGAAGATCTGATTGAGATCTTACAGAGATCTGACGAGCAATAACGATGCGGGCGCGCTCCCTTCCATCATGCCGAGAAGATATCTCCACCCAAACGGGCGCGCCCGAATCGGAGCTGAAACCACCTCGCAAACGGTCTCGTTTTTCAAAGAAGTATCACATTATATCAAGTGGTCAGGCTGGCATGGCGGAGACGGCTAGAAGCCGCACGGTTGCGGCTGGGGGCGGATGGCGTTGATGAGGGTTGAGGCCATAATCCAACCGGAGAGGCTGGAGAGGCTTCGCGCCGCTCTGGAGGAGAAGGGTTTCGTCTCCATGACCATCAGCGAGGTGATGGGCCGAGGGGAGCAGAGGGGAATAAAGCTCCGATACAACGGCAAGACAGAAAATTCGGCACCGGTTCCAAAGGCGAGGATAGAGCTCGTAGTCTGCGACTATGAGGTGGACTTTTTGGTGGAGACGATCACCGAGGCCGTCAGGACGGGGAACATCGGAGACGGCAGGATATTCGTCAGCCCCGTGGCGAGATCGATAAAAATCAGGAGTGGTGATGAGATGGCAAAGTTCGAAACCTGATGGCGACAGACTATCAAAATCTTTGGATTGGGGACCTCAGACACATCAGGTATCATCGAAAACGTCGAGGAATCGAAAACGTCGACTCGGCGGCATAATTCGTCTCGGATCTGAAACGGTCACGATCGATGGTACGGGGATCTTTCGGCTTTCACGACCTGGACGCTCTTCTTTTCTGGATAGATTATGTTATCTCAAGATCCACTATTACGTAAATTCAAAGCTATGAAATTTTCATATATTCTAAGAATATAGCTTATTTTAGCACAAATATGCTTATAAAATGAGGAGTTGTCCTCCAAACTATGAAGCTCCAGTTAAGAAGAATTTTGCTATTATCGATGCTTATGGGGCTCATCGGGACTGCCGCAGCCGAGTCCACGATAAATCCTGCGGACAACGCCTGGGTCCTGATCAGCGCCGCCCTTGTATTGATCATGATCCCCGGAGTGGGTCTCTTCTACGGGGGGATGGTGAGAAAGAAGAATGCAATATCGACGATAATATTCAGCTTCGCGATCATGGGGATTATAAGCCTCCAGTGGATCCTCATAGGGTACACCCTCGCCTTCGGCACCGACGTCGGCGGCGTCATCGGGGGGCTCGACCACCTTGGCCTGCGGGGGGTCGGGATGGAGGCGATGGAGGGACTCACCATACCCTCTCTCACCTTCATGATATTCCAGGCGATGTTCGCCATCATCACCGTCTCACTGATCACCGGAAGCTACGTTGAGAGGATCAAGTTCAGCTCGTTTCTCGTATTCTCCCTCGCTTGGGCGACCCTCGTCTACGACCCCATAGCTCACTGGGTCTGGGGTGGGGGCTTCCTCTCCCAGATGGGGGCTCTCGACTTCGCCGGCGGGATCGTCGTCCACATCAGCGCCGGGGTCTCGGCTCTGGCGATAGCGATGGTGATCGGGGTGAGGAGGGGCTTCGGCAGGGACCCCATGGAGCCTCACAACATACCCACCACCGTCCTCGGGGCCGCACTCCTCTGGTTTGGATGGTTCGGGTTCAACGCCGGCTCCGCCTTGGCCGCCAACGGGATCGCCGCCAACGCCTTCGTGGCCACCAACACCTCGGCCGCCGCGGCTGCCACCACCTGGATGCTCCTTTCCTGGCGGGACCGGGCGCCGAGCGCCCTCGGGATCGTCACCGGCGCCGTGGCTGGGCTTGCGGCCATCACCCCGGCAGCCGGGTTTGTGACCCCCCTCGCGGCCATACCCATAGGCATAGGCGCGGCCTTGGTCGGGTACTATGCCATCCTCTTCATCAGGGGCAGCAAGAAGGTGGACGACTCCCTGGACGTCCTGGCCTGCCACGGGATCGGGTCGACCTGGGGGGTGGTGGCCACCGGGATCTTCGCCTCCATCGGCGCTACCGGCCTCCTCTCGGGAAACCCATCCCAGCTGGGAGTTCAGGCCGCGGCCGCCGCCATCGTCTGGATCTACTCCTTCGTCGCCACCTTCGGGATCGCCAAGGTGGTCGATGCGGCCATGGGGCTCCGGGTCGGACACCATGAGGAGTCGGTGGGCCTGGACATCAGCCAGCACGGGGAGGGGGCTTACGTTTGAAGATAGGAAAAAAATCGAGCGCAAAAAAAATAACGGATGGTTTCTGAGATGAAGAAGATCGAGGCGATAATCAGGCCTGAGAGGCTGAGCGCGGTGAGGGAGGTCCTGGACAGGAACGGCTTTCCCGGGATGTCGGCCACGGAGATCAAGGGCCGGGGGCGGCAGAAGGGAGTCGCCCTCCAGTGGCGGGCCGGGGACTACAAGGTGGAGTTTCTCCCCAAAATTAAGCTGGAGGTGGTGGTGGAGGACGAAGATGCCGACCGGCTCGTCGACCTGGTCTGCGATGCCGCCCACACCGGCGAGGCGGGGGACGGAAAGATCTTCGTCTACCCCGTGGTGGACGTGGTGAGGGTTCGGACGAAGGAGAGGGGGTCGGGGGCGGTATAGTTCGGCTTCCGCCTCACTCTGGGAGACGACACCGGGCGGCGGCTTTGCCGGAGACGGAGGTGAAGGCGGCGCGCGAGGCGGGAGGCGCGAAATCGCCTGCCGCCTCCTAACCAGACCCCCCCCTAAAACCGAACCAAACCCAACCCGAACCAAACAGGACCCGAACCCGGCCCGAATCCGCCCCAAACCGATCCAAACCTCCCCCTCATCCGCCGCAAAATTTTCAGCATTTCCCTCTTTTCCGGAGCTCCAAGAACCGGCTTTTGGCGAGGATGCGGCGTCGGCTCTGATAAATTACCCCGCCCACCTCCTTCTCTCCATTCCCGGCCAGGGTCATCCCCAGCTTCTCGGCCACCTTCACCGAGGCGGCGTTCTCGGCGGCCATGGAGGCGAAGAGCCTCTCCACCCCCAGGTTGGTGAAAGCGTACGAGACGAGCCCCGCCGCCGCCTCCGAGGCGAAGCCGCGGCCCTGGTATTCGGGAAGTATCACGTAGAAGATCTGGATCTCGCGCGGGTCCAGATCGTCGGGGGCCATCCCGCAGGAGCCGACAAACCTGCCCTCCTCCTTCTCCACGATGGCCAGGGCGAAGATCGGCTCCCCCGAGTCGTAGGAGTCGATCACCGCATCCAGAAGGGCGCGGACCGCCTCTTTGGTCTTCTGCTCCGCCGTCATGTCCAGAAGCCTCGTCGCCTCCTCGTCGCAGAAGTTGGAGCGCATCGGCTCGAAGTCCTGGGGGAGGTGGCGCCTGATGATGAGCCGCTCGGTCTGGATGGAGGGTGGGACGATCATGGTCGGGAATCGGGGGCCGGGAGATAAAAGGCGGTCGGTGGGGAGAGCTGGAGGGGGGATCGTGCGAAAGGCTCACGGACGGCACAGACCGTTGGGGACCTTCCGAAGGGGCATAGGGCGGAAAGAAAGGTTGGAGGAAGCTGGAGGCTTTGATGAACTTTAGGGCGTCGTGATTAGGACGACGATAGAGGAGGCCGAAGTCCTAACAATATTGGTCTGCGATAAGCCTTAGAATATTCACAACCAAAGGCTAAAAGACCTTTAACGAAAGGTATTTCAGAGGAGTACCCTTCTAAGTTCTACGAGATGGTATAGATGATGTCGGCTATTGATATTGTTACAAACTCAGCTATCACGCTAATAGGCGGCTTGGTAGTCGGAGTGCTTATCGGAGGTTGGCAAAAAGAGTCTAATATAAACGAAAAAGCTTATGTGGATCTTCTCGGGCACCTAGATAAAGGAAGGCCTATGAATCCGACCACCTGGAAACCCGAACTAAGACAAGCAAACAATATAGCAATGATATTTGGTAATGACGAAGTTAAAGAGATCTCATCAAGAATTATAGCTACACTTGAATCTGGATCAATTCCTCTCGTCGAATTACGGAAACTAATCGATACGGAGTTAATTCCGGCTATCAAAAAGGATCTTTCACGGCCTTGGTGGAAGTTTTGGACTTGAAATTCAACATTTAAGGCGAATTTCTTGGGGCAGCTTCTTTGAAATTGTTATGTGGCTTTATCTCCAACAAGGAGCATCTTTAGACACTGGATTACCCCAGACATATTTATTAAAGAAATACTTATAAAATACCATTGCTCGTGGTAAGAATCACTCACAATTATAAACCAGCTGTCATCCGCTAGACATGGCGGAGAAGGCCATCAGTGACCTGGGCGCCTCGATGCCGCCCGATAGCGTCGTCGCCCGGCCCTCGGCGACGATCTTCAACTCCGCCATGATCTTTACGGGGCTCCTGGTGACGGCGGGGGTCGCCCTTTTCGGCGCCGCCCGGGGCCAGGGGATGATATCAAGATCGTTTCAAAATCGGACCGCACCCGACCTCGGCGTTCATAATTGTTATGAACGTTTCTCAAACTTTCCCAAGACTTCTCAAATACCTATAAAATAGCTCTCGACCTCCCTTCTCTTGCGACCACTTCTTGCCTGCAAGTTATCGATTCATGAGTATCAGGCCGATGTATGAGGTTCGAGATCATTATGCCAGGGATTAGAAGAAAAAGAAGAGAGCTATACAACAAGGAGATCTGTGCCTGCTCCATCTTCGGGGCCATGAACCGGGACGGTGACCGGTTCACCGGAGAGGGAGTCATGAAGGCGATAGCCAACATGCGGGTCAGAGGCAACGGTCTGGGTGGAGGGTTTGCAGCTTACGGCATATACCCCGAGTATCGAGACTACTACGCCTTCCACCTCATGTTCACCGGCAAGAACGTGGTCGCCAAAGAGGCCGCCAAACGGGAATTCGAGACCTTCCTCTCTTCGAAGTTCGACGTCGTCTGCGACGAGGAGATCCCTCACGACGACTCCGTCCCCGTCAGCGACCCGCCCCTCCTCTGGCGCTACTTCGTCCTCCCCAGAGATGGTGGAAATGGTGGAGATGGCGGGGATTGGGGCGGCCGCACAGAAGAGGACTTCATCGTGGACCAGATCATGGCGGTCAACACCAGAATCGAGAACGCCTACGTCTTCAGCTCCGGAAAGAACATGGGCTGCTTCAAGGGCGTGGGCTACCCCGAGGAGATCGGCGAGTACTTCATGCTGGACGAGCTCTACCGGGCCCACACCTGGACCGTCCACGGGAGATTCCCCACCAACACTCAGGCCTGGTGGGGCGGTGCCCATCCCTTCAGCCTCCTGGACACGACGATAGTCCACAACGGCGAGATCTCGTCTTACGGCACCAACCGCTGGTACCTGGAGATGTACGGCTACGCCTGCACCCTCCAGACCGATACCGAGGTGATCGCCTACGCCGCCGACCTCCTGATGAGGCGGCAGAAGCTTCCCATCGATATCGTGGCCAAGATCCTGGCCCCCCCCATATGGAACGCCATCGACCGGATGAATGAGAAGGAGAAGAAGCTCTTGACCACCCTGCGGATGGTCTACGGGCCCCTGCTGATGAACGGACCCTTCGCCATCATCATCGGCGAGACCGGCCGGATGATCGGCCTCACCGACAGGATCAGGCTGCGCCCCCTCACCGCAGCCACCAGCGGCGAGATGTTCTACATCTCCAGCGAGGAAGCGTCCATCAGACTCATTTCACCCCACCTCGACCGGGTCTGGACCCCCAACGGGGGAGAGCCGGTCGTCGGCGAGCTAAAGAGTGCGAGAAAGGTTTTGCTATGAAATCGTTCGTCTTTCCCGAGTTTCAGGTCATAAGGGACGAAGAGAGCTGCGGCCAGTGCCGGGGCTGCGAGAGGCAGTGCGCCTTCGGGACCCACACCTACGATCCGGCAGCCGACAGGATCGTCTCCGACGAGAGCAAGTGCGTCGGCTGCCAGAGATGCGTAATCTTCTGTCCCAAGGACGCCATAGTGGTCAGGCCCTCCCCCTCGTACTATCGGGCAAACGCATCCTGGTCCCGCGAGAAGCTTGAGGACCTCAAGAGACAGGCAGAGACGGGAGGCGTCATCCTCACAGGTTGCGGAAGCGACAAGCCCTTCCGGATCTACTGGGACCACATCGTCCTCAACGCCTCCCAGGTTACAAACCCATCGCTGGATCCCCTGCGGGAGCCGATGGAGCTTCGGACATTCCTGGGACGAAAGCCTGATTTGATGGATATCTCAGCCGACTCCGGAGACGTGGAGATCAGGACCGAGCTTTACCCCAACCTGGTGGTGGAGACCCCCATCCTCTTCTCGGCGATGTCCTACGGAGCCATCAGCTACAACGCCTTCCGGTCCCTAGCCACGGCTGCATGCAGGTCCAAGACCTACTTCAACACCGGCGAGGGCGGCCTACCCCTCGAGATGAGAGACGAGTTCGGAAGGTGCGCCATCGTCCAGGTCGCCAGCGGCCGGTTCGGGATAGATGCCGAGTACCTGAACACGGCCCAGGCGGTGGAGATCAAGGTGGGGCAGGGGGCAAAGCCCGGGATAGGCGGCCACCTCCCCGGCGAGAAGGTATCCGACACAGTGGCCAAGACGAGGATGATCCCCCAGGGGACCGACGCCATATCTCCGGCACCTCATCACGACATCTACTCCATCGAGGACCTCGCAACCCTCATCGGCGCTCTCAAAGAGGCTACAAACTACGAGAAGCCCGTTTCAGTCAAGATCGCCGCCGTCCACAACTTCGCCGCCATCGCCTCGGGAATCGTCCGGGCCGGCGCCGACATCATCGCCATCGACGGCCTCCGGGGCGGGACGGGCGCCGCCCCCAAGGCGATCCGGGACAACGTGGGGATACCGACGGAGCTCGCCATATCCTCCCTCGACCGGAGGCTCCGGGAGGAGGGGATCCGCAACCAATGCTCCATCATCGCCGCGGGCGGGATCCGCTGCAGCTCCGACATCATCAAGGCCATCGCCCTGGGGGCAGATGCCGTCTACATAGGGTCTGCGGCCCTCATCGCCATGGGCTGCACCCTCTGCCAGAAATGCTACACCGGAAAGTGCAACTGGGGAATATGCACCCAGGACCCGCGCCTCTCCGGCAGACTGAACGTGGATATCGCCTCCACGAGGCTGTCCAATCTAATCTCCGCCTGGTCTCACGAGATCAGCGAGATGCTGGGAGGGATGGGGATCAACGCCCTGGAGAGCCTCCGAGGAAACAGAGACCACCTGCGCGGGGTGGGGCTCTACGACTGGGAACTGGACGTTTTGGGAATAAAAGGAGCCGGAGAGTGAGAAAGATGGCTAAAGCTGTTGTATCCGAACGGAGTCTAAATGCAGATCAGGCAACTGAAGAGATGATGGCAGCCGATATAGATGCATCAAACCTCGAGACGAGAGAGCTGAACGACCGGCTGCGAGACCTGATGCTATCCGGCAAGAGAAAGGTCAGCATCACCAACATCTGCGGCCAGAGGTACATAGGCACCCGCCTCTACTCGCCAAACCGTCTCAAGATGGAGATCGAGATATTCGGAACCCCCGGAAACGACCTCGCCGCCTTCCTCTACGGCCATACCATAGCCGTCCACGGCAACGCCCAGGACGGCGTCGGAAACACCATGGACGCCGGAGAGGTGACCGTGAAGGGGAGGGCGGGAGACGTCCTCGGCTTCTCCATGCGTGGAGGCGAGATCTACATCCGGGACGGCTGCGGCTATCGAACCGCCCTCCATATGAAAGAGTACGAGGGCAAAAGGCCCGTTCTGGTGGTGGGTGGCAGGTCCCAGGACTTCCTTGGCGAGTACATGGCCGGGGGGATCGTGATAATCCTGGACCTGGAAGGCCAGACCCACCAGGCTAACTTCATAGGGACCGGCATGCACGGTGGCGTGATCTACCTCCGGGGGAGCGTAGACCAGTCTCAGGTGGGAGACCAGGTTGAGATCTCGCCCATAGACGAGGCCGACCGGGCGGTCCTGGACCAGTACGTCTCAAAGTTCGTCGAGCGCTTCCCCGAGGTGGGGCTGGACAAAGAGGAGATAACGGGCTCTCAATTCGTCAAGCTGACTCCCCGGTCGAAGAGGCCCTACAGCAATCTGTATGCGTACTGAGTGTGTATATTATTGTAATTATACATATTGAAGTCTTTAGGAACCAAGTTCAGGGATTGAGATGACAAGAGTGCTTGTTCCAACGGTCTGCCCTTACTGCGGGGCAGGCTGCGGACTGTTCATCGCGGTAGAGAAGGGAAACCCCACCGGGATAGAGTACATGCGGGACCATCCCGTCAGCGAGGGAGCGTTATGCCCCAAGGGGAACGCGGCCCTGGAGATCCTCCGCCACCAGGACAGGCTCACCTCTCCTCTGAAGAGGAAGGGGGAGGGTTTTGTCGAAATATCCTGGGACGAGGCCATGGACCTCTTGGTCCGGGAGATGGGCGGAGCCATCAGAAAGCACGGCCCGAGGAGGATCGCCATCCTCGCCTCCTCCAAATGCACCAACGAAGAGAACTACCTGATCCAGAAGCTGGCCCGCCTTCTCGGCTCGCCGAACGTCGACAACTGCGCCCGGCTTTGCCACGCCCCTTCGGTGGTGGGTCTGAACCGGACGCTGGGAGCGGCGGGGATGACAAACCCCATCCCCGATATAGCGAGCTCACAGTGCATATTCATCATAGGGTCGAACCTGGCGGAGAACCATCCCGTCATATCTCGCTTTATCCACAGGGCTCATGACGACGGCGCGGTGGTGATCGTCGCCGATCCGAGGGAGACTCACACCTCCTGGATGGCGGACATATTCTTGCAGCTTGAGCCAGGAACGGACGTGGCCCTCCTGAACGGGATGGCTCACGTCATAATCAAAGAGGGTCTTTTTGACGGAGATTACATCGCCAAGAATACACGAGGCTTTGAGGCCTTGAGGGAATCGGTCAAAGATTTCTCCCCAGAGAATGTGTCGGAGATCACCGGCGTATCCCCCGACGATATTGTTAGGGCAGCAAGGGCGTACGCCATATCACCGGCCTCATCGATCCTCTACTCCATGGGGATCACCCAGCACACCACAGGTACGGAGAACGTCCAGGCCATCTCCAACCTCGCCCTCATCACCGGCCACATCGGTCGGCCGGGGACGGGGGTGATGCCGCTTCGGGGCCAAAACAACGTCCAGGGCGCCTGCGATATGGGGGCTCTGGCCGAATTTTATCCCGGATATAGAAAGGCGGACGATCCCGAGACGGTTCGATACTTCTCCTCCGCCTGGGACGCCGAGGGGCTTCCTCTGGGACCCGGCCTCACGGCCACGGAGATGATCGATGCTGCAGCGGCGGGGGAGATCAAGGCGATGTACATCGTCGGAGAGGATCCGGCAAACTCCGACCCCTCCAGCCGGAACGTCCACGAGGCTCTCGAGAACCTCGATTTTCTGGTGGTCCAGGACATATTCATGACCGCCACGGCGAACCTCGCAGATCTCGTTCTGCCCGGGGCTGTCTGGGCGGAGAAGGAGGGCAGCTTCACCAATACGGAGAGAAGGGTCCAGTGGAGCTTCAAGGCCGTAGATCCCCCAGGATCGGCCCTCTCCGACCTCGAGATAGTCTGCATGGTCGGCAGAACCCTCGGGATCGAGCTCGACTATCCCGATGCGGCCTCGGTTCTGGCGGAGATAAACCGGACCGTCCCCCAGTACGCCGGCATAACCCGGGATCGGCTCGGCGAATCAAGCCTCGTCTGGCCGTGCCCCACCGCCGACCATCCAGGAACGCCGATCCTCCACTCTTCAGGCTTCAAGCTCGCCGATGGACGGGCAGCCATAGTGCCGGTAGCCTATCGGCCGGCGGCAGAGGAGTCGAGCTGGGACTATCCCTTCATCCTGACCACGGGCCGCGTCGCCGTCCACCACAACGCCGGGTCCATGACAAGAAGGAGCCCGTCTCTAATCAGCCGGGAGCCGGACCTGTACGTGGAGATGAACGTCACCGACGCCCTGCGGCTCAGGGTGGCCGACGGCGATGAGGTGATGGTGACCACGCCCCGGGGAGAGACCGAGGCCCGCGCCCGTCTCACCGACGGGGTGAAAAGAGGGGTGGTCTTCATGCCCTTCCACTTCCCCGGGACGAACATCCTGACATCGGAGGTCACCGACCCCGAGGCAAGGATACCGGAGTTCAAGGTCTCGGCCTGCAAGATCTCCCGGAGGGACTGAATGCCAGTTTACGTCGATGTCGCTAGATGTATCGGCTGCCGGTCCTGCGAGGTGGCTTGCGAGCGGGTCCACGAAGGCCTCGGCCACGTCAAAGTCCATTTTGTAGGTGATTCCGCCTCGGTTCCCATATTCTGCCACCACTGTGAAGAGGCAAACTGCACCATCGCCTGCTTCTCCGGAGCCCTTTTCAAGGAGGGGGAGCGGACGGCCTTCGATGTCGAGAAGTGCACCGGCTGCGGTTTATGCAGCCTCGCCTGCCCCTTCGGGGTCGTATGGACCGATAAGATAGCCCACAAATGCGACCTCTGCGAAGGGCGGCCTGAGCCCGCATGTGTCACTACCTGTCCTGCCAACGCTCTGACCACTGATTTCGATCTGGCGTCTCGCAGGGCGCAGGCCCGAGCCGCGCGAGCTGCCGTTCAGGGGGTTCGAAGATGATCAAAGTCGATCCGGATCTCTGCCTTGGCTGCTGCTCCTGCTCCAACGTCTGCCCCAACCAGAACATCGTCCGAACCGAGACCGAGACGAAGCGGTCCATCCACTGGAAAAAGTGTCGGGAGGAGTGCGATCTCTGCGTCGAGCTCTGCCCGGCAAAAGCTCTGACCCTCGTCCCCCTCGACGAGTCGGTTCCGGAACCGGAGGTCTCCTTCGCCCTTGTGGCCTGCAAGATCTGCGGGTCGCGGTACGCCACGGAGCCGATGCTCAAAAGGATCGAGTCGGTCCTCCCCGCCGACTCCCAGAAGGACTCTGAGGGGCTGGAATGGATCCGGGTCTGCCCCACCTGCCGCCGGAAGATCGAGGCGGAGAGGGCAACTCGAGAGATGGTGCTTGGAAGGTGCAGGAAGAGCCCGTGAGAGGGCGCTGAAAATATTAGCAGAAGGTGTTGGCATAACCGAAGAAAAAATTGCGTCTGTCTGCCCTTATTGCGCCGTAGGCTGCGGGTTTTACCTGGTGGTGGATAAAGGGCGTGTTACGGGGATGGAGTACATGCTCGACCATCCGACGGGAGAGGGAGGCCTCTGCCCCAAAGGCAACTCGGTACTGGAGATCCTCAACCACGAGGAGAGGCTCCGATACCCGATGCGGAGGGTCGGGAGCGAGTGGGTAAGAATCTCCTGGGAAGAGGCCCTGGACCTGGTGACAAAGGGGCTCGGAAAGGCCGTCAAAGATCACGGACCCCGATCCCTCGGATTTCTCGCCTCATCGAGGTGCAACAACGAAGAGAACTACGTCATCCAGAAGATGGCCCGGCTCCTGGGATCGCCGAACGTCGACAACTGCGCCCGACTCTGCCACTCTCCTACGGTGGTGGGACTTGGTGGGGCCCTCGGCACCGGGGCTATGACCAACAACATCAGGGATCTGGAGAACGCCAAATGCATCCTGGCCATAGGGACTAACCTGGCCGAGGCCCACCCCGTCGTCTCTCGGTGGGTCCAGAAGGCCAAGGACAATGGGGCTGTGATCATAGTCGTCGATCCCAGGATCACCCATACGTCCTGGATGGCAGACCTCCATCTGAGGCTTGCGCCCGGAACCGACATCGATCTCATCAGGGGGATGATGAAGGTCGCGATAGACGAAGGTCTGATAGACGAGAGGTTCATCGCCGATCGGACGAAGGGTTTCGAGGACCTGTTGCGGAGCCTGGACGGGTTCACCGTCGAGAAGGCCGCGGAGCTGACGGGGGTGCCGGCCGAGGAGATCGCCCTTGCGGCCCGGCTCTACTCCCGCTCGGAGGCCTCGGCCCTCCTCTACTCCATGGGGATCACCCAGCACGTCTGCGGCACCGAGAACGTCAGGGCCTGCGCCGACCTCGCCCTGATCTCTGGCCAGGTGGGAAGGCCAGGGGCTGGGATCATGCCCATGAGAGGCCAGAACAACGTCCAGGGAGCCTGCGATATGGGCGCCATCGCCGAGTTCTATCCAGGATATAAGAGGGCGGCTGATCCCGCGTCCGTCGATTTCTTCAAGGCCGCATGGGGGGCGGAAAGCCTCCCCGAGGGGCCGGGGATGACCTCCACCGAGATGATGGATGCGGCCCTCGAAGGGAAGATCAGGGCGATGTACATAATTGGCGAAGACCCCGTCATCTGCGATCCGAACACTTCAAAGACCACCAAGGCTCTTGAGAGCCTCGACTTTCTGGTGGTCCAGGAGATATTCATGACGCCTACGGCAAGGCTCGCCGACGTCGTCATTCCAGCCGCCGCCTGGGCTGAGAAGGACGGCAGCTACACCTCCATGGAGAGACGGGTTCAGTGGGTCGATAAGGCCGTGGACGCGCCCGGAGAGGCTAAAGAGGGGCTATTGATAATCTGCGAGATCGCAAGAAAGCTCGGGCTGGACTTCAACTACGCCTCCGCCTCATTCAACTACGCCTCCGCCTCAGAGGTTTTAGAGGAGATCAACCGTACGGTTCCTGCCTACAAGGGGGCTACGAAGTCGAGGATATCCAAGCCCGGCGGCGTGCCCTGGCCCTGCCCGACAGAGGACCACCCTGGAACGGAGATCCTCCACACCGAGAGGTTCTCCTCGCCGGACGGCAGGGCAAATCTCGCAGCCGTCGAGAACGTCCCCCCTGCGGAGGTGACGAGCGCCGAGTACCCCATCCTCCTGACGACGGGCAGGATAGTCGTCCACTACTGCGGCGGCTCCATGACCAAGAGGAGCGCCTCCCTCATGGAGAGGGACCCCGAGCTGTACGTGGAGTTGAACCCCGAGGACGCGTCCCGCCTGAAGATCGCCGACGGCAGCATGGTGGTCGTCTCGACGGTCAGGGGAGAGGCGAGGGCGAAGGCGAGGCTGACGAACTCGGTCAAGCCGGGGATGGTCTTCATGCCCTTCCACTATTACGGGGCGAACCTTCTCACCTCCGACGCGCGAGACCCCATATCCAAGATCCCGGAGTACAAGATGGCGGCCTGCAAGATAGCGCCCGCGGAATGAGATGGGTGAATCAGTTCGGACGAGGTTCTGACAAGGTTCGGACAAAGGCTCGGCTCCGTTTCATGATATAATAGTCGAAAAGGACTGCTTATATCCGCGATAAACCCCGAAAAGGTATATACGGGGCCGGATCGAACGAGGTCCAGGCTGGCGAAAGTCTTGAATTTAAGTCACCAGGTGAATGAGATTTGACGATTGCAGTAGTCGATTACGGGGTGGGAAACCTCTTCAGCATTTATAACGCCCTCGAACACATCGAGGCCGGCCCCGAGCTCGTAACCGAGCCGGAGGACCTGACGAGGTTCGACGGGGTCGTGGTTCCGGGGGTCGGTTCCTTTGGACGGTGCATGAGGCGGCTCTCCCGGTTCGAGGCCGTCATCCTGGAGGCCCTGGAGGGCGGGACGCCGACCCTGGGGATATGCGTCGGGATGCAGGTCCTCTTTGAGAGGAGCGAGGAGAGCCCCGAGGAGGGGCTCGGCTGGATAAAAGGAGAGGTGGTCAGACTGCCTGACTCGGTCCTGGTCCCCCAGATGGGATGGAACACCCTCACCATAAAAAAGGAGGGCGAGATCCTGGAGGGGATCTCTGACGAGGACTTCTTCTACTTCGTCCACTCTTACTTCTGCGTCCCAAAAGACGGATCGGTACTGGCCGCCACAACCGATTACGGCACCGAGATCGCCGCGGCGGTCTCAAGGGAGAACCTCTTCGCCGTCCAGTTCCACCCCGAGAAGTCGGGGCAGAAGGGTCTAAAAATCCTTGATAACTTTGTGAGGCTGACCAGATGTTAGCAAGAAGGATAATACCCTGCCTCGATTGCGACCTCGCCGTCCCCCAGGGGAGGGTCGTGAAGGGTATTGAGTTCAAGCAGATCAGGTACGCCGGGGTCCCCTGGGAGCTCGCCACCCGGTATTACGAGGAGGGGGCAGACGAGATCGTATTCCTCGACATCACCGCATCCTCCGATCGGCGGGAGACGATGAAGAGCGTCATCAGGGATACCGCCAAGAACGTCTTCGTCCCCCTGGCCGTTGGCGGCGGGATAAAGACCGTCGACGACGTCAGGAACATATTCAAGGCCGGGGCCGACAAGGTCACCGTCAACACCACCGCCCTGAAGAGGCCCGAGATCATCGGCGAGATCGCCGAGGAGTACGGGAGCCAGGCCTGCGTCGTCGCCATAGACGCGAAACGGAGGGACAACCCCACCGAAGGCCGTATCTCTGTTCCCACCCCCCAGGGAGAATCCTGGTTTGAGTGCTCTTTCTACGGCGGAAGGGAGTTTTCTGGGGTCGACGCCATAGCATGGGCGATGGAGGCTGAGAGGCTCGGGGCCGGCGAGATCCTCCTCACCAGCATGGATCGAGACGGCACCTACGACGGGTTCGACCTGCCCCTCACCGACGCCGTCTGCAAACGGGTCCGGATCCCGGTGATCGCCTCTGGCGGCTGCGGCAACGCCGAACACATATACGAGGTCTTTTTGAAGACCGGGGCCTCAGCAGCCCTGGCAGCCAGCATATTCCACTATGGCGAGTGGGGGGTCGACGAGGTGAAACGGTACCTCGCCGAGAGAGGGATCCACGTCAGAGCTTGAGCTTTCCAGCCGACGATTGGTAGCCGGGTCGTGGAGGGGGGGGCTTGGGGCCACCGCCTTCTCGCCTTCCAGCATCGAGGTTGAGGCCGGAGCGGCACCGTCAGATTTATAGACGCCGGATCGGTTTTACCACGGTTAGGTTTGAGGTATAGAATTGATCTCGCTGACTAAAGCGCCCTGCAACCTGGTCCTGGAGATAAAGTCCTTCGCACCCAGCTTCGGCTGGGCTAACAGGTTAGAATCGATGGGGATAAGAAAGGGACAGAGGGTCCGCAAGATCGCCTGCCAGCCCTTTGGGGGGCCGGTGGTGATCGAGGTCGGCGGGTGTTGTGTATCCATGGGACGGGGGATCGCCTCCAAGATCGACGTGGAGGTGGTCGTCGATCCCGCCGCCCAAAATAGATGCAGCGTCCAGGTCGGGGAGAGATAGGTCCAAAATAAAAGGGATCGGAGACGGGCCTCTGAAGGCCTTGAGATCCTCAGCCTGATATCAGCTCTTTCAGCTTCTGTATGCTCTCCATAGTCTGGGCCGACTCCTGCTGCTTCTCTTCTTCGAAATGCTTTATTATCTCGTCGATGGGAGTCAGTAGCGAGTAGACTTTCATGGGCCTTCCTTTGCCTCCCCTCCTCACCTCCTTCTCGCTCACCCAGTCGTTATCTCTCAGCGCTCGCATCGCTATGCTCACTTCGGGCTGCCTGAGATTGGAGCCCATCTCGATATCCCGCGAGGACGCTTCGTCCACATTGGCCAGGTACGTTATCAGGATGGCCACGTTCCGCTGTACCCCTAGGCTTCTGAGGGTCTCCGCGAACTCGAGATCTTTATCGTCCAGCACCTTCACCGTGCTCTCCTTCATCATCGTCACCGGGGGATTTTTTTAAATTTGCATCATACAAAAACTTAATCATATAAATAATTTATTTCGATGGGGAGAACATTAATCATAAGAATAAATAGTCGGCCTGAAAAACCAGAATCTGAAAAACCTTCTGGCTGAATGAGTCATTTAAATTCTTCTTTGAAAAGAGCCATCGTGCCGGAAAGCGCTGCAGGGTTCGGATGCCGACCCTGCATTCGTCTCCCGCCGTCATTGTGAAAGATCGCCCTGACGGACAGAACTGATCGGTCGTAGAAGAGACCGGTCGAGATCAGATCGACCCGCTCATCTCAGAACCGTCTCGGTGGTCTTGCGGGCCTGTGCTTCTGGTAGCATTCGCTGCAGTATACCGGCCTCGATCCGTCGGGCTTGAAGGGGACCTTAGTCTCCTTTCCGCAATCCGCGCAGACCGCATCGTGCATCTCTCTGGGGCCTCTGTCGAAGCCGCCTCTACGTCCACGTCTCTCGTCCATTATATTCACGCGCCTTTTTGGTCATCGATTCAGAAGAATCGACGTTGCTAGCGAGATCCCCAAAGAGGTCATCTGCGCAAGCTGGTAGGGGTGCTCCCGCCATGAAGATATACCTGTTGGTAGATGTTCTCAGTCCTCTTCGGACGCGCCCGATGGCTCTTCAGAACTCCTTGCGAATCCTCTAAATATGCCCGCCGCCTCGAAAGAACCGAAACAATGACCCCGAGATCTGACGCAGTCCGGATCTTTGCCTCGGCCTTCGCCCCCACCGCGAGCTTTGCTGCCCTGGCCCTCGCGGCTCTGCTGTCGATTCTTTCGACAGGCTGCATCGAGAACCCGCTCGGCGATCAGAGGGCACCTGTTTATGGCTTTGATGTGGTGGCGGTCTTTCCCCACGATCCTGAAGCCTTCACCCAGGGGCTCGCTTATCGGGACGGCCTTCTCTACGAGGGGACGGGCCTTTATGGCAGGTCCAGCCTCCGGGAGACGATCCTGGAGACGGGTGAGCAGGTCAGAATTCGGAGCTTGCCGCCTGATATCTTCGGCGAGGGGATCGTCCTCTGGGGCGATACCCTGGTCCAGCTCACCTGGAGGGAGGGGATGGGCCTGGTCTGGGACATGGAGAACTTCACCGTCATTGAGACCTTCACCTACCCCACGGAGGGGTGGGGGATCACCACCGACGGCCAGAGCTTGATCATGAGCGACGGGTCCTCAGTCCTCCGTTTCTTGAATCCAGAGACCTTCGATGTGACGAGGACGTTGGAGGTATGCGCCGACGGCGAGCCCCTCTTGAGGCTCAACGAGCTGGAGTGGGTCGAGGGTTTCATCTACGCCAACGTCTGGCAGACAGATGAGATCGCCATCATATCGCCGGAGACGGGGGAGGTGGTGGCTTGGATCGACCTCTCGGGCATCCTGACCGAAGAGGAGCGGCTCAGTTCAGACGTCCTGAACGGGATCGCCTACGATGCCCGGTCCGGAATGCTCCTGGTCACCGGGAAGCTCTGGCCCGAGACCTTCCAGATTGAGATCGCACCCTTAAAGCGACCGAGATAGGGGGATATCGAGGGATATAAGGAACGGATACGGCTCGATATTGTTAAGTAATTTTAAAGCAGAGCAAGTCCTATATTGAGATAAGAGGTTTAAATATGCTCGATGATCACATTCACAGGGTCGCCATCGGCTCCTGGCTCGCCCTGGCCATCATCCTATCGGCAGGGCTTGTCCAGGCCGTGGTCTCGGATGACATCAACGACCGCGCGGGGATTGAAGATCAGCTACTTCAGGAGGCGAACGCAACCTCAGAGGTCGCGGGAGGGGTGGCCAACGATTCGGAGAACTTCACCGAAGCTCTTGTACAAATCGATAACGGGACCGAGTTGAACGATACGACCACCATCGACGAGTCCCTTAACGATTCCGCCAACGAATCCCTCAACGAGCCCATCACGGTGGCTGCGCCCGAAACGGTCGAAGAAGGTGCCGAGGTGGCGATCCGCTCCGTCTGTCTCAACGGCTGCAACTTCACCAGCATCCAGGCGGCGATCGAGGCCGCTGGTGACGGTGCCGTCATAGAAGTGGGGAGCGGAACCTACAACGAGAAGATCGTCCTTGAAAAAAAGGTCACCATCAGAGGTGTGGATACCGGTGAGGGTGTCCCCGTTGTTAATGCCCAGGGGAACGGTAGCGCCGTCCTCCTGGAGGCAGACGGGATCGTCCTTGAAGGATTGTACATCACCAATGCCGGCCCCTGGCCCAGCGCCGGGATCGAGGTTGTCTCAAACGACAACGTCATCTCAGACTGTGGCGTCATGAACAGCAACTGGGCAGGAATCTACCTCAAGGGCTCTTCCAACACCACCATAACCAGGTGCATCTCCTCCAACAACGGCAACGACGGAATCCTCATCTTCAGAGCCACCGAAAACCTGGTATCTGACAGCGTCGTCAGCAACAACCTCGACGACGGGATCTCCATCCTCAGCTCCGATAGCAACCGGATCGAAGGGAATGTCGTCATCAACAACACAAAAGCTGGGATATTCCTTGATGCGGCCACGAACGCCGTAGTGACCGGGAACGTCATCGGATACAACGCCAAGGGGATCAGCCTTCGCGACTCCGGGATCGACCGGGTCGGACCAAATCGGTTCTTCAACAACACAGTGAACCTGGAAGGCGTCTAGACCGGAAGAGAGAAAAGGGGCCCAGATCGGAAGAGATATCCGGGCTCCTATCCTTCCTCTCCTTTTTCCTATCCTTCCTCTCCTTTTTCCTATCCTTCCTCTCCTTTTTCCTATCCTTCCTCTCCTTTTTCCTATCCTTCCTCTCCTTTTTCCTATCCTTCCTCTCCTTCCTCCATTAACCGATGGCGTTTCTCCCTTCCCATGAGGATAAACAGAAAACTTAGTTGAAGCCGGACGCCAGTTGCCTTCGAAACCGATTTAACCGAGGGGCGCCACATATCATCCCGACATGCAAGATTATTCCGTCAATCAGTTTCTAGAACTCGCAAAAACTCCAAAGATCGATATCGAGGTCTGCGATGTCACCCTGAGAGACGGTGAGCAGATGCCCGGCGTCGTCTTCAGGCCCGACGAGAAGCTGGATATCGCCATCAAGCTGAACGAGGTGGGGGTGGAGATCATCGAGGCGGGCTTTCCGGTCGTATCGGAGGCGGAGAGGAGGGCCGTCCAGGACGTCTCCAACCTCGGCCTCGACTCAAAGATCTCGGTCCTCTCACGGTCCGTCCCCAAGGACGTGGACGCCGCCCTGGACTGCGACGTGGACATGGTCAGCGTCTTCATCGCCACCTCCGACCTCCACCTGAAGTACAAGCTCCACATGACCTGCGCCGAGGCGGTCAAGTGCGCCTTTGAGACGGTGGAGTACGCAAAAGACCATGGCCTCATAGTCAGGTTCTCGGCGGAGGACGCGACCCGGACCGACTTTGGGCTTTTGAAACGGTTGTACAGGAAGGCAGAGGAGTACAATGCAGACTACGTCAGCATCGCCGATACTGTGGGGATCTTGAACCCCCGGACCACCTTCTTTCTGGTCAGCGAGATCAAAAAGGCGGTAAGTATCCCGATATGCATGCACTGCCACGACGACCTGGGGATGGCCCTGGCCAACACCCTGGCGGCGGCCGAGGCCGGGGCAAAACAGCTCCACACCACCGTCAACGGGATCGGAGAGAGGAGTGGGAACACCCCTCTCGAGGAGCTGATGGTGGCCCTCAGAGTCCACTACGGCGTGGAGCGGTACGACACCACAAAGCTCACACACCTCTCGAAGCTCGTCCAGAGCTACTCGGGGGTCATGATGCCGAAGAACAAGGCGGTGGTCGGAGACAACGCCTTCGCCCACGAGTCGGGGATCCACGTGGCAGCGGTGTTGGAGGAGCCCCGAACCTACGAGCTTTACTCCCCCGAGATGGTGGGGTCGGCGAGGAGGATAATAATCGGAAAGCACACCGGGGCTCGGGCCCTCAAGCATATAACAAAGAAGATGGGCTACGACCTGAAGAGGGACGAGATATGCCTACTCGCCGAGAGGGTGAAGAGGTGCAGCGAGTACAAGCGGCCCATATCCTGCGACGAGCTCAGAAAGCTGATCCACGACCTGGACATCGAGATAGTCTATCCCGACCTCTGAATATGAGGGGCTGCCTGGAGGGCGTCAGCCCGGTTTGATGCTCGGCGATCATCGAAAGTGAGAGAGGCAGAAAACTGCAATTCTGCCTGCCCCAAAAGACCCCGTCGAATGCTATTTTCGTCCGGCGCGGAACTGTTCAGATCGATGATCCGTGGCTGCTGCTCAGAAAGTGACCGTGAACTCCAGTATATTATATCATCTGTATTATGCTCTAAAGGATTTAGTTCAACCATCATCGTAAAATAGAGGGCGAGGGTTCTTTAAAGGGACTTCAGATATCTGAGTCAGATGATGTGAAGGAGGGATGACGTGAGGATCAGGGTTTTTCTCAAGGTCTTTGGTAACCTATTTAAGTTGCTGGGGGTGTTGATGCTCATTCCCGCCGGAGTATCACTTCTCTACGGCGAGATCGATGGGGTGATAGCCTTCGTCTTCCCTGCCATCTTCACCCTCTCCCTCGGCCTCGCAATGGAGCGTCTGGGGGAGGAGAATATCCTCTCCAACAAGGAGGGGTTCGCCCTGGTGGCCTTCGGATGGCTGGGGGCGGCGGCCACCGGGGCCCTTCCTTACATTCTCATGGGTCTCAGCCCCGTAGACGCCATATTCGAGTCGATGTCCGGCTTTACGACGACGGGGGCCACGATCCTCGCAGAGGGTGGAGCCGATGGCCTCTGGATCGTCAACGCCACCGCCGCAAGCCACAGCCTTGCAGCCACCCTCTCACATATGGTCTTCAACGATTCCACTATTGGCGCAGCCGTCGGCACAGCCAACTTGGTGGCATCGAACATATCTTCACTCAACGAGACAATTCTCAACAACAGCCTCAACACCAGCCTGAACACGACCTTGAACACAACCCTCGTCGGAGGCGAGATCGACCTCAGCAACACCCTATCCGGTCCGAGTTATCGAGGACTCCTCTTCTGGAGGTGCTTCACTCAGTGGCTCGGCGGGATGGGGATCATCGTCCTTTTCATAGCCATCCTCCCGAACCTGGGCGTGGCGGGCCGGCAGCTCTTCAAGGCAGAGGTCCCGGGGCCGACGGAGGATCTGATAAGGCCCCGGATAAAAGAGACTGCTAAGATCCTGTGGGGCGTCTACATGGTCCTCACGGCCGCCGAATTTCTGCTTCTGATGCTGGCGAAGATGCCGGCGTACGATGCGGTATGCAACACCTTCTCAACCGTATCGACGGGCGGCTTCTCCCCCCGGGTTGACAGCATCGCCTACTACAGCGGCCACGACTTTTACGGATCCTTCATACAGGTGATCGTGATAGTCTTCATGTTCCTATCCGGAGCGAACTTCGCCCTCCACTATAGGACGATGTACACCAGCAGAAAGAGCCTTGTGAGGGACCCCGAGTTCAGGTTCTACTCCCTTCTGGTCCTCTTCGCCATCGTAGTCGCCATCCTCATCGGAGGGATCGATGAGAGCTTCCCGTCCGACGGTACCCATCCAGAGGGGTTGGAGCTGGCGAGCCTCCGCCTCAGGACCGCCGCCTTCCAGACGGTCTCGATCATCACCACCACGGGATTTGCCACCGCAGACTACGACCTCTGGACCAGCCCCGCAAAGCTGATCCTCCTGTTGCTGATGTTCACGGGCGCCTGTGCCGGGTCGACGGCGGGAGGGATCAAGCTCGTCCGGATCCTCCTCACCATGAAGTACGGAAGGCGTGAGCTATTCCGGGCCCTCCACCCGAAGGCGGTGATGGCGGTGAAGCTGAAGACGAGCCCCGTCAAAGAGGACGTCCTAAACTCGATCCTCATATTCATCGCCATGTACCTTCTCATCTTCGCCGCGGCTACGGTGATCTTCGCGTCGGTCACTTCCATCGCGGAGGAGGAGACGGCGGCGGGGGAGATCGTATGCTTCGTCTCAGGCTCCGGAGATGATCAGAGGATCGTCTGCTTCGGGTCGGGAGAGCTTGGTGGAGCCGAAGAGCTCCGCGGCTCCCCGGGGAACGTCAGCGACGTCGCATGTTTCGTCGCCCCAGGGAACGGCACGAAGATTATAGACGTGGACAGAAGGCCCCTGAACCTCTCGGTGGTCTACACCAGGATGGGGGACGAGGTATTCTTCGGGTCCGGCCACAGCGGCAACATCGACATGATCAGCGCAGCCTCCGCCGTGGCCACGACCCTGGGAAACGTCGGCCCCGGCTTCAACCGCTTCGGCCCGACGGACAACTACTCCGAGGTTCCGGGCCTGGGCAAGCTAATCCTCGTCGTCTGCATGTGGATAGGGAGGCTTGAGATCATGACGGTCCTGGTCCTGCTGATACCCGACTTCTGGAAGAGTTGAAATGATGCATAAATGCCTGAAGCGGCTTTTACGATATTGGGGGTTTGAAAGCTGGACGTAGATGCAAGGCTTGTCATCCTCACCGAGAACTCGGCTGGTCTGAGGCGAGAGTTCCTGGCTGAGCACGGCTTCTCGGTCTACTTGGAGTTCGGGGACTACAGGATGATATTCGATGCGGGCCAGACCACAACTGCCGTCCACAACGCCGATCTGCTGGGGATCGACCTGGCGGGCCTCCCCATCGTCCTGAGCCACGGACATTACGACCACACCGGAGGCCTCGCCAGCGTTCTTGAGAGGACCGGCCCCGTTCCCGTCCACGCCCATCCCGACGTCTTCGCCTCACGGTACACCCGGCGGGGCGGGGCACTGAGGCAGATCGGGCTCCCCTTCGATCGAGGGGAGCTGGAGAGGATGGGCGCTAGTTTCGAGCTTTCGAGGGAGGCGCGAGAAATCGTTCCCGGCCTCTGGCTCACGGGCGAGGTCCCGAGGATCACCGATTTTGAGGGCGCCTGCGAAGATCTGGTCGTATTATCGGAGGAGGGCGAGGTCGTCGTCGATCCCATCATGGACGACCAGGCTCTGGTGATGGTTTTGAAGAGAGGGATCTTCGTCCTCCTGGGGTGCGCCCATTCGGGGATGATCAACACCCTCCTTCGCGCGAGAGAGGTGACGGGAATCGAGAGGATTGTGGGGGTCGCCGGCGGAACCCATCTCGGATTCGGCGGCGAGGATAAGCTTCCCAAGACGATTGAGGCGCTCCGAGAACTCGACCTCGAGATCCTGGCCCCGTCTCACTGCACCGGTTTTGCCGCCGCCTCGGCTCTGGCGGCTACGTTTCCGGATCGGTTCGTCCAAACTTGCGTGGGGACGGAGATCGTGCTTTGAAGGTCTGATCGTCATCTGGCTGCGGGACCCCGTCTCGGGCATATCCCCCTCGCCACCACCAGGGAGACGCCGGGATTCGCCAGCTCCTCTCTCAAAATTTCACCAATTTCCTCTTCTCCCTCCGGAAGGTCGACGGTCCGCAAGGAGGGGACGATCGCCTCGAGGACCGGGGTGATGTCGGGGACGCTCTGGCCTCCGGTCATCGCCGCGACGCCGTTTTTGAGGAGGACGACCAGCACCTCTCTATTGTTATTCACTGAGTCGATCAGCCCAAGAAGTCCGGAGTGGGCCATGGCGTAGTCGCCGACGAGGGAGACCCCCTTTCTGCCGAATCCAGAGGCGACGGCCACCGAGGAGCCGAGGCCGTAGACGACGTCCACCGCCTCCAGGGGCGGCCTGACAGCCCTGATGCTGCATCCGGCGTCTCCCGCCACCGGGACCGAGAAGCCACCGACCGCCTCGTAGACCGGTCGGAAGGGGCAGTCGTCGCAGACGTTCCTCGACCCCGGCCGGTCCAGAAACCTCTGGGGCGAGGGGGCGGGACCGGGCACTTCGCCTGAAGCGATCAGATCGAGAGCCCGTTTCAGATCCTCTGCCTCCATCTTTCCCCAGGGGAGGTGGCCGGTCATCTTACCGAAGACCTTTCCGCAGAGATGGAGGCGCGCCTCGATGAAGGGGGTCGGCTCTTCTGCCACCAGGATCGCGTCGTGCTTGTGAGAGAACTGCTGGATCATCTCCCAGGGGAGGGGATGGGAATATCCTGCGACCAGGATGGGAACCTCCGCCGTCAGGTTAAGAGCTAAGCTTGCGGGCCTCCCCGAGGCTATGATCCCGATCTCTCCGGCACCATCCCTCAAGAAGTTCAGCGAAGAGGCGGTGGAGGCGGACTCCATCGCCGGCAGAGCCTCGCTCCTGTACTTCATGTGGCGCCCCTTCGCCGTCAGGTCCCAGATCGAACGGTCGAAGACGCCGAAGCCTTCCTCGCCCCTCTCGTCGGCGCTTCCCGGAGGCTCGCCGAAAGCCGGACTTCCTCCCGCCTCGTTGACCGTATCTTTGACCGTATCTTTGATCGTATCTTTGATCGTATCTTTGAACTCGAAGGTGGTCCTGACCATCGCCGGGGCTCTGATCATCTCGGAGAGCGAGTAGGCCTCTTGGAGGGCCCGGCCCAGAAGGTCGGGGCTCGCCGGGTCAAGGACGGGGATCTCGCAGAGGGGGCCGTAGTTTCTCTCGTCCATCTCGACCTGGGACCCTTTAGGTCCCACGTCCTCTCCGGCCAGGACCACCAGCCCCGCCCCGATGGAATGGGTCGGGGCGATGGAGAGGGGGTCGGAGAGGAGGTTTAGTCCCAGGTGCTTCACAAGGACGATGGATCGCCTTCCCGAAGCCGAGGCCCCCAGGGCCACCTCCATCGCCACCTTCTCATTTGCGGCCATCTGGGCTGCATTTCCCAGGGCGGGGATGGCGTCGGTTATGGGGTAGCCGGGAACGTATATCCGGAGATCGACCCTGTGTTCGGCGAGAGCCCCTCGCAAAGCGTCCACGCCAGTCGGACCGCTCTTCACAAAACCGCCTCTTCAGACCTCGGGGCTCACCGACTCGAGCGGATTCGCGCAGAAGGGGATCGCCGCCAGCGCCCCTATCAGCCCCTGGCCGGCGAGGACGACTTCTGTTCCGGTCTTTCTCGCCGTCTCGACGGCCAGCTCGTAGGGTATTCTCTCTCTTCTGCACAAGTGAGAGTAGTCCATCAGGGGCGAGGGGTCAAACCCTCTGAAGACGGCCATCCCCGTGTTCTCCGAGACGCTGTACCGCTCCAGGAGGGCTTTGAAGTCCGCCAGCATCCCTTCGGCTTTGCCGGGGAGGGCGGCGAACTCCACCACCGTGGATACGCAGTTCTGGGTCTTGGTGGGGACGGGGAAGAGCTGGACCAGGGCGTGGGATACGTACCTCGCCTCAGGGCGGTCGACTTTGAGGGAGATGTTGTGGACGAGCGACCACGTGGCCCCTTCGGTCTTGGAGTCGGTGTCGTCGACCCCGATGACTATCCTCTCCCGCCGGGGAAGGACGATCGTACCCCGGCCCACCTTCCCCCCGCCAGACTCGGATACATCGGACCTGAGGACGTCCCCGGCCCTCGACCTTGAGACTGTCGCCCCCACTCCGCCACCGCCGAGGCCGGCGTAGGTTATCTCCACCTCGTCGGCTCCGACCAGAACAGACTCGATCCCCGCCGATCTTCTGGAGGAGGCGAGGTCCAGGTCCGCCTTCCCAGCCTTCACCAGGTACCGGAACCACTCCCCCACCGATCGGGAGCTCACAACCAATGGGCCCTTCGAGTAATGGTAAAGGGACCAGGCCCCGCCTCCGTAGCAGGAGGACCTCTCCAGGATCTCAACGGCACCGCCGTCGAGGCTTGATACGGCGTGGATCTGTCTGTAGACCACGGCATATGGATCGTCAAGACTGAGCACGGATGAACACCTCGAACGAATGCAAGCATATCATCATTTTACAGTTTAGGGCTCTGGACTATAAGATCTCTGATAATGGGCGTGATCATGGGGGCCGATATACTCCCGCCTCGTGGGGCTCATATTCCCCGGCGTCGTCCAGTAGTCGTCCATCGCCCCGCTCTTCATGCGCTCTTCATGTACTCTCTGAGGACGACGGTGGCGTAAGAGCCAGCCGGAAGGTCGAATTTGAGGAGGGCGGAGCCCCCTCCCTCGACCACCACGACGGGGTCGAACCTGAGGAGGGCCGGCCTCCGGTACCCCGGCGAGCCGAGGTCCGGGTTCGCCGGGACCCTGAAGTCGGACTGCTCGACCCCCTCCTCTTCCAGGACCGACCTCTCCATCTCGCCTGGGACCCCGTCTGCAAACTCCGACTCGTATCCGAAGAGGGGAAGGGTCACAAAGGCCCTCCCCCTCTCGGCGAGCCTGTTGACCGCGGCGAGGTTCGTCCCGTCGACGGCCTGGATCTTGTCGGGGTCGGGAAGGCCGTCCTTCGAGAAGCAGACGACGTCTCCTTCCACCGCCCGGTCCAGAGGGAGCCCCGCCCTCATCCTCCGGGAGAGGATCCGGTTGAATAGGAGGGACTGGTAGGCGTGGACGAAGAGCCGCTTGAGGTTTTTTGCGAGGACGTCGAAGGAGGTGGCCCAGTCGCTCCCCTCCATAAGGCGGCTGATCATCGCCCTCTCGTAGCGGAGGCGGAGAGGATACTCTTTTAGGGCCTGGCCGAAGTCCCGGTCGGCGAGGAGCTTCGCCCTGGCCGACCGGGTCGTCTCTGGCTCGCCGGGGAAGGGGAGGGCAAGGTAGGTCATCGCCGCCATCTCCGGGTCGCCCCTCACCAGGGCCTCGCCGACGAGGTGGGTCACCGGCCTCACCTCGCCGAACCTCTGGACCCCGAAGTAGTTGGGAAGGCCGCCTTGGGCGCGGATCTCTCCGGTGACCGCCTCCAGGCGGCGGGACGCCTCGTCCTCTTCGAGGTCGATCTCTCTGATCCGGATCGAGAACCTATTTCCGCGGAGGTCGCCCAGGGCCACCGCCCTGTTGGACCTTCCCAGTGCCCGGATCTTGACGTCGGGGAGGCTCGACCGAGATAGCTCATCTTCGTCGAGGCCGGAGATGCTCATCCTCTGCCGAGTGACGGCGTTCTTGTCTTTGGTCCCGGCCCAAGAAATCCTCTTCTGGCTGATCTTGAGCTGGCGCGACAGGTCTCTTACGAGATGGTGCGTGTCCCAGTCCGTCTTCTCGACCTCGACGATCAGGAAGCGTCCCCCCTCGTAGCTCTGGTCGAGGGCGATCTCCTCGACGACGAAGTCCTCGCTCCTCGCCCGGAGCCGCCCCCCGCATCCCAAAGAATTGGTGGCGTAAAGCTCCATCCCAATCGACCGATCGAACTCTGGGGCCTCCATCATCCTCGATCTCCTCCGACCCTCAGACGAGCTTAAGGTTTCCAGTGATTCTATCCAGCATGGCCGCCGACGCTGGCCCGAGGCCGAGAGCGGTGACGGTTCCGGGAGGGATCTCGGTGAGCCCCGCATCGATCACTATGGCGGACGCGACCCCGGCCCGCTCCGACTCCTCCCTCAGCCTGAAGATATCCGCTAGGGCGGAGACCTTGAGGACGATCTTCCTCTGCCCCTCCTCCTTCCAGTCCCTGACGACGCGCTTGTCAGCCCGTTCCATGGCGAGGATCGCCGCGTGGGCCACCTGGACCGCCAACTTGCCGGAAGAGAGCTTCAGGTCTTCGCGGACGACGATGCATTGCTTGAACTCCATGATGGCGAGGGTTAGATGCCGCATAGGATAAAAGGGTACACATCCGCGGCCGGGATCTCGCCGGCCCGATGGATTTGACCCAAAAGCGTGACCTCTCCTCCGGAATCGATCCGGAGGAGGGGCGGCAGGCCGGGGGAGGTGGGGATGGATGAAAAAAGGAGACGTTGTCCGATCCCGGCCCATCGGCCTATCCCGTCATCACCTTGACGCAGAGGGGGCTTTTGACGATGTTGCCGAGCTTCGCCCCGATCAGGTACTCCAGGTTCTTGTCTGCGGCTATGTCCAGGATCCGCTGGGTGACGACGCCGTCGAAGATGACACCCGCCACGTCCCCGTTCGACTCCTTCAGCTCTTTTGCGAGGTCCCGCACGGCGACCTCCCGGATCATGTTCTGGTTCCGATCGAAGAGACGGGCGGAGAGGGTGCCGTTCAGGTCTTCGAGGTGGGGGACGAACCACTGGACCGTCTCCTCGGCGACCTCCGGCTCCTCTTCCGCCATCGGCTCCGGCTCGGCCTCGTACTCCAGCTCAGGCTCAGGCTCGTGGATCTGGATGGTGGGAGCCGTCTCGGCGCTCCTATCGCCGCCCCTGCTGATCCGCACAGGCCTCTCCCTGATGAGGCTCTTTCTCCTGGTGGTGACGTCACGCCGCTGCTTCTTTGATAGGGGCTTGATCTTGTAGAAGTCCAGGACCTGCTCTACGGGGATCTTCTGGCGGAGGGCTCTCACGATCTCCTTCTGGGACATGTCCTCGACGCACTTTCCCTCGGGGGCCCTGGCGACGTAATCGATGTCCGCCACCTGGAGAAGCTCCTTTACGATCAGCTCCCCGCCCCGGTCCCCATCGGTGAAGGCAGTCACCACCTTCTTGCTGCAGAGCTCCGCGATGGTGGAAGGGACGTTCGTTCCGCCGACGGCGACGGCGTTCTTTATCCCGTATCGGAGGAGGTTCAGGACGTCCGCCCTCCCCTCCACCACCAGGATGGCGTCGGAGTCGAGGACGTTGGGGCCTGCGGGAAGCTTGTCCGGCCCGATGTGGGTGATCTCCTCAACTCTTACTGATTGTTTAATCTGTTCGGTGATCCCCTGGGTGTCCAGTAGGTTCTCGTCGAACATCTCCATAATGATCTGCTTTGCCCGGTCCACCACGTACCTTCTCTTGGAGGCCCTGACGTCCTCGATGTTGGAGATCTTGATCCTGGCTATGCAGGGTCCAACCCGATCGATCGTCTCGAGGGCTGAGGCGAGGATCGCGGTCTCCACCTTGTCGAAGCTTGAGGGTATCGAGATCGTCCCGGAGGATTTGCCGCCGCTGGACGTGATCTGGACGTCGATCCGGCCGATCCGGCCGGTCTTCTGGAGATCTCGCAGATCGAGGTCGCTTCCCAGGAGACCCTCGGTCTGGCCGAATATGGCTCCGACGACGTCGGGCCTCTCCACGATCCCGTCTGCCGTGATCTCAGCGTGAATTACGTATTTAGTGGTATCAACATTTTGCATCATAGACACCTCTTATTTTAAAATAGATAGATAAATACACTCGCGGCATCGGGGCTTCGCTAACGCGGCACAATCCACGATTCCCGATCGGAGCCGAAAAACCTCAGCATAGTGATTTTAGAGGATGATGGTGAAGGTGTATCTATCTAGCTATTTCAATCGGTGGGCATCAACTTCGTGATTATGAGCATCTTGATGATGGAACTTCTGCGTATCGGACTCTCATTCGTCTTCACATGGGGTGGCGGGATGCACAGATCTCGCAGGCGATGGTCCATCGCCCGAGAATCTATTCGCATATTTTTATACATCAACCGGCGCATGAAGATGGGCTCGATGATCGTCCGGCTCGCAAAGCATCTTTGCGAGCATTACCATTGCCAAGAAATAGGACGAAGCTAGTTTAATAACTTTGTGGTGGAGGTTAAGATTGCCCGCTCTGACCTCATCCGTCCCGAGGAGGAAGGATGACGAGGTCGCCCCTGAACCTCAAAAACTCGACTTCGTCCCCCGCCTCGGCGGCGAGAGTGCAGGGCCTGGATGCGGAGACGGTCCTGTAGCTCTGGGGGTCCAAGACCTCCAGGACGTCCCGGTCTGCGGCCACCACCACGCCCCTCTCGGCGGAGGATCGGTTCCCCACCAGGACGGCATCTTCCGCCTCTTCTGGCGAGAGATAGAAGGTCGCGCCGTCTCGCAGAGATCGCGAGACTGTCCTCTTACCCTCAAAGCCTCGCACCTCCAGAAACGCGCCTCTCGTCCTGATCAGGTCGCCGGCTTTGAGACTCGGGAGCCTGACGAGGATGCTGGTCCGATAGACGCTCTTTCCGTCTTTCGTCCCTGCAAGCTTGTAGGATTCCTGGGTGCTTCCACCAAACCGCTCGTGGATGGCGCGCGCGATCGATCTTCCCTGTTGGGTCGACCCCACCACCAGGTCCATCCCGCCTTTGACCCCTTTGATCTCCTGGATGAAGGAGAGCCGGTCCCCCCTCTCAAAAGAGCTTGCGGTAACCTCCTCGGCGATCTTTCTGCTCATTTTCAGCTCATCGGGTCCGGGCGCCCCCGCAGAGCCCCTCACCTGGACGGTCGCCTCGTAGTAGTTTCCCGCCATCCTGCTGCACCTCTCGCAAGTGGCCTTCTGGGCTTTTGCCCTGACGATGCAGTCGCCTGAGGCCGCAAGCTCGCCGAAGGTTCCCGAGAGGTGGACATCCACCAGGTACTGGGTGGCGTTCAGTTGCGATACCGAGATCTCCACCTTTGGGTCGGCGAGATCCTGGTGGATGCCGATCTTCTCGGCGACGGCCTCTGTTATCAGCTCCTCGACGGAGGCTTTCGCATCCTGCCACCGCCCCCGGATGAGCTGGGAGCCGCAGAGGGGGCATATCGTCACCTCGACGGAGTCGGGGCACTCGAGGAGGGTGGCCATGGCGAGGCGGCAGCGGTCGCATAGGCCCAGGGTGGAGGGCTCGCCGCATTGTGGGCAGACGCTCTCTTTTGTCACATCCGCACCATCTGGGCGGTGGGAACGCCGTCGATCCGGAGGACGTTCTTGCCGTCGATGCTCTTCGTCTCGATGGCGCAGGCGACGGCCCTCTCGCCCACGATGTTGGCGATCGACGCCCCGGCGAGGGCCCGCTCGACGTCGCCCTCTGTCGCCACCTCTTCGCCGAAGAAGGCGGCCTCAACAGATAGGCAGAGCTCCCCCTCGTCGAAGGTCTTTCCCAATAGCTCGCAGTCGCAGACCGCCACCATAACCTCGCCGCTGATCCTGTGAACCTTGAGGTACATCATCTCTGATCTGTCATCGTGGTCATGCATCTTATCACATCATGGAAGCTTCAGATAGCCGGGTCTCGGCTCGAAGATCTCGCCGTTTGTCCTGAGCCTCTTTATGATCTCTTCGGCTTTATGTCTCTCCATAGCGAGCTTCGCCTCGGCCCCGTCGAGGACCGCCTCCAGGGGGGCGGGGCCCTGGTGCTCTTTTGTCAGCTCTTTTATGAGGTCGAGGACGAGCCTCGTCTTGTCCCGGGTGCTCTTGCTGATCCCCACCGCCAGGACGTCGGCGTCGAGGAGGCCGGTCTCGGGGTCGACCCCCACCTGCCGGAGGCAGGACTCGACGATCCTGATCACCCGTTCGGCGTCGCCGCCGGTGATCTCGTCGCTGAGACGGAGCCTCGCGCTCGATTCGCTTAGCCTGAAGAGGGCTTCAAGCTGTCTTGCCGTCACCGGGACGGGCTTGTTTGAGTCCTGGCCCTGCTTTCGGAGGCTGACGTAGTAGCCTTCGAGCCTCTCTCTCGCCTCGTCGGAGAGGACGGGAAAGACGTTCTTTCGGGCGTAGGCGATGTACTTTCTTAGGACCTCGGGCTCGATGGCGGGGCGGATCACATCCATCACCGCCTCCAGCTCCTCTCTCGACCTGTCGCCCCGCGACGAGATCTCGCCGGCGTAGGTGGTCTGGCCGATGTGGTGGGCGATCTGGGAGTCGCGGGCGTCGCTAGGCTCGTCGGTGAGGACGAAGATCAGATCGAACCGGGACATGAGGGCGGGGGAGAGGTTGATCTGCTGGGCTATCCCCTCGTACTTGTCGAAGCGGCCGAACTTGGGGTTCGCGGCAGCCAGGAGGGCGCATCGCGACTTGAGGGTCGCCATCACCCCGGCTTTCGCGACGCTGATCGTCTGCTGCTCCATCGCCTCGTGGAGGGCGGACCGGTCTTCGCTTCTCATCTTGTCCATCTCGTCGATGCAGGCGATCCCCTTGTCCGCCAGGACCAGCGCTCCCGCCTCGATGGTCCAGCGGCCGTCGCCGAGCTCGTCCTTGACGGCCGTCGCGGTCAGACCCGCCGAGGTGGAGCTCTTCCCCGAGGTGTAGATCCCCCGGGGCGAGAGCTTGGAGATGTACCTGAGGAGCTGGCTTTTTGCGATGCCGGGGTCGCCGACGAGGAGGATGTGGATGTCGCCTCGGATCCTGGTCCCGTCGGGGAGGCCCTTGGAGACGCCGGAGAATAGCTGTAACCCCAGGGCCTCCTTCACCTCGTCGTAGCCGTAGATGGAGGGGGCGATGGACCTTTTGACCTTGTCGTAGATCATGGGGTCGCCGGCAAGCTCTCTTATCAGCCGCTCGTCTTCTGCCTTGATGTCGATCTCCTCGAACTCTTGCTCCATCATCTCGATGGAGTTTCCTTCGAGGAACAGATCGAAGTATGTCGACTTCCCGGTCTGAGTCGTCCTCTGATATGACCGAAGAGCCCCGTTGATCACGACCCGGTCGCCGGGGTAGATCATCCCCGTCAGGTCGTCTTCGAGCTGGACGTCGAGGGTCTGGGGCTGCTCGCCGCCCCGGAGCTCCTCGGGGGACTCCTGGACCCGGACGTTCTGGGCGTCGACGAACCTTGACCTGTCCAGGAGCAGCTTGAAGGGGCCTCGCCGGTCGCAGGCCTCGTTGGGGCAGTCGTAGGGCTCCTGGAACTTGGAGGTGGTCTGCTCCTTGTAGAAGAGGTGGCCGCACCTCTGGCACTCGAAGGCCGCCGAGATCACTTTCGGCCGCACCTCGGTCACCGTCCGCACCAGCCCCTCCAGGGCGATGAGCCGGCCGATGTGATCGGACCGAAGCTCGCTCGTCTTGTACCTTCGGGGAAGCCCCACTATCCGGAAGTGAGCCTTCTCTAAGACGACGTCGATGGGCAGATCGATCTCCAGGAGGGCGGTCTCGGCCGCCTCCAGGAGGGGCTCGGGCCGCTCCAAAAGCTCGTCGGCGAACTCCGGGTCGTACCGGTCGACGTCGGGGAACTTGATGACTAGGCTTCGGCGGAGGGGGTAGGAGTCGGCGAGCTCCAACAGCTCGTCCCAGTACCTGGACCTGATGAACTCCTCCCACTTCGCAACGGGATCTTCGACCATGGATGAGGGGAGGGTAAGGCGGGGGATTGTTTAAAGGTTATTGATCTCAGGAAAGAAGGTAATAGCATTCGGCTTAGTGTGGGATGGGGGAAGGGGAGACGCGATCGAAATAGCTGTCGTTCAAGATCTACTTCTAAGGCAGCGATCTATAGTCTCAAGATTATTTCGTGCCTTCACTGTGTCAGGATGAGCGTCTCCCAGAATCTCTCGGAATATCTTTAATGCACTCTCGAAAGAATTTTTGGTGCCGGCAGGGTCGCCAATGCTATTCAGGACCTTGCCGAGGTTGTTGAGGTTCATCGCAACTTCGCGGCTGTCTGGACCGTATACTTTCGTATTTATAAGCATAGCTTGCTCGTAATAATTCTTCGCTTTCTCCAGATCGCCCATATCTTCGAGAACCGAGCCAAGGTTGTTGGCATCCCTGGCCACGTATGGATGGTCGGCACCGTACAGCTTCTTTTCAATACGCATCGCAATCTCATGATAATTTTTTGCGTTCTCATATTCTAAGAGAGCATGTAGGACTAGGCCGAGGTTGTTGGCATCCCTAGCTACGGATGGATGGTCGGGACCGAACACGTTCTCATCGATTTTGAGAGCACGCTCAAGAATCTTTTTGGCACTTCTAAAGTTTTTCATTTTCCACATGATTGAACCGAGATTATTGAGGTCGCTAGCCACTTCAGCAGAATTTGTGCCAAACGACTTCATATGGATCTTCATAGCCTTAACAACATTCTTCTTGGCACCTTTGAAGTTTCCCATTTCGAACTGAGCCGCGGATATGTTATTGATTACACCGCCCAATTTAGGATGATCCGGGCCGTATTCTTTCTCGAAGATCCTCAGGGCCTCTTCGAAATATTTAACTGCGCCTTGTAGGTCGTTAATCTTTAGTAATAATACACCAAGGTTATTAGCCCCAATGGCCACATCCGGATGGTCAGAGCCATGTACCTGCTTGCGAATACGAAGGGTCCGCTCGAAGGCCAACTTTGCCCTGGCATAATCAGCTAATTCTTGTAGGTAAATTCCAACCTCATTTAAAAGGCTGGCTACAGCTTCAGGAGCAACTTTATGCGTTATTGCATGGTCCACTGATACTAAGGCGTGGGGTAATAAGAGCGAGCATTTAGGCCATTTCCGGATGTCATAGCTTTCTCTGGGAAAGGTGTTATTCATGAGCAGAATTGCAGCCTTGGCCCACCTCGTCTTTTCGTCCTCGACCATCCTATTGCGAGTAGAAGTCTGAACAAGCTTGTGGACAGATAGGTAATCGTATGTCACAGTCACAAGCGAGTACTTTTTCAGTGCCGCTATGGCATCGTCAATCTTAATTGGATCGATTAGCGATTTTATGCCTTCATCCGGATTAACTAAGGCAATGATAGCTAAAGCTGCGGCTTCTAGGGGGTCAAAAAGATCCAGTGCTCCCTCTATGAGAAGTGATTTAGGTATGTTGTCAGAGGCTAGGAACGCTATGAGGTTGAGCATATTAGCGCCTACAGTAGACTCATTTTGGAGCTGCTGGAATGAGATTTCCCAAGTTGTACCTACAGTGCCGGAATAAGCGATAGGATTGTAGCGCTTTAATATTTGATTTTTCTTTTGTTGGAACCTTTTGAGGTAGTCTGCAAGCGTAATCATAGTACTATCGATATACGCCCCAGCTTGCTCAAGGGCGAGGGGCAGGTCGCCAAGAGCGTCAGCAAGAGCGTCGGCGCCGTCTTGCTGCCTGGTTCTCTTACAAAGGAACTCAATCGACTCGTCCCGGCTAAAGACGTTGACGGGGAGGGACTTTGCGGTACCGCCCCAGTTTGGATTCCGGGAGGTGATAATCACATGACCCCGGCCTCCTTGGGGCAGGTAAGGATCGACACGTTCAGGTTTCGCGGCGTTATCGAATATCAGAAGCCAGCCTTCGAGCTGGCCGAGCTTGCGCCTTACGGCCTCGACGACGATATTCTGATCTGCGAGGCGGCTCTCCGGCAGATTCAGAGCCGCGGCGAGGCCGACGTAATCGGCGACCAGGGTCGATGGCTCTTCAGATCGCAGCCACCAGACGATCTCGTAGTCGTCGATGTAGCTATAGACGTACTCCAGCGCCAACTGGGTCTTGCCCACGCCGCCGAGGCCGACTATCGCCTGAGTCAGAGCGGCGTATTGACCGGAGTTCAGAGCTGCGTGAAGATCGGTCAAAAGGGATCTCCGGCCTGTGAAGTTAGGGTTTCGGTTAAAAGGGACGTTCCAGACGTCCGGCAGAGCTCCAGGAAAACGCGGCTTTTCCGTCACTGACCGCAAGCCTGGGAAGCCCGGCGGCGGCGACGGCACCCGATCGAACTTGACACCGTCAAGGAGGGCCTTATTTGCTGCTTCTTCCTCCAGCCCCATCAAGTCGATGTAAACGATTGACCTCATAAGACCCTTCTTCTCAAATTCTCTTACTCGTATCGGAAGCAGCTTCCCCGCCCTGCTCGCTGGATCTTCGACGAGAGCGGTAAACGCCTCCAATTTACAGAAGTCGGATTCGAAATAATCAGGAGATAGAATGGCTATCGTTCTTTCTGTTTTTTTGGAGGCTTCATCCATCTCCATCATGAAGTTGTGCGCTGGCCGAAAATCCCAGGCCTGGAGGATGGTGGTGTATCCCGCCACCTCTAGCTGCCAGGCTATCCACGTTGCCCATTTTTCGTCGGCGCTGGTGTAGCTGATAAAGAAGTCTTTCACTGAGGCTATCGAATGTTCCCATTTATCATAAAGGTTTCGTCAATCGGGAAGGGGCGCGAGTTTTGACGACTCAGATCCCTGTGCGAGACTTCTGCCAATCAGGTCTAGCGCCGCCCGGCGATCGCCCAAAAACGGTGGTGAGAGGGCCAGGCCTGCCACGAGCCCGCACCACCTCGCGCCTCCACGCGCCTACCCCTTCCGCCTCACCTTCAGCACCATCCTCTCCTTCCCCACCACCTCGACCGTCTCCCCGGCCTCGATCGGCTCCTCAGACTCGGCGGCCCAGTACTCGCCGTTGTAGATGACGTGCCCCCGCGGGTCGATCCGCTCCAGGACCTCTGCGACCTCCCTCTCCATAACCTCGGAGTAGGTGGGCCTTCTTTTCGCCTCCGCCACCTTGTAGAGGGCGAAGACGAAGAACGCCCCGATGACGAGCGAGGGGACGACCAGGGCGACGAAGGCGTCCATCTTGTACTCGGCGGGGGTGTACCAGTCGGTCGAGCCTATGGGGACGAGGAGGACCGACCCGACGATCATGCAGGCGAGCCCAGCCGCGCCCATCAGGCCGAACCCGGGGCTGTTCAGCTCAACCAGGAGGAGGACGAGCCCCAGGATGATCAGGAAGAGGGCGCCCAGGTTCACCGAAAAGCCAAGGCCTATGAGGCCGAGGGCCAGGGTCATGACGCCCACCAGCTCAGCACCCAGGCCCGGATTCGATAGGCCGAAGATGAGGGCGTAGAGGCCGACGATCAGGAGGAGCCCCGCCAGCAGGGGATCTGAGAGGACGGCCAGGACCTGGAGCCTGAAGCTCGGAACGAAGCGGACGATCTCGGCGCCGCTGGTGGCGAGCGTGCGGTTCTTCGCCTCCATGCCGTCGACGTCGTCGAGCAGGGACTCGAGGTTCGGGCTGACGACCTCGATGACCCCGAATTTTAGGGCGTCCTCGGCGTTGAGGTTGAGGTTACTTGTTACAAACTCCCGGGCCGCCGTGGTGTTCCTCCCTTTCGTCCTCGCCTTCTCCTCGGCGAGGGCGACGACGGCGTTTATCACCTTGGTGTCATTGACGGGCTCAGTCCCCGTCGGCCCGATCTGGACCGGCTGGGCGGAGCCGATGATCGTCCCCGGGACCATGGCGGCGATGTCCGAGGAGAGGAGGATGATCGTCCCCGCAGACCAGGCGGTGGCGCCGGAGGGGTAGACGTACCCGATGACGGGAAGGCTCGTCCTCTCGATGAGGCTCGTGATCTCCTTCGTCTCGGAAAGGCCACCGCCCGGCGTGTCCAGGGTGATCACCAGGGCCTCGCACCCCCGCCCCTCCGCCTCGACGATCGCCTCGGCGACGATGTCATCGCTTGCCGGTGTGATGGCGTCGTCCAGGGCGACGACCATCACAGAAGGCTCGCCGAGGGCCGGGGTCGCCAGGCATAGGACGGCGATGGCGGCCAGAACGATAAAAGAGAGGGGCGGACCGGAGAGGGGCGAGGTCGATGCCGATGCCAAGGCCGAACCCTCCGATCTTGATCTTTTCATACCTCACCGAAGGCCTTGGTGAGCCCCGCCACCGTTCCCGTCGCCTCGCCGACCTCGCCGCCGGAGGTGACTACGATCAGGTTCTTCTCCCTCGCTATCTCGGCCAGGGTCTGAAGCTCCCTCAGCTTGATGGCCACAGGCGCTCCCTGATAGAGCTTCGCCGCATCAACCATCCTCTCGGAAGCCTGAAACTCGCCGTCTGCGAGGATTATCCTCGACCTCTTCTCCCTCTCGGCCTCGGCCTGCTTGGCGATGGCCCTGAGCATCGACTCGGGAAGGCTCACGTCCCGGAGGGTGACGGCAGTGACCTTGATACCCCAGGGGTCGGTCTGCCGATCCAGGATCTCCTGGAGCTTGACGTTCAGCTCCTCTCGCTTCGATAGGAGGTCGTCGAGCTCGATCTCGCCGAGGACGTCCCTCAGGGTCGTCTGGGCGAGGAGGCTTGTCGCAACCCTGTAGTTCTCGACCTGGATGACCGCCCTGTCGGGGTCGACGACCCGATAATAGAGGACGGCGTCCACGTCCACGGTCACGTTGTCCCTGGTGATGACCGCCTGCTTCTGGACGTCGATCGTCACCACCCGCAGGTCCATGGTGATTGCTCTATCGATCACCGGTATGATGATGGTGATCCCCGGCCCCTTGATCCCGCTGTACCGGCCCAGCCTGAAGACGACGAGCCGCTCGTACTCCCGGGGTATCCTTATCCCCTGGTAGAGTATCAGCAATACTATGATCAGAGGTACAAAAACAACTGATGCGTCAACCACAGAAACACCCTCAAGTAGTTAATCCTCCTCCGTTTAAATAACCAACGGGATGAAGGGGACGGTTTCCCAACTCAAACGAGTACAAAAAGAGGACAAACATAGTGCCAAACGCATGCCAAAAGAGTGCGGCATGCCCCCTTCCAGGCCAGGAAGGGGCGCTGAAAGATCACTTCTTGAACTCGGTGTATCCGCACTTTCCGCAGGCGAGCCGGTCCTTGTGCTCTCCGAGGAATACCCCGTTTCCACATCGGGGACAGATCTGTTTATTCCTCTTTATGGCGTCGCCGCTGACCTCGTAAAACTCGTTTGTCGCCATTTAGCTCGACTCCTCAGCCTCGGCGGCGGGTGCGGGGACGTTCCTCGCGATGATGTGAGCCCTCTCCACCTCTTTCGCCCTCTCCTCGTTCTCGTAGATCTTGGCGTATCCGACGGTCTCGCGCTTCCCGAACTCGGACCTGAGACTGTCCACCATCACCAGGCCTACTTTCGAGTTCATGGTGGCGGCGATCTTCTCGACGATATTCTTTCTTGAGGGGGTGGGCCCATCGTGCTCGACGACGAACTTGACCTCTCTCCTGTTCAACAACGGGTTGTTCTTCTCCTCGATGACCTTGATTTCCATCTCAATCCTCCACAATCATCTTGTCCATGATGCTCTTGGCATATTCCTTTCTCTCGGGTGTCACCACCACAGCGACGCTCCCCTCGTTGGGCTGGCCGTAGACGACCGTCGAGCCGAGGGGCGCGTAGACGATGGCGGGGAGGGTGGCGAGATCCTCCTCGCCGTCGACGACGATCTTGACCCGTCCGTCGGAGGCTAGCCGGTCCTTTATCACGTCGATCAGCTCCTGGCTGAGGGTCGCCGCGGGGTTGGCCACCTCGACGATCTCGTAGCTGTCGAGGTCGCCGATACCCTGCTGAACGTGATCGGGCACGGGCATCCTCTTCGTCTTGTTGTCCACGATGCAGATGTCGGGCTTTCTGCCTGATGAGGACAACAGGCAGAAGGTTGTGACGTCGCCGACGGCGATCACCTTCGGCGCGGGCCGGAGGAGGTCCTGCATGGGAGCTATGCACTCCTGTCCCCGTCCTCTGAATAGCTTGCCCAGGGGGGGCTTCAGCTCGGAACGGAGCTCCTCGGGAAGACGCAATATCTTCAAATCTATCGCACCTTCAGGGCGTACCTTCCTGGAAGGGTTATCCCCAGCTTCTTTGCAACCTCAGACTCTTTGGGGTCGATTATCACGACGTACCCGGTCCAGTCCTTGCTCAGGGACGAGGAGCCGCAGATGGGACAGACCAGACCCTCGACGATCCTGTGGCACTCCCTGCAAGCCTGTTCGGTCATCTCGATTCAACCTCTGCCTCTTCCCTTCGCCGAGCAGCCTCCAGCCACTCGATCTTTCCCAGGCCCGTCTGCCTCATGGTGAGACCGATCTTGCTCTCGCGGGGCTCTTTCTCGTTGAGGCTGATGGCGATGATCCGGGCGCGGACCCGATCCCCCTCGTCGAGAGATTTGTTCGAATCTTTGCTCGCGAGCCGCGCATTCTTCTCATCGTACGATATATACTCGTTGGTTATCTGGCTCACGTGAAGAAGCCCGTCAAAAGGTCCCATCCCTATGAAGGCGCCGAACTTGACGATCTCCACCACCTCGCCCTCGACGATCTCCTGCATCTCGGGCTTGAAGACTATAGCATCGAAGGTCGCATCGTAATAGACCGCCCCATCTCCTGCCAGGATCCTCCCTTCGCCTATGTCGTCTACCCCCAGCACCGCGACGACGGTGCCCAGGGTCTTGTCCACCCTCGCCTCGTACTTGTTTCTGAGCGCCATCTCCACCGCTTCTTCGAGGGGGTCGCCCATCTGGCCAGGAGGTATCCTGACTATCCCCTCCAGCTTCATCTTCTTATACATCGGAACTCCTTTCTGTTTGCGATCTCCAGGCGTCGTCTCTGGCGCAGGTGTATAACGGTAACACATCTACTAGATAACTTTTTCTTCAGTTCTTTATCGTTGGTGAAGACCGCTGCGCCTGCTTTCAGAGCGAGGTCGACGAGGACCTCGTCCGCCACCCCGGTCGCCTCGACAACCTCACACCGGCCTGCCAGCTCAAGGCCGATCCGTGCGGCGGTCCGATCCCGCCGGGTGTCGGCGAGGCTGGCGAGAGCCTCAAGCTCGAAGAGGACGGGGCGCGGCACGAGGAAACTCCGATATCCGAGACCTTCCAGCTCGTCGAAGATATCGATCCGGAACTGACCTGGAACCATGAGGGCGTTGGTGTCGAGGAGCACCTTCATGCGGCTTTCAGCACCCCGTCAATTAAGAGCTCGAGAGACCCCATACATCTATTTGTTTATGGTGCCGACGCCGATCAGCCGCCATCTTGCGCCTATCCGCCTGCTCACGGCGACCCTGTCGCCCAGGGCGGCAGAGACCGGCCTTCTCAGCTGGACCTCCACCATACCGCCTTCTCTGGCGCTGGAGACTACACCGACGGTGGTGGCGGTGCCGACGTTCAGCATCAACGGCTCGCTCGTGTGAATCGGCTCGACGTCGGCCTCGTCCATGGCCCCCACAACCCTCTCCAGGAGCCTTATCTTCATGGTGAAGCTGTTCCAGACGGGGGGGAGCGTTCCCGGAAATCCCGCCACCTGGCCCACCAGAAGGTCGCTCTTGGTGAGGGCGGGGTCCAGCTGGGTCCCGACACCGATCAGGCCGCCGGGGGTGACCTCATCCTGGGGGCCGCCTCCCGCCATAAGCGCCGTCACCTTCGTCTCGATGGGAACCCACGCCTTCCTACCCTCCGACTCCACCGACCTGCCAGGCTTGATCTCGAGGGGATCGTCGGGCTTGAGCAAACCCTGGGTGAGGGTGCCTCCGATGACCCCGCCGACGATCTTATCTGGCAAGGTTCCGGGGCGGTTGACGTCGAAGGATCGAGCGATCTTGAGGAGGGCCGGCTTTTCCACGTCCCTCTCAGGCGTCGGGATCGTCTCTTCTATCGCCTGGATCACCATGTCGATGTTCACGTTCTGCTGGGCCGATATGGGGACGATCGGGGCGTTCTCGGCGACGGTACCCTTTACGAACTTCTTGATCTCGTTGTAGTGCTCGATCAGCCTCTCCCTGGAGACGAGATCGATCTTGTTCTGGACGATGACGATCTTGTCGATGCCGGTTATGTCCAGGGCCATGAGATGCTCTTTGGTCTGGGGCTGGGGGCAGGGCTCACTGGCGGCGATGATCAGGACCGCGCCGTCCATGATGGCAGCGCCCGAGAGCATCGTCGCCATCAGAGTCTCGTGGCCGGGAGAGTCGACGAAAGATACAGTCCTGAGGACCTCACTCGGAGAGCCGCAAGCAGGGCAGGTCTCCTCCACGGTGAAGGCTTCAGGCTCGGGGCAGTTTGGACATCTTCTGAATGTAGCGTCGGCGTAGCCGAGCCTGATGGAGATCCCCCTCTTTATCTCCTCGCTGTGCTGGTCGGTCCACACCCCTGAAAGGGCTCTTACCAGGGTCGTTTTGCCGTGGTCGACATGGCCCACCATGCCTATGTTCACGGCCGGTTTTTTGTGCAAGTTGGATTGACTGGACAAATCGGGTCTCCTCTGATGATCTTGATGGCAACTTACAGGGAGAGACTACTATATAAATGCTCAGGACTCGATGCCGCGTACCTTTTCTCCTCGATTTTTGAGGATATTACCCGCCGGCTTCCGACGCTTTGACAAGAGATGGTCGGCCAGAGCCCGGTTGGAGATGAAGAAGCAGGCTAGATGGATGATGGTCGCAAGGGGTCGAACGGATTGGATGAGATGAGAAAGACGATCTGAATGAAGCGCATTTAGACGTACCCCTGGTACGCCTCCCTCACGCCCTGGGCCGCCTCCCGAACGAAGAGGCGGTACGACGTGATGGAGAACTCCGACCATCCCTCGAACTCGTCGTAGAGCTCGGCTCCGAAGGCGTCCTCTTCCTCGCCGTCGCTTCTGACGCCGAACTTTTCGAGATCCGAGAAGTTCTCATCAAGATACGTCAGAAGGGCAGTCTCGGCGTAGGGCTTGGGGACGGCCGGCTGAGATTCGGATAGGGATACCATCAGCCTCTCCTCGTCGATCAGATCCTCAAGGGAGATCTTCGTCTTCTTAACCGAGGTCTGGTGGGCGAGCCTGCTGATCTCAAGCTTCTCTCCGGGGGAGAGCTTCCTCATCTCTTCGAAAGCCTGCTGATAGAGCCTCCCCATCTCGAACTCGTGCTCGAGGGCGTAGGCCAGAACCCTGTCAGAGACCCGGCTCAGGTACTCGGTGTTGAGGGATATGATGGAAAACCAGAGCCCCCGGAAGTAGTAGCGCCGGTTCATGGCAACGGCGAAGTCGAGGGCGCCGGGGTTCGACGAGTCGATGGAGGGAAAGAAGGTGACGGCGTCCGTCTCCACCAGGATGTACCCCTCGGCCTCCTCGCCCCCCAGGCGGGCGATCCGATCCGGGTCTCTTAGGGGGCGAAATACCCGCTTTGGGTCCTCCATCTCCCGGGACCTCGTGAGGATCCGATCCCGCTCTTTTGGGTCGAATCCTGCCAGCCGGCGGGCGATATCCTTCGCCACCGATACGAGCCATCCCCGGTACTCCCGCTCGAAGCCGTCCCGGTTAATCGCCTTCTCCTCCCTCAGGGACCTCGATCCTCTCCAGGATCTCCTTGAAGGACCGCCACTGGTCTACCGGTATCCTGATGCCGTTCTTCGACCAGCCGGTGTACCTGTCGCTCGTGACATACTCTCTGATGTCGATCCCCGCAGAGCCGCGAAACTCGGTCCGCCTGATCACAAGCTCCGTCGTCTCGCTCTTTCTGATTCTGCCGAACTCCTGCTCCAAAGTATCAGCTCCGATGGGTATCGGTCTTGCAACCCTATAAATATCACGGCGTCAGGCCTATCGTCAGGCTTATATATGGCATATGCTATCGTGTGCCATGTTAACACGAAGGAGATTCGGAATTGAGCGAGATTGGCAAAAGGGTGCGGATGGAGAGGATCATCGATCGGAACAGCGGAAATACCGTCGTCATCCCCATGGATCATGGGATATCCGTGGGTCCTGTCAAGGGTCTGGTGGACCTCTCGGAGATGGTGGACAAGGTGGCCGAGGGGGGCGCGAACGCCGTCCTCCAGCAGAAGGGGATGGTGAAACACGGCCATCGCGGCTACGGAAGCGACATCGGCCTGATCGTCCACATGTCCGCCAGCACCTCCCTCGGTCCCGACCCCAACAACAAAGTCCAGGTCTGCATGGTGGAGGAGGCCCTGAAGGTGGGGGCTGACGCCGTCTCCGTCCACATCAACATCGGCTCTGAGACCGAGGCTGATCAGCTCAAGAAACTGGGAAGCGTCGCCGAGAGGTGCGACTTCTGGGGGATGCCCCTCATCGCCATGATGTACCCGAGGGGGGACAAGATAACCGACCCCAACGGCGTCGACGTCGTCTCCCTGGCCGCCCGGGCCGGGGCGGAGCTGGGGGCCGACATAATCAAGACGAACTACACCGGTGACCCCGATACCTTCAGGGAGGTTGTGGCGGGCTGCCCGGTCCCGGTGGTGATAGCCGGCGGCCCAAAGACCGAGACGGACGAGGAGTTTCTGGAGATGATCCGGGGCGCCATAGACGCCGGGGGCCGGGGGGTCGCCATAGGAAGAAACGTCTTCCAGCACGAGAACCCGATCAAGATGACCAGGGCCATCGCTTCAATCGTCCACCACGACAGGCCTGTGGAGGAGGCGATGGAGAATCTGAGGTGAGAAGGAGGCGGCCGGGTCCGGCCGAATACGCAAGTTCCGAGCCGCTCCAAAATCGGATCTCCTCCTCTTTTCCCCCAGGATGGACGGAAGAGACGCCGCAAGACCGAGGAGGCGCAGCGGCGCCTTCTTATCCGTCCCCCGTCTCGCCGCAGAATGCCTCCTCGCGCGGATTTTGGATCTGACGATCGCAAAGGCCGCCGGCCGTCGATCAGGCGACCTTTGCCGCCGAAGGATGGATGGTGGCGATGCACAACCTTTATATGATCGGAGCGGGTTTGGGAACTGTCGTTCTCAACCCGACGAAGCGGGGTGGGGTAGTCAGGAAATCCCGACGGGCTCATAACCCGTAGATCAGTAGTTCAAATCTACTCCCCGCTACCAAATACAATTTTGAGCTGACTTTCATAAGGATCTCAATCTCATTTAGTCCCTTGAAGCATCAGCTTCAATGCGAAAAAAAGTAGGATGGAAGGTCCCGGATCGGACCTTCTAAATCTTCGCTGCCATCCTCTCTCCCCTTTCATCCGACGATGACGACGTTGCTCGCCCCCATCAGCTTTCTGTGGACGTTGTCCTCGAAGAGCCTGAAGTCATACCTGCCCGGGGTTCGGGGAGCCCCGAAGGTCATGGTCCCACAGGTCCTCCCGTTTGTCCACTGCATGCCGATCATGTACTTGTCGGGTCGGGTCATCTCGTACATCCCGATGGCGGAGGCGGGCTTCGCCCCCCAGAAGGAGACGGTGATCGCCTCGCCGGGACGGACTCTCGCGGGCGACGCCTCCACCCTCACCCCTTGGGAGACCTCCACCTCGACAGGACTGCTCGCAGCGATCCTCGCTAATCCGTCGTCCTCGAACATCCTGAACTCGTAGCTTCCGGCCGAGGAGGGCATGTTGAAGGTCAGAGTCCCGTTGTTCGTCCCATCCAGGTACTTTCGGGAGAGGGGGCTCTCGTCCCCGGAGCCGACCCTGAAGAGGCCGATCCAATCGTTCTCGAATCCGGGAGCGCCGCTGTAGCCGACGTTCAGCCTGTCGCAGGTCCCGGCAGTCGTATTGTAGACGAAAAGCTCCGCAGTCGCTACATTGAACGGGAGGGCGACGATCTCGGGGCCGGAGTCAGAGCCGTCGTACATCCTGAAAGCGTAAGATCCCTCTTCTGAGGGGGCGGTGAATCTGACGGTGCCGCTTGAGCTCGGCAGGGACTGGCTTTCCGGAACCGCCCCTGCGGATCCCGCCTCTGCTCCCCCTTCTTCGGCTGAGAGGGGTGGCGATGCGACCAGCTCCACCCTGCCGCTGAAGTTCTGGGGTGCCTGGAATCCGAGGTCGATCTCTGTGCCAGGGGAGAAGGTCGATCGATAGAGGAAGAGCTCGAAGTCGCCGGACGTTGCCCTGTACTTCAGGATCGCATCGTCGGAGGCGACGGGATGCTCGTCGACGCTGGACCCGCCGGGGATCGTCCGGAGCGAGTCGCAGACTCCGTCTCTATCTCTATCTCTGCAACCCTCCTCGATCGAATCGAAGTCGTCGTAGTGGTTTCCCGTATCGCCGTAGCTCCAGAGGTTATCGCCGTCGTCGCGGGCGTTCTGGCCGTTATTCAGAAGCTCGTTTCCGAAGATCCTGTTCTCTCTCTTGGCCCCGGCGAAGCCTATATCGCTGACCTCGACGGCCGATGTCTCCGTGTCGGCCGCGTTTTTGGGCGTATATTTGATCGATACGCCTCCGGCGTCCGACTCCGTTATGCTCTCAGAGACGTTGTTTTTGATCAGGCGGACCCCCTCATCGTTCTCGACGATCCGGTTGAAGCTGATCTCGTTCTCCCAGGAGGTCTCAAGATATACCCCCACCCCGTTCCCCTCGACGGTGTTGTTTGTTATCACAGCTCCCCGAACGTCCTGGAGGAGGATGCCTGCGCTGTTTCCAAAGATGTGGTTATCCGCGATGGTGCAGTTGGCGGCGAGGACCCAGATACCGGCGTCCATCTCCTCCGGCCCGGAGCCCGAGACCTCGAAGCCCACAACTCCAGCTTCCTCCGACCGGAGGGTGATGGCAGAGCCGGAGCCTCCGGCGTCGATCAGAGGCCGTCCGATCCCCGAGAGGACTATCCCCTGGTTAAGGACCAGGTTCTCCCTGTAAACTCCCGATTCCACCAGCACCGTGTCGCCCTCTCCCGCCGCGCCGATGGCCGCCTGGATCTTCTCGCCCGGCGCTACGGTCAGGGTGGCACCGGCGGCGGATCCGATGATGAGAAGGGAGAAGGAGATAAAAATCGCGATCGTCCAAAGATTGAGGCGGCAGGGATGGCGGGCACTGCCCAGGCCATCTTCCCTCCTATCGCGGACAGAACTTGAGCTTCTGCGCATGAGCCCCGCCAGGGCGCTTGGGGTTATAATAGGTTTTGACGCCAGAAATCTGGTGGTGCTCACCGAGGTCAAATAGTCCTACGAAGAATAAAAGGTCGCAGATCAGAAAAGGTAAATTGGTGCGGGGGATGGGATTCGAACCCACGAACTCCTGCGAGACAAGGCCCTCAACCTTGCGCCTTTGACCTGGCTTGGCAACCCCCGCCCAGGGTTTATCAGGATCGCGCCCTTACGCCAGCTCGCTCAACTGCTGGCTGAGGAGCGACGCGCGCCTCTTGATCTCGCCTGCAGCACCGGACACCAGGTCCTTTGCAGGCATCGATCCATCGGTGTCTATCTTCATCACGAAGACGTCCTCGATCGGGACGACCTCGATCGCTCCGATCTCACACTCGACGACGCAGAGCTTGCAGATGGAGCAGCTGACGGGGTCGGTGACCTTCAGCTTTCCTCCCTCTTCGATCACGAGGATCTTTCGCGGACAGACATCGACGCACTTTCCGCAGCCTTCACACGAATCGCTGATCCGGATCTCCGGCAGGTTCTTGTAGCCGCACTGGGTTCCGGCCTGCCACTTGGCGTGGACCGTCCCTCGGTTGAGGGTTACAATCCCTTCCAGCATCAGCTTTTCGCCTTCGCCCAGGATCGCGATCGGGATATTCTCGAATACGACATCGACTCCGGGATCCGAGAACCTCAGATCTCCGGAGTGAACGGTGCATGGACCCTCGGCCGAGAGGGTCATCCCCACCTGGCAGGCAGGACAGCCCGCACCTTCGCATTCACACTCTTCAGGGACTCTGAAGATGCTGAGGTCGTCGGCCTTGATCGGAACCAGCCCAAGCCTCAGAGAGAGCTGCTCGTCGAAGAGGACCGATGTATTGTCATAAATACTTATCTCATCGATGGCGAGGGACGGTACCTCCGCAAGGCACGCCCTTCTTATGGCGTTGGCGAAGGCTGGCTTCACGCCCTTCAGGAGGAACCTCGCCCGGCCCTCTCTCAGCTCTATCAGTTCCAACTGCAAAGCTCACACCCGTCTGCCCCTCCGACCTCCGGAGGGTTTGGTGCCGTCGTGGGGAATCGGGGTCACGTCCTCGATCCTGCCGATCTTCAGCCCGGCTCTCGCAAGAGCCCTGATCGCAGCCTGAGCACCGGGCCCTGGAGACCTCTGACGGTTCCCGCCGGGAGCCCTGACCTTGACGTGGACTCCTATGATCCCGTTGGTCATGGCCTGCTCGGCGATCTGGCCCGCCATCTGCATGGCCGTATAGGGCGAACTCTCGTCCCTTGCGGCCTTGACCACCATTCCGCCCGATACCTTGGCGATCGTCTCCGCGCCGGTGAGGTCGGTTATGGTGATGATCGTGTTGTTGAAGGAGGCGTATATGTGGGCCACGCCCCATTTTCCTTCTGCCATGTTTATCCTTCCACCTTGGGTATTCTGGTGGCCCTCTCAGGATGGGCCTCCTGAGCCATGGGCGAACCAGGGTAGTAATCGATGGTCATCTCTTCGCCACGCCTGACGTAATATCCGGGAACTGTAACTTTCCTTCCCGTGATCTGAATGTGACCGTGAGTTATGAACTGTCGGGCCTGCCTGAGGGACTTGGCGAGCCCCTGACGGTAGACCTGAGTCTGAAGCCTCCGTTCGAGAAGGTCTTCCACCTTTATGGACAGGACGGCGTCGAGATCTCCATCTTCCTTGAGCATCCCGAACTTTTTGAGGTGCTCCAGCACGTCCTCTGCCTGAGCCTCAAGCTCCGCCTCACCGCGGGTTGTGGCTGCCAGAAGCTGACGGCTTACGCGCCTGTACTTTCTGATGAGGCTCTGGGCCTTCCAGACCTCTCTCTTGTTGCGGAGCCCGTAACCCTTGACCAGCTCCACCTCCTGAGCCATCCGATCGGCTTCCCAGGGGTGGCGCGGAGTATCGTAAATCTTCCTACACTTACCAGGATATCCCATAAAAGCCCGCCTCGCTCACTTCTTCTTCCTGCTGACGCCCACAGTAGCTCCCCTTCGACCGGTGGATCTGGTCTTCTGGCCCCGGACACGGAGGCCGCGCTCGTGCCTGATCCCCCTGTAGCTACGGGTCTTTCTGATGATGTCCATCTCTTCCCTCTGGGTGAGGACGAGATCGGTTCCCATGACGTGCCTGTCCTCGCCGGTGAGGAGGTCCTTCCTCCTGTTCTTCATCCAGACGGGGAGGTGGTCCTGGGCCGACTCGACGATATCTCGGAGCCTGGATATCGCCTCGTCCGAGAGCATGCCGAGGGTCTCGGTGGGCTCGATCTCTGCCTTCTGGGTGAGCAGCCGGGCGTTCCGCCTGCCCATCCCCTTGATGCCGGTGAGCGCCATCTGAACGGGCTTGTGACCGTTGAGGTCGGTGTTCAGGATGCGCACTATATGTTTCAGCTCTTCATTCTCTTCTGGCAAATTATTCCTCCAGAAATCTGAGGGCTTCGAGCTTTCTCTAGCCCCTCTGGAGCAGCCCCGGATCATAGTCCGACGCCGCCCGTGCATCGGCCTGAGCCGATGGGGCGAATTCAATCGCAAACGGTAATCCAAGCGTGAGATTCGCTACTGGTACATAAGACTTATGGAGGGGGTGAGGGCGAGGGGCGGCGTTCAAGCCCGCCCTCAGCGTACCTCCACGCGACAGCCGATCTTTGCCATCTCCTCGAAGAAGCCCGGGTAGGATATGGAGACGGACTCTGCGGTATCTATTCTGGTATCTCCGGCGACAAGCCCCGCCACCGTCAGGGCCATGACGATCCTGTGATCGTGATGACCGCTCACCCTCGCGCCTTCAAGCTTTCCGCCCTCTATCACCAGCCCGTCGGGCCTCTCCTCTATATTCGCCCCCATCTTGGAGAGCTCGACTGCCATGGCACGGAGCCGGTCGGTCTCCTTGTGGCGGACGTGTTCCGCGTTCTTGACGACGGTCCTTCCTTTTGCAACGGCTCCCAGGACCGCTATGGTGGGGACGAGGTCGGGGGTGAGGCTCGCGTCCACCTCGACCCCTTCGAGGTCGCCCCCTTCGATCTCGAGGTTGCCATCTTCCCGGTCCCAGGAGATCTTCGCCCCCATATCCTGGAGGATGGAGACGATCGCCGAGTCCCCCTGCTTCGAGGGGAAGAGCCCACGGACGGTGAGGCGGGAGCCGGTCACCGCCGCCGCCGCGAGAAGGTAAGAGGCGGAGGAGAAGTCGCCGGGGACGGTGTAGCCGTCCAGGTCGTAGCTCTGGCCGCCCTCGACGAAGAACCTGCGAAAATCGGTCTCTATCTTCGCCCCGGCATCCTCCAGCATCTCCAGGGTGATCTCGGCGTAGGGACGGCTCTTGAGATCGCCTTTTATCTCGATCTCGGAATTTCCATCGGCAAGAGGGCATGATATGAGGAGGGCCGAGAGGAACTGGGAGCTGACGCTCCCGTCGAGGACGGTCCTTCCGCCGCGAATCCTCCCCCGGACCACCAGGGGTGCGCAGTCGTTCTTCCTTATGGAGAAGGCATCAGCCCCCAGGTCGCGAAGGGAGTTTAGGAGGGGGCCGTTGGGCCTTCGCCGGATGGAGGCGTCCCCGGTGAGGACCGCGCCTTCGGTGAGGGCCGCCACCGCGGCCATGATCCGCAGCGTGGTTCCCGAGTTTTCGACGTCGATCACGTTCTCGGGGGTCGTCGGCCTTCCACCGACCCCGATCACCGCCAGCTCCTCCTCCTGCCCTTCAATCTGGGCCCCGAAGGCCTCGGAGGCGTTGATGGTGGCCCTGGTGTCGGCGGATAAGAGCGGCCGTTTCACCGAGCCGCCGGGCCCCAGGGCGCTGATGGCGATCGCCCGATGGGTGTAGCTCTTGGAGGGCGGGACAGAGATCGCGCCCGATACCTGCGAACGCTCAACAGATGCTATCATCGGAGGTTAAAGATGGCAGCTGAGTATAAAAATTCGAGGCCCTTGCCCAACGGCGGATACCTTCAGAGTTCACTTGCCGAGATCGCTTCCGCCATATCGACGACCTCCTCCAGAGAGAGTTCCTGAGGCCTCTTCTCCAGAAGGTCGGGATCGATCCGCGAGAGGGCCTCGGATGATACCTTCATGGCGGCGAGGGATCTCTTCACCTTCTTTCTCCTCATGGAGAAGATGGTCCGGGTCAGATCGTCGAAGATCCTCTCGTCGACGGCGATCCGCTCTTCGCGAGGGCGGAGGCGGACTATAGCCGACTCGACCTGCGGCATCGGCCGAAATGCGCCCCGAGCCACCCGTTCCAGGATCTCGGCCTCGGCCCGGAGGGAGACGTTGAGGGTGAGCCTGCCGTACTCCTTTGTCCCAGGCTTTGCCACCATCCTCTCGGCAAACTCCCTCTGGTACATCAAGACGGCGAGATCGAAAGGCCTCTCCAGAAGCCTGAAGGTGATCTTGGAGGAGATCTGGTAGGGGAGGTTCGACACGATCTTGTTGTAGCCGGGAAGGGATACCCGCAGAGCGTCGCCTCTCAAGACGACGACGTTATCGAATCGCCCTTCCAGGGATGCCGCCAGGGAGGGGTCGACCTCGATGGCGAAGACGGTTCCCGCCCGGGCCGATAGAACCTCGGTGAGGTTTCCGGTCCCAGGCCCGATCTCCAGCACCCTGTCCCCCAGGTCGAGGGAGGCGTAATCGCCTATCCTTGAAAGAACCCTCCGGTCGACGAGAAAATGCTGACCAAGCTTCTTCACAGCTGTGGCCACCTCGAAAAATCGGGTATCAAAAGTTCGGGGCCTTCTGGCGTGGTCAACCCCATTCTTCTCATCGTCGGCGCGGGTCTGCGGTGAAGATCCGGTACTTGATCCGGTCGTCGGCGATCTCGTCCTCGATCCTTTTAGCCAGAAGCTTCTCGGGGTTGTAGATCCCCTTCACCCGCTCCGAGAGGTCTTCAAAGCTCTTGAAGGGGCCCTTCTTCCGCTCGTTGAGGACCGCCCACATCAGCTTTTTGCCGATGCCGGGGAGCAGCTCCAGGGCGTGCATCCTGGTGGTCAGGGGTCCCGCCTCGTTGAAGAACCGGAGGTAAAACGTCTCCTTCCCCAGGACGATCTTCTGCAGAGCGTAAGGAAGCTCGACTCGAGCCCCCTGGGATAGCTCCTCGTAGCCGATCCTGCGGTTGACCCGATCTATGACCGGCCGGTCTTTTCCAACCAGCACGACCCTGACGCCGATCTCCGGGACAGCGCCCTCTTTGGGGGTCATCTCCATCAGCACAAAGTCCCTTTCTCCCACCCCCTGGACGATGGGCCTCTTCTGGAACCTGCCCATCGAGTCCGAGACGTGGCCGTAGGGGAGGTAGTCGAGAACCCAAGCTATCTCTTCGCGCCGTGGAGATCTGCCCGAGGTCATGCTTATCCTCTCAATCGGATGTTTATCCTCTCACCACTACGTCGAGGATCGCTTCGAGATCCTCGTCTTCGAGGGTGAACCGCTCTTTGGCGTAGAGAGCCCTGATCTCGTCTTTGGTCTTCGGCCGGATGTCTGCGATCTTGGTCGCGATCTCCGGGGTGATCTTCTCAAGCCCCAACAGCTCTCTGGCGATCTTCCGGCTCTCTTCGGCTCCGCTCTGAGAGAAGATCTCTGCGTGCTTTATCGCCCTTCTGAGCTCGTAGCCGAGCTCTTCGGGCTCTTCAGCCCTTCTGAGCCTGATCTCCTCCAGAGCCTCCTTCACCTCGGCGAGGGTCATAAGATCCTCGCTCAAAATTTTTTTGACTATCATCTCAATTCTGGGGTTTCAGATGTTCCGGCAGGGATATTACCGTCTTTTTGGCGTTACCATCGCTGACTTCCAGCACATAAGCCCTGCCCCTCCGGCCCAATACTTTGCCGGTCTTTCCGTGGAACTTGGGGTTGGGCATTCCCCTGTGAATGCTTGGGTCCAGAACGATGTGGACCATATCGCCGTCGTCGAAGTCCTGGATCGCCCTGCTTACGGGGGAGATCCCCCGCGCTCTGACCGATTTGCTCAGCCTGTCTCTAGTCCGTTTTCGTACTCCGTGTGACTTGGGCATCTGCCTCTCCACCTACGTTTATTACGTCCAGCTCCGCCACCCGCGCAGCGGTTCCGAGAAGCCCCGCGAGGCTCGGCTCGGTTCGGCCGTCGTCTCCGGATACCAGCTCCTTTACGTAAAGGCCGCTCGTCCCTCTGAGGGTCATCCTGGCGGTCTTTCCGGCGAGCTGGTCGAGCCGGAGGTCGAGTACCTCCCTCTTTCGGACCTTGTCGGCCCTCCGGTGAGATACTCGGGTTGGCGTGCGCTGTTCAACCAGGCCGACCAGTTTGTCCAGAACTGATTTAAGCTTTTCTTCTGGTACATCTTCAGCGAATTCCACCAGCATCGAGTAGCTCTTATTGAATAGGGCGGTCTTGAGGTGCTCGACAGTCGCCTTCTCGGTGAATTCGAGGTCGCTGACTTCCACTTTACCCGCTGCGCGACGGTTGATCTCCTCTTTGAGGCGGACGAGGTCCAGGGTCCTGATCCGGGGGGAGACCGCCTCCACCACGAAGGGCCTGCCCGTCCCCAGCATCCGGGCGTCGATGTCCTCTCTTCCCGAGCCGTGGAATACGGTGTCCTCGCACCTGGCGGCCTCGATGATGGGGTCTCGGATCAGCTCGTCCACCGACTCGGGGTACCTTTTGCCGGTGAAGCCACAAGCTTCGCAACCGCTCCCTCTGCATTCGCGGCAGGGCCACCTGGTCTGGGGAAATCCCCGGACCAGCTTTCGGTACCTGCCCAGGATGTAGAGGGATGAGACCTGGACAATCACCTCCCCATCCACCAGGTTCAGAACCACCAGGACGTCCGGAGAGCCGAAGCTTGTGCTCTTCTTCGTCCTCTCAGCGATCCTCTTTCCCACCTCGCGGTTCAGCTCCGACTTCATCGGCTCAGCATGAAGAGATCCGCCGTCCGCCAGGACCAGCTCCTCGTTCTCGGCGAGAAGGCCGCTCATCTTCGTCCCGACGAGGAAGGTATCGTGCTCGATGTGGCGAAGCTCCCTCTCCGCGAGCTCGGCCCATCGGTCCAGCCTCTCCGGCTCCATCTCTCCGAGACAGACCCAGCACCGCTCCTGCTCATCCTCGAGGCCCAGCTTCAGCCTCGCGTTCCTGGAGCTTAAAGCAAGCTCCTCCAGAATCTCGCGGCCCGATTCGTCCAGAGACCCGGCCATGGAGAGGAAGGTCTTGATGGCGCCCCCCCTTTCAGCGTTCGTCAAACCCGTCGAGAGCATCGCGAACTGCCGCCCAAGACAGCTGTCGCATATGGGGCCGAGGAGGAGGATTCTCCTCGCGACCTCTGATAGGTTGGCGACGCCGTTCTTCATTTCGTCATTTTCAATATCATCGGTGATCATGTTGATGCGTCTCTTCTATCAAGCTCGTTATTTATCAGCACTATACAGTGGTCTGCGTGCAGGCTCTTCGGACCTACGGAGACGACCTCCGCCCCGAGCCCCGCGATGAAGGCCTCGTCCTCCTCCGATAGGCCCAGATGGTCTCCAAGGATGAAGGTTCCGTCCTCAGGCCAGCTCATGCCTCGATGGTCGGATCCGTCCTCTCTCAAATAGTAGGTATTCCCCTCTTCATAGATCTCGAGGTCCGCGAGGTCCCCCGCCCGGACGAAGATCCCCGGCGTCGACTTCGTCCAATTGGAGTCCGCCTCCAGGGCGAGGGCCTTCTTCAGCAGGGCCGCCGTCGTCCTCTCGTCGGGGTTGAGGTGGCGGAGATCGCTGCCCCGGAGGTGGACCGTCTTGGGGACGGGACCTCCGCGAAAGATTAGGTAGACCGCAACGTCCCTCCTGATCCCGTGGGAGAGGACGAAGGCGGAGTTGATGCACCTGCAGAGGATGTCGATCCTTCCTGAGGTGCCGGGTATGTCCTCGAGGGAGAAGTCTGGGGATGTGGTCGCGAGGTTTCCCACCACTACGAAGCTTCGCATGGACTGTGGATGGAGAGACGAGTAGATCCCCTTTTCGCGTCAGATATTTCGAGATCTGCCCAGGGCGAAACCTCAAAAATATAGAATCTCGCCGGCTTGACAATAAACCCACCTTCTTTTGGTCTCAAATCAAATAAACCCGAGCATGCTTTGTTTGCCTTTAAAAAGAATGAAGTTTGATACACGGCTTCCCAGAGATATGCTTATATAGAATACATGCCAATCATCAGCTGGAAATTAAGACGGACGTGACGGTTCCCATGAGAGATACATCGCTTATAGCCATCTGCATTTCGGCCCTGGCGATCCTCGCAGCCTTATCGACATCTGTGATCTGCGATGACGATTCGCCCATCAGGCTCGATGACCCCATCACCACCGATATCAGCGACCAGTCAGGATGTATGGAGATCGTCTCCGGCAGTTTGCCTTACCTCCTCCCGAGCTTCGAAGTCCTGGATCCCGACGGGTCAGAATCTGTTGACGAAGCTGGACCTGTTGACGAAGGCGAATTGTTGGACGAGGACGGATCTGGCGACGAAGAAGAGGCGGAGGCGATGCTCGACTATCATTCTGTCAGCCTGATGATGGATCTCACGGGGATATCCGCCCTTCACGATAGGAACATAACGGGGAAAGGGGTGACGATCGCCATCCTGGACAGCCAGTTCTACTACGACAACGAGACCGCAGAGAAGCTCACCCGCGATATAGTCCCCTTCTACAATGACAGCTACCGCAAATATGAGGTCCATGGGATCGCATGTGCGGAGCTGATCTCCGAGATAGCCCCCGAGGTCAAACTCTACCTGGTGGACGCGGGAGATGACGAAGAAGGTGTCACCGACGCGATAGAGAGGCTGCTGGAGCTGGACGAGCATATCGACATCGTATCCTGCTCATCGGACTTTCCCTTCGGCAGGTTCGACGGGGAGGACGACATATGCGAAGAGATCGCGAAGATGACAGCCAACGGGACCTTATGGATCAACTCCGCGGGAAATCAGGCGAGATGCCACTGGTCCGGAGAGTTCAATGACCCCGATGGGAACGGTTTTAACAACTTCTCGCCTGAAGATGAGAGCATAAATCTGACCCTGGAGGAAGGGAACATCGCCAGGATCTGGCTGAGCTGGGACGATGACTGGGATGCTGCTGCCCTGGACTACGATCTGCGCCTAGACCATCCGGTCCGTGGTCACTCGACCTCAAACAACCTCCAGAAAGGCTACCGGGACCAGAGGCCACTGGAGACGATATACCTCGTGGCTCCGGAGGATGGGACCTATCAGATAAAGATAAGGAGATACGACGATGCCGGCGATCAGAAATCTCCGATTCGTCTCCACCTCTTCACCACTCAGGACCTGGATGAGCACCAGATTCAAAACTCCAGCATAGGGGTCATGGGCTGCTGCCGAAACGTGATAACGGTGGGGGCGATCAACATCTCGACGATGGAGATCGAGCCCTACAGCTCCAGGGGTCCTACTGTGGACGGTCGACAAAAACCGGATCTGGTGGCCCCAGACAACGTCACGACATACTCTTACATTTCCAACGGCTTTGCAGGAACCTCGGCATCCGCACCGTACGTGGCGGGATGCGCCGCCCTGATCATGGAGGCGTTCAAGGACGATCCGGATCTGGACGTCGAAAAGGTCCTGATGGATAGCGCCACAGACCTGGGACCACTGGGTCCCGACGACATATACGGCTACGGTCTTGTGAACCTCAGCAACCTGGAAGTGAGTCTATGAAGAATTTTAAAGATATAGCATTGGTGTTGGCCTTTTCGGCGTTTGTTCTCGTACCAGCAAGCGCCCAGACAGAGGAGTTCAACAGCCTTGAGTACGGCTTCTCCGTGGAGTACCCAAGAGAGCTGGATATCGACGTTGTTCCAACGAGCACCACTGGAGTCGAAGATCCGGTGGCCACGTTCTCAGCCGTCGGCATAATGACGATCATAGTCGGGGCCTCGGAGCAGAGAGGACTATCGCTGGAGAGGTTTGCCTCCAGGACCGAATCGGACTACGAAGAATCCTGCGATCATTTCGAGGTGATGAGCACCGTATCCAGGGAGATAAACGGCGCCTCGTCCCTGGAGAGGGAGTACCTCCTTGAAGACGATGATAGCTCCAAAATCAGAAAAGACGTCTTCTTGATGGGCGACGAGCTGATCTACCACATATCCTGCAGTGCAGACCAGTCGGAGTACAGGAGAGCCGACCTCCTCTACTTCAGCAGCTTCATTGACTCTTTTGTCGTTCTTCCCATAGATGAAACCGTCACCGGAGACTGGATTCAGACCGCAAAGCCGATCTGGTCCTCGCCGGCTCTTGCCGACGTCGACGGTGACGGCGAGCTTGAGATCATCGTGGGGACGAACGAGGGGATGCTCTACGTCTTCAACGAGGACGCCACCAGGGTGGCCGGGTTCCCGACGGCGGCGGAAGACCACATCCGCTCCTCGCCAGCCGTTGCAGACCTGGACGGTGACGGTTCCCTGGATATCGTCGTCGGCTCCGACGACGGCAAGCTCTACGCCTGGAACGGTCAGGGTGAGCCTCTCGCCGGCTTCCCCAAGCTGACCTCCAACGACATCGCGTCTTCGCCGGCAGCAGGCGACCTCGACGGCGACGGCAGCCTCGAGGTCGTGGTGGGGTCGAACGACAGGGGGATATACGCCTTCAACGCCGACGGATCGCCCGTCTGTGGCTTTCCGGTGATCACCGCAAACTCGGTCTGGTCGTCACCGGCCATCGCCGATCTCGACGGCGACGGCAGCCTCGAGATCGTCGTAGGCTCCAAGAAGACAGGGGAGGACATCATAAGCATGTTGGTGAGCCTTATGGGCTCGTACACCGGCCAGGTTTACGCCGTGAAATGCGATGGATATCCCCTTCTGGAATTTCCCGTCGACCTTAACAGCCCCAGCCTCACCGACTTTACGGGGAGCGCCGTAGGATACTCCTCTCCGATTCTGGCAGACCTCGATGGTGACGGCAGCCTCGAGATCATCATCGGAGCGGCGGACGGCCTCTACGCCCTGACCCAGGAAGGGGAAGATAAAAGGCAGTTTCCGCGAAAGACGAGCGGCTCGCTCCAGGACAGCCTCATGGCCGCAGGAGACGTGGACGGTGACGGAACCGTCGAGATGGCGGCAGGCGCCACCGATGGCAGGCTCTACCTCTGGAAGAGCGACGGCTCCGATTATCCGGGCTTTCCCATCCAGACGGGTGGATACGTCAAGCACGTCGCCCTCGGCGACATCGACGGCGACGGTCAGCAGGAGATAATGGGAGCATCCAGGGACAACAGGGTTCACGCCTGGAAGCTGGACGGGACCGAGGTTCCGGATTTCCCCAAGGCGACCCTCGGGAACGTCGATACCACGCCGGCCTTCGGAGACCTCGACGGTGACGGCACCCTGGAGATGGTGGCAGGATCCGACGACGCCCGGATCTACATCTGGGAGATCTCCGACGCCTTCGGAGATCTCGAGTGGCCCATGATCAGGCAGAACCTCTGCCACACCGGGACGGTGCCGCTTTAAAGGAGAGAGAGGGAAGGGGGTGGAAGACCCACCACAGTGCGGTCTTCACCCCCTCAATTATTACATTTTTCATGAGAAATATAATGGGCTCTTTAGCTGCCATCATCTATATATTCGACGGTCCAAATGGGCATGGTGATCCTTTGAAGAAGACGATCTCGCTTTTGGCGGGTCTATATTGTCTGGCTATCATCTTAATGGTCGGCTCATCTGCTGCCCAAGAGATCGGTCAGGAGTTGTTGATCCAGGACAGCGGGAATGAAACCGTAGTCAACGTTGCCACCTATCGTAGCCCGGGATTTCTGAATGTTGCAGAAGCGGTGAAGTTCACGCCTTCGAGGCCGAGCTGGACCCTCGATGCCGTTCACATCCTGAGCCTTGTCCCTTATGATTCGAACGATACGCTACCTGAAGAGCGGATCATATCAATGGAGATCAGGGACGAGAGCCTGAAACTCCTCTACAGGTTCGCAGATTATTACCTCCCATATTTCGCCAATCAGGGACAGCCGATGGTCGGCGTAATTGAAGTTCCCTCCATACCCATAAATGGCGATTTCTATGTATGCTTCTACGATCGGGGAGCCGTTTGGGTAGGAGTGGACCCAAACGAGGTTGAGAACAACTCGTACTTCTATGATATGCGGACTGGTGAGCTCTTCTCCGCGGAGATCGAGATCAACGGTTCTGAGGAGCTTGTGCCCGTGAACTGGATCATAAGGGCGGTCGGCCACTGAAGACGCCTCCCATACTACCATGTCCAAAAAAATCTTCGGCGACTGCGTCTGCATCGGCGGGATGCCCGGCATCGGAAGCGTCGGGAAGGTGGCCGCCGACTACATAGCCGCGGCCCTGGAGTGCGCGACCTTCCAGCTTATGGTCTCCACCGGGTTTCCGCCCGAAGTGTCCGTCGAAGGAGGGATCGCAAGGGCCCTCCAGGTGGAGCTGAAAGCCCCGGAGGGAAGAGACGACCTCATAATCCTCTGCGGGGACGCCCAACCCCTGAAGCCGCCCTTCATGTACAACCTGGCCGGAGAGATCCTGAAGGCCTTGCGGTCTTACGATGTGACCGACCTGGTCACCCTTGCAGCCTACGTAGGAAGCTCCGAGGAGAGGATCTTCGGCGTGGCCACGGACTCCGAGCTGGCTATTGCCCTTGAAGAGGGCGGCATCGCCCTTCTCCGGAACGGGATCGTGGGCGGGCTCAACGGGATCCTCGTCGGCCTCTGCCCCTTCTATGGGATTAGGGGCGTCTGTCTCATGGGGAAGACCGACGGGAAGAAGGGAGTGGACCTCGCGGCCGCCGAGCATCTGATCGAGGCCGCAAGCGATCTTCTGGAGCTGAACGTGCCCACGGAGATCCTTGGCTGGAGGAAGCGGGAGGAGGAAGCTCCGCCCAAGAGGGGCCGTCCGCGTGAGGAGGACCGCAACGCCGGCTACGGATGAGACGGCCCTCGGGCCAGGATGAACTTCAATAGTCCTAATAGCCCTCCATGAAAGGCTAGACCGCCCTCACCACCAGGCTTCCCCGGGGCGCCCCCACCCTCATGGAGACGGGCTCGCACTTGGCCCTCATGACGTAGATGAGCCTTCCCTTCAGCATATCGTCGAACTCGGTCATCGTCTCGAAGTTGCCCATCCCCTTGGCGATGACGAGGACGCTCTCGTCTTTGAGAATGTCGAGTAGCTCGGGGCGCACGTTCTCCAGGGATAGGCCGATGACCGGACCCGTCGGCTCGATGGCAAGGTCGGTCATCGGCCGAAGCTCAGCGGCGGTGACGTCGTTTAATATGGGCGCGGTCTTTGGACCGATGACGACGGACTTATTCATCTCTTCCAGCTTATCGATGACGAAGAGGTCGAAGACCACCTCCCCGGCGTTGTCGGTGAGGTAAAGGATCGTCTCGAACCGGTCTATACGACGGCGGGCCTCTTCCAGGTCGCCGTCGAGGTTCTCGTTCAGGGTGTCGAGGAAGACCCCCTCAAAAGAGTTGTTGTCGAAGTCGTGGCCTTTGACCCCCCACTCCATGGAGTTTGCTGCGGCGGCGATCCTGATCAGGGCCTCAAGCTTGTCCTCGGACTCCCGATAAAACCGTTCTGTAAGAGGCAGAAGCTTTGAGGCAACGAGGTTGCTCTCGGCCTTCATCTCCCGGTATGGATCGGGGTTTTTGCTCCTCCTCTTCATGATCCTCTCCCTCTCGGTCCCCACCACCGAGGGGACCTCTCTTTTGTGAGAGACCATGAAGTCGAGGAGCTCCTCCATCGCCTCTATCTTCTCGACATCGTCGGAGAATAGCAGGTCGCACTCGAACTTGGCCCGGTCGAGGATGCAGCTGTAGCAGTTGGAGGCCATCTTCACGGCGTCACCTCCCCGCCAGGACCGCTATCACCTCGGGGATGGCCTTCGACGCCACCTCGGGGACCGACCCTCCGCTGAGGACGAAGACGATACCCCTGTCGCCCGCGGCCTCCTTTATGATCCTCGCCATCCTGGGATAGACGGCCGAGGTGAGCTCAAAGCCGCCGTAGTCGTCGGCGTGAGAGTCGTGGCCGAATACCACAAAACAGATCTGAAAGTCGAAGTCTTTTGCCATCTCCATGGCGCTCTCAAGCTCTTTCAGGAACTGTTCGTCTTCGGCGTCGAAGCCGATACCGATGTCGTAGTTGTTCAGCTTCCCGTCGAAGTTGGAGCTCTGCTGGTGGTTGAAGTTTATGTGGTAGACGTCGGGGTCGCCTCCGAAGAAGTTTCTCGTCCCGTCGCCGAAGTGGGGATCGACGTCGACGATCAGAAACCTCGCTAGGCCCATCTCTCTCAGCCTCAAGATCGATATTGCGACGTCGTTGAAGTAGCAGAACCCCCAGCAGCTTCCGGGGCTTGCGTGGTGGCCCGCGGTGCCGGTGTAGGCGAAGGCGTTCTCGGCCTCGCCCTTCGCCACCATCTCGGAGGCTTTTAGGACGCTTCCAGCCGAGAGGAGGGCGACGTCGTAGTACATCTTGTTGTAAGACTCGGTCCTCATGCTCTCCATGTGCTCTGGGGTATGGGCCCTCTCGACGAGGGCGAGGGGCGCAGGTTCGGGTTTGAAGACCTGAACCTCTTCGCCTTCGAGGAGGCCTGACCTCTCCAGCGCCTCAAAGGAGGGCTTGATCCGGTGCTTGAGGACGCTGTGCCCCTTCGACCCGAAATCCTGGTGATAGATGACGGCAACCAACATGGCCCCTACGTCTCCAGACCGACCTTATAAAACGTTCCGACCGACACTCCGGATCTGGGAGCATCATGGGTCCAGATCTGGGAGTACCTCGGATCTAGATCTGGGAGTACCTCGGATACCTCTCCAGGAGCATCCCCTCGACGACGATGGGCATGTCCCGCAGGGCGTCGTTGGCGGCCCTCTGGACCTCCCAGTCTTTGCTCGAGTATATGGTGAAGAGCGGTTCGCCCTTCTTGACGACCTCACCCATCTTCTTGTGGATCCGGACCCCGGCCTTCTTGTCGGCGGGAGCCCCGGCGCTCCTCGCGATCTCGACGATCCTCTTGTTGTCGAAGGAGATGACGTAGCCGGTCGTCGGGGCGAGGATATCCTGGACATACTCTCCGATCTCGATATCTTCGCTCTTGACGGTGGGGTCGCCTCCCTGAGCCTCGATGATCTCCATCATCTTCTGGTGGGCCTTGCCGCTGGTGAGGATCCGTTCGGCCATCGCCTTCCCCTCCCCCCGGGCGGCGACGCAACCCATCCCGGCGGTGCATCCGATCTCCAGCAGGACCCCGGCGAGAGAGAGGCTCTTCTCCCTGAGGCTGTTGGGACCCTGGCCGCTCTCAAGCATTGTGAGGGCCTCCTTCACCTCCAGGGCAGGCCCCACCGTCCTTCCCACCGGCGAGCCGCCGAAGGTCATGGCGCACTCGACCCTGATCCCGAGCCGGTCGCCGAGGTCGATGAGGTCTTTGGCCATGGACCTGCCGTCGTCGACCGTCGCGAGCTTCGTTCCGGGGCCCACGGGCATGTCCATCACCACCGAGTCTGCGCCGACCGCCCCCTTCTTGGCCATGATCGATGCCAGCATCTGGCTGTAGGGGTCGATGGTGAGGGCGTACTCCGCCCTGATCAGCTTGTCGTCGGCTGGCGCGATGTTCGTCGCGCCGCCCCAGGCGAGGATCCCGCCCACGCTCTCCGCGATCTCCTTTATCTCGCTGGCGGAGAACTCTACGGGGGCGAGAATCTCCATCAGGTCGGAGGTCCCCCCGGCGCCTGTGATGGCCCTTGAGCTGGTCTTGGGGATGAGAAGCCCCGCCGCCGCCACGATCGGCACCACCAGAAGGGATACCTTGTTTCCGGGAACTCCTCCGATGGAATGCTTGTCCACCACGGGGTGGGTGTCGAAGTGGATCCGCTCGCCGGTGTCGATCATAGCCCTCGTCAGCCACTCCGTCTCCTGAGAGTCGAAGTTTCTTATGTAGAGGGTGGTGAGGTAGGCGGAGATCTCGACGTCGCTCAGATTGTTGTCGACGATGTCCTGGACGATGGTCCTGATCTGGTCCTCGGTGAGCTTCTCCTCGTCCATGATCCTCTTGATGTAGCTGATAGATAGGGGTTTTGCCGCCGGGGCGACGTCCACCTCCTTCGCCTCCCCCACCTTCTGGTGGGCCTCGGTGAAGATCCCGACCTTTCCGGGCTCCACCATCTGGGTGGTGACGTCCAGGATCGCGGTGAACGAGGCCCCTTTCGCCTTCACCCGCACCCGATCCCCGGCGTTCATGCCCAGCTCTCTTGCGTCGGCCAGGTTCAGCATCACCTTGTACTGCCCGATCTCTATGTCGAAGGGATTGACCTCGAATAACATGTCGAACCTCTTTTAGCTTTTTGATAAGATGCCCTGCGGCCATCGAACGTTCGTATATCTGATCTCAGGCCTTAACTAATTCTCCGTCCTGCGCGGGTTATCTCTTTCTCGATCCTGCGGTGTCGCCCTTTCTGCTCCAGTCCCGGGATAGGTCCTTGAGCCGGTCTATCATCTCCGAGACCTTTCTTTTCGCCTCGATGTGGTCGGTGCTGCAGACTATCCGAAACTCCTCTCTCGACTCGATGACCATGACGTCCGCCCCGAAGATCGGCCAGGATAGGTCCACAGCGGTGCTGGAGATATCCCGCCACGTCGAGGGCTTCTCCCGCACGAACTCGCCCGCGATCTTCAGGGTCGATTCGACGCCTCGTCTCATCTCGTCGGATAGTTCGATCCTCTCCCAGAAGTCGTAGCCCTCCCTCAGATCCGGGTAGAGCTCTCTTATCGCCGTCTCGATGTAGAGGTTGTAGGCTGTGGTCCTAGCGGGGTCGAAGGGGAGGACGCCGCACCTTCCGATTCTGTCCAGGTTATCTCGGATCGTCGCGAAGTAGGCTGGAAAGATCTCGGGTCCGGTTTTGAGGATTATCCTCTCTATCGAGAGATCGACGAGGACGTTCATCATCTCAAGGGTGATCTTCGAGCAGAACTCGCAAGCCGAGCCGATGTGCCGCTTCATCACCTTCTCCTCGAAGAGGACGTGGTAGAACTCGTGGAGGAGGGGGTAGGGCTCGGGCTCTGAGAGGTATATTATGTAGCCGTCACCTTGGTGGACCGTCCTTCCGAGGACGAAGGGCTCTTCTGAGATCTCGACCGCCACGTCGGCCTCGATCCTCCAGGCCCGCTTCAGCCCTTCGACTATTTTCGAGAGCCCCTCTCCAGAAGGGTCAGAGATCGGATCCACTCTCCCTTTGCCTCTCTCGATGTTCCCACCACGAGCCTTGGCCCCTCCTCCGTCTCCTCGACGACGCCGCAGGCCTCGATCCTCTCCCCCGGCAGGGCCTGGCCCGCGTAGGTGTGAGTGTAGCAGAGGATCTCGGGGATCTCGGGGTGGTCGATCTCGAAGACGGCGGGGTTGTCGAAGGCGAACTCCGCGTCGAGGACGATGGCATCGATCTTTCGTCGTCCCGCCTTCTTTCCTGGAGGGAAAGGCGGCCTGATCTGGTCCCAGTCCCTGGTGAAGAGGAGGTCGAAGTAGGTCCCGTCCACAAGCCCCCGGTTTCCTTTCCTCCTCTCGTGGAGGACGAACTCGTCGCGGCTGATCTCCGGGACCCTCTTTTTGTATATCTTATCCCATGTGGCCTCGTCCAGCTCGCGGATGGGGCCGCCTTCGTTTTTGGCCGAGGCTATGACGTCTCTTGCCCGCCACCAGTCTCTCCCGTAGACGAGAAAGTCTATGTCAGAGCCGGGCCCGTCAAGCCCCACCAGGATCGAGCCCGTGATCCCCATGCTCTCCTGGGAAATCCCCCCTTCTTTCAGGGCCGAGACGATCTTTGCTACCCTCTCGTCCTTATCCGCGACCTTTGGAAGCTCCCTCTCGGGCTTGAAGAGCCGGAGAACGTCCTCCTCGGGGACGACGTGGACGTCCTGGACGTAGTCGGGCCTCTCTTTTCGGAGAAAATCGTAGGCCGCCTCGAAGTCGAGCTTTCGATATCGGACGCCATCGGCCACCCGCTCTCCTTTCGGGTCGGGGACGTAGCGGAGCATCGATCTGATCCCCTGGGGGTGGTGGTAGTCGACGACGGCAAATATCCAGCCGTCGACGGTCTGAAAGAAGTCTCTGATCCTGGTGTTCATCCTAAAACCTCCCGAACACTGTCGATTCCCGCCCCCTCCCTGATCACCTTTCTTCCGCCCAGGTCGATGAGGGTCGAGGGGCTAGCGAACCGGGATCGTCCCCCGTCTAGGACGAGGTCGACCATGCCGGCGATCTTCGGGTCCAGCTCATCAATGCTCGCCGGCGGCGGCCGTCCCGACAGGTTCGCGGAGGTCGAGGTGATGGGACCGGCCATCCCGATCAGCTCCAGGGCCATGGGGTGATCCGGAAACCTGATCCCCACAAGAGGCGACCCCGCCGTTACGAGGTCGGGGAGGTCCGGGCTCTTTTTGACGAGGACCGTCACCGGTCCGGGAAGCACCTTCCGAAGAAGGCGAATCTCCTCTTCGCCGACAGAGGCTACGAGCCCGATCATCTCAAAGCTCGCGACGGCCACCGAGAGGGGCATCTCGCGGCTTCTGCCTTTGATCTCGAAGACCCGCTCCACCGCCTCGGGGATGAACGCCGAGGCCCCGATCCCGTAGACGGTCTCCGTCGGGTAGACGACCGTCCCTCCAGCTGCCAGGACCTTCGCCGCCTCGGCCGCGGTTTTTGGCGTCATCTCTTCTTGATGGAGGCGATGTCGCCGAGGGTCAGGCCCCTGCCGCCTCTCCCCGATTTCCATTCCTCGTCGCTCAGTTTATCGGTGAGCTTGACGTTCAGCTCCCGCTCGAGCTTGATCCTCACCGAGTCCTCGGGGACGATCTCGTGCCGTTCAATCTTCCTGATGAGGGAGGCCTTCTCCTTTATCTTCACCCCCAGCTCCTCGGGGGTGAGGTCCATCGCCTCCCGGGCCTCTTTGACGATCCTGCCGTATTCGGGGACGATCTCCGGCATCTCCCTGAACTCGTCGCGACGGGGCCGGGGCCTCGGCGGCGCCCTGAAGGCCCGCTCCTGGGGAATGACCTTCCTCGGCACTGGTGAAAACTTGTCTGCGACCTCGCCAAACCGGGCGCAGTTGTTGCAGACCTGCAGTTCAGATCCGTCGATCACCACTTTTCTTGGCTTGCCGGAGAGCTCTGCACCGCATATCTCACACTGCATATTCGCTCAACTCGGAAAAGTTTAATATCAGTCAACGTTAAATACGCTTTGGAGATCCCATGGACGAATCGCGAGTCGGCGCTGATTTTTCGCGCTACCTGATGGACAGGATGCGACAGCTCGAAGAGAGAAACCTCGCCCTTCGAGAGCAGAAGGATCGGGCCGAGGGTGAAAGGCGGGTCATGGAGAACCAGAAGCTCAAGTTCGAACGCGAGGTGAGAAAGCTTCGGAGCGAGCTTGAGCGGCTCAGGACCGGTCCCCTGATAGTGGGCACCATCCAGGACGTCCTCGACGACAATCGGGTGGTGGTCAAGAGCAGCACAGGGCCGAGGTTCGTCGTCAACGTATCCCAGTTCATCGAGGGCGATCTGCGGCCCGGAACCAGGGTCGCCCTCAACCAGCAGTCCTTCTCGGTGATGTTCGTCCTCCCATCTTCCCACGACCCCGCCGTCTTCGGGATGGAGATCGAGGACGCTCCCGACGTCGAATTCGGCATGATCGGGGGGCTTGACGACCAGATCTCGGAGATCAGGGAGATCGTGGAGCTGCCGATGAAGAGGCCCGACCTCTTCGTCAAGGTCGGCATCGAGCCGCCGAAGGGGGTCCTCCTCTACGGGCCTCCAGGGACGGGAAAGACCCTCCTCGCGAAGGCCGTCGCCTGCAGCACCGAGGCGACGTTCCTAAGGGTGGTGGGAAGCGAGCTCGTCCAGAAGTACATCGGCGAGGGGGCGAGGATGGTGAGGGAGCTATTCGAGCTCGCCCAGAACAAGGCGCCAGCGATCATATTCGTCGACGAGCTGGACGCCATCGGGTCTCGGAGGATGGACGGGGCGACAAGCGGCGACCGCGAGGTTCAGAGGACTCTGATGCAGCTTCTGGCGGAGATGGACGGCTTCGACCCCCGGGGCGAGGTGAAGCTGATCGCCGCCACCAACAGGCTCGACATGCTCGATCCCGCCCTCCTGCGGCCAGGGCGGTTCGACCGGCTGATATACGTCCCGCTTCCGAACAGGGAGAGCAGGTATTCGATTCTGTCGATTCATACGGGATGCATGAACCTCCATCCCGACGTGAACCTGAAGCAGATCGCCGACGCCGCCGAGGGCGCCAGCGGCGCAGACCTGAAGGCCCTGGCGACGGAGGCTGGGATGTTCGCGATCCGCGAAGAGAGGGACGTCGTCTTCCACCGGGACTTCGAGCAGGCTCGGGTCAAGATCGCCGGATCTCACTCCGAGACGACGAAAGAGGTCTCAGAGGTGGCCTTCGGGCAGTACGCCTGAAGAGCCGCGGAAGAGTGCTCCTAAAAACCATCAATTTTTTTCGCCGGGCTGGCCGCGAAGGCCCAGAGCCCCCCCATACGCGAAATCCGATTCGCTTCATCTATCTGCCAGCCCCCACCTCGTCGTTTGCCAGATTCTTCTGCGGCAGATACCGGTAACCTTTGGTGTGGGGGAACTCACCCCCGCACCTGGCTGTATACATCCTTTATACCGCGAATCCAAGTTCTTCAGCCTTGGTGTAAGCTTCGTTTGCCTCGGATGTCTTGCCAAGATATTCGAGAGCAAGGCCTTTGCTATACCAGGCCATGGCATCTTCGGGATCGAGACGGATGGCTTCGTCAAACGCCTGGATAGCATCGCTGTAATTGCCTTGAGATCCAAGAGCAAGGCCTTTGTTATTCCAGGGCCATGCAAACTCAGGATCGAGACGGATGGCTTCGTCATAGCAGTGGATCGCCTCGGTGTAGTTGCCCTGGTTGTAGAGAGCCAAGCCTTTGTTATTCCAGGCCATGGCATCCTCGGGATCGAGACGGATGGCCTCGTCATAGCACTGGATGGCCTCGGTGTAATTGCCCTGGTTGTAGAGAGCCCAGCCTTTGTTATTCCAGTACCATGCAAACTCAGGATCGAGACGGATGGCTTCATCATAGCACTGGATGGCCTCGGTGTAATTGCCTAGGTCATCGAGAGCAATGCCTTTGCCGTACCAGGGCATGGCATCCTCGGGATCGAGACGGATGGCCTCGTCATAGCACTGGATGGCCTCGGTGTAATTGCCCTGGTTGTAGAGAGCCCAGCCTTTGTTATTCCAGGACCATGCAAACTCAGGATCGAGACGGATGGCTTCATCATAGCACTGGATGGCCTCGGTGTAATTGCCTAGGTCATCGAGAGCCTCGCCTTTGCCATACCAGGCCATGGCATCCTCGGGATCGAGACGGATGGCTTCGTCAAACGCCTGGATAGCATCGCTGTAATTGCCTTGAGATCCAAGAGCAAGGCCTTTGTTATTCCAGGCTAGGGCATATTCAGGATCGAGACGGATGGCCTCGTCATAGCACTGGATGGCCTCGGTGTAATTGCCCTGGTTGTAGAGAGCCACGCCTTTGTTATTCCAGGCCATGGCAAACTCAGGATCGAGCCTGATGGCTTCGTCGTAAGCCTGGATAGCCTCGTCATACTTGCCTAGATCATCGAGAGCAAGGCCTTTGCCATTCCACGCCTCGGCATCCTTAGGATTGAGCCTGATAGCTTCATCAAAGGCCTGGATCGCCTCGTCGTACTTACCCATCATTCCTAGAGCTGTGCCTTTATTATTCCAGGGCCATGCAAACTCAGGATCGAGACGAATTGCTTCGTCATAGGCCCGGATCGCTTCTTCGTACTTGTCTTGATTATAGAGAGCCACGCCTTTGTTATTCCAGGCCATGGCAAACTCAGGATCGAGCCTGATGGCTTCGTCGTAAGCCTGGATAGCCTCGTCGTACTTGCCTAGATCATCGAGAGCAAGGCCTTTGCCATTCCACGCCTCGGCATCCTTAGGATTGAGCCTGATAGCTTCATCAAAGGCCTGGATCGCCTCGGTGTGATTGCCCTGATAATAGAGAGACAGGCCTTTGTTATACCAGGCTTCGGCATATTCAGGATCTAGGCGTATGGCTTCATCATAGCACTGGATGACCTCAGTGTGGTTACCCTGCTTACTGAGAGCATTGCCTTTGTTATTCCAGGCCTCGGCACATTCCGGATCGAGCCTGATGGCTTCGTCATAGGCCCGGATCGCTTCTTCGTACTTGTCTTGATTATAGAGAGCCACGCCTTTGTTATTCCAGGCCTCGGCATATTCAGGATCGAGCCTGATAGCTTCATCGTATGTCTGAATCGCCTTGGTGTAGTTGCCCAGACCATCGAGAGCAAGGCCTTTGCCATTCCACGCCTCGGCATCCTTAGGATTGAGCCTGATAGCTTCATCAAAGGCCTGGATCGCCTCGGTGTGATTGCCCTGATAATAGAGAGACAGGCCTTTGTTATACCAGGCTTCGGCATATTCAGGATCTAGGCGTATGGCTTCATCATAGCACTGGATGGCCTCGGTGTAATTGCCTTGAGATCCAAGAGCGGTGCCTTTGCCAAACCAGGCCTCAGCATTCGCCGGGTCGAGCCTGATGGCTTCGTCAAACGCCTGGATAGCCTCGGTGTAATTGCCCCCCTTCCCAAGAGCAATGCCTTCTTCCACCCACTCCTCTGCTGTCTCCTGCCCACATGCGGGCATCACCAGCATCGCCAGCGCCATCACGCATAAAATCAGTCTCATCTCCTCACCCTCTCGGGAAAGATACTGTCACCATCCACGAAAAATGTTTCTATGCTCCGGGAGTCCAGACATGATCGGGCTTGGCCTAGAACGATCATAGTTTCTGTATATATTTCACAGCTTCAGATGTCGAACCCTCGTAGCTCTTCCGCTGGGCTGCTCAATGCCAGAGGACTGAAGTTTTGATTCCATCTCTCATAAGCTTAATTTTCTTCATTCCATGTCGATTCTGGCTCCTCCAAGGCCTTGCTTCGAGGCAAGAAACGTTATATAAACTCCCGCACTATCAGGCCATCATCTAAAATTTGAGGAGGGGTTTTTTGGTCTCCAACGAGGGAAAGAGGGCGAGGATCGCTGAGGATGGGGTTATGAGGCAGGATGCTGAGCCGGTAGACTGCCAGCAGACCTTCGAGGATCCAAAGTCGGCGAGGATCACCGGCAAGGTCGCGTCTGGCCTTGGAGAGGGTCGGAACTACACGTCCATGAAGGGCTACTCGAGCCAGTTCTCCGAGAAGCTCGGCTTTCTCCCCTTCCCAGGAACCTTGAACCTGCTGTTGGACGAGCCCTTCGCCCTCGACGACTCCGACCCCGATTCGATCAGGATCGAGGGCTTCATTGCCGAGGGGAGAGCCTTCGGCGCCTGCATCTGCCGCCCCGTCAGAATCTGCGGGATACGGGGGGCCATAATCAGGCCCGAGCGGACGAGCTACCCTGCGACCCTTCTGGAGCTGATCGCGCCCGTCAACCTGCGGGAGGCCCTGGGCCTATCGGACGGCTACGAGGTGGAGGCGGCGTTGGAATGACGGGAACGGATGACAGAAGGGCGAATGAACCGAAGGAGGACCGAAGGAGGACCGGTGGCGGGTCGCAAAGGTCGCCCCGGCCGTCGTCGTCTGCGAGATGCTGGACGGAAAGACGTGGCGTGCACTCTCTAAGGATGGTGGCCAAAATGTAAGCCCGAGAGCGGAATCTCGCCTTACGCGAATTGAGGCGAAAAGTTTAGAGGCTCTCGTCCGATCCCCTTGAATTATTGGCTTGCTAGCTTTTTCTTTATTTTGTCGCCACAGTAAATATAAAATAAAAATAGAAGATATAGATGCTTAACTCTGGCTAAAATCGGTCTAATATCGGTCTAATATCGTATTTTTCCAAGAGATTCCATCGGTCATCGGCTAAGGAGCTTAAGCTACATAATCTCACCATTTTTCACACAAATCGCGCATTACCTAGATCTGATCAGATATCAAGATTGACTTACTATAGCCTCTTTGACCAAGCCAATCTCACCGGACTTGCTACCGAGATCGCTGCCTCATTGCGGTTCTGACGAATGATCCAACGAATCTTCGTCTTGTTCAGTTTCATATCCCGGAATATGATTCCAGGCTTAGATGGGGTGCGAGATAAGTGTCAGGACTCTACATGTTTAGCCGATATCCAAAAGATTTATTAATGATCATTCTCCAACAAACTTCAGATATGAGAGGATGATCAATGAAGTATAAATCTGGATTAGTATTAATAGCGTTAATAGCGTTCATTCTCATGGCCCATAGTGCCAATGCTATTGATATATGCTTTTCAGCGAGCGATGGTGGAGGAAACTCCGTCAGCATCTGGGACTCCTACCAGGTTGATGACAGTGTCGAAGTAAGCGGAAAAGCTTCAGCGAGCTTCAATGATCTTGGTATGAAAGACTCCAGGATCATAACAGGTCATGGAGGAGTCACCGCAGTCCAGAGATATACGGGGAGCGGCGGTTATATTGGTCGGAGCTGTTTTGAGACGGACAATGCCTCGATCCAAATGACCAGCAATGCAAACTTAAATTCCGATAGCTTCCAAGCATCTCAGAACGCGATTTTTGAAGGTGAATATGGCCTTCTCAACATTGAGGCTACCGATCCAGATGGAAACTGGGCCTCAACTGAAGTGGAGGCGTTCGACGGCAGAACCGAGAGCCGTATGATTGCCAGTACGAGGAACAGCGCAGAAGTAACCCAGGATACAGAGTCGGCAGGCTCCGAAACTTACTTGGAGACTTTGACATACAACCCGGTGGGATATTCAGCCACTACTTACAACTGGGTTTTCGATGGTGAAATTCTGTTCTCTGGGAAAGGACATGCAGATGGAGAGGGCGCAGAAGCATGCCAAAAGTCTTACGCTCAGGGTAGCGATGTGGGGAGCGAGACTGATGGATTTTATTATGATCCCAGAACGGATTGGCAGCCAGGTGATGATTACATCCAGGCCTATAGCCATGTGTCTGATGGATATCTGAATTCCGAATCCTGTGTCAGAACTGATGGCGATGGGTCCGCCACTTGGCAGAATTTGGTAGCCGAAGGAGGCGTGGTTGATATACAGAGCGAGTCGAAGGAATTTCATCCCGGCGTTCCCGGATTCGTTCGCGACGAAGAACATAGCAGTGTATCGTTATATGCCAATCCCGCAACAGGTAACACAAAAACGGAATTCCAGGGCATGACAACCGCCTCAATGGGAAGCTCCACTGAGGCTAACCTAGATGGGGTCCTCGATGGCGAATTTAGCTGCGAAGCAAACGCAAACGACGATAAAACTCCTGACGATAACGATGACGGCAAGTTCAAGATACAGATGAGAGCTGAGACAGATGACGATTATGCAGATGCATTCATACACGTTGCCGGGTTATGAGGTCCAATCCCATTCCACAGACATCGCCGATTTCAGATATCTGCAGACCTGGGACCGACGGAGCCGAGGTCAACTACGGTGAGGAGAGGTATCTCGGGACTTACGACATAACCAGAAAGATAGGGATGGAGTCTAACTATTCGAAGAAAGTAAATAAGATGAACTGGCTCGACTGTTGTATCGGTGGATACTCAGATGTTGAGCTGGCATACGACCAAACCTGGGTCGAATCGGAGGTCTTCGATTGCGTCTGCTGTTGAGATCTCTCAAATCGGTCTTTAGCCAAGCCCTCGATCTCGTTATAAACAACCGGGACGAGTTACCCATAGCACGCCATCGTCTCAATCAGCATTTTGTATCAATCAGAATAATATTAGAAGGACGTGTCTTGCATGAATGATCCTGAATTTTTTCAAAAATTGGCTGAGTACTCTGGTGCCTATCTTTATGGCCACGGCTTGGAGGGGGACGTCTGGTTGGGCTATCTCCTCTCCGAAGATGGTGGGCCAAATTTGAGCCTTGAGAAGTCGTGGACAGATTATTGGGGTTTACCGAGGCGGGGGACATCACGAGCGCGCAGCAGACCCAATTATAGGAATGGGGGATGTTACCTCTTTTGTGGTGAAGAACCGGAACTTAACGGCAATTTCATGGAGAAACTCAAGGCTTTTTTAGTTCGGCTGAATGGGACTTACGGAGATTATTATCGCTATATCTTCTGGTTTGAAAATCCGAATTCTGACGACCTAAAAGGGCAATACATACCTATCGAAAAAAAACCGAATTCTGTTGATAGTGGACAGGTCGTAGACATCAAAGGACAGGGCTGGATTAAATTAAAAAATATACAGATTCGATTAGATGGGGGGGTCAAAATATCCCTCGATTCGGAGAATGTGCAATTTCTGTTGCAACAGCTTCCTGGTGTATATGTCAAGCTCTATAACGCGATTGGGTCCATATATTTCGGAGAAGTGGCGCCAAATGATGATACACCTTATGTCTGTATACCCTTGACGGGAACTGCGCCAGGAACCCTGAAATTTGATGCCAGCCTGAGGGTGGACGCGCAAAACAACGAATTTGAGACCGTCAGCGTCGGCCTGAAATATTTCTACAAAAACGAGGATGAAGATATATGCTCTCAGCTATATCCCGTCTTTGGCTTGCCCACAACCAATCCCATCCTCTTCAGGGTCAGCCTGGATCCTATGCATCCTCTCGATCATGTGAGATCTAATTTCACCTTCGTCGGTTATGGCGGAATCTTGCCGCCAACTTTTACCACATGGTTCCGGCTCGATCTGGGTCACGTGGTCACCCTCACCCCGAAACCGAACGAATCGAGTCTGGTATTCTCAGCCGACAAGACCAGACTTCAAGACCCCCCCAAACCGCAGGACGATACCCTCTATCTGACGCCGTCTGGCGATTACGTCATCGGCCTGGAAGACCCGTCGAAGTTTCACCCGACCGCCGATCGTCCTTTTCCCCAGCTGCTCTGTGGCCTCTCAGGGCTCGAGTCCATCAGTTTCCACTTGAACGACATTGTAACCTTCTGCCCTGATCGGGAGGCGTACGCTCCGGCCTTTCCCATCAAAGAGGCCACTCTCGACGATCCGGACCCCTCCGAGTCCAAGCCGCTCTTAGATAAAACTTACACCACCTCCTGGATGAAGGTCACTTCTCCTTCGAAAGACGAAATGAACGTTTATTTCTCCCAGCCACAAGGAGCGCCCCTTTATGCCAAGAACGATGGCGCCGATAGTCCGCAGAGTTTTCTCGGCCACCATCAAACACCGTCAGCCCAGCTAGGCGAGGATACGGCCTATCCGATCGTGCCTTACGCATCCACGGCGCCCCATCCCGACGATGAGGACGGCTTTTCGAAGGACGATATCCCCAATTTCGAATTCCATATAATAAGTCCGTTCCGCAGAGGCCAGATCCTTTTCAACGACGAGGCGGAAAAGGCTGGCTATCGGACCACGGCTGGAGAGGATCCATCTGAGCCCACGCCTGCGACCACTCCCCAGGGGTTAATATCATACGTGAGGTCGGATGGAAGTTGGAGCTCACTTCTGCTCGCCAAGAATCTGGAGAAAAAAGAGTCTTTGCAGTTTGAAGATCTCGACCCCACATTGCAAAAGGCATTTCAGACTAATCAGCTGTTCCTGGTGGTCACCGATCCCGTCGCCAAGTGGAATCTGAAGTCCAAAATTGGGGCTGATCCAGATACCGACCAGGTGACTTTTGATAACACGATCTCCATAGGGGACTGGACCTTCGAGATCAACGCGGGAGAGAAGAATAGCTTCAACGATTATCACAACGTCCTGATATTCAAGTTCTGCGAGGGCAAGCTCGCAGACAGGGTGAAGAACCCGAAAAAATGGACTGATGCTGATAAGTTCAACGACGCGAGCATCGGAGGACCGGAGGCCGTCTCGCAGTGGCTCCAGGACTACATCGCCGACGCAGAACGCCAAGATGGCGGTTATTTCACAAACTTTATAGATATAATAAATAATGAGGACTGGAAAGGTATTCTCGCCCTGAAGGTGGACATCGACCTCGACCAGTTTCCATCACAGTTGGAGGGGCTTTTGAGCGGGATTGATCTCGACCGTTTCAACGTCCACCATATAGGAATCGAGGGTAACAAGATTGATGGAGAAGCGATTGAAATCAAAGAGACCAGCTCCATGTTCGGGCTGATCTACTATGCGGACCCCAACTACGACGGATCAGGCAGTCAGATCCCGCCCACGCCTGGGGCAGATTACGATTTCAGGGTTCTGACGCTCAAGGTGCTCTTCGAGAACTCTGCGATCAAGGACTTCGAGAGCCTGGCCCAGCTGACGATAAACAAGATCTTCGACCATCAGGTGACCTCCACGGGTGATCCGAAGAAGCTCTACAACGCCATCCTGCTCAACGGCTCCTGCCAGCAGCACGGCGATGAGACGGTCTACGTCCTCGACACCGTCGATGACAACTCCTTCTACTTCGACAGCAACGTCCTCCATAAGGTCGAGATCACCAAAGCCCAGTTCAACACCATGGGAAAGAACAAGATAAACGGTGGCGAAGGCGGCGAGAATGACGACAGGATGGAGGTCTCCACGCGGTTCGAGTTCACCGGGTATATCGACTTCAAAATCCTCAAGGAGAAGAAGGGCGAGGAATTGAGGAATTTTGATCTCTTCTCCTTCGGAAACGACGATGGGAAGGACGATCCTCGAAAAGGGCTCAGCTTCTCTGGGCTGGGCCTGAACATGACATATCCCGAGGATGAACCCTCGAAGAAAGAGTTCACCTTCGACCCTTCGAAGATCGCCTTCAGCCTGGAGAAGAGCACCCCCAGAAAGGCCTCCCTCTTCGAGGACTTCGCCCTCGTATTTGAGGGGTTTGTGAACGGAACCTCTGAGACAAAACCCGCCGATGGAGGGTTTTTGCAGGTGGGAACGGCCCTCAAACAGGCGGGGCCATCCGGCTCCTGGCAGGGGTTCAAGTTCCGGCTTAACATGGGGACCCCCGGCGAGCTGGCTGGGAAGGTGAGCCTCACCTCCAGCCTCCTCCTCGCCTGGAGCGCAGGAAGCCAAAGCGACTCGGATTCTTACAACGTCTTCATCGGGATCAAGCTTCCCGGAACCGGCGGCGGCGCAAAGCTCCTCGACCTCCAGGGGGTCCTCAAGCTCTCCATCGGGGACATCAGGCTGGCGTATGTGAAGGACGATACGGGAGAGAAAGAGGCGTTCATCCTCACCCTCACCGATATCGCCCTCAAGTTCCTGGGGATCGCAAAGATTCCGCCAGGCGGCTCCACCAGCTTCTACCTCTTCGGAGACTCAGCTGCCAAGGCCCGAGGGTGCGGCCTTGGGTGGTATGCGATGTACAAAAAGTCAAAGGATAGCATGATGAACGAAGGCACGTCTCCTCAAGCGATCGGCGAGGGAGTTCGTACAATTTGATGCGTTCGAGGTTGATTGAATATGTCAAATATGCCGGAAAATATCGGCAAACTGTTTGGAATGATCTCGGATCAGGGAGAGAAATTCAACGTATTGGACTCTCCGAAGTGCAGGTATTACGCGTTCCTCTCGAAGGTTGAGGACGTATCTCCCAAGGACATGCCGATCGAAGACCAGACTTGGACCGCATTATTCGAGATAGTTCCCTATGAGTGGATCGAGAGTCTTCCATCAGAGATCTGGGATTCCAAGTCGCCGCTGCCCATCTCACCCGCCTCCCTGATCGAGACCGACGAAACAAAGGCGAGAGATTTTGCTCAGGCCCTCAACATCAAAGTAGGCGAAATCGATGAGGGGGAGTGGTACATCCTCGAAGATATCGAGCCCTTGGAGGAGGGGAGCCCAAAGCCCGCGGAGAGGGTCTCTAACGGGAGGGGGATGAGTGCCAAACGGAGTCGCGTAGAATATGAAGGTAATCCTGTAGATACTGGCGTTAAAGGGGAACCAGTAACTTGGGAAAATGAAGTGAGACTCAAGAAAAAATTTCTGTCTGAGGGTTCGTTTTTCGAAAATAAAATATTAGATAAAATGGGAGCTCAAATTCCCCATGCTATAGGGGTGATGGACGTCGGCCAGGCGGCGTGCAATCTGGTTTACGATATAGATGGAAATCCTATATTTTATTCAGATGTAGGTCTTCCGACTAGTCGATACCAGCCTAGCGTCCAAAATTATGGATTAATAAACCCCGGGCCTTGTTTGGTAAACAATCCCTTCGTGGTACTTTCGCATTGGGATTTGGACCATTGCCTTATGGTCGAATATTCCCTTAATACAGCCACATTGTGTGACCTTTTTTGGGTGGTGCCTCGTCAACGAATTGGCGCTGCTGGGAATAATGTATTATCAAGATTGCAAAACGTTCACGTATGGCCAGCTAATAGAATTAACCCACTTCAAAGTACAAATAATAGAATTAAAATTATAAAATGCAACGGCAATACTATGAATGATTCTGGGCTGGCCGTTGCGGTAAATACTGGGCAAGATGGTGATGAGAGATGGGTTTTGCTACCAGGAGACGCTACTTTCCAATTTATTCGCGGTGTGGATGATGTAGCTTATGACTGGATCACGGCTCCTCATCACGGCTCGAACAGTAAATTGGATACAAATCGTATACCACGACCAAGAGCGACTAACCTGGGCCGCATAGCATATTCTTACGGCATAATGCCAGATAATGTGACCCATTGTTACAATCATCCGAGCCAAAATGCCATACAGAAGTATACATCCAAAGGGTGGGGGCCGGTTCAAAATCAAGTGAGTGCCACCGCAGAGAGTGGTCCAAGATCCGGGGAAAACCCGCGGGTCAGGGGCAATATAATGATGTGCAACAACACCACGCCTGCGGCTTGTGGCCGTCAAAATTGCCCATTCCATAATTTTAAGGTGTATCTCATATAATTGGGGTGAGAGATATGTTGACCACAGAAAAAGTTGCCAGTTACGACGACCTTTCAGCCCTGGTCAAGGGCTTAAAGAAGGGCGAAACCTTCACTGTCAGCCGCGACACCGTCTCGCCCGACCTGATCGATTCTCTCGATGAGTTGGGCCTATCTCCCCTCACCGTCATAACAGAAAGCGGCACCGTTGACGACGAAAAGAAGACCGCCACGGTTACAGGCAATGCAGTCTTCTTCGATATCGCTGGCATGGCCGTCACCATGACGTTCAAGCCGGAGGACCCAGACAACCTTTCGGGTCCTTTTCTGGTGACGATCGATCTGAGCCCCCCGGAAGGGACGCAGTGGGAGTTATTGAGCGGTTTTTCCATGGAGAATATGGTGATGGTCTTCGAGCCTGATTCTGATCTGAAGATCTATCACGCGTCCATCGGCTGCGACCTTTTGATCGGAAAGCGGGGACAGCTCAGCCTGCCAATCAGGCTGCAGATCCCAAGCCAAAAGACGGACTGGATCCTCATTGGCGACTTCGATTCGAGGCCGCTGACCCCGGAGACCTTCTCGGCCCTCTCCAATGGGATGGACCTGACGACCTTCCTGCCGTCGCCCCTGAACGCCCTCACCAAGTTCGGATTAAGTAGGATCGATCTGGCATTTGATCCCTCGAAGGGGGCCCTTTCCCGCACCTACTTCGTCATCGAATACAGCGACGCGTGGAGCATATTCAATATAATTAAAGTCAAAAAGGGGGATACCAGGCTCAACTTTGCGGTCGACTTCAACAACTTCAACAGAAGCTATATCGAGCTTGTCGCGACTTTTGAGGTTGCGACAGTTCCCTTAAGTCTTGGCGCGCACTTTGCAAAAGATAACTTCATCGTATGGGCGAGCCTTCCTGAAGGCTCCGTCGTCAACATCAAGAGCATCTTCGAATACTTCAATATCGCTCTCCCCGCCGGCTTCCCTGAGATAGATGTATACCGGTTCGGACTTTTGGCGAATATATCTGATAATTCTTATAATTTTAATATAGGGATGGAGATCGACACCAAAACCGCCCTGAAGATATCAGACCTCTCCGCCGACGTGTGTGTAGCCCGTGGGAAGGTGGACGCCGACTTCTCCGCAACCTTCGAGATAGAAGATATAATAATACTGCTCAGAGCAAAATACGATGGCGCGGGCGGGGGGTTAAAGCTTGAGGGCAAGACGGAGAATCTGAACCTAACTCTGCAAAATTTAGTGGATAAGCTCCTCCCAGGCCAATGGCCGAATATGCCCGGATCGATCGGCAACATAGGAATGGAATCGCTTTCGGCTTCCTTCGACACGAAGACAAAAGAGTTCTCTTTCGACACTATAGTGGGCTGGACCTTATCATTGGAAGAATTTACATGGGTTCTTGATGCGGAATTTTCCGTCCAGTCCCACCGGAAGACCCCAGACACTGCCCCTACTTATTCCGGCTATCTCAGCGGTAACATAAAAGTGAATGAGTTGAACGTGTTAGCTAAATATAGTTTCGACGCCGCCGAGAAGGCCGTCACATTCCAGATCGAATATAAGGGCTTCCAACTCGTCTGTGCCGTCAGCAAGAACAAAGATAATGATACCGTCCTCACCGTCAGCCTGGGGGGCGTCACCTTCGGCGAGATACTGGAATTCCTCGTCCACCTGGTGGACCCGAACCTCGACTTCGAGCTCGACCCCCCCTGGAACGTCCTCAACCAGATCGACCTCAAGAACCTGGTCTTGAGGATCAACCTCACCAAGAATACCGTCGGCTTCGATTGCATAATAAACGCAGACCTGAACTTCATAAAGATCACCTCCATCGGCCTCACCTACGTCAAGAGGGACGGCGAAGATACCGTCGACATCAAGATCGTCGGCAGCTTCCTGGGGAAGAAGTACGATGGTGGCTGGGACCTCCTCAACGAGAAGCCGCCCGAGGCCCCCGGCGCCGGGAGCAAGTACTTCGACCTCCGCCTCCTCGCCTTAGGCCAGCACGTGGAGGTGAAAGGGATCACGGACTGCAAGTCGGTGGGAGACGCGATCAAGAAGATCGAGACGCTCCCGGTCCCCTCGCCCGCTCAGCTTCCGGCCGTCACCTTCAGCCCCGAGAACTCGTGGATGGTGGCCACCGACTTCGGGATTCTGAGGGTGGGAGATACTTCAAATTACTTCCTGACTCTCCAGACCATCTTCAACGATCCCAACATCTACGCCCTCCGGGTCGCCCTTGCGGGACCTGCGGCGAAGATCCTGGCTGGCCTCGACTTCGAGATAATGTACCGCCGGATCAGCGAGACCGTGGGGGTCTACTCGGCACAGATCCAGCTCCCCGACAAGATGCGCAATTTCCAGATGGGGGCCTTCAACATCACCCTCCCAGTCTTCGCCATAGAGCTCTACACCAACGGCGACTTCAAGGTGGACGTCGGCTTCCCATGGAAACTTGACTTCTCCCGGTCCTTCACGATCCAGGCCCAGATCTCTTTTGTGCCCGTCATCGGCTCCGGCGGGATCTACTTCGGCAAGCTCAGCAGCGCAACCTCAAACCAGGTGCCTGCCGTCACCAACGGGACCTTCAACCCCGTCATCATCTTCGGCCTGGGGTTGCAGCTTGGGGTCGGAAAGTACATCGAGAAGGGGATACTGCGAGCCGGCTTCAGCATCACCATGGTGGGGATCGTCGAGGGCGTCATCGCCCGCTGGAACCCTTACGAGGGACCTGACAACGGAGAGTACTACTATTGGCTCCAGGGGACCCTGGGAATCATCGGAAAGCTCTTCGGCGGCATTGACTTTGGGATCGTCAAGGCCGACGTCAACGTCACCGTATCCCTCGTAGCCCAGATCACTTACGAATGCTATAAGGACATACCCATCTCCGTCATCGCCTCTGTCGACGTATCTTTGTCGATAAAGATCAACTGCGGCCTCTTCAAGATCACGATACACTTCAGCTTCTCCGCCCGGATCAAAGAGACCTTCACCATCAAAAACTCCGGCACCCCACCCTGGACTTTGGCAGACAGATCCGAGATGGAACAGCAGGCGAAGCGCGATCTCAGGCTGAGGGCCCCACTGCCGCTGGCCTGTCTCGGGTTGGACATATCCGAGATGAACTGGAACAATTACAAGGCCACAACGACCGAGGGCCTGAATGCGTACTTCGTTCCAGTCTTGTCCGCCTCGGCCGACGAGATCCATGGCGTTACAGGTCCCCACGCGTGTTATGTCCCAATGCTGTTGATCGAGTCGACATCACCTTCTGCTGAAGATGAGCTGGACAAAGATACCTCCTTTGAGAAGCTCTGCAAACATGTCTTACGCTGGACCGTCGCAGCGGCCCAAGATCATGGGATGGACGAGGATGAGATCAACGCCTACGTCGTATCCGACGACGAGCTTCTCTCGATGATGGATTATCTCTCCGATTCGAAGAACTCGACTCCGATCGAAGACTCCGATGCGATCGAGTTCATGAAAGCCCATTTCAGTCTGGAGGTGACGTACGAAGATGATGATGGAGACGCGAACGCTGCAGTATTCCCGATGCCGCCAGATCTCACCCTGAAGGTCCCATCGTACAACGGCTCCGGAGATCTGGAATGGAAGTTCTCCGAGTTCAACTCCCTGGGAGACCAATATCGAGATGACTTACGAACGCGTTTTGACAGACTTGCGGTCCAGGTGGAAGAGGAGATGGAGAAGGGGTCGGACCGCCGCCTTCTTGCACGCGGCGAACTCGAATCTCCCGGCCGGTCGATGGCCTCGTTCGTCTTTGCAGATTACTTCCTCCTCCTGGCCCGCCAGATGGTCCAGAACGCCCGGGACGGCCTCCGCAACTTCCAGTACCTCATAGGAACCTCCGTAGTTGACCCCGCAAAACATGAGACGGTCCAGGGCATCGTCGACTGGGTCAACAACCAGATGGCACCAGGTTCCGACGACTTCAAAGCGGAGGATCTCTTCGAGGCCAACGGCCAGCACCCTCTAAACCCCGACAAGAATATTCAGATCCAAGGGTTGACATATCAGGTGCAGGGTGGTGATACCCTATCCTCCATCGCAAGGGACGAGCACTCCACGACCGAGACGCTAGCATCAGCCAACGCCTCCGCCGAGAACATCCTGACACCGGGGATGACTGTGACCTACGGAGAAAAGCCGGAATATGTCATCCAGAACGGGGATACATTACAATCGATCTCAGATGATATTTTTGGCTGTTCGCTGAAGGAACTAATCACAAACTCAGACCTCAAAGATAAACCAGGGGTCTTGGTCACTTCGAGTCTGCTGTCTCTTCCGACGATAACCCGTACCACCAACGAGGGCGACACCTTGGCGAGCATAGCAGCCGTGTACGACATCCCCGTAAAGCAGCTGGCAGCGGCCACAGGCAACCTGGGTGTAGAGGACCTATTCTCGACGTCATCTGAAGCCCAGTGCCTGAACGTCCCCCACCTGGAACGGTTCCGGGTCTGCGAGCTTATCGATGAGATCCAGAGGACAAAGGGGCTACAGCACCTTTCTGGCATGGCTTCAAGATACCTCTTGCACGGAATGAGGCTTCCGACGGCGGGCATCGACTTCAAAGACGATAGTTCCGGATGGCCTGAAGAGGCGGGTCTTTACGCCCTCACAGGCCAGCAGTTCCCGATCCCGACCCTCACCGACGATAACTTCTGTTTCTCCCTCGTTAAAGGGGATGACTCGAGCTGGATAGAGTTTCAGGCCGGGGAGAGCGAAAACGAGCTGAAGGTCACAGTGAAAGGAGACGATGCATCTCGGGCGAGTTCGGTCCAAAAGGCGGTAGAGGCCGGCATCGTTCCCAAGCTGGAAGAGCTTGGATCTGAACAGGTCTACAGCTCACAGCCCATGACCTACCCATTCACCTCAGTCACCCTCTGGCACAGCCCGGATGATGTGGACCTGCCCTACTCCGATCAATCGGGCGAAAAGCAATCCCTGCGGATCTGGTCACTTCCGGCGAGCCTGATGGACCTATCCGATTCGAGGACAGGAGACGTCCTGCCGAAGATGTCCATCCAGGTCGGAACCTACAACGAAGCGACGTCCGAGATGGATAAAATCCAGGTGAATTCGTACGGCTGGGGAACCCTCATAGAGGTCGGCATTAAGAAGATCGAGCAGGTTTCTGAGAGCCCATCGACTCGGACCACTTATGAACTGGCTGGCGCAAACGAGCGAGGAATACTGCTTTTGGAGCGGCTACTCCAGGAGATTCATGATAGCGACAAAACTATCCTCGACCTGAAGCTGCTCTATCGGCATAGCCCCGTCGGAAGCGTCACTCCATCTCTCCAGTCGGACAAAGGTGGAGATATCATCATGTTCATCAGCCAGGTGAACCTGACCACGGAGACCCGCCCGCCTGAGACTCTACAGCGGGCCCTGCGGGCTTTGGCTGAGGCAGACGAACAACGGCACAAAACGGAGGGGTGCCTGGACACAGCCTACGATTTCATCAGGATGTTGTGGGAGAACAGCATTACCCGTTCTGGAGGATACTATCTCTACTACAACTACGACGGCGAATCGGGTTTCCCTGAGAGCATCTTCAACGACAAGGGCGACGCTACCATCTCCTTGCTGGTTATCTATGCAAAGCCCGACGGCACCGAGGAGAATGGAGTTGCAAGCTACATGAACTGTGCCGTGACCGGAGATTCTATCGACCCATCGAGGTCGGTGGTCTTCGCAATGGCGGAACCGTTGAATCTCGAATGTGCGCCCACGTCTGACGAATCCCTGGCCGATATCGCCCAAAGATACTTCATGACTCCGATCGAGCTGGTCGAGGACAATCCGGACCATCCGCTCGTAGATGGGAAGGCTGTGATCGTCTCTTCTGGAACTTACATGGTCAGCCCCATCGGGACAAGCCCTGGCGGCAGACTTTCGGATATAGCAGCCTACTTCAAAACAACAGAAGAGGCGATCAGGGAAGCTAACCCCCGAAGGGTTTTTGAATGCAAACTTGGCCCCGATGATTCGCTGGCCAGCATCGCCGATTATTATCAAATCCCTCTCGCCGAACTGGCCCAGGCCAACAAAGACCATCTCCTGACCGAGGGGAAGACTGTCGATATTTTGAGGGGCACCTACAAGGTGAGGTCCAAATCGCCCGGCTGCAAACTGCCAGATATCGCAGCCTATTTCAAAACCACAGAAGAGAATATCAAAGCGGCAAACCCCAATATAGATCCGTGGCCTGAAGAGCTTACAATTGGCGAGTTGATCAACCTTCCAACCATTAACGTGAATGTCGGAGTGGGGCCAGGAGACAAAACTTTAGCAGAGCTCGGCACCTACTACGGCTGCTCGGTCAGTGATCTGGCAGAAGATAACAAGTCGACGAAAGGGCTCATGAGCGTGACGAGCCCGCTGAGCTTGTTGGTCGCCTACGATGCGATTCATCTCCCGCAGATCCAAGCTACAGTTGGAGTCGGCCAGGGCGGCAGAACCTATGCCAGCCTCGCATCCTTCTACGGCTGCTCGATCTCTGACCTGGCAGAAGATAACAAGTCGACGAAGGGCCTGATGAGCGCCGAGAGTCAGCTTTCTATCAGTGGCGGGCCAAATATGAAAACTGCCACTGTACCTGCCGGCGCGACACCGATCGGAGCAAAACGGATAGTCTCTGCTGAAGCGCCGGATGATCCGAGAGCCGACGAGGATTTCGGCCAGCTGTATCTCCAACAGACCTTCTCGATGCTCGGGTACCGCGTCTTCGAGAACCTTGATTTCGGCAAGAGCGACTGGGGATTGCCGATGGGTCCCGTGGAAACGCCGGTCGATGCGGTTTCAGGACGGAAGATTCGCGAGCCCGTGCCACCAAAAACAGATGACGGGCTCTGGAAGTACCACCAGGCACTCCCCTACCCCCGCTTTGCGGAGGATGAGGGTCTCGAAGCAAACGCCGATATGCCCGACCCCAAAGATAGCCCGTATCTCGGAATAGGCGACCTGTTGCAGGTGAACTTCGGCTGGCAGGACATCTTCGGCAACGTAGCTCGAACGCCTCTCTCGGACCCGTCGCTGGACGAAGGCGCACCGGCAAACAACCAGCCCATTCTGGTGGGCTACACCGATCAGCTGATCGGCCTCGGCAGATGGCCGAACGTCTCCAGCTCTTACAAGGTCCTCAATGGTGGTGACAGCGCGAATCTGACCATCACCCTAGCTTTTGATCCGACTGTTTATTCATCATCAGAAGACGTTGATGTTCAGACCGAAAGCGGCGAAAATCCGAAACAGAGTAAAGCTGAGCAAGACCTGCGAGTATACAAACAGCTATACTATCAGCTGCTACAAACCGCCGGCTCCGACCCCGAGCCCGAGCCGGTCAAGATATCCGTGGAGACGAGCTTGCTAGAGCCAAGCTCCATCGAGCTGTCGGCGGGACAGTCGCAGGATCTGATGGACTGGATCGAAACGATATATCAGTTCCTCTCCGATATAGTTCTGGTAGACTCTTCTGAAGTGACTCCGGGGGATCTCGATATAGTGTTTCCGATCGCCAAAGGCGCGTCTGTGACCGAGAACGGGTTCGCCTTGAACACTGTCCAGATATTCGAGCTGACCGTCGCGATGAAGATGGAGCGGCCTGTGGCAAAGGTGCAGTCTGACCTCAAAGATGCCGAATCGGTCTATTCCGTCGCGACTCCGATCCACCCGGCCGTTAAAAAGACCGACGCTGCTGTCGATCCGTATTCGATGAGGGTCTTCGCCTTGAATTTTGAGGAGGCTCTGAACCTGCCCGGATCGTATCAGCTCAAAGTCGCCACAGGCACCGACAGAAAACGGGTTGGAACGTCCTCGAGTTCGAAATCGATCTGGGCTGTGAGGTTGGGCGCAAACGGCATCTCTTACTCCGTGAAAAACCCCGGCTCCCCGAAGATATTTGCACCAAAGCCGATCTCAAACAAGCCAGAGTCGCGGTTGGGTGTGCCCATCTACGACTACATTTCAGGCAACGAGATAGATTTCAGCGATCCGACACGGACTCTTGATTTTGTTGGAATCGATATGGACGTTTGGGTCCGGGAGTTCCTGGCGGCGGTCGACAAGTTCCTCATGCCGGAGTACATCTCGCCAGCACGTCTTTTGATGGTCGACGGTGAGCAGGATCTGATCGGAACGCTGCTAGAATACAAGAAATCACTGGCAGAGTCTATAAGCGATCTGTTGATTCCGGTCTTTGATGACGAGCTGTGCGACGGCCAGGATGAAGAGGCAAGGGAGGCGTTCAGACAGCAGCTTCTGGTCCGTCTTTCGAACGCCTATTCCACAAACGCCGTCATCCAGTTCGAGGCCGACGTCAACACCGGAGTTCCTCAACCCGACGACCCCAATCCACCTCGCATCTACGGCGCGCCAGTTCCAGAAGATGACACCGAATCCCAAAACGGAGACGTATCTCTGACGACGGCGAAACTCGTGCTCGAGAACAGAACGGAAAACCTGACGTTCTTGATGCAGACGAAAGACACAAAACAGGGAGACGATCCTTCGAGCCCGATGCAGAGCTACGTGCCGTTGGACCTCTCGTTCCGGGGGCTGAACATCGAACATGAAATCGGCGAGCTGCCTGGGATATACAATTACGAGGCATCGTCGTGGCTCTCCTTTGTGAACCTGCCGGAAGGTGACGGCGACTTCTCGCTGGAGAGGTATCTGGGCAAGTTCGACGTGCCGCTGGTGCTCCGTGCCATTCCAACGCCGCCATCTATGATCGGCCAGACCGGATTGCCCAGCTCCGACGATATCAACGCATCTAATATCGACAAGGCTGTGATGTGGGATTACTCCTTCGTTTACAGTCAGAGTTACCACGAGCCTCAGGACGATATTTCGTTCAGAGTGGTCTTCAACCTTAAGCCGGCGTCTAGAGCTCTGTCTCAGTCGATGGACGACGTCTTCCCCGCTCTTGCAGAGTTTGTTACTGTCTACCCTGCTGTGGCGAAGGATCTTGACGGGGTTTTGCGCGAGATCGACAAATCGGCCAAGGACGGAGAACGATCCACGGCATTGAAAGCTCTCGAATCTTTCGTGAACCTCGTTGGCCGCGTGGCCAAAGCGTGGGCACCACTGAACGATATCACAAAGTTTGCCGGCGACTTCGATAATGTGCGGGATTTTGTAGACGCGTGCGAATTCTCCATAAAAGAGATGTCTAAGTCGATGAGCGATCCCGACGGAACGGCGGTGGAGGCTTTGATGGTCAGAGTCAATCTTAACGGAAATTGGCCATCTGGAATTGATTTGCCGAAGGTGGCCATCGGAGAATACGATACAGTCCAACTTCCAAGTAACGATTCAGAGATCGATTATGTATTCAGATCCCATGATGATGGGAAGTATCTTACCGCTTCTTTGGGACGGGCCATTCCGGGCCGTACAGTCACTTTGCCGCAGATCAACGTGATGGAAGAGCAGAGCGCTCGGTCAACCTCCTGGCTCAGCCGGAACGAAACGCTAGTCCCTGAGAGGAAGACCGCGAGTCCCTTCGTATACAGGACCTCGGAGATCCAGTTCGCAAACCCGCACCGACCGAAGCTGAGATCGGACGATCTGATAGACATCTCGCTCGTCGGCTCTCCTGACGGAGAGCCCGTTAGTCGGAGGCTGGCCGAGCATCTCTCTTCGTTATTCGAGAACCTCTTTAAGAACCAAACGGCTGGATCGAAGGATTCATTCTCCCTCCAACTGGAGTGCAGCTACGAGTATCGGGTGAACTCCGAGCTTCCATGGGTGACCCTGCCGGTCCTCTTCGTTCCGTCCTCTTCCTTCGACCCGTCGGTCCCGCGGAGGGGACGCTCCAGTGACCAAGATACATCCGGATCCTTCGTCAGCGAACTATCCCAGGAGATCTTGCGATGGTTCGAGGAGAATTCGCCGTATGAGGGAAAGAAGGGTATCTTGAAGTTCGACCTGACCCTCCTCTCCAATCTAACGGTTCAGTCTATGCCGCTCCTTCGACTCTCAAATCTGAGCCTGCCACTTGATTGGGTTACAGACCTGCCAACGAATCAGCTGTAGGAAAATGGGAGACGAATCCGCCGGATGATCCTCTCTTCTCCTCCGGCTCCTGGACCCACGAGAAAAAGTCTCGGGGGAGTTGGACTTCCACTTATTTCGGACAATTCCGCCCATTACGTCGAAAAGGTAAAATGCCTGTACATCTCTGCACGTCAATGGAGGAGAATGTCATGAAAGTCCTTGTCAGCGACCCTCTATCAGAAGAGGGCGTAAGGAAGCTGGAGACGGAGGCCGAGGTTGACGTCATCACCAACCTCTCCCCCGAAGAGCTGATTGAGAGAATCAAAGATTACGACGCCCTGGCCATCCGGAGCGGGACGAAGGTGACCGCCGAGGTGATCGCCGCCGCCGATAAGCTGAAGGTCGTCGGAAGGGCCGGGGTCGGGGTCGACAACATCGACATAGATGCCGCCACCAAGAAGGGGATCATCGTCGTCAACACCCCCGGTGGAAACACCATCTCCGCGGCAGAGCACACCATCGCCATGATGCTCTCTCTTGCAAGAAACATCCCCCAGGCGAACAACTCCATCAAGGCCGGCGAGTGGAACCGGAAGAAGTACACCGGGGTCGAGGTCTACAACAAGACCCTGGGGATCGTCGGCCTGGGCAGGATCGGAGCCGAGATCGCATCTCGGATGAAGTCGTTTGGGATGCACATCCTCGCCTACGACCCCTTCGTCACCGAGGAGAAGGCCGCAGACCTGGGAATCAAGCTCGCGCCCCTCGACGAGATCTTCAGGGAATCTGACTTCATCACCGTCCACACCCCCCTCACCAAGGAGACCCGAAACCTCATCGATGAGGACCAGTTCAATATCATGAAGCCGGGAGTCCGGCTGATCAACTGCGCCCGAGGCGGTATCATCAACGAGGAGGCCCTCGCCAAGGCCGTCGCCGAAGGAAGGGTCGCAGGAGCCGCCGTCGACGTCTTCACCAAGGAGCCGCCGACCGGTAACCCCCTCATCGAGCAGAACGGGATCGTTGTGACCCCCCACCTCGGAGCCTCCACCGCCGAGGCCCAGGTGAACGTGGCGGTGGCTGTTGCCGAGCAGATCCTGGCGGTGATGAGAGGAGAGCTTCCACCCAACGCCCTGAACATGCCGGCCATATCCTCCGAGACTATGGCGGTGATGAGCCCCTACATGGACCTTATGGAGAAGATGGGACGGCTCGCAGCCCAGCTCGGCGAGGACGGATATGAGAAGCTGGAGATCGTCTACGGCGGGACCGTCGCCGAGAAGGATTCAAAGCCGGTCACCATCTCGGCGGTGAAGGGCTTTCTGGAGGCGGCGGGCCACAGCGCCAACTTCGTAAACTCTCTGGTCAAGCTGAAGGAGTGCGGGATCGCCCTCACCGAGAGCAAGACCGATTCGACGAACGGCTACAGCAACCTGGTCACCCTGACCCTCTCGGGCCCCAAGGGCTCGGTCTCGATCTTTGGGACCGTCTACGGCAAGAAGGAGGGGAGGATCGTCCAGATCAACGAGTATAGGGTTCAGGTCCCCACCGAGGGTTACATGGTCATGGCCACCCACGAGGACCGGCCGAATATCATCGGACCCTGCTGCGTCGTCTTGGGCGAGGATCAGATCAACATCGGCGGTATGCACGTCGGCCGAAAGCCCTCGGGCGGGGAGCAGATCATGGTCCTGAACGTCGACCACCCCGTCTCCGACGATACCCTCAAGAGGCTGACCGAGGTCTCGGGGGTCATCAAGGCGAAGCTGATAAAGCTATAAAACGAGCTTCAGGAGAGGTCGGCCTTCATCCGTCTGACCAGCTCCTCCTTTATTTGGCCGCTCCGGTCACCGCCACAGACCGCTCCCCGGACCCCGACGATCTCCGGAGCGACCCTCTTCAAGAGATCAAGGTCCTCGAACTTTATCGTCCCCGCGATCGCCACATCCAAGCCGAAGTCGTGGCCGAGATCGATGAAATCTGCGATCTGGGATTCGGTCATGAACTCGAAGGTCGACTTGCCGTCCTTGACGGCGGTATCCACCATCACCACGTCGGCCCCGCACTCGGCGGCGACCTCGGGCAGGTCCATCGGGGAGATCGACCCTACCCTGGAAAAGTCGGAGTAGGCAGCTGCCACCAGCTTCTTCTCGGCGTCGAACTCCTTGACAGACCGTGCGATATTTCCGAGCATATCACCGGCCTCGTCCTGGGTTTGGATCTTGAGGAGGCCCACCTTGATGTAGTCGGCTCCGGAGAAGGCGGCTCCCAGGGCCGCGAGGCTGGCGGTCCCGGGCTTGTAGTCGAAGTCGCCGATGGTGGCGCTGACGGGCATTTTGCCACCGGCAACCTCTGCGACGGACCTTATCACCCAGGGGAAGTTTGCACCGAGAGACCCCTCTTTGGGGTTTTTGACATCCAAAATGTCCGCGCCTCCAGCCATCGCCGCCTCTGCCTCTTTGATATTAATCGGACTGACCAACAACCTCATATCATCTCATCCTCGTTTTGTAAAATCATGACGCGCTGCGTCTTTGTTCTCGACCTATTTAACGGTTCGGCGGTCCACGCCGTTCGGGGAGAGCGGGAGAAATATCAGCAGATCGCGATGTCGAGCAAGGTCGTCGGGACCTCCGACCCAATCTCGATCCTCGAACTCCTCCGGCCAAAAGAGGTCTACGTCGCCGACCTCGACAGGATCACAGGCTCCGGCGATAACCTCGATCTGATCGGCGAGATCGCCGGCAAGGCCGATACGATGGCAGACATCGGGATATCGTCTCTCAAAGATCTCGACCTCCTACCGATCAGCTGCAAACCCGTCCTGGGGACGGAGACCGGTTCTCTCTCTCTCATCGAGGAGGCGTCAGCCAGAAGAGACATCGTTGTCAGCGTGGATCTCTTCAGGGGCGAGGTCTTGGCTCGCGACCCATCTCTCAAGGTCTCGCCTCTCGATCTGATCCGGAAGCTGAACCCTCTCCCCATTGGAGAGATCATCCTCCTCTCCCTGGACCGGGTGGGAACTTCGGCTGGCCTGGATGAGGGTTTTCTCCGAAGAGCCGCGGATATCTCCGATCATCCCCTCCTCCTGGGAGGCGGGGTGAAAGACGGATCGGACCTCGACCGGCTGGAGGAGCTGGGCCTCGCCGGCGCCCTCGTCGCCACGGCGGTCCACGACGGAAAGATCCCCGTCGATGCGATCAGAGGGGGACCATGAAGTCGCGGCCGAGGAACTGAAACCCTCACGACCCCGCTTCTACAGAATCCGGCATTCAGATCGTCAAGATGGCGTTGAGGATCGTCCCCACGATCGTCGCCGAAAATACCATGATCACCGCCGACCGTGCGGTATTTTTCAGCCCCAGCTCCTTCATGAAGACGGCGAAGGTGGCGACGCACGGGAAGTACATCGCCAGCACCACCGAGGCGACGACGAGCTGGCCCGCCGTCATACCCAGGGGGGCGAGCATCCCGACGGCCACGTCCTTTCTCAGAAACCCGACTATCATAGTCGCTGCGGCGTCCTTCGGAAGGCCGAATAGGCCGGTGACGACCGGCTCCGCCAGGCTCCCGACTGCATCGACGACCCCGATGATGAAGAGGACGTTCATCAGAAATACCCCCAAAAGGACGTAGGGTACCGCCTCCTTCAGAAAATGCTTCGACCTCATCCAGGTCTTCTTGAAGAGAGCCCGGCCATCGGGGACTCGATAAGGGGGGATCTCCAGGAATATCTCCGGCGACTCGCCGCCGATGATCCGGGAGAGTATGAAGCCGGCGGTGATGAAGACGAGGGCGAGGGTCCCGTAGACGATGGCGATGTACCGGAGGCCGAAGGGGCCGAGGAGCCCCCAGATCATGGCGTTCTGGGCGGCGCAGGGGACCGAGACCGCCATCAGGGTGGCGGCGAGGTACCTCTGCTTCGGAGACTCGAGGACCCTCGTGGCCATGACGCCGGGGACGTTGCAGCCGAGGCCGAGGATGCAGGGTACGATGGCAGCTCCGTGGAGGCCGACCCGATGCATCAGGGCGTCGACGAGGACGCTGATCCGCGGAAGGTAGCCGACATCTTCGAGGACCCCCAAAACGATGTAGAAGGGGATGACGAAAGGCATCACCATCCCCAGAGGGACGTAAAGGCCTGTGGTGAGAAGGCCGAAGGAGGTCTCGATCTCCGGCGAAGTCCCGATGAGGATGTCGCGGAGGAGGCCGCTGGCGTGCTGGCCGACGACCCCGGTGATCCAAGATCCATAAACGGCGAAGGCCGGATCGAGGATGGTGTCGATGAGAAATTCTCCCAGCCTGATGACACCGGTGAAGGATAGGTATAGCACGAAAAGGCCGAATGGGACTCCGAAGAGGGGCTTTATCGTCGCCTCCTCCAGCTTCTCGAGGATGGTGGGATGCTTGTGGACGACCCGCTGACTCCTCTCGACGATCTCGCCGACCCTCGCCCACCTCTGGTCTGCGGACTCGAACCGGACGGTTGGAGGCACCCTTGCCGTAGGTATCGCCTCCACCAGCTCTCTTATCCCCTGGCCGCTGACGGCCACCGCCGGCAAAACGGGGACGCCAAGCTCCCGCTCCAGCGCCTCGACGTCTATATTTATCCCCGTCCGGGTGGCCACGTCCCAGAGGTTGAGGACGACGACCGTCGGGAGGCCCCGCTCCAGGATCTGGAGGGTGAGGTTCAGGTTCCGTTCGAGGTTTGTGGCGTCGACCACATTGACCACGACGTCCGCCCCCTCCTCGAAGATCTCCCTCGTCACCTCCTCGGCCCTGCAGGAGGGCTCGATGGAGTAGACCCCTGGTGGGTCGATAACCTCGGAGCTCTCCTTTCCGATGGTGGTCTTGCCCAGGGTGTACTCGACGGTGGTTCCCGGGTAGTTTGAGGATATCACCTCGATCCCCGTGAGCCTGGAGAATACGACGCTCTTTCCGACGTTGGGGTTTCCCATCAGTATTATCTTCAAAACCGGAGGCTCCCATCTAATTTTAGGACCGGCTGGACCGGGTCCGATCGGAGTTTCAGAGGTCTCCTTCGCAAGAGATCTCCCTCGATCAGTCGAGGCGATCTCCTATATCGCTTTTCCCCTTCCTCATTCTTCACCCCTGAACGCTCATCTGCCCCTCGGCCTCATAACTCCCAGCCTCTCAACTCCCCCTCTCAACTCCCTCTCTCAACTCCCTCTCTCAACTCCCTCTCTTCATCTCGTCTCTTCTCCATCATTCAATATCCAGGTCAAATTTATCATCGATAGAGGAAATGGAGAACTCATGGGCTACGACCACCGCCGCCACGCCGGAAATGCCGGCGACGTCTGGAAACACCTTGTACTGGCCGAGGTGGCCGACCACCTCCTGGGGGCCGGGGCCGGAGTCCGGATCTACGTCGAGAGCCACGCCGGACGACCCGAGTACCGGCTCCGTCCCGGCGGCGAGTGGGAGGGGGGGATCGGGAGGATCTGGCCCTGCCGCGAACCTCTTGACAAATATCGCTACTTTCAAATCGTCGGCGACAGAAACCCCCGCGGCCTTGAGCGGTATCCGGGGTCCGCGTCCATCGTCCTCGATCTCGCCGATACGCGCGGCGTCGCCCTCGATGCAGAGCTTTGGGATACAAGCCCCGAGGTCGAGAGGGCGTGGAGATCTCGGTTGAAGGGCGAGGGGGCGTCGAATTCGACTCGGCATTTCCATCTCGGAGACGGGTTTTCGGGCGTCTCAGGCCTTCTGGACCGGTTGAGTGAGCCGGCGCTCCTCCTCATCGACTCACCCTACATCGAAGATGGTGACGTGCACCTCGTCGAAGATCTGATATCGAGGTCTGCGAAAGCCGGGTGGGTCACCCTCTCATGGCAGCCGGCCGGCCTGGTCCATCGTCTGCATCCGGACTGCGACCATCGGGAGTTTGAGACTCCGTTTCGAGGAGGTGGGGCTCGGATGCGCCTCATTGGAGGGCGCCTCGATGATCATGGCCGCGGACGGCGAGTATTGCTCGATCCCAACGTTGGACGCCCTCGGAGAGAGGCTTGAGGGTATCGAGGTGGACCTCCGCGAGGTCGCCTGGCTGATGTCAGAATCTTTTTAACGTATCTCGATCAAACGGGTAAGGGGGTAATGGCTTTGCGCAGAGTCCTATGTTACGTCGTGGCGACGATCTTCCTGGTCGCCCTCTACGGCGTGATCTTCCTGGAGCTGATGAGCCGCGAGGGGCAGCTCGATAACACGGATCCTGTGACCGCCGTCTACTGGGTGGTCACCACCATGACGACCGTGGGGTACGGAGACGTTGTCTTCGAGAGCCTTCCGGGAAGGGTCTTCAGCGCCATCGTCGGCCTCTCCGGGATATTCATGCTATTCGCGGTGGCCCTGCCCCTGATCGTCACACCGTGGCTTGAAAATCTGAACCGCGATCCCCCAACAAAAGCCCCCACGAATATGAGAGACCACATCATAGTCTGCGGCTACAACCCCATCGTCGAGGCCCTGGCGGAGAACTTCAGAAGACAGAAGGTCCCCTTTCTGGTGATCGAGAGGTCGGAGGAGACGGCCCGAAAGATCAGCAAGAAGTATCAGGTCGTATGGGGCGATTCCGCCGAGAGAGATGTCCTCTTAAGCTCCAACGTCCGGTCCGCAAAGCTCCTCATCGCCAACGAGAGGGACGAGAGGAATGCCGACATATCGTTGACGGCTCGGGAGATCTCCGAGGTCGAGGTGGTGGCCCTCGCCGAGGACCTGGCCAAGGCGAGGTTTCTCAGCTACGCGGGAGCCGCGAGGGTGATATCGCCCAAGTCCCTCCTCGGAACCTTCGTCGCCCAGATCACGTCCCCCCCGCGAAAGGGGGTCTTTCCGGGTGCGTTCAAGCTCTTCGGAAGCTCCATGGTTCCGCTTCCCATCTATCCGGGCAGCTCCCTCGCGGGAAAGGAGGTCCACGACCCGGACCTTTTGGAGACGGGGGCGAGGGTGGTGGGGATGTGGCAGAGGGGCAGGTTCGTCTCGATCCCCAAGGACGAGGTGATAAGCTCCCATTCGGTGCTGATGGCGGTGGGGGAGAGGGAGGCCTTGGACCGGCTGAGGGATCTGACCATGGGGCCTCCCCGAGAGGGGCCGTTGATCGTGATCGGCTACGGCGACGTCGGGCGTCGGATCGTATCGGTCCTCGGAGATAGAGGCGTCTCCCCCTCGGTGGTGGATAAAAGGGAGCTCTGCGATGCCTGTTTCAGACACGTCGTCGGGGACGGGACCTCCGAAGAGGTGCTGGTGGAGTCGGGGGTGAAGGAGGCGGTTGGGGTTCTGATAATGCTGAACGACGACTCCGACGTCGTCTTCGCCACCCTCCTCGCAAGAAACCTCAACGGCGACGCCTTCATCGTGGCGAGGGCAAACCACCTCAGCTCGGCGGAGAAGATCTACCGGGCCGGCGCAGACTACGTCGCCTCCGTCCCCATCGTTGCAAGCTCCATGCTCGCCAGGATCGCCCAGAAGCAGGAGGAGGAGTTCACCATGATCTACGAGGAGCTGGAGATGACTCGTTTCCGGGTCGGGTGGAGGTCGCGGCTCGACGGCAGGAGCCTCGGGGAGCTGAACCTTCCGGAGAAGCTCGGCTGCACCGTGGTGGCCATCGAGAGGGACGGGGGGGGGCTCCTCGCCATCGGACCCGAGACGGTACTGAGGAGGGGGGACCGCCTCGCGATTTTGGGAAGCTTCGAGGGGCTGGAGAAGTTCAGCCGCCGTTATGGACGGAGGTCCCGTCTGAGGCGGAGACGTCCTTCGACATGACATGCCGGGCTCTTCGAGATCGGCGGAGTTCCGATGGTATCGATTGTGGGGATTGAGGTGGGGAAGGGAATCGATTGATGGGATCGATTGATGGGATCGATTGATGGGATCGATTGACGGGATCGATTGACGGGATCGAGAAAGTCTGCTGAAGGAATATGAGGTCCGTTAGATGAATCCGATGATTTCCGATCAAGATTATGTGCGGGAGAGGGAGATCTGGCCCGAGAAGTTCGCCTCCCTCGCCGCCATATTCAGGAACATTCACCCGGGAGACCGGATATTCATAGGCACCGGGTGCGGCGAGCCCCAGTTTCTTCTCAGCTCCCTCGTCGAGTACGTCAAAAATAACCCCAAGGCCTTCTTCGAGGCGGAGGTGATCCACGTCTGGAGCCTGGGGATCGCCCCCTACGCCGATGAGAAGCTGGCGGATAACTTCAGGCTCGACTCCTTCTTCGTCGGCGACAGCACGAGAGACGCCGTCAACCGGGGCGCGGCCGACTACACCCCCATATTCCTCTCCCAGGTCCCCGATTTGTTCCGAAGAGAGATCACCCCCATCGACGTCGCCCTGGTCCAGACTTCGCCCCCAGACAATCACGGGTACATGAGCCTGGGGGTCTCGGTCGACATCGTCAAGGCCGCGGTGGAGATGGCGCCCCTGGTCATCGCCCAGGTCAACCGGTCCATGCCGAGGATTCACGGGGACGGGTTCATCAACGTCGAGGAGGTGGACTATCTCGTCCCTCACGACGAGCCGCTTCTCGAGTACAGGCCGGAGGTGATCAGCGACACCGCCAAGAGGATCGCGGCCTACGTCGCCCGGATCATCGAGGACGGGTCGACGATCCAGGTGGGGTACGGCTACGCCCCCAACGCCCTCTTATCCCACCTCACCAAGAAAAAGCACCTGGGAATCCACACCGAGCTTCTCACCGACGGGATCGTGGAGCTGATGAAGTCTGGAGTCGTCGACAACAGCCAGAAGACGATCGACCGGGGAAAGACCGTCGCCGCCTTCTGCATGGGGCGGGCGGAGACCTACGAGTACCTCCACGACAACCCCTCGGTGGAGTTCAAGACGATCGACTATACGAATAACCCCCTGACCATATCCCAGATCAAGAGGATGACCGCCATCAACAGCGCCATGGAGATCGACCTGACCGGCCAGGCGACGGCCGAGTCCCTCGGCAGCACCTTCTACAGCGGGATCGGGGGGCAGGCGGACTTCATGAGGGGCTCGCTCCTTGCGCCGGGCGGAAAGTCGATCCTCGCCCTCCCATCGACGGCCCTCGGCGGAACCGTCTCGCGGATCGTCCCCGCCCTCCTCCCCGGATCGGGGGTCACCCTGACGAGGGGCGACGTCCAGTACGTCGTCACCGAGCGGGGGATCGCCTACCTCCAGGGAAAGAACATCCGGGAGAGGGCGATGGACCTGATATCAATCGCCCACCCCGACTTCCGCCCCTGGCTGATCGAGGAGGCGAAGAGGCTGAAGCTGATCTACCTGGATCAGGCCTACGTCCCCGGAAAGGGCGGCGAGTACCCCGAGAGCCTTGCGATCCACCGAACCACCCGCGCAGGCGCGGGCCAGGAGATCCTCCTCCGCCCCATCAAGATCAGCGACGAGCCCCTGATCAAGGACTTCTTCTACTCCCTCTCCGACGAGAGCCTCTACACCCGGTTCATCTCGACGAGAAAGAACGTCCCCCACGAGATGAGGCAGGATCTCGTCGCCGTCGACTATTCGCGGGACATGGTGATCCTCGCCGTCGTCGAGGGTGAAGACGAGCCGGAGAAGGAGACGGTCGTCGGCGTCGGCCAGTACAGCCTCAACCGGGACATGCACACCGCCGAAGTCGCATTGGTGGTGAGGGACGACTACCAGGGAAAGGGCGTGGGCACCGAGCTTCTCCACCGCCTCACCTACCTCGCGAAGAGGCAGGGGCTCCTCGGCTTCTCCGCCGAGGTCCTTTCAACCAACAGACCGATGAGAAGCCTCTTCGAGAAGATGGGCTTCGACATCGAGAAGAGGAGGGAGGAAGGGGTCTACGAGCTGAAGATGAGGTTTCGGGAGGTGTGAAGATTCTCAGAAGCATGGTCATTTTGGGCCTCAGCGCTATAACAATTGAGCTTATAGGGGATTGTTGAGTATATAAAGTCAAAGGTTTCGGGACTATACATCAGGTGCCAGCACTACGATCGGCCGCCGACCACCTGCGGGAATCCCACCCCTGTCATTATAGCCAGAAGGCCGATCTTTCCTTCGTGCCCCTCCTTCACCCTCGCCCCCCAGATGACGTTCGCCTCCGGATCCAGCTCTCCAGTCAGGGCGGCGGCGATCGTCGCCGCCTTCTTGAGGGTGAGGTCAGAGCCCCCCGTTATGTGGAGGAGGCATCCGGTGGCCGCTTTCGTATCGACGTTCAGCATCGGGAACTTCAGAGCCGAAAAGACGATCTTCCCGGCCTCGTCCTTTGAATCGGACTCGCCCACCAGGACTGCGGAGAGGCCGCCGCTGGACATGATCGTCTTCACGTCGGCGAAGTCGAGGTTGATAAGGGACGTCTCTGTTATCGTCTCGACGATCCCCCTGATGATCTCGGCCACCACCTGGTCCATCACCGAGAATACCTGATCAGCTGAGAGGCCCGGCGCCATCTCAAGAATTCTGCTGTTATCCAGAAGAATGAGGGTGTTTGCGGTTTTTGCCAGCTCTTCAATCTCTATAGGGCTCTCTGGCTCTACTCCACCACCTCCATCCCCACCTCCACCATCCCCACCTTCTCCTCGCCGAAGGTCCGCTCCCGGGGGGATGGTGAATATCCCGACCACCGTCGAGCCGAGACCCTTTGCCATCTCGCATATAACGGGGGCCGCGCCAGTCCCCGTCCCGCCCCCAAAGCCGGCGGCGACGAAGACGAGGTCTCTATTTCCCAGGGCGTCTTCGAGGGCCCGCCTGGACCTCCCGGCGGCGATCCTCCCGATCTTGGGGTCGCCTCCAGCTCCATCCCCCTCGACGAAGCCCCTCCCTATCAGCATCTTTCTGTCGGCCCTGATCCTCTCCATCATGCGGCGGTCGGTGTTGACGGCCAGGGTCTCGGCGCCGTCGACCTCAAGGTTCGCAAGCCTCGTCACCATTTTGCAGCCGGCATCTCCGCATCCCACCACCAGGATCTGGGGGTTTGCAAACTCCTCGCCGTCGGACGAGTAAGCCTGCTCCCCGGACCGAAATGCCTCCTTCGTCTCACTCCTCATCCCGTCCACCACCGCCGGAGCGAGGGGCTCGCGGGCCCCAACAAAATGAGCCAGCCAGCATTCGCCGGCATCTGAGCCCGTGCCCCTCTGAAATCTCCGCGGGAGAGGAGGACGGCAAGATGGTAGATAAGAATTTCCAAAATGGATATCTTTATCAGGAATCGGGCCAACGCCCTTCCCATGGCTCTTGACGAAGTTACGATCACAAAGGCGATAGTCGAATCCTACATGGAGTCGTTCCTCAAGTACACCGACGTGGACGTGGCCCTGGTGGGGGCGGGCCCCGCAAACCTGGTGGCGGCAAAGAAGCTCGCCGAGGCCGGCGCCAAGACGGTGGTCTTCGAGAAGAACCTCTCCGTCGGCGGCGGGATCTGGGGCGGCGGGATGATGTTCCCGAGGATCGTCGTCCAGAAGGAGGGGTGCAGGATACTCGACGAGTTCGGGGTCTGGTACCGGGAGTACGCCGAAGGCTACTACATCGCAAGCTCCATCGAGACGGTGGCGAAGCTGACGGCGGGGGTGATCGAAGCCGGAGCCGAGATCATAAACCTCGTCACCGTGGAGGACGTCATGATCCGGGAGGACGAGAAGATCGCGGGTCTCGTCATCAACTGGGAGGCTGTGGAGAGGACGAGGCTTCACGTCGACCCCCTATCGATCAGGGCGAAGGTCGTCATCGACGGGACCGGCCACGACGCCGACATCTGCGAGGTTGTCCAGAGGAAGATCCCCGGTGCCAAGGTGGGGTCCCTCGGGGTCGTCGGAGAGAAGCCGATGTGGGCCGACGTCGGAGAGAAGACCGTCGTCGAGGTGACCCAGGAGGTCTATCCGGGCCTCATAGCCGCGGGGATGGCGGCGGCGGCCGTCGCCGGCGGGCATCGGATGGGGCCGATCTTCGGCGGGATGCTCCTCTCCGGAGAGAAGGCGGCGGCTCTGGCCCTGGAGAAGCTGGGGCTTTAGGACCGCAAGGCTGCGGTTGAGGTCGTATTAGTCGCCGTTGCGGTCTTCGTTATTCGCATTTGTCGTCGGATCAGATGATAGTCCAATCGATCAGGGGCGGGCCGGACCTCGCCCGGTTCATCCTCTCCCGGTACTCGGGAAAGGTCGTTGAGGTGGGGGTAGGAAGGGTACCCGAGATCGCCCTCCTCCTCTCTCCCAACATGACGGTCGTGGCCACCGATCGAGAGGCCCGGACCGTCGGCGGCCTTGCCGTAATCGAGGACGACATATTCTCCCCGAAAATGGATCTTTACCAGGGCGCAACTCTGCTTTACTCGATAAGGCCGCCTCTGGAGATGCAGATCGCCATGGGACGAATCGCCCTCGATATCGGGGCCGACGTGATCGTGAGGCCTCTCGCAGACGAGGTCGCTTCAATTCCTGGATATTCACGAACTCTCGTCAACTTCGGCGAGGCCCGTTTCTACCTTTTTACGCCCTCCTCTCGGGAAGCTCCCGGCGTTTGAAGATCTCAGCCACCACCACCACCACCGATGCCGCGAGGACTATGGCAGCCCAGCTCTCGGCGCCTAGAGGGGAGGTATCAAAGAGCTTCTGCATGAAGGGTAGGTATATCGCCGCCAGAAGGCCTGCCGTTGATGCGGCAAGCCCCGCGATCAGCTTCTTGTTCGTCCTCGGGTCCATCGTGAAGACGGAGTCTCGGAGAGAGCGGCTGTTGTAGGCGTTGTAGATCTCGAAGATCACAAGAGCCGCAAAGACCGTCGTCCTGGCCCCTTCGATCGGAACGCCTTCTTCCAGGGAGAGGGCGTAGAGGCCGAGGGTCCCGACGAAGATCACTGCCGATATGCCGAGGGTGTAGATGAAGAGGCCCCTGGTCAGGATCGGCTCGGCGGGGTTTCGGGGCTTTCTCTTCATCAGGTCGGAGTGAGCGGGCTCGACGGCAAGGCCGATGGCCGGAAACTCGTCGGTGACTATGTTGATCCAGAGGATCTGGAGGGCGAGGAGCGGCACGGGCAGGCCCAGCATCACCCCGATGAAGATCGTCATAACCTCGGCGAAGTTGCAGGATAACAGGTACGACGAAGCTTTTCTGATGTTGGCGTAGATCCGCCTCCCCTCCTCGACGGCCGAGACGATCGTTGCGAAGTTGTCGTCGGCGATGACCATGTCCGAGGCCTCTTTTGAGACCTCCGTCCCGGTCTTTCCCATGGCGACCCCGATGTCGGCGGTCCGGAGGGCCGGAGCGTCGTTGACCCCGTCGCCGGTCATGGCGACGACGTGCCCCTTATTGCGGAGGGCTTCGACGATCCTGACCTTGTGCTCGGCCGTCGTCCGAGCGAAGATCGAGACCTCCTCGATTACGGCAGAAAGCTCCTCGCTGGACATATTCTCCAGCTCCGTCCCCTCCAGGACCCGGCCACCCTCGGCGAGGATGCCGAGCTCTCTTCCGACCGCCGAGGCGGTGAGCTTGTGATCGCCGGTGATCATCACGGGCCTGATCCCGGCGGCCTTGCAGACCTTGATCGCCTCTTTCGCCTCCTCCCGTGGAGGGTCCATCATCCCGACGAGCCCCAGAAATGTCAGGCCGGACTCCACCCCGTCCCGTTCGAGGCTTGCTCCCGCCTCCGTCTCTTTCCATGCCAGGGCCAGGACCCGGAGGCCGCGCCCCGCCATATCGTCGGCTGCGGCCAGGGCCTGAAGGCGGTCCTCGGATGTTATCGGCTCCTCGGTTCCGTCCCGCATGATTCGTGAGCAGAAGTTGAGGACTGTCTCGGGCGCCCCTTTCATCGAGACGGTCAGCCCCTCTGGAGATTCATGGACCGTCGTCATCCTCCTCATCTCCGAGTCGAAGGGAAACTCCACCACCTCGGAGACGTACCAGCCCTCGACCTCGTCCATGACCAGTCCGAGGCGTCCCCCCTTCGAGGCGGCGACGATGAGGGCGCCCTCGGTGGGGTCGCCGATCACCCGGTGGCCTCCCTCCGGCCCCTCTTCGAGCTTCGAGTTGTTGCAGAGGGCTCCTGCGACCAGGAGGGCTGTGAGGTGTCTGTCCTCTTTCGGGTCCACCTCTTTTCCGTCCAGGATGAAGGAGCCGGCGGGGTCGTAGCCGGACCCGGTCACCTCCACGTCCCGGGTCGTCCAGATCCTCCTCACCATCATCTCGCCCCGGGTCAAGGTGCCGGTCTTGTCGGTGCAGATCACCGTCGTCGAGCCCAAAGTCTCGACGGCGGGAAGGCGGCGGATGATGGCGTTCTTCTTCGCCATGATCTGGGTTCCGTAGGCGAGGGTGATGGTGGTGACGAAGGGGAGCGACTCGGGAATTCCGGCGACGGCCAGGGCGGCGGCGATGATCAGGGTCTCCAGCACCGGAGAGCCCCGGTAGACCTCGACGGCGAAGATGATGGCGCAGGCGGCCAGGACCACCAGAGCGAGCTGTTTTGCCAGCTGTTGGAACTTGATTTTTATCGGCGGGTCCTCGGGCCGTTTCTGGACGAGCCCCGATATCCGCCCCAATTCGGTGTCCGTGCCCGTCGCCGTCACCGCCGCCCTGCAGTTGCCGTAGACGACGATCGTCCCCATGTAGACCATGTTCGTCCGGTCGGCGAGCGGCGTCTCCTCGGCCACGGCCTCCACCCCCTTCTTCTCGGGGACCGACTCGCCGGTCAGAGACGACTCGACGACCTGAAGCGACGTCTCCTCGATCACCCGACAGTCGGCGGGGACCTTGTCTCCGGCCTCAAGATAGACGACATCCCCGGGCACAAGATCCCGGACGGGGATCCGGCTCATCCTCCCCCCGGCCCGAAGGACGTTCGCCTCGGGCGCCACCATCTCCTGGAGCGCCTCCATTGCCCGCTCCGCCTTGTACTCCTGGACGAAGCCGATGAGGGATATGAAGAAGATGATCCCCACTATGACGTAGGCGTTGGTCGTCTCCCCCGCGATCCAGGAGATGGCGGAGGCTGCGAGGAGGACTATGATCAGGTAGTTCTCGAACTGGCGGAGGAATATCCGGGCCTTGGAGGGCTTGTAGATCTCTTCGAGCTGGTTTGGCCCAAACTGCGAAAGCCTCCGCTCGGCCTCTTCGGAGGATAGCCCCTCCTTGCCGGACTTCAGCTTCTCAAGGGTCTCGTCGGCGGTCAGGCTGTGCCAGGGGTCGGTCATGGGATCGTCTCGAAGAATTCGTATCTAGTTACTGGGTCTTTTTATGGTAAAAATATATGTGTCTCGAACATTTCACCAAACAGCAACGAACTATGTGTTGCGGTCGAGTTAAAGATTGATTTGGTAGAGATACCGATTAATTTATGAGTGGTGTATGCAAAGTGACATACATGATAGATCCTATGCTATCGCTGGCAATTTCGGTCCACTCTAATGAAGGGCTCTATGCGCTACTTCTTGGTTCGGGGATATCTCAAGCGTCTGGAATAAAAACTGCTTGGGGAATTACCGAAGATCTTATACAAAAATTGGCACACATAATGAACGAAGAATGTGACCCAGATCCTGAGACTTGGTACATAAATAAATATGACAAGAAACCCAATTACGGCGATTTGCTTGCTGAAGTTCGAAGATCTCCAACTGGACGTAGGCAATTACTAAAAAGCTATT